>NZ_JAAIMY010000096.1 GCF_013300825.1 Blautia wexlerae
ATTTGTTCCTGTCTGTTCCATTCTTTGGGAAGGGCAAATTCAAATGACCTGCCAAATTGGGCATCCGCACTTTTTTCAATCTTCAATACCTCATTCCATAACCTCTGTTTCTGAAATGCGATTTTAAATTTTTCTAAAGCAGCTTCTTTATCTGCTGACTTTTTGTATCGGACAGATTTCTGAAAGCGTTTTATATTTTCCTCTGGTACTATCTGCCATTCAGGAGGTGCGTTTTCGCACATCATCAGACTGGTGTAGACCACTTCTTTTTTAGAAGTGTAATAACTGATTCGCCCGGTTTCCTTATTTTTCATCACATCCCCATTGAGATATGCGGAAGCGGAGATAACAGATTTCCCTTTACTACGTCCGACTATTTTGACTGTGTAATGAAAAATCGCCATGTCTGGATGCCTCCTTTCTGCACATCCGGCATAGATTTCCGGCAACATTGCTTTCGGTTTTAGGAAAAGCAGCATTGCCGGAACGCCCTCTGCGTAAGAGTGCCCTGCGCATAGCAGCCTGCA
>NZ_JAAIMY010000097.1 GCF_013300825.1 Blautia wexlerae
GTCGTAACAAGGTAGCCGTATCGGAAGGTGCGGCTGGATCACCTCCTTTCTAAGGTAAGATAAGTAGAGAAATGAATGTGTTTTACTGTTGAGTTATCAAGGAGATAAAAGTTGATCCTTCTGGTGCCGATGCGGTTGGGGGAAACACCCGTTCCCATCCCGAACACGATGGTTAAGACCCAATCGGCCGATGGTACTGCACTGGAGACGGTGTGGGAGAGCAGGTGGGCGCCAGATCAAAAAAAGAAAAAACTGAATTTACCAGTGATGAGAGATTTTAAATAAAGATTTAAAGTTTCTGATGACTGATAAAAGATCAGTCAGATATGTACCTTGAAAACTGCATACATGAAATTTGATTAAAGTTAATCAAATATCCTTGATACAAAACGTTAAGAGATATGAGAGTATCTCATAAAACGCAAGATAGGAAGACATCGATAACAAAGTTATCAAAAACAATGAGAATCAAACGACCGCATCACCTACGCTAGGGTGATGAAGCGAAAG
>NZ_JAAIMY010000098.1 GCF_013300825.1 Blautia wexlerae
TGGCGTTTTTCAAGCCAGAAACATAGATCTGCGCCGTAAAGTGGTATACAAGCAGAGAAAAAGAAAAACCACTACCAGCCTTAAAGACAGAAGTTTTCGAAAAGGCCGGAGCTATAAAGAATTCCTGGAATATATCGCAGCGAACAAATCTGTTTATGTAGTCGAAATGGATACTGTTGAAGGAGCAAAAGGTACCAGTCCCTGCTTTCTGACTATGTTCTTTCGAAACTGTAGCCTTATGCTTATGTTTCTTTTAGAAGAACAGACCCAGAAAGAAGTAACTAGGATTTTTGATCATTTAACAGAGTTACTTGGAATTGAACTGTTTCAGAAACTTTTCGAAGTAATACTTACAGACAACGGGCATGAATTTCAGGACCGGCAGAGTCTGGAATATAGCAAAAATGATGAAGTACGCACACGCATTTATTATTGTGATCCCAACCGTTCTGATCAAAAAGGTGCTCTTGAAAAGAATC
>NZ_JAAIMY010000099.1 GCF_013300825.1 Blautia wexlerae
AACATCCGCTGGCAGAACGGAAATTAAAAAATGTAACCTCTGAGCATTTGCAATCCTTCTTTGATTTGCTTTCCTTTGGGGGAGTTCATCCCGATGGAAAAGAGAAAAAGGGTTACAGCAAAGATTATATCCATTCTTTTTCCGCAGTCATGCAGCAATCTTTCCGTTTTGCAGTATTTCCAAAGCAGTATATTACGTTCAATCCCATGCAGTATATTAAACTGCGGTATCAGACGGATGAAGTGGATTTGTTTTCCGATGAGGATATGGACGGAAATATCCAACCAATTTCACGAGAAGATTATGAAAGATTACTTGCTTATCTGCAAAAAAAGAACCCAGCCGCAATACTTCCAATCCAGATAGCTTATTATGCCGGACTCCGTATTGGAGAAGCCTGCGGTTTGGCATGGCAGGATGTAAATCTGGAAGAACAATGCCTTACCATAAGACGCAGCATCCGATATGATGGCT
>NZ_JAAIMY010000100.1 GCF_013300825.1 Blautia wexlerae
AACATCCGCTGGCAGAACGGAAATTAAAAAATGTAACCTCTGAGCATTTGCAATCTTTCTTTGATTTGCTTTCCTTCGGGGGAGTTCATCCCGATGGAAAAGAGAGAAAGGGTTACAGCAAAGATTACATCCATTCTTTTTCCGCAGTCATGCAGCAGTCTTTCCGCTTTGCAGTATTTCCAAAACAGTATATTACGTTCAATCCCATGCAGTATATTAAACTGCGGTATCAGACGGACGAAGTTGATTTGTTTTCGGATGAGGACATGGACGGAAATATCCAACCAATTTCACGAGAAGATTATGAAAGACTGCTTGCGTATCTTCAAAAAAAGAACCCAGCCGCAATACTTCCAATCCAGATAGCCTATTATGCCGGGCTTCGTATTGGAGAAGCCTGTGGTTTGGCATGGCAGGACGTAAATCTGGAAGAACAATGCCTTACCATAAGACGCAGCATCCGATATGATGGCT
>NZ_JAAIMY010000101.1 GCF_013300825.1 Blautia wexlerae
GCTTCCGCAAATCATCGGAGAACCACTCGTCCCGGACTGCCAGCAGACGGAAGAAAGTGGACTTGCCAGCCCCCTGACCGCCTACCAGACAGAGCATGATTTCAAATTTGCACCCCGGCTGAAAGGCTCGTGAGATTGCACCCAGCAGGAACAGCTTCAACGCTTCATAGGTGTAATCGTCTGCGTCAGCCCCCAGAAAGTGTCGTAGGCAGAAACGGATTCGTTCTGTCCCGTCCCACACAAGGGTATTGAGATAGTCCCGGATGGGATGGTACTTGTTTTCATTCGCCACAATCCCGATGGCATTATCAATCTTTTTCTCATTGGTAAGCCCATAGGTTTCTTCCAGATAAAGAAGCAGATACTTCATGTCCGTATCGTTCAGGGCTGTGCTTTCCCTATGGAAGCCGATGGGCTTTATGATGTCCTTGCGGTCGGTCAGGATGTTGTATGCGA
>NZ_JAAIMY010000102.1 GCF_013300825.1 Blautia wexlerae
TGATGAAGTCCATCCGGCAGCTTATCCAAAACCTCAAAGGCTGGATTACCGAGCTGGGAGAAAAACGGAAAGAACTGCTTGTACAAAAGGCGGCGGAGGAAGCGACACTTCTTCTCAATCTGCTGATGAAGTATATGGAGATACGAAAGGAAGAAAGGAAGGACTGGACAAGGGCTGGACAGAACCGGGGGACTTCACAGGACTTAAAGGCAGTCAGCGAAGCCCTGTCCTATCTCCGGCAAAAGGGGCTTTCCACTGTGGAGGACTTAGAAGCATTTCTGGAATCTTCCGGGAAATCAGCCGCAGATTACCGCAATCAGATGAAGCCAAAGGAAGCCCGAAGCAAAGTGATTGACGGGATTCTTGCCAGCCGGACAGACTGCAAGGAATGTAAGCCTGTCTATGAGAAGTACCAGAAGATATTTTTTAAGAAAACAAAGGAGAAATTCAA
>NZ_JAAIMY010000010.1 GCF_013300825.1 Blautia wexlerae
AAGAACCGCGGGACACGCGGGGATAGCCTGTTTTAGCTTTGCCCTGAAGGGCAATTGAGCAGGAAGCTCCCGCTTCAAAATCTGTAAGATTTAAGTGGCGAGAGCATGTCACTCTTGTTCAGATATTCCTTTGCATAAGATGCAAAATCATCGGTTCCCAGGTAATTACATAGAACTTCTTTTGTCTCTCCTTTTGCACCTTCTGCGATCATGCCCAGCGCAAAATTAAGGCTTGTGGGACTGAACATAATATTTTCTCCATTGACTGCCGCAGAGATTTGGTCTGTCATTTTTACGGAATTCTGTAATGTCACGGCTTTGTCGATACTGGCTCCTTTATTACCGGACACCGTGTCTTCATTGCTGCTTTGGATTTCACTGGCTTCTGCGGAACCGGCATATATGCCGACAGTTGGCAGTGCGACAGTCATAGCTGCCAGTATTCCGATTAAGAGTTGTTTTCTTATCATAAGGCATTTCCTCCTCTGGCATTTTCTTTAGTTTAACATATTTTTCTTTCGGTTTTGTAATCTGTGCTGATGTAGTTAATGAAAAAACAGGACAACAGGAACGTATTTTACTCTTGCTTAAGTAATATCACAGTTAATCTCCTTTTTTTACAGGGAATTCCCATTGAAATCAGACAAAAGCAGGGCGAAACAGCATTAAAACTGTTTCTGCCCTGCTTTTATATATTCAGATGATATCATGTTTTATCATTTCACTGTAACATTTAAGAAAGAGAAGCTATTTCTTTGTCTTGAATTTCTTCATTGTGGAATATGGACTGTAAACTCTGGACTTGTTCTTGGAGGTTCTATTCCAGGAACGTACTGTCACATACCAGTTGCCTTTCTTTACGTTTGTAAAGGTTACAGTTACGGTATTTTTGCCTTCTGTACGTTTCAGATGTTTTTTTACAGGATATTTCTCACCTGCGGAGGTTTTGTATTTGTTTCTCAGCAGGATTTCATAACCTGTGGCATTTTTGCATTTTGTGTAAGTAACAGTCACAGTGTTTCCTTCTACAGTAATATTCTTGATCTTTGGCTGCTGTGGTGTGACAACAGTGATCTTGATCTTCTTGATTTTTGTCCAGGAACCATAGACCTTATTGCCCCGTGCATCCAGAACCCAGCTTCGGGCTGCCACATACCAGGTACCTTTTGCCAGATATCTGAAAGATGCCTGTGGCTTTCCGGTTGAGGAAACTTTTTTGCTGAACTTTCCGGTCTGAAGCATGTTTGATTTCTTGCTGATCACGAAGTCATAACCCTGAGCACCTGCACATCCTTTGGAAAGTTTGACAGTTAATTTATTTCTGTCAATGGAGTAGCTGGAAATCTTGGTGTCGGCAGGTCGCAGGTATGCACCGTTTTCATCTGTGATACTTCCGTCTGTGTGAATAACTCTGCCATTGAGGGATTCTGTACCAAATGCTATGAAATAATCCTGTCCTTTGGAAAGGGTAAAGTCAGCATATGGAATGCTATCCTCAAATGCACCGCCTACAGTTACAGTCTGGATACACTGCAGAACCCCATTCTCAACATCATACCAGAACAGATTTGCCATAAGTCCTGCACAGGAGGCATCTGCTTTTACAGAAAGCACAGCCGGAAAATCAAAAGTTCCGTTTCTTCCAAGATGGAAACCGAAATCATTCTGGTTTGTGTAAATCAGGCTGTATAATGCTGCCGGGATATATTCTGCTGTGTTTGTAACAGAAAGATCAGTATCTGCAGGTGTTTCTGCTGTAATGGAAGTACCGTTAATCTTCCAGATGAAACCATTCTCCATATCAAGATTCAGGGAAATATCTTTTCCTTTTATCCCGGATAAAACGGAAACAGGAAGTGTCCTGGCACCATTCATGATAATGGAGATGGTATCTTTTTCTTTGGATGTCTTGATCAGATCATTAACAGTATCCCAGCTTTTCTTCTGGAAACTTCCCTCAATGTAAGGTTCCCCGTCACCAAGTTTTCCGAGATTTTTTGTATCCTGATGTCTGCATCGTTTACAGGTGTAAGTTATGATTCCGTCAGTTTCTGTAGTTGGTTCTGTAGTGATAACGCCGTTGTCATAGTCATGGCCGTATGCGGAAATGGTATAACCATAGGAAAGTGTTTCATTACAGTCTGTGCAGTAGGTATCTCCGCTATATCCGCTGGAAGTACAGGATGGAGAGGAGTAATAACGTCCGGCGGTGTGTTCGTGCGTGCATTGACTTCTGGTGATTGTGTAAGTAATAGATTCTTTTTCGTAATTCCCCTTATCGTCGCCATTGTAAATTGCGGTAGCTGTAATGGGTTTTCCAACTTGTAATTCCTGATCAGGATTAACATCGTTATCCCATTTCCAGTCAGCCGGAAAAGGGTTGGTAATGTCGCTGATCTTTTTACAGGACCATAGAACGGATATAGAAGTTTTATTAAAATCTACTCCTGGTGCTACAGAAGCTTTTTTTATAGTAAATGTCCATTCTGAACTTACTAATCCTTTATGTTCAAAATAGGATTTACTTTCCCCTATCTCAGCCTTTACGGTATATGTGCCTGCATTTACAGGAGCACCTTGGAGCGGTTCGATTGTATCAATGTTATCTTTGATATTTTCGTATTTACCTTTATAATATTTCAATAAGATTGTTCTGTCATTTTCGTGTGTAGGTTTAAATTTAAACTCTAATGAGGCTTCTTTAGGCTGACCATCGTAAATAGGATTTACAGGGGACTTAAATATAAAATCATTAACAACTTGAGCAGCTTTAAATGTGTTGGTAACGGTGTCGAATGAATAATTCCGTATTCGAGATTCTGAACCGTTTTCTGGGTTAAGTATAATACTATAATAGCTGTTTGTAGAATTGCCTTCGAACTTGGGCAGCCAAACATACAGATTAGTGTCATCAGGGTCGAGAGAGGAATGGTTTACAGGCTTCCCATTCCATACACTAGAACCTGTTCCAGTTTTGATTGTTACGTTCGCATTTTCGGGATTTTCAATAGTACAACAGTAAACCTCTTTCCCTTTGTTTGTTGGGGAACCGGATACAGAAGAGGCTTTTACCGAGCCGCCATTAATGGTAATATTTTTGTAAGAACCTCCATATTCATAGCCGCCACCAATTCCGTCACCATTCGTAGAACTAGCAGTTACAGAACTACTATTAATGGTAATATTACTGCCACTGCCAGCGCCGTAACCGCCGCCACCAATTCCGGCACCATCCGTAGAACTAGCAATTACAGAACTACTATTAATGGTAATATTACTGCCAGCGTGTTGCTTGCTGCCACCAATTCCAGCACCATACTTAGAACTAGCAATTACAGAACAACTATCAATAATAATATTACTGCAAGAGCCGGAGCCGTAATAGCCGCCACCAATTCCAGCGCCATCCCCATCGATACTACGAGCATTTAAGATTCCTGCAGTAGTGTCTGAATCATTGGTTTTTATTATAAGCGGAGCTTCGTTATCTTTCTGTAAACCGGCAGAATATGTATACTTCGTTATAAGATTATTTGTGCCTGTTAAATGGATAGTGACTGCAGCCTCCACATTTCCCCTTATTTGCAGTGCCGGACCAGCAAATGTATTGATATTTACGTTATTAAGATAAATGTTGATATTGGCTCCCGCCAAAATATTGCTTCCATCAACCACAATTCTATTTCCTGTTTCCTGTCTACATGTGAATTTGTGATTTCCTGCCGACTTTATAGTATAAACTCCTTTCGTAACCTTATCGTTATCAGCTAAATCAACAATTTCTCCAGCTTGTTCATTTTCCGCAGCAGCCATTGCCTCATCGGGGGCATCGTTAAATTCTGGAACCTCGTCTGAACTGAATACAGACAGTTCCTCATCTGTCTCTCCTGCCGCTTCCAGCTCCTCATTGGTAAAAATCTCCGGAGTTTCTTCCTCAGACACTACATCCTGATTTCCGGAAGTAAATTCTTCCGCAAATATGGTCTGGGGGGGCATATTTGTAGAACACAATGCAAGTGCCAGAATCCCGGCTAATAACTTTTTCCTCATGCTTTCCACCTTTCCTTTCTTTATACATGATCTTCTGCGTCTTGACTCTTTTGTCCTTTTTTTCTGAATTTGATACATAATGCGGTAATCACGACTGCCACAGTAAAGGAAATGACAGCCAACAACACATAACCGCCTGCGTCTTCATGCAGCAGAATTGTGCCGTACATTCCCGTGATGTCTATTGGCTGGCTTTGCATTATCCCCATTGTTCCCACGAGAGACAGGAACAACAGGGTACACAGAACAGACAGCCGGCAGACTGTGCGCCACTCCTGGCGGCGGTGGTATTCATGCATTCGTTTTTTTACCAATTCGATACGCTTTTCTGTATCATACATGCCTTCCATCCTCCTTTCACAAAAAAGTCCTAAAAAGTCTTTCACTTATATAGGTACAAAAAAAGCGAAAAACTCTCACCTGAAAATCAAATTTTTTTAAAAAAATTTGAGAGCTGCCGAAACAGCTCCCAAAAGAGAAAAATCAGGTTATATTATTGTATTGAACTGCGGAAGATCAGTTTTCCCGCTGCCAGAATCAGTACAGGCAGCAGATAAGCAATATACTGTGCTGCACCGCCATAGGCGATCAGAAGATTATAAATTGCGTGAAAGGTGATTGCTGCTCCCAGCAGACCGCAGGTTCCGGCAATCTTCAGCCATATTCTCTGCCACACATATGCAAGCCCACCGCCGACAATGGCCCCACAGATCACATGCATGGCTCCTGTCCCAATACCCCGGAAGAAAATAAAAGAAATATGGCCGGCTCCGTTTTGGATTAGATAGCAGATGTTTTCAAATGTGGCAAAGGAAAGGGCTGTGATCACGGCAGCATTTTTGATCTGCTCCGCTTTCGGCTCAAATATCAGCAGATAAAAGAGCAATGGCAGAAGTTTCATCACTTCTTCCACCACCGGGGCGATCTCTGTGGTAGCTGCAAAGGTGTCCGCTTTATAAAGTGCAGCGAAAAAGGTGTTGATGTATGCGGAAAGTAGACAGACACCCATCCCGGCAAAGCAGAACAGAAAGAATTTTCTCTGCCGCTTTCCCATACACAGAGCAGCGATCAGCAGGGGCGAGGCCATGCAAAGAAATACGTTTTCAATATATGTCATACCTGCACCGCCTTTCCTGTGGCTGGCAGCAGTGCAAACAGGCAGCCTGTAAGCAGAAGATCAAACCAGCAATAGGGAGCGGAAATGGAATAGCCCGGCCACAGGCAGCCGGAGATCCAAAGGACATACTCCACCGCCACATAGCACAGTACCCCAATGTGGAAATACCGCATCTTACACGCTGTTCCCGTCTGTATCTGCGCATAAGCAAGACCCCGGATAGAATGATAAGAAACAACGATCATCATGCCACACCAGAGCAGATTGGAGAGAACATCCCCAAAAGTACAGTAAAATACACAAAGCGGAACGCCGATCAAAGGGGCAATCAGGGCTTTTCCTGTCGAAAATCTTCTTTCCCCGGAAGAAGAAAGGGTGTATTGCAGAAGATAAAGGAAAATCACGCTGGCTACCCAGCCAAACTCTGACACATAAAAGACCTGCGGTGTTTCAGAAAACAGAAGCAGATACAGCGTCCAGTAAAGAGAGCCAAGGGCAAAGCAGCCGTAAAAGCAGGTCAGCAGGAAATATGTCTGTTTTCGACCTTTCAGATACCGAATACCACTCATACAAAAGCCCAACAGGGTAACAGCGAATTGAAAAAGATTACTGATCAGCTCCATCTCCATTGTCCCCCTTTTGTTCCTCTGTCTGCTCCTCTTTGTTCAGCTGGCGGATGCGGAAGCACAGAATAGTCACGCAAACGCCGAGAATAAAAGCCAGCAGTCCGATCACCATATATCCCAGCGCAGTACCGCCGCCTAAAATTGTTGCTGCCGTTTCAAAGCCAGAAGAAGTACCGGGCGTAATCTGTCCGACAATACCTGGCATAACAAAGGAAACCCCAACGATTACTGCAAGGCATGCCGCTATGCAGAATGCGGAGACAATCCGTCTGTGCCGCAGTCTCTGCTGTCGTTCTTTTTCCCCAATACGCCGTTTTACTTCAGCAATCCGTTCCTCATTTTTCAACATCTGTAATACCCTCCCGTTGCAATAATCCGCGTAAACGCGCTTTCCCCCGGTACACCATATTTGTGATCTGCTTCACGCTTTTCCCCATGACCTTAGCAGCCTGTTGGTAGCTCATACCCTCAAAATAGGTCAGATAAAGAGCTTCCCGATAATCTGGATTTAACTCGTCCATGCAGAGATGCAGGATCTGATTCCGTTCTTTTGTGCGGACGATCTCCTCCACCAGTGTCTGCGCCTCCGGTTCTCTGGTCAGGTCGTCAAGACTGAAGATAATCCGCCGTCTGCTTTTGCGGCGTAAAGCCATGTGCCTCGCTGCTTTATAGAGATAAGCCTTAAAACATCCATCCCGGATGCGGGGCTTTTTCGTAAACAGCCAGGAAAAGGTTTCCATCATTAAGTCCTCCGCTTCATGGACGTCATGCAGATAACCATCGATGTATAAGGTCAATGGGTCGCCGTATTTTTTTATCAATAGTTCAAGTCCTGTCTCGTCACCGCTCAGATATTGCCCATAAAGCTCTTCATCAGTAGCCATACCGTTCAATTCCTTTCCCTATATTACTCCTCTGTTGTCAGGTGTAATCTCCTGGCTTCTTTCCTTCGTTCTTTTAATAAGCATAGTATACTTTTGTTTACAAAATACGTCAATTGTTCATAGTTCATAGCAATTCTACAAAATAATGCAACTTTGTATACTTTCCTGTGTTATCTGATTTCTTACAGTGGACAGTGCAAAAGAACTGTCCGTAACCGGACTGAAAACACCGGAAATAATAAAAGCAGCTGTATAGCTCTAAAGAGCAAACAGTAGTGGCGTCATGGATGCACCCTGAAAAAAGGCGGTATCCCGCCTTTTTTCAGATGCTCTGGTAACTCTCAGTTACCGAGTAATTCACAAACATTTATTAGAACTTTATTCAGCCTTTATAGCCCAGCGCATCTTTGTGGAACGGGCTCTTGGGTTCTGTGTGCACTCTTTGGCTGAGGGGCGGATCACATCTTTTGCATAGTCAGAGTAGATTCCCTCTTTGTATCCTGCCTTAAGAGCTTTCTTTACCAGCTTGTCCTCACCGGAATGAAAGGTAAGGATTGCCACACGTCCGCCCGGACGCAAAGCATCCGGAAGCTTCTCCATAAATTCATACAGTACTTCGAACTCATGGTTGACATCAATACGCAATGCCTGGAATGTTCGCTGGCAGGTCTTCTTAATTGTCTCTTTCTTTTCCTTTTCAGGAAGAAAATCAAGAGTTTTTTCGATTACCTGACGCAGTTTTGTGGTAGTATCAATATGATTTCCCCTGTGGATCTCATCGGTAATGGCTTTGGCGAGTTCCTCACAGTATGGTTCATCGGAATTTTCATAGAGCATTCCCGCAAGCTCTTCTCTGGAAATGGTATCCAGACGCCGGGCTGCACTGATGCCGGTTTCCTGATTCAGGCGCAGATCCAGAGGTCCGTCTGTTTTAAATGAGAAACCTCTTTTGGGATTATCAATCTGCATGGAGGAAACGCCGAGATCTGCCAGAATAAAGTCAAATCCTCCAACCTCTTTGGCAATCTCATCAATGGTGCAGAAGTTCTGAAGCTTTACTGTCAGCAATTCTTCCCCGAATCCCTGCTCTGCCAGACGTTTCTTTGTTTTGGCAGATTCCTCAGGGTCTACATCTGTCGCATAAATATGGCCCTTGCCATTCAGGCACTGAAGCATCGCTTTCGTATGGCCGCCATAGCCCAATGTGGCATCAAATCCGGTTTCTCCCGGCTGGATATTAAGAAAATCAAGGATTTCCTTAACCATAATGGAGATATGCATTCCCGCCGGGGTATTTCCTTTCTGAATCACATGTTCAATGGTATCTTTATATTTCTCAGGCTGTAATTCCTTGTATTTCTCTTCAAATTTCTTCGGATATTTTCCTTTATAACGGACACGTCTTTTATGTGGTGTCTGATTCTGGTTTTCCATAAAATCCCCTTTTTGTTTTTTATTCCTGTGTAATACCGGTTACTTCATAGCCGGCTTCTTTGATTACTTCGCGGATCTTATCCTCGTCCAGTTTCTCCGAAGCATGGATTACTGTGGTTCCCTTTTCATGGGAGGAAACTACATCTTCCACTCCAAATGCCTCTTTTACTGCCTTTGTCACATGTGCTTCACAATGTCCACACATCATTCCTGTTACGTTTACTGTGATTGTTGTCATTTCTTTATTCTCCTTGTTTTCTTTTATATTTTCCTGATCTTTTGGATCATGAATTTCACTGTTGCAAAAATCTGTATTCTCTGCTTTCAGACTTCTGTTTTCTGTTACATTTTTCATTTTTGCATTATCTGAAATATAATGGGTTTCTGTCACATTCTGTTTTATTTTTTTGTCTCTGGAAGCATCATGTACCTTAAAGAGATTCAATCTCAGTGCATTGGTTACCACACAGAAACTGGAAAGACTCATGGCAGCTGCACCAAACATGGGGTTCAGTGTCCATCCGAAAATCGGGATCCATACACCGGCTGCCAGTGGAATACCGATCACATTGTAGAAGAATGCCCAGAAAAGATTCTCATGGATATTTCTCAGTGTCGCCCGGCTTAAACGTATGGCAGCAGGTACATCACTGAGCCGGCTCTTCATTAATACCACATCTGCCGCATCAATGGCAACATCTGTTCCTGCACCGATCGCGATTCCGATGTCTGCCCTGGTAAGTGCAGGTGCATCATTGATTCCGTCTCCCACCATGGCAACCTTTCCCTGTTCCTTCAGAGAACGGATCACACTTTCCTTGCCATCCGGAAGAACACCTGCAATTACATCGTCCACTCCTGCCTGTGCTCCGATCGCTTTTGCTGTGCGTTCATTATCACCGGTAAGCATTACTACCCGGATTCCCATATTCTGCAGTTCTTTTATTGCCTGAGGGCTGTCTTCTTTTATAACATCTGCCACTGCGATCATGCCGAGAAGCTTCCCGCCTTTCGCAAAAAGAAGTGGTGTTTTTCCTTCTCCTGCAAGTTTTTCTGCCTGCTTCATCAGTTCCGGTGATACAGAGGTTTCATTGCTGATAAATTTCATATTTCCGCCTGTAACCATCTCATGATTTACTACTGCACGAAGTCCGTTTCCAGGAAGAGCCTGAAAATCAGAAACCTTCTGTAAGACAATTTTTTTCTCCTCTGCTCTGGCAATAATAGCTTTTGCAAGAGGATGTTCACTCTTCTTCTCAAGTGCATAGGCATAGCCTAAAAGCTCTTCCTTTGAGATTCCCTTTGCAGGAACCATATCTGTCACCTGCGGTTCACCTTTTGTGATGGTTCCTGTTTTATCTAATGCAACGATCTGGATCTTACCTGCTTCCTCCAGGGATACTGCTGTTTTAAACAGGATTCCGTTTTTGGCCCCCATTCCGTTTCCTACCATAATGGCAACCGGTGTGGCAAGCCCAAGGGCACAGGGACAGCTGATGACCAGAACAGAAATACCTCTGGCAAGTGCATATCCGAACTCTTTTCCTGCCAGCAGCCAGACAATGGTGGTGACAACCGCAATACTGATAACTGCCGGGACAAAAACTCCGGAAACCCTGTCTGCGATTTTGGCAATAGGAGCTTTTGTTGCAGCTGCATCACTGACCATCTTAATAATCTGGGAAAGAGTAGTGTCCTCGCCTACCCTGGTAGCTTCGCATCTGATAAATCCGGACTGGTTTACGGTTGCAGCAGAGACTGCATCTCCCGGATTCTTGTCAACAGGAATACTCTCCCCTGTAAGTGCCGCCTCATTGACAGCACTGTTTCCCTCAAGGACCACTCCGTCCACCGGAATGTTCTCACCGGGACGTACCACAAAAACATCACCTTTTCGGACCTGTTCGATGGGCACTGTAGCTTCCTGTCCATCCCGGACAACAACTGCTGTCTTAGGTGCCAGCTTCATCAGACCTTTCAGTGCATCCGTTGTCTTTCCCTTAGAACGTGCTTCCAGCATTTTTCCAACTGTGATCAGGGTAAGGATCATGGCTGCAGATTCAAAATAGAACTCCATCATGTAATTCATAACTGCTGCAGAATCTCCGTCCACCTGTGCCCTTGTCATTGCAAAAAGTACATAAACACTCCACAAAAAGGATGCCATGGAACCAAGTGCTACAAGGGTATCCATATTTGGTGCACGATGCCACAGACTCTTAAAGCCGCTGATAAAAAATTTCTGGTTAATGACCATTATGATTCCGGCGAGAAGAAGCTGCACCAGTCCCATGGCAATATGATTATCATTAAACCATGCCGGAAGAGGCCAGCCCCACATCATATGTCCCATGGAAAAATACATCAGCACAAGCAAAAAGCCTACAGATGCGATCAGCCTTCGTTTCAGTGCCGGTGTTTCATGGTCTTCCAGTGCCTCCTCTGCCGCAGAAGCAGATATCTGTTCTCCGGATGTCCCCTTTAAGGATGCTCCATAACCTGCATCCTGTACTGCCTTGATGATCGCACCTGCACCGGCAGTTCCCTCTACTCCCATGGAATTGGTCAGCAGACTGACCGAACAGGATGTCACACCCGGAACCCTGGATACGGCCTTCTCCACTCTGCTGCTGCAGGCCGCACAGCTCATTCCGGTTACATTGTATTGTTCCATTTCTATTCCTCCTTACGACTTGTTGTCTATTACCTGATATCCACTGCTCTGCTGCTTTGCAGTTTCCGGATCTTTATTCTGCTGTACTCTGATGCTATAACAGTCTGAACACACAGCTTTCACTTCATCAGTTTCTGCAAAGTAGACACCAGCTCATCGATCGTCTCATCTTTGCCCTCGCGGATATCTCTTGCCACACAGTTGCGGATGTGGCTGGCAAGCAGCTCTTTGTTAAATGCATTCACTGCTGCGTTAACTGCTGCGGACTGAATCAGGATATCATTGCAGTATGCGTCATTCTCCAGCATACCGATAATCCCTCGGATTTGTCCTTCCACACGTTTAAGACGATTGATCAGCTTCTTTCTCTCCTCCTCAGAACGCATTGTGTGTTTTGTGCAACAGGGACAGACTTTTTTCTCCTGTGTATCTGCCATAGGGGAAATCCTCCTTCTGATTTTTATAAATAAGCTCTGTTTTATATAAATTTCTGAAACATATAACGATTTCAAAATACCCTTACGGGGTATCTTTACAGTAGTCACTATATACCCTTATGGGGTATTTGTCAATACTGTTTTTTCATATCGGAAACAAAAAGATTACCGTGAACAGAGTAAGCAGCAGTAATACAAAAAAGAGCTCTCACAGAAAATAACCGCCGGTAATATTCTGCCGGTAATTATTTTTCGCAAAAGCTCAAAGACCTATACTCTATGCACTTTTCTTCTGACGAAATAGAAACAGATGACCTGCATAATGATCGTCAGCATCCAGGATGCAGGATAGGAAATAAACAGAACAGCCAGTGATCTGTGATGTGGGAATATTCCAAAGATCCATACGATCCTGGTTCCTACTGTTCCAATCACTGACAGGATCATTGGAACGCCGGAATGTCCCATTCCACGCAGGGCACCCGGAAACAGATCCATAATCCCGCAGAGAAAATAAGGTACGGTAGTGTAAGACAGGATTTCCAGTCCGCAGCGGATCACTTCCGGATCGGCAGTATAAATCTTAAGGATCTCAGAACCGAAGAAATATGCACCGCATCCAAGGAAAAAGGAGGTAACTACGGAAATAATAAGACAGTCGACCAGAACCTTATCCATACGTTTAAATTTATGCACACCATAGTTCTGACTGGTAAAGCTCATACATGCCTGTGTGACAGAGTTCACCGCCACATACAGAAAACCGAAAATATTATTGGCCGCCGTATACCCTGCCATGGCGGTCGATCCAAAGGAGTTAACCGAGGACTGAAGCAGAGCATTTGACAGATTAATGACTGTGCTCTGGATCCCGGCCGGAATCCCAACCTGGAAAATCTGTTTTAAATAAACAGTATTGATCCTTAATTTTCCAAAATGAAGCTGGTAGCTGGTTTTTGATGTACGCAGACATCTAAGTACCAGAATGCAGGAAATTAACTGGGAGATCACAGTAGCAATGGCTACGCCCGCCACATCCATATGAAACATGATCACGAGGATCAGATTCAGTACTGCATTTACAACACCGGAAATAACCAGAAAGATCAGTGGACGTTTCGTATCTCCTACAGCCCGCAGAATCGCAGCTCCATAATTATAAAGCATAAAAAACGGCATACCCAGAAAATAGATTTTCATATACAGTGCAGACTGTCCGATCACATCATCCGGGGTACCCATCAGTTCCAGAGCCCATCTGGAAAAAA
The DNA here is from genome assembly GCF_013300825.1 of Blautia wexlerae. Lineage (GTDB taxonomy): Bacteria > Bacillota > Clostridia > Lachnospirales > Lachnospiraceae > Blautia_A > Blautia_A wexlerae_B. Next base: position 12,491 of record NZ_JAAIMY010000010.1, read on the forward strand.
TCAGTCCCATAAATGCCATGACGATACCGCTTACCAGTGCAAGAGTTACAGCCGTATGAACGGTATCTGACATTTCCCGGTCTTTTCCTGCCGCATAGAACCGGGCAGCAAGTACATTCGCACCAAGTGAGATACCAATAAACAGATTGGTAAACACATTGATCAGTGCTGTGGTTGAGCCTACGGCTGCAAGTGCCTGACTTCCGCTAAATCTTCCCACCACTATGATATCCACAGCATTAAACATCAGCTGCAGGATTCCGGACAGCATCAGCGGCAGTGAAAAGGAAATCAGCTTGTCCATGATGGTTCCGTTACACATATCTATTTCGTATTTATTTTGTTTCACTTTTATCTTCCACCCTTTATATCCAAATTGATATGGGCTTCTGTAGAAGTCCTTTATATTACTGTTCGTAAACAGTTAGTATTTTTCAATATTTTTATTCTGCAAGGCTTCCGAAATAATAGAATCCCTTGCAGGTATCCAGTTTTACTTTTACATATTTACCGATCAGATCCTGACATCCCGGGAAATGGACCAGAAGGTTATATTCTGTTCTTCCTGTAAAGATACCTTTTTCTCTGCTTTCTTCCTCTACAAGGATCTCCTGAACAGTTCCCTCGAAACGGGAAGAAGCCTTTCGGCCTTTTTCCTGAACCAGAGCCAGAAGACGGTCAAAACGGTCTTTTACCACATCCTCAGGTACCTGATTCTCCATTTTGGCAGCAGGTGTGCCGCTTCTTTTGGAATAAATAAAGGTAAACGCAGAATCAAAATCGCATTTTTCCACAACGTCCAGAGTATCCTGGAAATCCTCTTCCGTTTCTCCCGGAAAACCTACAATGATATCTGTAGTAAGGGAAATATCCGGTACGGCATTACGGATCTTGTCTACAAGCTCCAGATACTTTTCTTTGTCATAACGGCGGTTCATGATCTTTAAGATTCGGCTGCTTCCGGACTGCATGGGAAGGTGAAGGTGATGGCACACTTTCTTGCTCTCTGCCATTGTCCGGATCAGCTCATCAGACAGATCCTTAGGATGGGAAGTCATAAAACGGATTCTCTTTAATCCCTCAATTGCTTCCACCTGTCTCAGAAGCTGTGCAAAAGTAACCGGATGTTCCAGTGTCTTGCCATAGGAATTAACATTTTGTCCCAGAAGCATAACTTCCGTTACACCGTCAGCTACCAGTCCTTTGATTTCTTCTATGATTGCTTCCGGTTCGCGGCTCTTTTCTCTTCCTCTTACATACGGCACAATACAGTAGCTGCAGAAATTATTGCAGCCAAACATAATATTGACACCCGTCTTAAAGGAATATTTACGGTCAGCAGGCATACCCTCTACAATCTCATCAGATTCCTTCCAGACATCGATGATCTGTCCTTCTGTATTTAAGCTTCTGTAGAAAAGCTCCGGAAACTTATGGAAGTTATGGGTACCAAAAACCAGATCCACAAAAGAGTACTCCTTGTGGATTTTCTCAATTACTTCGGGCTCCTGCATCATGCAGCCGAATAAAACGATTTTCAGATCCGGCTTCTTTTTCTTGATACTCTTTAAATGTCCCAGATGGCCATAAATCTTCAGGTTCGCATTCTCCCGGACTGTGCAGGTATTATAGATTACAACATCTGCGTCTTCTTCTCTGGATACTTCATTATAGCCCATACGTTTCACGATACCAGCTACTGTCTCCGTCTGCAGGGAATTCATCTGGCAGCCTGCATTCTGAATAAAGAAAGCTGGCTCTTTCTCATATTTTCCCTTCACAAGCTCTGTACATTTGTTGATATATTCTAACTGTATTTTACTTTCTTGTGTATTATTATTCACTATTGATTCCTCATCTTTCTGTTTACAACATTTCGGGGCACTCTTTTTATCATACAGAATCTATGGCTTTATGTCAAACGCTAATCTTTATTTTTACAACGTTTTTTCTCTTTAAACGTATAGCACTATGCATTTGCCAGTATACCACTGTTTAAAGAATAGAGATATTCAAGTGGGATCAGACCCAGTTCTTCCGTATCGTCTTTACGGTATTCCGGAATCTCAATTGCCAGAGAAGGCTGGCGGATTACTTCCGCATAAAACTGTTCCGGAGAACCCATATCAGGTTTGTCCCCGGATTTCCTGACTTTTGTACCACCTGCAATTCCTTTTTCCAGACGATAGCCGGAACACTTCTGTAAATGCCTTGCAAGTCTGTAATTTCTCTGATTATAGGCAAAGCCTTTTTCCTGTCTGCAGTAAATAATCTTTCCTCTGGAATAGCTGAACGTAAGAAGGCCAAGACTTGAATACTCCTGAAAAATACTGATCAGGGAACGAGTCTCATTTTCACTGGCCGGTTCCTGATTCATTTTCTTCCGCTGATAATAATGTGTGGGAAAATTTCTGCGCAGATCAATCCCCCTGGCATTACATTCGTATTCTTCTACAGGTTTGTCCTGCATTTTCAGCATCTGTCTGTGTATAGGATTGTGTATGGCACCATATCCATACTCACATATCTCATAGCTGTCCGGATTCAGCATCGGTATCACACAGATACGAACCCTGTCAAGAAGTTTTCGGACTTCATAACTGTCTCCGATGATCCAGTTGTTTTCATAAGACTTACAATATTCTTTTGCAATCGACAAAAGATATTCCGGAAGTTTTCCATCTCCGCTCTCCACTCCGCTCAGACAAAAAATACAGGCATCTCCTCTTCCGATTTCCAGCATTGGGATCATTCTGTCATCATGGCTTCTCCCTATCACTCTGAATTGAACAAAATTTCCATACCTCTGTCCCATTTCCCACATTGCGAAATATATTTTTTCATAAGTTCCCATCTTTTCTGCTGACATACATCGTATCCTCCTTTTTTCCTGTTTTTTCACCTTATGATATCAGAGTCAAAAGGTATCTCATTTATATATATGAAAAGAGACAGGCCATAAGACCTGTCTCTTTAAAAAATCTGAATTATATTATTTGGATACGTTTTATCTGTCAGATTACATTTCTTTTTTACGTCTTCTGATAAGTACATAACCACCTGCCAGAACAGAAGCTGCTGCCAGAGCCAGCATTGTTCCGATCGGTGATTCGTCACCTGTGGATACCGCTGATCTCGCTGTTCCATTTGTTCCGTCTGCATAGGTTGTCGGAGTTACATCTGTAGTTCCTCCGTCTGTTGTAGTTCCATCACCTGAACCTGTTCCGTCACCACTTGTACCGTTTGCTCCCGGTGTTGTGGTTGCTGTCGGTGACAGAGGTGCTGCCTTGAACTGATAGGACAGAACTTCAGAAGCATCTGTGCTCTGCCAGTCATTACCGCTGTATACCTGTTTGTCATATCTGATATAGATTGTATACGCTTTCTCTGTATCTGTATAAATACCACTCTTTGCGCCAATCTTCCAGGATGTATTCCAGGATGACGGATTAGAAGACATGCTCCATCCTGCCGGAACCCATCTTACATCTCCCTCACCAGGGTTACTGTTCTGTGTACCTGCTCCAATTACCTTGAAATCATAGAATGTATTTGGATAGAATACAAGAGCATTCTCAAATCCCTGTACAACGCTCTCATTTACATTCGGTACAACCGCAGTATGAGACGGTGTAGGTGTAACAGGACGTTCTTTTGACTCAGGCTGGAACATTACAGAACCATAATTACTCTTATCCTTATCACTTACTACACATACATAAATATCAACATCATAATCAGGGAGATCTGTTACCTTTGCTGTCACATTGGTATCAGCATCAATCGGAGCTCCCACCATAGAAGTATCGATTGTCGGTGCCTTCTCACCACGTTTTACCCAGTCGATATAATAAGTACCTTTTACATTAGACTGAAATTTAATTTTAACAGTACTGTTTCCGGACCACTTGCATTCTTTTCCTGTAACTTTGAGCTTCGCTTCCGCAGGAGTCGGTGTAGCACTCGGTTCTGCTGTGCCGGACAGTTTTCCATCCTCGCCAAGTTTCAGGCTGGAGTCTCCCTCATATGTAATCTGAGAAAGAACATCTGCCAGCTTCACATCAGTAACATTATCGTCCAGTTTTACTACAGTTCGGCCTGCTTCTGCTTCCTGAACAGCAACTCCGATCGCAGAATCTGTAACAGCACCGGTTACATTGATCACACCTTCTTTGTCAAGTACAAGGTTGCTTGTAGCCTCCGGGAAAGAATTGGTAACTGTATTTCCGGTAACACTTACTGTTCCTTTGATATTTACAGTTCCTTCACTGTAAATGGCACCGCCTGCTGCAGCAGAGTTTGCTGTGATCGTGCCGCCCTGAAGATATACGTTTGCACCTGCTGCGTTATTGATCGCACCGCCATTGCCTGTTGTAGTATTTCCGGTAATTGTACCTCCCAGAATATACACATTTGCACCTGCTGCATTATTGATTGCAGCACCATCTCCTGTTGTGTTATTTCCTGTAAGAGTTGCCCCGTCGGTCAGCGCATAGTTGCCGCCTGATACTTCCACGACAGAACCGGTAACGCCATCGCCGGATCCGTCAACAGTTAAACTGCCGGATCCTAAAGCAGTTCCATTTGCATCAGTTACAGAACCTCCGGCCATCTGCAGAGAGCCGCCGCTTACAGTAAACATACTGCCTGTAAATCCTGCCGCACGTTTGATAGTGGTATCCTCTGCTGCAACAAGCATAATATTCTTATTAGCCGGAACATCAATGGAAGCATTGATCTCAATATCACCTTTTACTTTGATATAGTCAGGTGTTCCACTCATATCTGCACTGTCAGCAATTGCTGCAAATGCTTCTGCAAGTGTTCCATAAGTGTTTTCTCCGACTACAATAGCTGCCCCATCTGTTTTCTCTGCTGCAGGTGCCTCTGTGGGCTCTGCTTCAGGTGATTCTCCGGCAGGCTCCTCTGAAGCCGGTTCTTCTGCTGCAGGTGTCTCTGAAGGTTCTTCTGCAGGTGTTTCTCCGGCAGGTTCCATTGCAGTATCTTCCGCAGGTGTTTCTGTATCTGTTGTTTCAAGTTCTCCTGAAGTTTCCTCAACTGCGGTATCTTCTGCCGCAAATGCGGCTGTCGGTGCCATACCCACAGATAATGCACCTGCCATTAATAATGCAAAAAGCTGTTTTTTCCTCATTTTATATCCTCCCATGGATGAGTTCTAATCAAGTTTGCTGCTGGCACAGCCAGTAATCCAAAATCTGAGAGCAGTATAGCACATCTCTCAGAAAAAATCAAATTTACGGGCGAACTTGTCCGTTTCCATAAATAATATACTTTGTTGTGGTCAGAGCCAGCAGTCCCATCGGGCCTCTGGCATGCAGTTTCTGTGTACTGATACCGATTTCCGCCCCAAAGCCGAATTCAAACCCATCTGTAAATCTGGTAGATGCATTCACATAAACAGCGGCTGCATCCACCTCTTCCAGAAATTTCTGTGAATGTTCATAATTGTTGGTAATGATTGCTTCCGAATGCTTCGTATTATATTTATTGATATGTGCAATCGCTTCCTCAACAGAAGAAACCACTTTGACAGAAAGTATATAGTCCAGATATTCTTTTCCCCAGTCCTCCTCTGTTGCATGTACAGCTCCAGGAATCAGTTCATAAGCAGCCTGATCTGCGCGGATCTCTACATGTTTCTCCTGAAGACGTTTCGCGAGAACAGGAAGAAGGGCATCTTTCACATCCTTATGTACAAGAACAGATTCGCAGGCATTGCAGACACCTACTCTCTGAGTCTTGGCATTCATGATAATATCTGCCGCCATCTGCAGATCAGCGGTTTCATCCACATATATATGACAGTTACCTGTACCTGTCTCAATAACAGGAATCGTACTCTGTTCTACCACAGCTTTGATCAGTCCTCTGCCGCCCCGTGGGATAAGTACATCCACATACTGATTCATTTTCATAAATTCTGCTGCTGTTTCTCTGGATGTATCGGAAATCAGCTGGATTGCATTCTCCTCCACATCATATTCTTTCAGAGTTTCTCTGATGCAGTTTACAATCGCTTCATTGGAATGGATCGCATCACTTCCGCCTTTCAGGATAACCACATTACCGGTCTTAAAGCACAAAGCAAATGCATCTGCGGTTACGTTTGGTCTTGCTTCATAAATAATCCCAATAACGCCAAGAGGTACTCTTTTCTGTCCGATCAGCAGTCCGTTTGGACGCTTCTTCATCCCCAATATCTCTCCGACAGGATCATCCAGAGCCGCTACCTGACGTAATCCCTCTGCCATTCCCTCAATCCTGCTCTTAGTAAGCATAAGTCTGTCGATCAGTCCTTCAGGCATATGGTTTCGTTTTCCTGCTTCTACATCCAGTGCATTGGCACTGATCAGTGTCTGCGCATCTCTTACCAGTCTGTCTGCTACTGCAAGAAGCACTTCATTCTTTTTGTTTGTGGAAAGATTTCTCATTTCCGTTTCGGCTGCCTTTGCATTCATGCCAAGGCGATTCAGCATTTCGTTCATGTCCAGTTCCCCTTTCAGTCAGTAAGATAGCATATCTCCTCTTCTGTCACTATGATCTGCGGGCAGATATCAGTAGGTTCTGTGGGAACCTCTGGCAATATCTGAAAAGAAAATGCAATGGCAACTCTCTCAAGCTGCGGATGTTTCTCGAGATAACGGTCATAGAAGCCTCCGCCGTATCCAACTCTGTGGTTTGCTCTGTCAAAAGCCACCCCTGGCATGATCATAAGAGCCTTTGGCCAGTCAACGATTTCTCCCGACGCCGGTTCGGGAATCCCAAAATATCCGGGTTCCAACTGAGAAAAGTCTGTCAGTTTATAAAATATCATATCTTTTCCCACAACCTTAGGAACCGCAACCTCCTTACCGACTTTCCATGCTTCTTTTATAAGATACTCTGTGACAACCTCATGATTGTAATCTGCATATACCAGAATGCGGCCGGCATTTTTGAACGCAGGAAGTGCGGTCACTCTGTCAGTAATCGCAAGACTCATTGCCCTGATCTGTTCATCTGTGCGCAGCTTTCTCTCTGCAAAAATTTTCTTTCTAATGTCTTTTTTTGATTCCATATCTCTCACCCAGATTAATGATTGTTCCGTCTTCCTGCTGAACATCCATATTGTCCAGCTGAGCACGGAGGTTCATACGAACAGATGCGATATATTCTTTGCGCAGCAGTTCTCTCTCTTTTTTCTCTTCTTCAGTAAGCCCTACACTTTTGGCCTTATGTGCAAGTGCATTAATACGGTCAATTTTTTCAACTTCCATAATGTTTCCTCCTGTTCTCTTCTTTCGGGGCAGTATCAGTAAATTTCTGCCATCACAACAGTCTGTCAATGATATCGATCAGATAGACTTCCTCCTTGGGCTGGCTGACAAACAAGGTACCGTAGTTACGCCCTTCTGTGATTTTATGGATCACATGAAAATCAGATCCGTTTGCGATCACCATATCTACTCCTGTGGCAGATGCGATCTGGGCAGCAGTCAGTTTCGTAGCCATTCCGCCTGTCCCTACCTTGCTTCCGGAAGTACCTTTTCCCATATCGAGCAGTTCATCATCCAGACTCTCTACTACATCAATAAACTTTGCATCAGGATTGGTGTTTGGATCGTCTGTAAAAAGTCCGTCAATATCTGATAACAGGATCAGAAGATCTGCCTGTACAAGAGCGGCAACCACTGCTGATAATGTATCATTATCTCCGAACTTCTCCAAATTCTGAAGCTCATATGTAGAAATGGAGTCATTCTCATTTACAATAGGAATCACTCCCAGACCGAGCAGTTCATTAAAGGTGTTCTGTGCATTCTTTCTGTTGATGTTATTCACCATAGTATTCTTGGTCATCAGAATCTGCGCAGAAGGCTGATTATATTCAGAGAAAAGTTTCTGATAGATCATCATCAGTCTTGCCTGTCCAACTGCCGCACATGCCTGTTTTCTCTTCAATTCTGTCGGTTTCTCCTCCAGTCCAAGTGCCGCAACTCCTGTTGCTACCGCTCCTGAAGAAACCAGTATAACATCCTTTCCCTGATTGCGCAGGTCGCTGAGTTCTCTTGCCAGTACTTCCAGCTTGCGAAGATTCAGTCTTCCTGTCTCAGAATGGGTCAGGGAAGAAGAACCGATTTTAATTACAATTCGTTTTTTATCTTTAAGTCTTTCCCGGTAATTCATCTTTCTATTACTCCGTATAAATATATTTTTCGTAACTGTCCATGCTATAATATTTTCACAATTACGAATCAGCGGGTGATCCCAAGTTCATCCAGTGCTTTTGCCTGTTTAGCTTCCATAACTGCTGCTTCCTCAGGTGTCATATGATCATATCCGAGCAGATGCAGCATACTGTGCGCAACCAGGAAACAAAATTCTCTTGTCACACTGTGCCCATATTCCTCGGCCTGTGCAAACACCTTGTCCACCGAAATCATAATATCTCCCAGAAGAAGCTCATCTGTATCCAGGTCAAAATAAGATTCATCTTCTTCCACAATGTCATATCCCGCAGGTGTCTCAAAAGGGATCATAGGGAAGGATAAAACATCTGTAGGTCTTGCGATATCGCGAAATTCTGTATTGACTCTCTCGATTTCTTCATTATCTGTAAGCACCAGATTTACCTGCGCATCATAAGGGCAATTCTCCATCTCAAGAACTTTATCTGCGACTTTAACAGCCAGAGTTTCATAATCGATTCCCAGTTCACGCTCTGTTTCATAATCAATCTGCATATTCATCGTTCATTCCCTCCGCTTCTGCGTCTTACCGGTCTTTCAGGCTTCTGTTTCTTTTCATAAGCATCATAAGCCTGTACGATCTGCTGTACCAGAGGATGACGGACAACATCCTTGCTGGTAAGCTGGCAGAAACCAATATCATCTATTTTCTTCAGTACTTTCATTGCCACATCAAGTCCGGATGTGGCATCTCGTGGAAGGTCTTTCTGAGAAGCATCTCCTGTGATAATAACTTTTGATCCAAATCCGATACGCGTCAGAAACATCTTCATCTGTGCGGGAGTGGTATTCTGCGCCTCATCAAGAATGATAAACGCATTATCCAGTGTACGTCCACGCATGTATGCCAGAGGAGCCACCTCGATCAGACCACGTTCCATGTTCTTTGCGAAGCTGTCTGCTCCCATGATCTGATACAGTGCATCATAAAGCGGTCTCAGATAAGGATCAACCTTACTCTGAAGATCTCCCGGAAGAAATCCAAGCTTCTCCCCTGCTTCAATTGCAGGACGTGTCAGGATAATCCTGCTTACCTCCTCATTGCGGAATGCCGTCACAGCCATTGCCATGGCCAGATACGTCTTACCTGTACCTGCAGGTCCTACTCCAAATACGATCATCTTCTTACGGATCTGTTCCACGTATTCTTTCTGTCCGAGAGTTTTAGGTTTTATGGGCCTGCCCTGTATCGTGTTACATATAAAATCTTTATCTATCTCTGAGAGAACTTCATTTCTCTGTTCCATTGCAAGCGAAAGAGCATAATTTACATTCTGCTTTGTAATGGTATTGCCTCTCTTTGCAAGAACTACAAGCTCTTCTATTAATTTCTTCGCAGAAGATGCTCCCTGTTCTCCTCCAAGTATCTTAAGGATCCCATCTCTGGATATCACCGTTACATTCAGCGTTCTTTCGATCAGTTTAAGATGCTCGTCAAACTGTCCGAATACATTTGATTCCAGATCTGCAGGCACTTCTGTGTGTAATTCAATAATGTTACCAGCCATCCTGTGATGTCCTTTCCTGTTCATAGTCTGCTGTATTTCTCCATGGTCATCCGGCCATTTAACCAGAAAACAGCTTTGTCGTCCGGTCAGCAAGACCAGATGTGTCTATTGTAACACCTCCTCACAACTTTTTAAATACATATTTTCCTGTTATCATTCATTTTCCGTCAGTATCACCCTGTTTTTTCCCACCTTTTGTACAATCTGCAGAGTTCCTTTTGTGACACAGGACTGTCCTGTTATATCAGTTCTTACATGATTTTCTGTTATTTTTGTACCGCTTTCAAGCAGTTTTTTTTCATATATCCGGAATATCCTGCCTGCTTCCCGGACTGCTTCTTTTTCAGTATACAATTTTTCAGTCTTTCTGTACTCTCTCATTTTAGTCTTTCCAAACCATACCGGAAGTACAAAGTTCTCTGTAATGCGCAGAGGATATTCTTCCATCATGCACCACTGATTCTGCCCTGCTGTTCTGTAAAGTCCCAGATAAAAACATCCAAACCGGAGATACACCCCTTTTCTTACCTTTCCCACAGATTCTTCTGCCTGATATTTCATGGGAAATTCCTGATAATACGAAATCTTCCTGGAAATGTAAATATCCGCATCTGCATGCACATATTCCTTCCGCACGATCTCCTGGCTGTCATTCATAATGTGCAGTTCACCTGATACAAGCAAATCCCCCTTTTTGCATATATCTCCAGGCTTTTTTACCGGTACACCCGACCGGACTACCATTTCTGTTATCACGCCTGCTTTATCCGCTGTCAGATCACAGGCTGCCGTGTCTTCTTTTATATTTTTCCGGGAAATTCCCTCCCTGATCTCAAGGAGCAGCCGGGTTCCTTCTATTCTGGCAGATACCCAGGTAACCTGCGAAAACTTTCGTCTTACAGAAGCTGCAATTTCAGAACAATCCACCTTTTTCTTTGACATACCATGGGATACTCCCTGTTCCTTCAGAAAATCAAGGATGGTTTCCGTACTGTTTCTGACATTCCCTTCTATATGAATATTCCAGATTCTTCCTGTCATCACAAATATCAGCACACCAGCCAACAGAAGTCCTGCAAAAAAAGCCTTTCTTTTTCTGTTTCTGAAAAAAAAGAATGGCATTCCCTGTTTCTGTATGATCCGGATATATACACCTGTTTTTCTCCTGATCGGTCCTAACCGTCGGAAATCAGTCGCTCTTATCTGCGCAGTAAGCCGATCATCATCTGTGTAACGGATTTTTTCCATATATATTTTTCTGTTTTTGCAGAGATTCAGAAACCGTTCCGGATTTTCTCCCTGCACCAGAATCTCCACATAACCATATATCAGATCCAGAATCCTGTTCATTTCATATATTTCTGCGGACAGACAGAGAAAATGTCTCCCCTGATCTTCATCGCACTGGAAGTATACCAGAGAATCTCCAGGTTTTTTCCGCAGACGGTGACCTTTCCCCGAAGAGACAGAACCACTATTTCAGAAGGAGTATATCTGGAAATAGATCTGTAATTCTCAATCAGAAGTTCCATGGAACCCGTCATGGTAATAATCGTTTCACTATACGCCAGATCAGCCGGAATCTCTAATGCAGATACCATCTGCTCCTTCCACCGTTCTGTTTTTTTCATAAAAAAATCCCTCCGGCTTTTAATATCAGTCTATGCCGGAGGAACTGTATTTATGGCAATTCCGGATAAAATTGCCAGATGACCTGTTATCACAAAAATATCCTGCTAACGAAACAGTACCATTGAAAACCATAAAATTGTATTGCCACCCAGATTATATTCCATGGACTCACGCTCTACAATCTCATTTACCACCACTCCATGACTCTCCAGACAGGGATGCATCCGGTCAGGATAACGGCAGGGCTTTCCTTCTTTATATGCACATTTCTCACAAATATCACAGGATTCCGTAGATAAAATATATGTTTCGTATCCTTCTTTGTTCAGATATTTCCCCACCTCTGTGGTCAGGTCCTCATGTGCCCGTCTTGTTGAAAGCATTTCTTCCATATTCATAATATCCGAAACTTCCGCCACGCTGGAAAAGAAAACAGCCTGAGGGTAACTTTTTATTTTTTTCTCACATTCCTGTAAGGTTCCTACTGCCGGAGGACAGGCCCAGGTAGAATCATAACGCTCACATTCCTCCCGACATATGGTACGCACACGTTCCTGTATCCCAATATCCTTCGTGTCGAGTACACGGTATTCATAAATCGGATATCCGGAAATAAATTCTTCAAATTTTTCTGTATTCATGTATATTTATCTTCTTTCTTATGTCAATTCCCGTCAGGTGGATATTCACAGCCTCCGCTGAGGACTTACCTGATTCGGTTAAATAATGCGTTTGAGGCAGTTCAGACATTTATTTATGATAAGGTTCATGATTCATAATGCGGTAACTTCTGTATATCTGTTCCAAAAGGATCATCTGCATTAGCTGATGCGGAAAAGTCATCTTTGAAAAACTCAGCTTATAATCCGCCCGCCTCAGAACCTTATCACTTAATCCCAGAGAACCACCGATTACAAAAGTAATGGAACTGACACCGGAAACGCCCAGTTTCTCAATCTTTTGAGAAAGTTCCACCGAATCCACCATCTTTCCGTCAATCGCCAGTGCGATCACGTAATCCTGTTCCCGGATATGCTTCATCAGTCGTTCCCCTTCTGTATCTTTGATCTGGGTATTCAGTGCTTCAGATGCCCTGTCCGGTGTTTTCTCATCTGCCACCTGGCAAAAAGTCAGCCTGCAGTATCTGCTCAGCCGTTTGGCGTACTCTGCGATTCCGTCACACAAATATTTTTCTTTGATCTTTCCAACTGTAATAATACGGATTTCCATGCTTCATTTTCCTTTTCATTGTTCTCATATAACGATTCCGTTTCAGCAATCCACCCTTATGCAAGGCGTCTGCATCACCAAAGACATTTCTCAATATCTGTTAATATTGCAGATAATATTCCATGGTAGTCATTTTACTTGTCTTTCCGTTTGCTGCAACAAGAATCACATTCAGTTTGTGATATCCGGCAGGCATGGAGATCGGCTGTTCATAAACAGTACTGTTAAGATCCGGCTCGGAATCAAAAGCATAGTATGCCTTACATCCATCCGGTACAGTAATCTTAATCTCTGTCTGCTTATTATAATCTCCTGATTTGGGTATTACTCTGGGTGCTTTCGGCGTACTTAAAACAATCACATACTTTCTGCTGATAATATCACTCTCAATGCCCTTATCATTTACGCCAAACGCCTTTATCTCGGTCATTCCTTCACCCAGTATAACAGGACCTGTATATACCATACTATCTCTGTCAGGCGTAGTGCCATCCACAGTATAATAAATCTTTGAGCAGTTTCCCTTCAGTTCCAGGGTTTGTGCCACAGTATAAGTTCCGGATTCAAGATTCGCCACAGGTGTTTCGCAGATATATTCCGCACAGGCATTCTGTATTTCTATGTCTGCAGATTTCAGGACACTCCTGACCTCTTCAGTCTTTCCTGCCTGTGTAAGAAGCTTCACATACTCTCTGTAAATCTCTGCTCCCGCAGTTTTGTTCTGTACAAATGGACGCAGAATAAGAAAGGCAGATCTGATATCACCTGATTTCTCCATACTTTTGGCCAGGAGAAGATTTGCAGCTTCGTTTTCGGGATTTTTATCAAGGGCATCTTCCGCGATTCTCTGTGCCTCTTCATAATTCTGCTGTTTATATTGCTTTTTTGCTCTGGAATACAAAGCTGAAAAAGTATTTAACTGCAAATAACAAAAGAAACCTGTCAGTATTAATGCACACAGAAACAGACACAGAAGCTGCTTTTTGCTAAATTTCAGCTTTTTTCTCTTCCGCCTTCCGAAATATTTAATAATTTTCGATTTATGTTTTTTTTCAGATGAACGGTTCTGCTGTTTCTTTTTCATCAGAGTTTCCACTGTGTCAAATTCTCTCACCCAGGGTATCTCTGAAAGACAATAGGGACAATACAGGGAACCTTTCTCCACCTCTTTATGACATTTGGGACATTTCATATACAGTCCTCACTTACTGGTTTTCCAGATAATCCTGAAACTCCTCCATAGACATCAGAACTTTTCTCGGTTTCGTTCCTTCTTCCGGTCCCACTACTCCTGCATCACAGAGCTGATCCATAATTCTTGCCGCTCTGTTGAAACCGATCTTAAACATTCTCTGCAGCATTCCAATAGAAGCCTTCTCTTTCTCTATGATAAATTTACCTGCCTCTTCGAAATGTACATCTCTGTCATCTCCGGACGTACCCACTGCGGTTACCGGAGAATTTACCTGCTGCTCAATCTGCTGGTTATACTGAGCTCCCGGATTCTTATCTGCAAGAAATTCTACCACCGCACTGACTTCATCATCGGACACAAAAGCCCCCTGCAGTCTTGCAGGTTTCTGATATCCCTGGGGATAGAAAAGCATATCACCTTTTCCAAGTAATTTTTCGGCTCCGTTCATATCCAGAATTGTTCTGGAATCTACACCGGAAGACACGGAGAAAGCAATTCTGGAAGGCATATTGGCTTTGATCAGACCTGTAATAACATTTACAGACGGTCTCTGTGTAGCGATGATCAGATGAATACCTGCCGCACGTGCAAGCTGAGCCAGACGGCAGATCGCATCTTCCACTTCACCGGGCGCAACCATCATAAGATCTGCAAGCTCATCTACGATAATTATGATCTGCGGCATCTTTACAGGTTCTTCTTCAGCTCCCCCGGCCTCCCTGATCTGTTCTGCTTTTTTGTTATATTCATTCAGATTACGGACACCATACTCTGCGAATGTATTGTAACGGTTTGTCATCTCCTGCACAGCCCAGTTTAATGCTCCGGCTGCTTTCTTCGGATCTGTGACAACCGGGATAAACAGATGGGGAATCCCGTTATATACGCTCAGTTCTACCACTTTAGGGTCAATCATGATAAGCTTTACCTCATCCGGATTTGCTTTATACAGAATACTGATGATCAGTGTATTGATACATACTGATTTACCGGAACCGGTTGCACCTGCGATCAGAAGATGAGGCATCCTGGCAATATCCGCAACTACGGTCTTGCCTGCGATATCCTTTCCTACAGCAAAAGAAAGCTTTGATTTTGCCTTCTGGAATTCCTCTGACTGAAGCAGATCTCTGAGCATAACTGTACTGTTCTCTTTATTGGGAACCTCAATCCCTACTGCTGCTTTACCCGGGATTGGTGCTTCAATACGGATATCAGGAGTTGCAAGATTCAGCTTGATGTCATCGGCAAGACCGACAATCTTACTGACTTTTACGCCCATTTCCGGTTGAAGCTCATAACGGGTAACCGTCGGTCCGCAGCTTACATTTGTAACAGTTACATTCACTCCGAAATTGTGAAGTACCTCCTGCAGCTTCTGTGCTGTCTTGCGCAGATATGCATCAGAATCTCCCTGTGATTTATTGCTTCCTTTCTTAAGCAGATTTAAGGTCGGAAATTTATATTCTTTTTTTACGGCTGCTTCCTGTCTGGTGATCTCATGCTGAATATTTACAATTCCGCTCTGTATCTCCTTTTCAGAAGATTTAGGGTTCTTTGAAGGCTGCCGTGTCACCTTCTCCTCCGGAAAAGGGAGCAGTTCTTCCTCCTCTTCCTGCTGTGGTTCGCTGTCTGCCTCATATGTATCTGTGACTGTATCCTCTGCCCTGTGAATCTCAAAATTCATTGGAGTGCCGGCATATTTTCCGTCGGTTTCCTCCTGCTTTTTGCCTGTATTGTCGGCAGATTCTTCATTTGTATTGTCGGTATCGCCGGAATCGTCTATATTTTCTTCTGTTTTTGCTGTCATTTTGGCAGTATCTGTTTTCTTTTTCAGGAGCTTATCCTTCTTCTTTGGCTTCTCTTCGGAATATCCTGTCAGTTTGGTACCTTCCAGAAATCCGCCTTTCTTCATCTTCTTTGCTTCTGAAGGATCCAGAAGAAAATCGTCATCATCCGAAAATTCATCATCTCCGATCTCATCCTCCAGTCTGCGGATCTTTTCCTCACGCCGCTGTTCTCTCATAAGCTGGCGTTCCCGGGCACGTTTTTCTCTGCGCATCTCGCGTTCAGGCTGTCCCTGTACATACCGTGTACGTCCGTCTTTTACAAAATCACATATCTTAATGACCAGAAGTGTCACAAAATCCAACAGAGAATGCTGTGTGATAATGATCATGCAGACAACAAATGCCAGTATAATGATTACATATCCGCCAACCGTACCAAAGGCAGATGTAATGGAAATACAGATCGCACCTCCGATCAGCCCACCGCCGGTCTTATAGTCCGCACTTAATGCATAATAATCCATCAAAGTTGTACTCTGCATATATCCGTCTGTAAGAAGCTGTGCCGCTCCACACAAAAACAGAAACATTACAAACGCTGCTGCAAGCTTCTTATATGCCAGACGGTTGGTTTTATTGATCAGAATAAATGCCGCTCCAATGAAAAACACGATTGGAAACAAATATGCCATCAATCCCATTAACCCAAAACAGAAATTACTGATCGCATCTCCTACAAAACCACCTGCTCCAAAATTGCTTGCCATTAAGATCACACATGCAGCCAAAATCACAAACACTATAATCTCTGTCTGAAATCTTCCGACCTCCTGCTCCATAGCTGTCGCTTTTTTCGTATTTCTCCCCGAATGTCCGGTCTTTTTATTTTTTGATGCTGCCATTACAAGGCTCCCTTCCTTAATCTTCTCGTAATCTCCCCTACAGGGCATAATTCAATACCAGTACAATAATACCGGCTGCAAATGAGTAATATGCAAAATATCGCAATTTTACGTTCTGTGCCATGGCAAGTGTACTTCGGATGACAAGGCATCCTGCAAATCCGGCTATGATCATTGCAAATATATATGCAAATCCAAGTCCTGCCGTCATTTCAGAAGCACCAAAATTTCCGATTTCCGTAAAAAAAGCACCCACGATCGCAGGCAGACTCATAAACACAGAAAAACGTACTGCAAATTTACGGCTATATCCGCATAAAAGTGCAGCACATAAAGTAAATCCCATTCTGGAAATCCCCGGAAAAACTGCAAGTCCCTGGCAGATACCAATCCACATGGCACTGTCATAGGAAGCCTCTTTCGGTCCTTTCTTACCATCCGGTTTGCCCAGATCTGTCACCAGAAGAAATATACCCGTAAGCAAAAAACCTGTTCCCGGCACGATCTGCGATTCTGCTGACAGAAGAGCCAGGCGTCTTCCTGTAAGTCCCAGAAGTACCGTAGGGATCATGGAAACCGCAAGCAATGCGCCAAGCTTCCGATATGTTCCCGTCACTATCCTCGCATAACCCAGTCTCGCACCTGTCCTTTTATTATGGATATAAAGATTCAGATTGCCAAGAATATCCATAAACATTCCAAGAAGCCCCAACCCGATCTTCTTAAGATCTTTGCGAAACAGAAAGATGATTGCTGCAGCAGTTCCCAGATGAAGGATTGCTTCCGGCAGTAATCCGGTTTCATGGCTGATTCCCATATATTGTTCCAGTATACACAGATGTCCCATACTGCTGACAGGAAGAAACTCCGTCACAGCCTGAATGACAGCTAATAAAATCAAATATACAACTATCATAAAACTGATTCCTTTTCTATTGATCATTCCGTCAGGTTCTTTATCTGTTCTGTTTCCTGACAATTACTGTTATTATATCACACTCGCTGATAGTTGACAACAAAAAAGCCCCTGGCTGTAAAACAGCCAGGAACCCTGTGTCTGGACATATATGAGTTATATTCTCAATTATTATTTATTCTTAAGATATTCATCGATACCTTTGGCACCGGCTTTACCAGCACCCATGGCAAGAATAACAGTAGCTGCACCTGTAACAGCATCACCACCGGCATATACGCCGTCTTTGGATGTCTTGCCTGTTTCTTCTTCAGCAACGATACATCTTCTCTTATTGATCTCAAGACCTTTAGTTGTAGAAGAAATAAGCGGGTTAGGAGAAGTACCAAGAGACATGATAACTGTATCTACATCCATGTCATACTCGGATCCTGCAATTTCAACCGGACGACGTCTTCCGGAAGCATCCGGCTCGCCAAGTTCCATCTTAACAACCTTCATACCTTTTACATGGCCATTCTCGTCAACAAGGATTTCCTTCGGGTTTGTAAGAAGATCGAAAATGATTCCTTCTTCTTTAGCATGATGAACTTCTTCTGCTCGTGCAGGAAGTTCTGCTTCACTTCTTCTGTATACGATATGTACTTCAGCACCAAGTCTTAAAGCTGTTCTTGCTGCATCCATAGCAACGTTACCACCGCCTACAACTGCTACTTTCTTACCAGCTGCGATCGGTGTGTCATAAGAATCATCAAAAGCCTTCATCAGGTTGCTTCTTGTAAGGTATTCGTTGGCAGAGAATACACCGCTTGCATTCTCACCCGGAATACCCATGAACATTGGAAGTCCGGCACCGGAACCGATGAATACAGCTTCAAATCCTTCATCCTCGATCAGCTGATCGATTGTTGTGGACTTACCGATAACTACGTTAGTCTCGAATTTAACACCTAATTCTTTAACTTTCTCGATCTCTTTCTTAACAACTTTCTGTTTAGGCAGACGGAACTCCGGAATACCGTAAACAAGAACACCGCCAAGTTCATGAAGAGCCTCGAATACAGTTACATCATATCCTGCTTTCGCAAGGTCACCTGCACAGGTAAGTCCGGAAGGACCGGAACCGATAACTGCAACCTTATGTCCGTTCTTCACTTCTGCTCCTGCCGGTTTAATGTCATGCTCCAGAGCATAATCTGCAACAAATCTCTCCAGTTTGCCGATAGAAACGGCTTCGCCTTTGATTCCGCGGATACATTTACCCTCGCACTGGGATTCCTGAGGACATACACGTCCGCAGATAGCCGGAAGCGCGGAAGATAATCCGATCACTTTGTATGCTTCTTCGATCTTTCCTTCTTTGATCTGTTCAATAAATCCTGGAATATTGATGGATACCGGGCAGCCTTCCACACATTTCGGTTTCTTGCAGCCTAAGCATCTCTGTGCTTCTTCCATTGCTTCTTCCTGATTATATCCAAGACAAACTTCTTCAAAGTTTGTTGCACGTACCTTCGGATCCTGTTCTCTTACAGGAACTTTCTTTAACATCTTTGCATCTGCCATTACTTGTCACCTCCACAATGTCCGCATCCGCCATGATGGGTATCACCTTCCTGAAGTTTCAGTAATGCACGTCCCTCTTCAGTCTTATACATCTGGCTTCTCTTCATAGCCTGATCGAAATCAACAAGATGTCCGTCGAATTCCGGTCCGTCTACACATGCAAATTTAATCTCATCGCCAACCTGAAGACGGCATGCTCCGCACATACCTGTTCCGTCAACCATGATAGGATTCATGCTGACAATTGTATGAATGCCAAGCTTTTTGGTAAGAAGACAGACAAATTTCATCATGATCATCGGTCCGATCGCTACACAGACATCATAGTGTTTGCCTTCATTTGTTACCAGATCCTCAAGAGTCTTGGTAACCATACCGGAACGTCCATAGGAACCATCATCTGTTGTAACATACAGATTGGAAACTTCACCAAGTTCCTTCTCAAGAATAACCATATCCTTTGTCTTGGAGCCAAGGATAACATCTGCTGTGATACCGTGTTCATGCAGCCATTTAACCTGTGGATAAACAGGTGCTGTACCAACACCGCCGGCAACAAATACCATTTTCTTTTTCTTTAATTCTTCAATATCTTCGTGAACGAACTCAGATGGACATCCAAGAGGTCCTACGAAGTCACGGAAAGAATCTCCTGCTTTTAATTCAGACATCTTAATGGTAGATGCACCGATCTCCTGGAATACGATTGTAATCGTTCCCTCTTCACGGTCATAGTCACAAATGGTAAGCGGAATTCTCTCACCTTTCTCGTCCATCTTTACAATAATAAATTGTCCTGGCTGGCAATGGCTTGCAACACGTGGTGCGTGTACAACCATAAGATGGATCTTAGCTGCCAGTGTCTCAGCTTTTAAAATCTTATACATGGTTTTCCTCCTCGCAAATAATAAACCTTTAATAATAATACGCCAAAATCTGACATATGGCAAGGGTTGATTTATAATACGGGCAAGAAATTTTTATCTTTTGCAGTCAAATTCTCTCTATTGTCTCAACAACTAATTTCGTTTTTTATATTAAACAATATTTTCGGACTATATTAGTCCTATTTACAATATCGTATTTTATTCCAACAGTTTATTTGTAATCATTTTTTTCTATCAGTTCATATAATTTTGCCAGTGCTTCTTTAATTCCTCCAACTTCATCAATCAAGCCTTCCCTTACCGCTTCCTTTCCCTCCAGCATGGTTCCCACATCTTTCACCAGCTGAGTTGTGTCCAGCATCAGTTCTTCCAGGCGCTGCTGGGATGCTTTGGAATGTTCGGAGATAAATGTTGTAATACGATCCTGAATTTTTTCCATATTCCGGTATGTCTGTGTCACACCAATAAACATACCACTGGAACGAACCGGATGTATCACCATAGTCGCACTTGGGACTACAAAAGAATAGTCAGCAGAAACAGCCATGGGAACTCCTATGGAATGACCGCCACCCAGAACCAGTGATACCGTAGGAATACTCAATGACGCGATCATCTCTGCAATGGCAAGTCCAGCCTCCACATCTCCCCCGACTGTATTGAGCAAAATCAGGAGTCCTTCAATTTCCTCATCATCTTCAATAATCGCAAGTTTCGGCAGCACATGTTCATATTTGGTTGTTTTTGAATGAGATGGTGCTGACTCATGGCCTTCCACTTCCCCGATAATCGTCAGAAGTTCCACTTTATGCTTTCTGGAATTACTGTCAAGAACTACCTGCCCCATCTCTTTTATCTGTTCATTTTGTGTATTTTCTCTTTTCAGATTCTGCTCTTTTCCTGAATCTATGTTCTCCTGTTCATCCACAGTCAGATCTTCATCTGAAAAATCTTCATCATTTTTTCTCTGCCGCTCATTTTGGTATCTGCACATTTCCGCATATTCATCCAAAACTCCCAGCTCTCTTTTTTCTGTTTCTGATTTTCCATAATCTTTTATAATATCCCGCATAAAAATACCTCCAAGATTTTATTCCTGGAGGTATTATGTACTAATTTTTTTTATTTTATTCCGCACTGTCCTTGGTAACCAGTTTTACTTCTACAGGAATAGACTTCTCAACTGTCTCTCCCTCTGCCAGAGTAATTGCTGTATCTACAGCTGTTTTACCCATCTGGTCTGGCTGCTGCGCGACTGTTGCAAGCATTTTTCCCGCTTTTACAGCAGCAACCGCATCATCTGTAGCATCAAATCCGACAATCTCAATATCTTTTCCGGTTGCAGCAATTGCCTCTAAGGCACCAAGTGCCATCTCATCGTTATGTGCAAATACACCTTTGATAGAACCATTTGCCTGAAGTAAGTTCTCCATAACAGTCATACCTGTTGCACGGTTAAAATCTGCTGTCTGGCTTCCTGTTACATCCAGTTTCTCATCAGCTACTTCATGGAAACCTGCACCTCTGTCTATAGTTGCGGAAGCTCCGGTTGTTCCCTGAAGTTCCGCTACCGGTGTACCTTCACCAATCGTTTCTACCAGATACTCTGTTGCCATTTTTGCACCTGCTACGTTATCAGATGCAATCTGGCAGTCTACATCAACACCATTCACAACACGGTCTACAGAAATAACCTTGATACCTTTCGAAATCGCATCCTTTACTGCCGGAGCGACTGCATCAGAGTCTACCGGATTTACGATCAGAACAGATACATTTCTGGAAATCAGGTCTTCTACGTCATTGGTCTGTTTTGCAGCATCATCACCTGCATCAACCGTGATCAGTTCTGCACCTTTTTCTTCTGCTTCTGCCTGTGCACCCTCTGCGAGGCTTACAAAGAACGGGTTATTTAATGTAGATACGGACAATCCAATTGCTCCGTTTCCTACGACTCCATTTTCACCAACTTCAGCTGTTCCCTCGCCGTCAATAGTAATAATCTGGCATCCTGCTGTGGAAGATAACATTGCACACGCAGCTGTCAGAGCTACGATCTTCTTTATTTTCATTTCGAAATCCCTCCTGTATATTATTAACCGGATAAAGTAAGTCCCCTTGCTCCAACTTCGAAAAAACAATAAACACAATGGACAGGAACTTGCTTATAATATCCGCTTGATGTACCCAGACTGCTGTTCTTATCCCCTCAGCAGCCTGAATATGTAATTTTCTTATGTTCTGATTAACGATTTCTGTCAGAAAGTACGGCGATCAGAATGACGATACCTTTTACTACATCCTGATAGTAAGAAGAAATACCAAGAATATTCATACCATTATTTAAAACTGCGATGATCAAAACACCGACCAGTGTTCCCTGAATTTTACCACGTCCACCGCTCATACTGGTTCCACCAAGAGCTGTTGCTGCGATAGCATCCATTTCATATCCGTCACCCAGGGTAGGCTGAGCGGAATTCAATCTGGAAAGAAGAATCAGACCGGAAAGAGCAGACATGAAACCTGAAATTCCATAAACTATGATCTTTGTTTTGTCAATGTCAACACCAGCAAGACGTGCACATTTGCTGTTACTTCCTGTTGCATAGATACGTCTTCCAAATGTTGTTTTGTTCAGCATAAAATAAAATGCAATAAACGCAAGTACAAAAAGAATTACAGGAATCGGAATGCGGAATATGTTTCCTTTTCCTACCAATTTCAGTGCAAAGCTGTCACCAAGATTGGAAATTGGTTTTCCATCCATAAAGATCATAGTCAGTCCACGGTAAACAGTCATTGTAACAAGAGTTGCGATAAATGCCTGCAGGCGGCCTTTTGTAACAAGGACACCACTGACAAGGCCAAGACCTGTTCCAATTATCAGCGCAAGAATCATTGCCGGTACAACCGGAAATCCACTTGCGATCATTCCTGCGCAGAGTGCAGTGGATAACCCTAAAATAGAACCAACAGACAGGTCAATCGCATCTGTCAGGATTACACACGTCATACCAAATGCAATAAATCCATTAATAGAAGACTGTCTTAACAGTGACAAAAAGTTACTCCATGTGCGGAATTCCGGACTTACGATGCCTATTCCCACAACAAGAACGATCAATGCAATAAATGCACCATATTCCTGAACGTATTCAGATACGCTTTTTTTCTTAGTTTCCATTAAATTGTACCTCCCGTAGCCAATGTCATTACTCTTTCCTGATTTGCTTCCTCATAGGAAATGATTCCTCTTACTTCGCCCTCACGGACAACCATGATATTATCACTCATTCCAAGTACTTCCGGCAGTTCTGAAGATACCATAATGATTGCAACTCCCTGTGCTGCCAGTTTATTGATAATACTGTAAATCTCTTTCTTTGCTCCGATGTCCACACCTCTGGTAGGCTCATCCAGAATCAATATCTTTGGATTTGTAAGGATCCATTTTGCAAGAACAACTTTCTGCTGATTACCACCACTTAAATTGTTACATTCATGATATGCTCCAAAGCATTTGATGTGCAGGTCTTTGATTGCTTCTGCCACCATGTTCTTCTCTGCTTCTCTGGAAATTACAGATGATTTGGAAATACGTCTCAGATTACAAAGAGAAATATTCTCCCGGATGCTCTTATCAAGCATCAGCCCCTCTGTTTTTCTGTCCTCTGTGATAAATCCAATTCCATGCTCCATTGCCTGACGGGGATTGGAAATCTTTACCTCTTTTCCGTCAATTTCAATGGTACCGCTCTCATAAGAAAGATTTCCAAAGATTGCCTGCATGATTTCCGTTCTTCCTGCCCCCATCAGGCCGGAAACTCCAAGCACTTCCCCTGCGCGTACAGAGAAATTTACATCATGGAATGTCCCCTTTCTGGTCAGTCCTTTTACTTTCAAAACCTCTTTGCCGATTTTTACATTCCTGGACGGATAACGCTCACCAATCTCACGTCCGATCATCATTTTGACAATCTCATTCATGTTTGTTTCCGGAATGTTTTTCACACCAATATAAGAGCCATCCCTCAGAACCGTAATTCTGTCACACAGTTCAAAAATCTCCTCCATACGGTGTGAGATATACACCATGGACACACCTTTCTTTCTCAGAGATTCAATAACCTTGAACAATGCTGCTGTTTCACTCTGTGTCAATGCAGCTGTTGGCTCATCCATAATGATAACCTTTGCATCCGCCATCAGTGCTTTACAGATCTCTACCATTTGCTGCTGTCCTACAGAAAGCTCTGCCATAACTGTCTTAGGAGAGATATTCACTCCCAGAATATTCAGTGCTTCCTGTGCTTTTTTCTGCATCGCTTTCTTGTCGCAGATTCCGAATCTTCCATGAATTTCTTTTCCCATAAACAGGTTTTCTTCTACTGTCAGATCAAACATAACGTTTAACTCCTGGTAGATAAAGACGATTCCTGCTTTCTCAGCTTCCTGCGGATTCTTGTAATTTACTTCTTTTCCGTCAACAAGCACAGTTCCTGCATCTTTGGTATAAACACCTGTTAGAATTTTCATCAGAGTTGATTTACCGGCTCCGTTCTCACCCATCAGTGCATGAACTTCGCCGCTCTCCAGTGTGAAGCCAGCTTGCTTCAGTACCTGGTTGGAACCGAATGATTTATCGATCCCACGCATCTCAATTCGCATTACTTTTGCCCCCTTTTATTTATTAGCAGTCTCACTGTCTTCTTTTCTATCCGAAAATACAGCCGGACTGCAGGATGATGTTTGCATAAGGAGTAGTTTCTCCGCTGCGGATTACTGCTTTACAATTCTCTGTTCTCTTCTTTAATTCTGTATGTGAAACAAATTCAATTTCTATTTTCTGTCCTGTTTCCTGCTCGATTTTTTTAAATAACTGTTCAATTTCTTCAAGCATCTCCGGATTCTGCTCACAAATTTCTTCAGCAAGCACGATTTTCTCAATCTTCATATCTTTTGAAACCGGTTTCAAAACATCCATAAAAGAAGGTTTTCCAAATTCAATTGCAAGATCAATCCTCTCTGTTGTGTCCGGTATCGGCAGACCGCAGTCACCGATAGCAAGAGTATCTGTGTGTCCCATATAGGCCAATACTCTTGCGATATCACTGTTTAAAATTCCAAGTCGTTTCATGCTATTTATTTAACTCCTTTTCAACTTCTTCTCGTGTCGGCATTCCTGTCTGTGCTCCAAACTTCTCTGTGGAAAGACTGGCCGCTGTGTTTGCAAAACGGAGTGCACTCTCCAGATCAGCATTCTCTGCAAGCATGGTACAAAATGCACCGTTTAATGTATCGCCTGCGCCTGTTGTATCTGCAACTTTTGCAGGACGAACCGGCACATGAACAATTGTACCGTCTTTCTTAGCCGCTGCCACGCCGTCAGATCCCAGTGTGATCACAAGTTTCTCAGGATACGCTTTGAGTAATTCTTCTGTGCTTGTATCTGCACCAAATAATATTTTAGCTTCATGTTCGTTCGGTGTCAGCCATGTTATTTTCTCCAGAACTTCTTTTTTCACTTCTCTTGCAGGTGCCGGATTTAATACAATTTTGATTCCATTTTCATGGCAGATATTTACTACATATTCTACAGTTGCTTCCGGAATCTCATGCTGCAGAACCACATAATCTGATTTCAGCAGATCTTCTTTGATACTGTCAACATATTCGCAGTCAACCTTTCCATTCGCACCTGAAACTACGATAATTGTGTTATCATTCTCACCTACTGTGATGATTGCAAGTCCTGTTGGTACACCTGCGATTTTTCTGATGTTTCCTGTCTTAACCCCGTTCTCTGCAAGGTTATCGATCAGTGCCTGTCCATGACTGTCATCACCAACACAGCCAAACATCTCTACATCTGCGCCGAGTCTTGCCATTGCCACTGCCTGGTTTGCACCTTTTCCGCCAGGAATGTAACTTAACGTGTCACCATGAAGTGTCTCTCCCTTCAACGGAATTCTCTCTGCAGTTACTGTCTGATCCATATTGATGCTTCCTATAACTGAGATTTTCATATTCTCATCCTCCTTGTTTTTATATTTATCATATGACGGTTGCTTTCCATAAACCAACACATGCTTATTTCATAATTGTTGTTTCTCTTTTTATTAAAGTTACCGGAAATTTATTCACCCGCATTACTCTGCCTCCGGTTGCATAACTGATAATGCACTGTACTGCAGTCTTTCCCATGTCCGCAATTGGCTGTCGGATTGTCGTAAGTTCCGGTGTTATCAGATGTGCCAGTGCCACGTT
This sequence comes from Blautia wexlerae, assembly GCF_013300825.1. Taxonomy (GTDB): domain Bacteria; phylum Bacillota; class Clostridia; order Lachnospirales; family Lachnospiraceae; genus Blautia_A; species Blautia_A wexlerae_B. The sequence continues at coordinate 38,636 of NZ_JAAIMY010000010.1, forward strand.
ATCAAACCCTATAATCTGCACATCCTCCGGAATCTGATATCCGTGATGTCTCAAGACTTTGAACACAGAAATCGCTACCATATCATTACAGGAAATGATTCCGTCAACTGCCGGATATCTATTCAGGATTTCCTCTGCCACCAGCTGTCCCTGATCAAAACTGTATTCACATTCCAGGTTCTGGACTTCCCGTCCGTACTGTTTGCAGGTATCTACATATCCCCGATATCTGTCTCTGGCACTGGAATACTTCTGTGGTCCGGAGATATTTACGATATTTCTGCATCCACACTGGATCAGATGTCTGGCTGCCAACTTTCCACCTTCATAATGGTCAGCTTCCACAAAAGCCACTTCTCCATCTGCATGAATACGTCTGTCCACAGCCACCACCGGAATACCGCAGTCTTTAACTTCCGCGTCAATTTCCTCATTGTTCGTCATAAGAATAATTCCGTCTGCGTTCATTCTGGAAAGCATTCGGATACTCTCTTTCTCTTTTTCAGGTTTGTTCTCAGAGTAACACAACGTCATCCGGTATCCCCGGGCATATGCTTCGCCTTCAATTACCTTCGCCATTTCTGTGAAGAATGGATTCTCAATATCCGGGGCAATCACGCCGATGATCCTTGATGATTTCTTAAACAGGGAGCGGGCAACCTCATTAGGTTTGAAACCCGTTTCAGAAATTGCATTTAAAACCCTTTGCATTTTTTCTTCATCTACTTTTGCTGTTCCGTTCATTACTCTGGATACGGTAGAAGGAGAAACTCCTGCCAGTTTTGCTACATCTCGAATACTTGTCATTCCTGTTCGCCTCCTGTTGTTGTGTATTTTTTCTTTTGAAACCCGTTTCAAGATGGTTTCATTATACCATTTCCCCAATTAATGTCAATGTGATTTTCAGTTAAAAATGCTTTTCGGCGTTTATTACAGATTTCAGGTTAAAGAATTATACAATATAACTGATAAATTTTCAGATACTATAACAGAAAATGACCTTTTTCATATGCCAGCTATCTTATAGCAATCCTCTTAAATGCATTATTTATGAGGATTGCTATAGTCATACATACAAAAAGGTCATTTTCTCATTAATCAATATTATTCAATCATTCGTTCCAGTTTGTCCAAACGTCAGTTACGTCGTCATCCTCATCTAACAGATCCAGTGTTCTCTGAAGATCCTTGAGAGCCTGCTCATCTGTGAGATCTACATATGTCTGAGGGATCATGGCAACCTGTGCTTCTGCGATCGGCGCACCTGATTTCTCGATTTCCTCACGGACTGCACTGAAGTCATCCGGTGCTGTAAGTACTTCATAGCTGTCTTCTTCTTCGTTGAAATCTTCTGCACCCGCGTCCAGAGCAAGCATCATCAGCTCATCAGCGTCCATTTCGCACTCTTCTTTGTCGATAATGATCTGACCTTTCTGGTCGAACATGTAGGACACACATCCCTGAGTACCGATGCTTCCGTTACCTTTTGTAAATGCGTTACGTACATTACCTGCTGTACGGTTCTTGTTATCTGTCAGAGTCTCAACGATGATCGCAACACCATTCGGACCATAACCTTCGTATACTGCCTTCTCATAATTGTCTGCGGAATCAGCGCCTGCAGCTTTTTTAATACCACGGTCAATAGTATCGTTTGGCATATTATTTGCTTTTGCCTTTGCAATCACATCACGAAGCTTACTGTTGTTGTTTGGATCCGGACCACCGGCTTTAACAGCCATAACCAGCTCACGTCCGATTACTGTAAAAATCTTACCCTTCTTTGCATCGTTTTTCTCTTTCTTATGCTTAATGTTCGCAAATTTTGAATGTCCTGACATCTTTCTTTCTCCTTTTGTTAATTATTTTTATCTGCTGCTGTTTATACAGCAACATTATTATCCCGCTCTACCTTCACCTTGCCTATAGTCTTATTGCCAACAGACAAAATCGTAAAGCAGTATCCAATCGCTTTTATAGTCGTATCAATATCCTTATTTGTGGGAATATGTCCCATAATGTTTGTAAGATAACCATTCAGCGTCTCAAATTCCGTATCACCGAAATCTGCATCCAGTTCCTCTTCCACATCCTCCAGATAAGCGAGTCCGTCAATGATCAGACTGTTATCTTTCTGTGCACGTATGGTAATTTCATCCTCATCATACTCATCCAGGATATCCCCGACGATCTCCTCCAGAATATCTTCCATGGTGACAATTCCGGCAGTCTGTCCATACTCATCTACAACAATCGCCATATGAATCTTCCGGGCCTGCATGGTGTGAAAAAGATCTCCGATTCCTCTTGTCTCAGGGATCAGGGATGCCTGGCGGATAATTCCGGGCAATTCCTTCAGCGGTTTGAATTTCGCCCATGGATTCTGAGTCATAAATTTAAGCGCATCTTTATAATGAACGATTCCCTTGATATTGTCAATATTCTCTTCATATACCGGATAACGGGAATTCCCCTCTTCCAGCATGGTATCGATCATATTCTTGAGCAATATCTCCTCATCAAAAGCTACCACATTCTTTCTGTGAGTCATGATATCATGAGCTTCTGTCTCATTAAAAGATATGATATTCTGGATCATCTCCGCTTCATTCTCCTCAATGACACCCTGTTCATGAGCCTCACCCACAATGGAAATAATCTCTTCTTCTGTGACTGCCTTTTCTGTACGGTTTATCTCCACGCCAAAAGGCACTGCCGCCAGTCTGGCGATCCAGGTAACAGACACAGTAAAAGGTTTCAGCAGTTTTACCCAGAAATGTACCAGTTTCAGATACTTATACGCATAGGACTCCGGATGGTAGGTACCGACCCGCCGAAAAGTCAGAATACCAATTGCAGCAAGAAAAATCACACACAATGCCATCACCAGGATCAGTGCAGGCACATGCTTTATGTATGGATGAAATATATCCACAGCATATGGAACCAGAAAAGTACCAAAGCAGATACCGCATGCCATTACGATCAGCGGGATCGCATTGACAAACTGTGCAGGTTTGTCGATCAATGCCATCAGCATCTGTGCTTTTTTATCGCCTTCCTCTGCTTTCTTCTGTGTATCGTTCTCACTTATGTTTCTCAGTGCTGCGGCAAATCCGTAAAAAATCCCATTCAGCCACAGCAGCAACAGCAAAACAAATAAGCCCCAGAGGGGCATACTACTGCCATCTTCCATTATATTAATCAGTCTCCTCCATATTGAATACGCGTAGTTACTGGTAAAATATATCACTTTCTCCTGTATCCGTCAAGATATTGCCATGTAACAAAAGCTTATAACACACTAAAAAATGTAAATTTCCTGTGTAAAAAAACACATTACCACTTGCAGAGCGAATGACAGCCGAATTTACCTTCTACGATAAAATCCGGAAAACACAGTTTTTTAAAAGGTAAGCTCCAGACTGATCTCAAGTGCATGATTCACCCTGTCCAGCATCGCATCATCCAGATGGCAGACCTTATCCTTCAGTCTTCTTTTATCTATAGTACGAAGCTGCTCCAGCAAAATTACAGAATCCTTTTCAATTCCGTATAGTTCCGCATTAATCTCAATATGTGTAGGAAGCTTAGCCTTATTCATTTTTGATGTAATAGCAGCACAGATCACTGTAGGACTGTGCCGGTTGCCAACATTATTCTGAATGATAAGGACCGGTCGGATTCCGCCCTGTTCGCTCCCCACCACAGGGCGAAGATCTGCATAAAATATATCCCCTCTTTTAATTACCACACAATTCACACTCCGATTCTTTCCGGTTTCATAAAAGAAACCTTGTTTTAGAATAAAGTATTTCCATCTTTTTCTTGTGTATACATGCGTGGTATATAAAAACATTGCTGCCTGCTCCTTCCTTCGCAGTCTCAGAGTTACTGTTCATTTCGTAGGCAGCAGTTTATCTCATTTTTCTTTCATATTATGTTATACTTCGATTTCTTTCCCGTCTTTGATATAAACCCTCGGAACACGGGGACTGATATCACAGGCAAATTCATAGGAAAATCTACCGCAGAGATCCCCGATTTCCTCAATACTGATAAATTCATCACCATCTCTGCCAATAAGCGTTACCTCATCGTTTTTCTTAACATCATCAATCTCAGTCACATCCACCATGAACTGATCCATACAGACTCTTCCAAGGATCGGAGCTTTTTTCCCATGAATCAGAACCCAGCCTTTATTGGAAAGCTGTCTGGAATAACCATCTGCATAACCCACAGGGATAGTAGCCACACGAAGCTTCTTATCTGCCACATAAGTGCCGCCATAACTGATCGCAGCCCCTGCCGGAACATCTTTTACATAAGTCACATGACTTTTAAGTTCCATTACAGGTGCAAGCTTCACAATGTCTCTCTCCACCTCAGAAGAAGGATAGATTCCATAAATCGTAATACCTGCACGGACAATACTCAGATTTGCTTCAGGCACACGGATGATACCTGCACTGTTAGAACAGTGATGCAGAGGAATTTCCACTCCGGCCTCATCTACACGTCGGGAAAAATCCTGATATCGTTTCAGTTGTACCATAGCCGGACTTCTGTCATACTCATCTGCCCTTGCAAAATGAGTAAACATACCTTCGATCTCAAGATTTGGAAGTTCGGAAATCTTTTTAACTTCTTCTACACTTTCCGGTGTATCTGCAAAACCGATTCTGGTCATTCCTGTGTCCAGCGCAATATGGATATGTACAGTTTTATCCTGCAAAACCGCTTCTTTGGAAAGCTTCTTCGCCTCCTCATACTCGCACACTGCAGGACGGATATCATAACGGACAAGTTCAGGATAAAATTCGTCAAAAACAATTCCAAGGATCAGGATTGGTTTTGTAACCCCGGCTTCACGCAGATGAATTGCCTCTTCTGCAGTTGCAACTGCAAATCCCCAGATATAATCATAATCCTCGATCAGATGCGCGACAGGTACTGCGCCGTGTCCGTAAGCATCAGCCTTTATAACTGCGATCATCTTTGTATCTTCTGCAATATTCTTTCTCATTTCCCGGAAATTATGCTCTACAGCATCCAGTGAAATAATTGCTTTAACTCTGCTATCTTTCTTCATAATAATTTTCCTCTGTTATTTTATATATTGATATCCCCGGACCATTCCCAATCCCGCTGTTTCTAATGATGTACTGGAATATGTCTGAAAAAGGCTTTACGCAAGATGTGCGTCACAATTTGCGGGAATGATTTTTCAAACACGCTTCGGGATATTATCTCAGTATTTCCGGCAAAAAACGGATGATATCTCCTGCTGTCATTCCTCTTTGCCCCACTTTCCCGGCTGCCTGATCACCTGCAAGTCCATGAACATACACTCCAAGAGCTGCCAGCATAACAGGCGAAAGTTTCTTCTCGGCAGCCAGATACATACATTGTATCCCTGCAAGCACACCGCTTAACACATCTCCGCTTCCGGCAGTAGCCATTCCGGCATTTCCTGAGAGATTCAGATACATTTCTCCGGAAGCATCTGCCACCACTGTGCAGGCGTCCTTCAAAATACAGACCGCACCGGATTCTTTTGCATAATCTGCCGCAGTCTGTGCCAGACAATCCTGGATCTCACTGATCCCCTTTCCACACAGACGGCTCATCTCGCCAATATGCGGCGTCAGGATAACATGTTCTCCGATAAAACGTTTCCAGCTCTCATGAACTGACAACAGGTTCAGGCCATCTGCATCCAGGATAACTGTTTTTTTACACCGGGCAGCCTCTGACAAAAACCACTGGGCTCTTTCCCTGCTCTGTGCACTGGTTCCAAGACCAGGACCGATCACTGCCACATCACACCAGTCGAACATTTCCTGATTCTTTTTCTCATCAAAATCGCAGGTGACCATAGCTTCCGGCAGCAATGTCTGCAGCGGAATCCGATTTGCTTCCACAGTCTGGATCTTTACCATTCCCGCAGCACTTTTCAGAGCGGCAGCAGCACTCAGATATGCTGCTCCGCACATTCCCTCACTGCCTGCCACAAGGAGAACCTTTCCAAATGTTCCTTTATTTCCGTATGGAACTCTCTCCGGAAGCATCTCCAGATCTCTTTGTTCCAGATGATGCATGCAAATCTTCTCTCCGGGTATGGGATAAATCCCAATATCCGCAACGATGATCTCACCGCCATACATGCGTCCCGGATAAAAACACAGCCCTCTTTTGCGAAAAGCAAACGTGACCGTAAGATCTGCCTGAAAAGCAATCCCCTTCTCAAATCCGGTATCTGAGTCAATTCCAGATGGGATATCCACAGCCACTTTATACGCAGATGTCTGGTTCATTGCACTGATCAGTTCCGCATACTTTCCCTCCACAGGTCTGCTCAGTCCAACCCCAAAAATGGCATCTACTATAGTAGTATATTCATCCGATTTCAGGTTATGCACACGCGGAACCTGATAATACTCCGCAGTTCGAAGCTGCCCCGCAGTCTCTGCAGTCATTCTTTCTTCCTTACCTGCAACATAATACCAGGTTCTGATGCCCTGCAGATGAAGCAGCCTGGCAATTGCAAGTCCGTCTCCACCATTATTGCCTGTTCCGCAGACTACAAGGATTTTTTCTTTTCCCCTGTCCTTTAGCCGCTGCATGATCTCCTCTACTGTCTTTAATGCCGCTCTTTCCATAAGCACCAGGGATGGGAGTCCGGCTTTCTGAATCGTATTATGATCCAGTGCCTTCATCTCATCCGCAGTTACAACCTCTCTCATCTGTTCACCTCCTGTTGGAACTTCTATCGCCGTAGGCGATTTTCAATAGAATTGCTACAGTAATCATGAAGGTACTAAACAGTCAGGAATGCTATAACAGAAAGGCTGTGATCAGATGACCACAGCCTTGTGTTTCACAGTTATCCCTTACATTCCTTCGTGTTCCTTCCTGTATTCACTCAGATTATAGGATAAAGTCATAAGGCTCTCTGAAAGATGTACATTCTCTACCATTACATCCTCCGGAGCATCCAGATCAATATGTGCAAAATTCCAGATTGCCTTAATTCCATTATCAATTAAAATCTTCGCCATCTCCTTGGCTTTATTCTTTGGAAGAGTCAGGATCGCGATCTCAACCTCATTCTCCTTCAGAAACAGAGGAAGATCACTTAACATCTGAATCTCAATCCCACGGACTGCGATTCCCTCAAGAACAGGATTCACATCAAAAATACCAACCAGCCTAAAGCCGCGTTTCTCAAAATCCACATAATTAGCCAGTGCCTGCCCCAGATTACCGGCACCCAGAATAATCATCGGATGTACAGTATCCAGCCCAAGGATCTTGCCGATCTCTGTATACAAATAGCGTACATTATAGCCGTAACCCTGCTGACCAAAACCACCGAAATTATTTAAGTCCTGACGAATCTGGGAAGCTGTCACATGCATTTTCTTGCTGAGATCATTGGAAGATATACGCTCTACATTCTCTTCCATCAGCTCACCGAGGTAACGGTAGTAGCGTGGAAGACGCTTAATTACCGCCTTTGAAATTTCTTTAGCTTCCACAAATTTACCCTCCTTAATTTGTCTATGTCAATTATACCCAGATGTTATTTTATTGTCAAATTAAATCTGTACTTTTTGCCCAAATATTTCTGCGTTTTTTATCAATTACGCTCTAAAACACACCTCAGAATGGCATATTCTTATCCGTATATAAATCTGACAGATATTTTTTACTGCAAATACTTTCAAAAACAGATATTTTCGATTATAATAATACGCGGACAAATTACAAACGGAGGAATTCCTATGATTTTATCATGTCAAAACATCTGTAAATCCTTTGGCGAAAAGATTATCCTTGAAGACGCCAGTTTCCATATAGAAGACCGTGAAAAAGCAGCTCTCATCGGCAATAACGGTGCCGGCAAAACTACTCTGCTGCGTATCATCATGCACGAGATCTCACCGGACTCCGGAAATGTGGTTCTTGCCAAAGACAAAAATATCGGATATCTTGCCCAGTACCAGGATATCCACGGACACCATACTATTTACGAAGAACTTATCTCCACAAAACAGCATATCATTGATATGGAAAACCGTCTGCGTTCCCTGGAGCAGGAAATGAAAACCACCACAGGAGATGCGCTGGACAGCCTGATGAACACATATACAAGACTGAGCCATCAGTTTGAACTGGAGAACGGTTATGCATACAAGAGTGAGATCATGGGCGTATTAAAAGGTCTTGGTTTCACTGAAGAAGATTTCGAACGCCAGATTGAAACACTTTCCGGCGGCCAGAAGACCCGTGTAGCCCTCGGTAAACTGCTTCTCTCAAGCCCTGATATCCTCCTTCTTGATGAGCCTACCAACCATCTGGATATGGAAAGTATTTCCTGGCTGGAGACTTATCTGCTGAATTATCCGGGCGCTGTATTTATCGTATCCCATGACCGTTACTTTCTTGACAAGGTCGTCACAAAAGTTGTGGAAATCGAAGCAGGTACCATGCGTATGTACAGTGGCAATTACTCTGCCTACGCTCTCAAAAAAGCCCAGCTGCGCGATGCTCAGTACAAAGCTTACCTGAATCAGCAGCGAGATATCAAACATCAGGAGGCTGTTATCGCCAAACTGAAATCTTTTAACCGCGAAAAATCCATCAAGCGTGCAGAAAGCCGTGAGAAAATGCTGGATAAGATCCAGCGGATCGATAAACCTGTAGAAATCCAGAATCAGATGCGCATTTCTCTGGAACCAAGATTTGTCAGCGGAAACGATGTCCTTACTGTTGAAAATCTTTCCAAGTCATTCCCGGGGCAGACACTTTTCAGTAATATTTCCTTCGAAATCAAGCGAGGAGAACGTGTTGCACTCATCGGCAACAACGGTACAGGCAAAACTACCATGTTAAAGATCATCAACGGACTGATCGATGCAGACGGCGGCAGATTTTCTCTTGGCTCCAAGGTCCAAATCGGCTATTATGATCAGGAACATCATGTCCTGCATATGGAAAAAACTATCTTTGAGGAAATTTCAGATACTTATCCGACCCTTACGGAAACAGAGATTCGAAACATGCTGGCAGCATTTCTTTTCACAGGCGACGATGTATTTAAGCTGATCTCCGCTCTTTCCGGCGGAGAAAGAGGCCGTGTATCTCTTGCCAAACTGATGCTCTCAGAAGCCAACTTCCTGATCCTCGATGAGCCCACCAACCATCTGGATATCGCATCCAAGGAAATTCTGGAAGAAGCATTAAACAGTTATACAGGAACCGTATTCTATGTTTCCCATGACCGATATTTTATCAACCAGACAGCTACCAGAATACTGGATCTCACCAATCAGGCAGTTGTAAATTATATCGGTGATTACGATTATTATCTTGAGAAAAAAGAAGAACTGACCGAGAAATATGCTCCGGCAGCAGCTCAGGCAGCAGAAGCCAGACAGGCATCTGATAACAAACTTTCCTGGCAGCAGCAGAAAGAAGAACAGGCACGCCAGAGAAAGCGTGAAAACGAGCTCAGGAAAGTCGAAGCGCGTATCGAAGAACTGGAGACACGCGATAAGGAAATCGACGAGACCATGGTTCTCCCGGATGTCTGCACAAACGTGGCAGAATGTGCACGGCTCAGCAAAGAGAAGGCTGCGATCACCGAAGAACTTGAAGAATTATATGAAAAATGGGAAGAACTTGCGTAATGCAGGTTCTCCCCATTTTCTCATTTTAAGATATTATAAGATTTCATCCAGTTTTTCTCTGATTGCCAGAATGAACTCCTTGCTGTTCAGCACAGTCACATCTTCAAGAGAAGTGATAAGTGCAAGGTCTTTCGTCATCTTTCCACTCTCGATCGTCTCCAGAGTTGCTTTCTCAAGCTTGTCTGCGAATTCCATCAATTCTTTATTGCCGTCCAGTTCGCCTCTTTTTCTCAGAGCACCAGTCCATGCAAAGATTGTTGCCACAGAGTTTGTGGAAGTCTCTTCCCCTTTCAGGTGACGATAATAATGTCTCTGTACAGTTCCGTGAGCTGCCTCATATTCGTAATAACCCTGAGGAGATACCAGAACAGAAGTCATCATAGCCAGTGAACCGAATGCAGAAGAGACCATATCGCTCATAACATCACCGTCATAGTTCTTGCATGCCCAGATAAATCCGCCTTCCGCTTTCATAACACGCGCTACGATATCATCGATCAGACTGTAGAAGTATTCAATACCTGCTGCCTCAAATTTGTCCTTGAACTCATTCTCATAAATGGTTGCAAAAATCTCTTTGAAACGTCCGTCATATATCTTGGAAATGGTATCCTTTCCGCCAAGCCACAGATTCTGCTTTGTATCCAGTGCATAATTAAAGCAGCATCTTGCAAAGCTTGTGATAGAATCGTCCAGATTATGCATACCCTGAAGAACACCCGGTCCTTCATAGTGATGGATCAGCTCTTTTCTCTGCTGTCCGTCAGCACCTTCGAATACCAGATAAGCATCTCCCGGGCCGTCAATATACATTTCTGTATTCTTATAAACATCACCGTAAGCATGACGTGCGATAGTGATTGGTTTCTTCCAGTTTTTAACACATGGTTCGATTCCCTTCACTACAATCGGTGCACGGAAAACAGTTCCGTCAAGGATTGCACGGATGGTTCCGTTTGGACTCTTGTACATTTTCTTTAAGGTGTACTCTTCCATTCTTGCCTTATTGGGAGTGATAGTTGCACATTTCACTGCAACGCCGTACTTCTTTGTTGCTTCTGCCGCATCAACAGTTACCTGGTCATCTGTTTCATTTCTGTATTCCAGACCAAGGTCATAATACTCAGTATTCAAATCAATGTATGGAAGAAGAAGTTCATCTTTAATGATTTTCCAGAGAATTCTGGTCATCTCATCTCCATCCATCTCCACAAGTGGTGTCTGCATCTGAATTTTTTTCATGTTAATCCTCCTCTTTGGCTCTCATCCACTAAATTAACTATCATAATAGCGGAAAACAGACTGTTCGTCAATGCTTTTATGCACTAAAGCAATAACTAAAGTAATATTTGTTGCTTTTAACTCTGTTTACAGTTCCATAAAGTGCTCCAGGTCCAATTCGCCCCAGCCCTGCTGATTCTTTGGCAATCCCATATCTCTGGCACTTTCTTTCAGTTTCATCTTGATCTGAACATTGGTAAGTTCCGGATTCTTCTCCAGCATCAGTGCCGCTGCCCCAGAAACCAGCGGCGTAGACATGGAAGTACCGCTTTTCACCCCATATCCGTTATCTGCTCCCGGTGCACAGGCAAGTACGTGATTTCCGGGAGCGACCAGATCCGGTTTACAGATACACTCAAATGTAGGACCTCTTCCCGATATGGCAGTCCGTCCTGTAAGCAGGTCACTGGAACCCACTGTAATGATCTTACGACTGCTCCCCGGTGCTGTTACGCTTCCCGCCCCGGGTCCCTGATTTCCCGCTGCAGCAATTACTACCATTCCCTCATCCCACAACTGTTCCACACCTCTGATCAGAATCCTGTGATCTTCTGCCCTCCTGCAGGTGGTTCCAACAGAAATATTAACCACACGTATCCCGTAATAATTCTTATTTTTCAGAATCCATCGAAAAGCCTGCAGCACATCTTCTTTTCTGCCATTTCCCATTCTGTCAAGCACTTTCAGAACGATCAGATCACATTCCGGCGCAATTCCTCTGATGCGCCCCTCAGAAGCCCTGCCGTCACCGCCAATGATTCCACATACGTGAGTTCCATGGGAATTATCATCATACGGCTTAATGCGATGTCCGATAAAATCATGAAACGCAAGTATTCTTCCTTTGAAATCTATATGAGGAAAAATCCCGGTATCCAGAACGCACACACCCACATGCTTCCCCGTATACCCGGAATCATCTGAATTCTTCATAAAAAAATCCTCCGAATTACCTGAATAATAAAATCTTCATCTGTTCACCAGATTGATGCAAAGATTGTGAACAAATGCGTCTTACTTTAAGGTATTCGAAAGATTATATTTTCGTGTCCGGCAGTTTCTGCTGTCATATCTCTGTTTCTCTGTAAATAAAATGTATAAAACTTCCATGATATGCAGATACTTCTGATGTCTAAAAAACTGATATCAGGATCAAAAGGAATTATTAAGGAGACAAATCATGGCCGCATTATTATTAATACTGGTATTTCTACTCTTTCAGACCTTTGTCCTGCTCTGCTGTGTAGCTGCCGGAAATGATGCTGCATCTCAGGAAATCTCAGATCAGGAACAACTGGAATTTATCCGGGAATGGAAAAAAACACACTGCAGCAGCCCCGAAAAATAGCGGGCTGCTGCAGATTTCCAATTAACATTCTCTACATTACATAACAGTCATACCGTATGGCCTTTCCCTTTAATATGTAAGAAGGCTCTCTTCCGTCAAGATAGACGCTTTTGAGAGGACGTTTGACGATAATTCTGGAAGGTCCGGCTTTGATGGCAGCATCAAAAAGTTCTTTTTCCCCGGAACATGGAGGTTCAAATTTCTGGATCAGCTGAAGCTTCTTGTTTATCAGACCGGATTTCTGCCGTCTGGGAAACATAGGATCAAGGTAGATCACATCTATGGGATCCATAAGTTTCCCCATACATTCCACGCTGTCACCTTCCACCAGTTTCATTCTGGCGGCAATATCTTTTAATACAGGATGCTTTCTGGCGCGCCGCAAAGCATCCTTCAAAAGTGCGGCGATCACCGGATTCTGTTCGTATAGCGTTACTTCATAACCATATGCTGCAAGAAGAAAACCATCCTCTCCCATACCTGCAGTGGCATCAATTGCTTTCAGATGTTCTCCCTCAGCTTTGGCCGCACGCACCAGCATTTCATGGGAAAGTCTTCCGTTGGTAACCCTGTGCAGCATTCCCTCAAAATCTCCCTGATAGGTCAGCCCATAGCCGGTAAGAGATACGCCCCTGGAGTCAAACATTACCGTCAGATGCTCTCCCGGTTTATCCATAACCGGAACATTGTTCTTTCTGGCAAATGATTCTGCCATTTCTCTTTGTCCGCCTTTCCCCAGGCAGACTGTTACGTTATCATTCATTTTTTTGTTTCTCCATTTTTCTTTTTTTATAGCAGTGCCATATGATACAGCATAAGTTTCTGCTCACACCAAGCTGCTTTAAACATACTCTTTTCAGAGAATGTAATAAAAGGGAGACTATACCATGATCATGATACATGTCTCCCTGATAAATATTTCTGTTTTCTGTTCAGTACCGCCCATCTGGAGCGTATTTGAAAATTCAGTTATCTGGCTACATCTGCCTCGGAAAGCATGAATCCTTCCCTGACCTTCTTCATCAGTGTCTTTGCCTTATCAACTGTAGTCTGGTCAGGAATCATGACATATGCTTTCTGACTCATGGAATATGGCTTCTGAGTATCTCCCGTTCCATCTGTGCTGTAAGACAATACCTGCCATGAGCCTCCCTCATCCAACTGTTTGCGGACAAGCGATGCTATAATATCATATGGAACATTGGTCTCAAAACAGCCGTCCAAACTGTCCATTACTGAAAGATAATTCTTAAGGAAAGCAGGCTGGGTTGCCTTATCTACTACACCCTGGATAACTGCCATCTGGTCACGGCCTCTCTGACGGTCCCCCTCCTTGAAAGCATAACGCTCCCGGGTGAATACCAGTGCCTGCTCACCATTTAAATGGTTTTCACCTTTATTAAAATGATATCCCTTGGTGTTCTGTGAATCAAACTCATAATCTGAATTAACAGTAATACCGCCAAGTGCGTCAATAATCTTCTCAAATCCTGCAAAATTAAGCCTGAAATAGTAGTTGATATTAATATCATATAACATATTCAGAGTATCCATACTTACATTTACGCCGTAAATTCCGGCATGGGTCAGTTTATCCGGCACACCATTTGAAATAGACAGCGGAACAAAATAATCTCTTGGCGTGGATACCATCAGGATCTGTTTTGTTCTGGTATTCACAGTAAGGATAATATTTACATCACTTCGGCTGGAAGCTGTCATTTCTCCTCTGGTGTCAATACCGCTCACATAGATTGTATACACTTCATCTGTCACTGCCGCATCTGCGGAACTGTTATCTGAAGTCTCTGTCGTGCTGCCGACAGCTTCAGTTACCTGCGGAGTCTTTCTCTGGACAACTGTTTCAACCTGAAGTGACGCGATCTCCCTGAGCTGGGAAGAGAAAGAAGAATAATTATCCATTTCATCCAGTACATCAAGATATGCCTGATTCAGAATGATCGCACCAGTAGTTCCATTATTTAAGCTGTCTGCAAGTTCAGACAGTCCACTATACTCATTCGTCTGAACATCACTGCCAAGTTCATAGTACATCTGCTGCAATGCCTGATCTGTATTATCCCTGTCAAGTTCGCTGAGGATACCAAATGTATAGCCGGATGCATCTGCCAGCTTCTGTGCAGGGTCATCCTCTTTCACATATACATTAATCTTCGTAATATCCTTATTCACACCTGTGATCGTATCCAGCGTGGAAACTGTTTTATAAATATACAGACTTCCTGTTCCCAGCACTGCTAATATCAGAACTGAAAGTACAACCCCAATGATAAAACGTATCTTTTTTCTTGCTTTTCGCACAAGTAAATACACAAGCAGCAGAAATACAAGCAACATAGCTGAAATCACACCGATATATTTTACTGATATAAGCTTCGTATAAAGAAGAAGCACTATAAAAGCCATCTCTGCGCAAAATAATACAGCGGAAATAATAATTCCGGGAACTCTGTCCTGTTTCTTTGTCTTAATCATTATGACACCTCATATCTTTACTGAACTATAACTGTGAGTTCTGCAGTATTAGACATATTTCCGGCTGAATCAACCACATAATAGCTACAGGTATAAGTTCCCGGTGTATAGGTATTAACCTGTCCGTTAATCTGTATTCTTCTCCATAACTCACTTACATTATCAGTATCATCCTTTATCTCTTTTACATTAGATAAAAGATCCACCGAACTTCCCACAGAAGTCTTTATGTAATATTCATTCAGATAAATCTTCGGACACTGTGCCGGCATATCATCTGCCATTTTCTCCTGCTTTGCTGCAGTCTGAGATGCAATATCATCACCTGCCGGTGTTGGTGTCAGTCCGTCATCTGCTGATGTTTCCCCGGAATCAGATTCTTCCGGTGATGAATCATCGGTTTCCACATCTTCAACAGGTACAGGGGTCGGTTCCGTACCTTCCGATGTGTCATCATCCTTCTCGCTGCTCTCTTTCATTTCCTCCGGATCTGTGCTCATATTTCGTTTCAGCTTCGCAATATTATTGGAAGCATCTTTCGCAACGTATGTCACCACCACGTTTGAATCGTCTACTTCATAGACAGACTCCACTGTAAGTGAATCCGAAACATCACCATCTTTATCATCGGTTGCTTTCACACCCTTCAGAAGTTCTGCATCACTCATTTCCGGTTTGTACTCTTTTACTGCCTCATCTGTGCAGACAATCTCAGGAGCTTTCCGGTCGAACTGTTCTCTCATATATACAACTCCGGCTCCCAGTCCTACACAGACAACAAGCATAGCCGCAATCCATTTCTTCGCCATAGTCAATGCTCCTTATTGAGAATTATCTTTTTCTTTACCATAGTATTTACCATAATATTTACCATAGTATTTACCATAATATCCCTGTTTGCTCATATCAACCTTGTTCAGGATCACACCAAGGATCGGGCAGTCACATTTTTCAAGCTGATCCTTCACTTCCTGGGCAAACCGGTAACTGATTGCTCCTGATTCCATAACAATAATAGAGCCATCACTTTCATCAGCAATAACCGCACTGTCAATTACACTTCCAAGAGGTGGTGTATCTATGATCACATAATCATAAACCTTTCTGACTGCCGCAAGAACACGCTTAAAATACTCTCCGCCAAGAAGCTCAGCAGGATTGGGCGGTACAGTACCTGCATAAATAATATGAAATCTGGGAATATTTGTAGCATAGATCACATTTTCCAGGGTTTCCTGATGGGAAAGTAAATGAGACAGACCCTTCACCTGTTCCTCAACCTCCGTTCTTCCCATAAGGACAGACTTACGGAGATCCGCATCAATAAGCAATACCTTCTTGCCTGAATCTGAAAGTGATAATGCCAGATTTAAAGCAACAGTACTCTTTCCTTCATTCGGCGTACAGCTTGTAATCGCGATTACCTTTTTCTCTTCTCCACAGAAAAGGAGATTTGTACGCAAAGATTTATAGGATTCATTCGCACTGTAATCCAGTGCCGGACGATAAATATTTACTTCTTTCATAATTACCTTCTCCCACCCCTTTTTTGCTTCTTCTGTTTCTTTCTCTTTTTCTTCTTACGCTCGTCTTCTGACAGGGGGATTGTTCCCAGTGTACTCAGCTTCAGATAACGTTCCACGTCTTCCTGTGTCTTGATCGTATCGTTTGAAATATATGTTATCAGTACGATCGCAATTGCAACAACAACTCCGAAAACGCCTCCGATCACGCCATTTTTGACAACACTCGGGCTTACTTTCTGTTCAGGGATGTTCGCAGTTTCGACCACATTGACAGCATCAATGTCCATTACATTTTTAATGTGGTTTGCAGCAACATCACGGATCGCATTGGCAATCTCACATGCTTCATAAGGATCTTCATCGCGGACCGAAATTGACAGGATACGGGTATCTGTCGCAGAATCTACGGACATCTTCTTAAGTAGCTGCTCATGTGTCATATCCAGATTTAACTGAGTGATAACTCCTTCTGTAACTGTACGGCTCTTGATCAGTTCCGCATAGTCCTTTGTCAGAGACAAACTGGTTTGCATATCCTGACTGGTCAGTGTGTTGCTGTCCTGTTTACTCAGCACATACATCTTCGTCGTAGATTCATACTGAGGCGTAATAAATAAAAGCGTACCTGCAATAACTGCCAGAGCTGCAATAATACCGGCTAATAATATAACCCATATCTTGTTCAGCAAAACATGAAATATTTCCGATACGTCAATTTCAATCTCATCATTATCCTGCATATTAAGCTGTTCCATTGTATTTTATCTTTCCTTCCTTCTTTTCGCATCTTTTAAAATCTTCTGAGGATTCTCTATAAACAGATAGTCAGCATACTCTTCTCCCATTTTCTTATTCACATAACTGTATGCCTCTCCCATTCTGGATATTCTGTCAGATGTATTGTGGCAATCTGACCCCACAAATTGAACCAGATCATATTTCATAAGTTTTCTGCAAAAACGTTTTATGGAAAAGCCTTCTTTTCCGATGATACTGTCTGCATTGATCTGCATACAGGCTCCCATATCATCCAGTTCCTCTACAAAATTCAAATCTGATCTGGTTGCCTCATACCGCTCAATATGTGCAACGATCGGCTTATACCCATTAGAGAGTAATGCATATATCCTCTCACGTATATATGAAGCCTCCGAGCTCTCAGAAAACTCGGCCAGAACATATCTGGAGCCAGCCATCGTGCTGACTTTACCGCTTCTGAGCATATCGGGCATCTCCATATTTGCATGAAATTCACAGCCCAGATATACCTCCAGATCATTACCAATCTCTGCCGCCGCCCTCTGTACCAGTACAAATTGCTCTTTTATACGTTCAATGGGTGTCTCAAACATCCGAAAACGAAAATGAGGTGTCACAATAATCCCCCGCACACCCTGATCGTATTCCATCTGCAGCAGCTTCTTTGTCTCTTCATAATTCGATGCTCCATCATCCACACCAGGTACAATGTGACAATGTACGTCGTATATACCCTTTCTGGACATATCTTTCACTCCTCCTTCGTATGGCAAATATTCGCATACCATCCTTGTAATTAAAACATTTCCTGAAAAGATTGTCAACTCATTTTTCAGTTCTGACTACCCTTTGTCATCAAAATATCACAAAACAATTTCCGGTAAACTAAAAACGGTTTTGTATTTCCCGTTTTCATATCAAAACGGAAAATACAAAACCAGTCAAATGATATATAAATATCACTTATTATTCTACTGTTACACTCTTTGCCAGATTTCTCGGTTTGTCTACATCCAGACCCTTGGCCACACTGACATAGTATCCAAGAAGCTGCAGTGGAATAACCGCCAGCGAAGTTGCAAAATGTGGATCCGTCTTCGGGATATAAGCGGTAAAGTCAGCAGTATCTTCTATACTATAATGACCATATGTGGTGAGTCCCATCAGATAGGCACCACGGCTCTTGCACTCTACCATATTGGAAATGGTTTTCTCATAAAGATGCTCCTGTGTAAGGATTCCGATCACAAGGGTTCCATCTTCAATAAGGGAAATGGTTCCATGTTTAAGTTCCCCTGCTGCATAAGCCTCTGTATGTACGTAGCTTACCTCTTTCATCTTCAGGCTGCCTTCCATACTGATGGCATAGTCGATACCACGGCCAATAAAGAAAGCATCTTTTGCATTTGCCTGTTTGGAAGCAAACCACTGGATCCGTTCCTTATCATCTTCGATAATCTTGGCAATTTTGTCCGGAAGTGTTTTCAGTTCTGCGATCAGTTCCTCATATTTCTCTTCTGTGATCTGTTCTCTGACTTTTCCAAATTGTACTGCCAGGGCATAGGCTGCAATAAGCTGTGTACTGTATGCTTTTGTAGTCGCTACAGATATCTCAGGTCCTGCCAGAGTATAAAAAACATTATCTGCTTCTCTGGCAATGGATGATCCTACTACATTAACGATTCCTAATGTATGGATACCCATCTTCTTTGCCTCACGAAGCGCGGCAAGACTGTCTGCTGTTTCACCTGACTGACTGACAATGACCACAAGTCCGTCCGGATCCAGTATCGGGTTCCTGTAGCGAAACTCAGATGCAAGTTCTACACGTACCGGGATTCTTGTCAGATCTTCAATCACATATTGTGCCGCCATTCCTACATGATAGGCAGAACCGCAGGCTACGATATATATCTGGCTGATCTTTTTGATCTCTTCTTCTGTAAGTCCTACTTCTGAAAGATCGATATGATCATCTTTTAATACGGAGTTTAATGTATCACGGACAGCTTTCGGCTGTTCATGGATTTCTTTCATCATAAAATGTTCAAATCCGGCTTTCTCCGCTGCCTCTGCATCCCATTCAATTGTTTTTGTCTCTTTCTGAACCTCATCACCATCCAGATTGTAGAAAGTAATCTCTCCTTTTCTGACGCGGGCCATTTCCAGATTGCCAATATAATAAACATTTCTGGTATATTTCAAAATTGCAGGAACATCTGATGCAATATAAGATTCGCCATTTTCTACACCGAGGATCATAGGGCTGTCTTTTCTTGCCACATAAATCTCTCCCGGGTAGTCTTTAAACATAATCGCAAGAGCATAAGAACCACGGATACGGACCATTGCATGATTAATGGCATCTACCGGTGTTCCAAGATATTTCTTATAATAATAATCTACCAGTTTAACTGCTACTTCTGTATCTGTAGATGAATAAAACTCGTAGCCGTTGCGGACAAGTTTATCTTTCAGTTCCTGATAATTCTCAATAATCCCATTGTGAACAGCTACTACATTACCATCATCGCTCATATGGGGATGAGCATTTGTCTCAGATGGTTCTCCGTGCGTCGCCCATCTGGTATGTCCGATACCGCATGTTCCGTGAACAGATTCTCCATCATTAGTCTTATCTGCAAGAACTTTCAGTCTGCCTTTCGCCTTGATGATCTCTGTAGCATCTTCGCCGTCGCGAACTGCAATTCCTGCTGAATCATAACCTCTGTATTCAAGTCTGGACAGACCATATAACAAAATCGGTGCTGCCTGATGATTGCCTGTAAATCCTACGATTCCACACATTTATATTTATTCCTCCCATATCCTCCCAGATTTATAGTACTTCCAAAGATACTATATAAAAAATTTCAGGGGTTTTTCTGTCATATCGTGTTTCATTGTATCATGATGTTCCACATATGGCAAGAAAATCCCCTGAAACTGTATACTCTGTTTTTATGAAAGTACTTTCAATATCATTTTATCCACATCATTATCTGTGCGGCTTTTTATCAGTGTCTATCTCACTTTTTGTTTCTTTACCGTTGACCAGCCACTATATATCTTTCGTCCTTTTTCATCATATCTGTATGAACGGATCCTGTAATAATAAGTCTGCCCCTTCTTCAGTTTTGTGTTTGTATATTTCGTAGTCGAGCCGGATTTGATCACCTTTGCTCTTACATAAGGATGTGTAGTTCCTGCACGGCGATATATTTCATATCCGGCTGCACCCTTTGACTTTTTCCAGGTAAGTGAGAGTCTGCCGGCCGTCTTATTGGAAATACCTGTGATTGATGTTTTCGGAGGTTTCGCAGTAAGATCATCAGCCGAATAAGGATCCTGGGTCATATAAAGAACAGATTTGTTTCCGGCTCCGTATAAGTCCTTTGTTTCTTTGTCATATGCAAAATATATATTTGAACTGTCCGTCGCATATGTATATCCCCTGGAAATACTTCCGGAAATCGGAGTATCCAGAAACAGTCCGCCGTCTTCTCCAACTGTCCCTTCATCACTGTTTGTAATATCTGCCATATAATATCTGCCGTTATTTGCCACAACATTCCACATATGAGGCCCCTCTCCTGTGCCGCCATCCATCATGCCGGTCACTGTATAGCAGGTAATATCGCTGAGATCACACAGATACTGAAATGCCTTGGAATAGCCTTCGCATACTACATTCGTACTGTCATCTCCGTCAAAAACATAGATCAGCTGCCATGGATCTCCGTATTCGTATTCGTCCGCCTCTGTCACATCATCATTATAGGAAGTCAGATAGCAGATAGTCTCTTTATATCCATACAGTTTTTCCGTTTCCGTAAAATCCTGAAATTCTTTTACGATCATTCTTGCATTTTCTGCTGCCATTCTGGCAAGCTGCACAATTTGGGCATTTACCTTATATGTGCTTGAGGCATAGCTGCTGGTTACCGGCATATGTATGGAAAGATTTTCAATTTTTACAGTTGTTTTGTTTCCTGTTCTCCTGGTAGAATAATTATATTGCCATGTAGTAGATGCAGTCTTTTCGTACCAGTATAATTCGTAAGGACAGTCTACCGCCAGGCAATCAATGATTTTTGAGATATCCAGTTCTTTGAGGTGCGCAGCTACTTCTCTTTCAAGCGCACTGCCGCTTACTGTTGTCTGCCAGGTCAGTCCCAGATTTGAAGTGATCTTAAATCTGGTGGAACCGCCTTTGGAGGCTACTGCACTGATTTTGCTCTTAAGCTCCTCATATAAGGTCTGCTGTTGTCCGTTCAGTATATCCTCCCCTACAGAAGCTGCCGGCTGTGTGCCCGGATCCTGTCCATACAGAATATCATTCAGATATTCTTCCAGAAGCTGTCTGTTATTCGGGACAACATCTGATTTTGGAATCATTTTTTCTGTAAAAACTTCTGTTTCATCCGAATCCTTTTCGTCTGAACCTGATTCCTCAGAAGCTTCCTCAGAAATACCTTCTTCTGTGCCTGATGTAATCTCCTCTTCATCTGACGTCTCCTGCTGTGTGCCAAATTCTGCTGTATCTTCTGAATTAAATCCGGAGACTGTACCATCTGTGAAATCTGCTGCTGTCACAGGTGTCACTGTAATTCCTGCTGCAAGGATCAGACTTATTCCCAGACTCACAAAGTTTTTCTTTCTGTACATATCGCATTCCCCCTTATCCATCGTAAATATTGTATATTATATACAATACTTTATTTTGACAGATAAGACAAGAGGTTTCTGGTTACTGTTCACACACCACTATCCCGCGAGGTGTTTTGGCATGAATATGCCAAAATCCCGAGACATACGAGCCAAAATTCCATTGCCGCAGGCAATCTGGAATGAATTTTGGCTACGTTACTGTGAACGGAGTGAACAGTAACGGTTTCTGGATTGGCACACTAAATCCTTTCTTCTTTAAGTAATTCATTTTCTCCTGCAAGATAGCACAAATCTGCAAGACGCTCATATTTAGTCTGCATACATGCAATATAATCATCCAGAAATCTTCTCACACAATACGGAATATCCAACTGGTCATATCTGCTCTCTAATTCTGCCAGGTCGCTGTTATCCTGCCTGATATACCCATCTGCTGCGCTGATCTTCTTTTTCAGGGCAAAGAGCCTCTCCTCGTAATGATCCGTTAATTCCATTTCGCATAATTCATTCATTTTGTTCATCTTATTCTTTTCTCCCTATTATCTTTTTACCTTGCTGCTTCGCATCACAGGCAATGCCGCTGCTTCTTTTCACATTTGCAGTAACCTTGTTACCTGTGTCATTGCGTTTGCTGTGTGTTGTTGTGTGTTGTTGTGTGTTGTTGTGTGTTGTTGTATCATATGTTGTTTTGCTGTATTATGTGTGTTGTGTACCTGACACGTACAGACCGGTACATGCCGTTTTCTGTCTTATTACGGCTTTAATTGTAATTTCCTTCTCAGAAAATGTCAACGCATTTCGTCCGACGTTTCATGATATAATTCGACATTTATCTGAAAACATTAACAAAAAAAGTTGTTATTCACCACCGATTACTGTGGAAACAACAACTTTTCATTAATATTTTTTATGCCTGATGAATAAATTTATTCAATTTCTGTCAGCATGCCCAACTTCCGTGCAAGACAAAACAATTCTTTGTTTGCGGCATTCATAGTTCCGAAGTCTTTCAGCGGGCAGATAACTTTCTGACACTTTTTCATCACTTCTGCCGCTCTGTCATAAGCCTCCTGTGAAATACATTCAAAGGGCTTTTCCGTGATCACCTGTTCTGCAAGTACGCTGGCCGCCTGATAATCAACATCATTGGTATGAATCACTCCTGCTGCAAACGGAATTCCCTGGCGCTGCAGCTTCCGGTAATATGGAATTCCGCTTCCGTTTCCGCCGATCACAAATACCTGCGGATTTCCCCTGGGCGGCTCCATTTCCACGCATCCAAAAGCAGCATTATAACTTCCGCGGGTAATTCCATACAATTTCCGAATATAATCAGAAGTAAAAATCTCTTCCGGCGCACCGTATTTTTCTATATATTCTCCATGTACACAGATCACCTTATCTGATATCTTCTGGGCAAGATCCAGTTCGTGCAGCGACATGATCACTGTTAACTGATGATCCAGCACCATCTGCTTCAGAATGGTAAGAAGTTCCAGCTTATGGCGGATGTCCAGAAAAGAGGTTGGCTCATCCAGCACAATGATCTCCGGCTCCTGGCAGATAGCCCGGGCAAGAAGGATACGCTGTCTCTGACCATCACTGATAGCTGTAAAATCCCGGTCTTTCAAATCCCAGGCATGGACAGTTTCCATGGATTTCTTTACCTTTGCCTTATCCTCTGCGGAAAGGATTCCCAGCGTACCTGTATAGGGATACCGTCCTGTGGCTACTATATCCTCACAGGTCATCAGTTCCGGACGCATACGTTCTGTAAGGACGACTGCCAGTTTCCGTGAAACTTCTTTATTGGACATTTTTGCCATCGTCACTTTATCCAGATATACAGTACCGCTGATCGTGGCAAGCTGTCTTGTAATACTCTTGAGAATTGTGGATTTCCCCGCCCCATTGGGACCGATCAGAGTGAGGATCTCACCCTTTTTCAACTGAATATTAATTTCTCTGATAAGTGGTCTGCCATCATAACCGACAGTAAGCTGATCTGTACAGAAAAAATACTGTTCCTGCTGATCTGCATTTCTGTTTTTTGTTTCTTTTATTACATCTGTTATTTTCTCTGACATGTCTTTTCCTGCTCTTCCCTTTTATACATATGCCAATCTGTCAACTCACAGTCACCCGGCAGATCGCCATATCAGTTTCTCTTCTGTCTGCGGATCATAATGTAGATTACGACCGGTGCACCAAATACTGCTGTTACGGAGCTGATGCTGAGCTCTGTGGGGGCAAATACAGTTCTGGCGATCAGGTCGCAGAAAAGACAGAATACAGCACCGCCCAGAAAACAGGCCGGAATCACAAGAATCGGTCTGGCTGTTTTCAGCAGGCTCTTTACAATGTGAGGCACTGCAATACCCACGAAAGAGATTGGCCCTGCAAAAGCTGTTACACAGGCAGATAAAATACTGGATAACAGAATCAGTCCTATACGGAACAATTTAATATTCACTCCCATATTCTGTGCATAAACCTCTCCCAACTGATAAGCGCCGATAGGTTTAGACATAAAGAATACGATCACCATCGTGATCAGAACCACCACTGCCATTACCTGTACATTGCCCCAGGACATACCTGAAAAGCTTCCCAATGACCAGTTGTGGAGATTAACAATATTGGAATCATCAGCAAATGTAACCACAAAATCTGTGATTGCAGAGCAGATATAGCCTATCATAACGCCACTGATGACAAGCATGGACATGTTGTGGACTTTTTTTGCGACCAGCAGCACAAATCCCATTGAGATCATGGAACCGATAAATGCCGCAATGATCATAGCTGCGGATCCCATGGAGATAGATCTGCTCAGAAAAAAAATCATCAGCAGGGCAACTACCAGCTTGGCTCCTGATGAAATTCCAAGTACAAAGGGACCTGCAATAGGATTATTAAAAAATGTCTGAAGAAGAAATCCGGATACGGAAAGTGCCCCTCCCAGAATAATTACCGCCAGAATCCTCGGAAGACGGATTTCCCAGATGATATTGTAAGCAGTCGCATCTCCCTGATGTCTGAAAATAATATTCAGGATCTCGTTCACTGAAAGGTGAATACTTCCGGCATTTACATTCCATATAAATAAAATTATCAGAAACACTGCCAGTATAAGAAATGCCATCCAGTATCTGGCTGTACGTTTTTTGTCATTCATGTTTTTCCCTTTTGCTATTTTAACTTATGCATATATGTAAGTTCATCCAGTGAATCATCATCTGTAGTAAGAATTGTATGGATATCCTCGATCATAGTTCCAAGCTCTGTAGTTTCCTGAAAAAGATTTTTACCTGTACACCACACATTTCCATCCTTCACTGCCTTAAAATCTGCCAGAAGGTTACTCTTGCCCAGAAGTTCATCAACAGTAGAAAGTTCACCGTCGATAGTGCTGTTATAGATGATATAATCTGCATCCTTTGCTTTGGCATAAAACTCTTCCATCTGCATATTCATAGTAGACAGAGCATTATCACTTTCTCCTGTATCTTCCGGAACGTATTTGCCGCCTGCGAGCTCAATCATGTTTGAAACGTAGTCACCATTCTTTCGCACATTAACGGCACCTGTTGAATTAATGTAAAAGAAAGCCACTGTTTTACCTGTATCTTTATCATCAGAAGTCAGGACTTTGTCAAGCTTGTCTGTCTGCTCCTTAAACGCTTTCTCCGCTGCATCCTCTTTTCCGAGAAGTACTGCATAGAGCTTCATCCATTCAGTTCTGCCAAGGGGATGGCTTTCGTAGCTGGAACGTTCTACCATTACCGGAATACCAAACTGTTCCAGTTTCTCTTCTACCTCCGGATTGTGATGGATCATGGTTGACTCAATCGCAAGACCGCATCCCTCATTCAGGATCAGCTCATAGTCCGGTGCATTATACTTGCCTGCATAAATCATTTTGCCGGATTCCATGGCATCTTTTGCCTCCTGGATGTACCATCCGTTTTCCTGAGTTCCTGAAAGGCGAATGCTGTCAATACCGTCAATCGCACGGAAAAGATCCATAGCAGAGGTTGCTACTAGATAAATGTTGTTCAGCGGCTGCTGAATAACTGTGATATCTTTTTCAAGCCCCTCTGGTGCCTTTTTTCCCTCCGGGACTACAAGAAACTGTCCTTCCTGATTGATAGTGATCAGCGCATAGCCATCCTTGTAATAATCTACGCTGAATTCTTCTGCGTAGGAAAGTTCCATGCTGTGGTCATAGGTAAGTCCCGGGATATCCACAGGAGTTTTTGCATTGTCTTTATCTGCTGCGTATGCTGTACAGACAGTGCATATACAGATAAGAAATAATATAGCTGACAGGAAACTGATAAATATTGTTTTTTGCTGTTTCTTTATTATGTTTTTCATCTTCATAATTGTTTTTTTCTTTGTATATGATTATTTTGCTGTTTTTTCTGCTTCTTTAACAGTTGTGGAATCAAAGTTTAAGGTATAGTCAATTTCGTGAGGCTCACTCATTGCTACTGTATCTGCCGTTACATCCATCTCTGCATCAAATACACTGACAGGGATTTCAAAAGTGGAATTTCCCTCTTTATTGACCGGCTCATATTTTTCACCATCCACCAGCATATAATCATAGTTCGGGCTGCTCCATACGATAGTGGCTGTAGCTTTGTCACCTTCTACTTTAATGGCAGCAGGAGAATCAATGGTTGCTCTTCCTGAACCACCTGTGAGAGTTACATCCATGGTATAGTCACCATCTTCAAGATTCAGATCTGCCAGAGTCTTACCTTCACCTGTCTTGCTGTCTTTCGCATCTTTGTCTGTATCATCTGCTTTGGAATCTGCAGCTTTGTTTTCTTTATCATCTTTTTTTGCATCTGTATCATCGGATTTTACAGGATTTTTGACACTTACCTTATGGTCGTACCATTTTCCCTTTGTTCCGATCAGTGCTACATCGAATTCTTCATCAATTGCAGGTACCGGGATATCAAATCCATATACTTCCTCGCTCATTCCATCACTGTAAGTAACAGTGTCTGTGGTTGGCTCAAGAACCTCTGCCCCGTCTTTCTGTGCATCTTCTGCCTTTCCGACGAAAAGGTTTACGATTTTCTTTGATGCAAGGCTTACGTGGATAGTCATCTTGCCATCTTTTACTGTAAGGGTTCCTTTGCCGTCGTTTGCCTCATTTACATGGAACATTCCACTGTCTGTATCAAATTCTGCTGTGTAGGTGCCATCTTCTAATGCGTCATCCTTAGATGAATCTTTATCTTTACTGTCTGCATCTTCTGCATCTTTTGTATCAGTTTTTTCTTTATCAGAAGTTTCCTCTGTTGCTGTATCGGTATCTGTGTTTGCCAAAACCGGGCTTGTACCGATCAGTGTGGCTGAAATGGTAAGTGCTGACATTAATAATGTAAATGAACGTTTTTTCATGATGTTTTTTTCTCCTTTAGTTTTCTCATATTATAGTAATTCCAGAAAATAATGCAATCAGGAGATTGTACCGGACTATTTGCAGTATTTTATGGAATTGCTATAATCCTGTTTTCTCTTATCATATAATATATCTGCCCGGAAACTTTTGCAAGTTCTCCGGGCAGTTTATCTCGTTTGGACAATATTTATAGTTTAATAACTTTTTGCAGAAAGATTATTCAGCATCAGCTGCAGTATCATCTGTTGTTTCTGCTGCTGCATCATCTGTCTGTGCATCGTCTGCACTGTCATCTGCTGCTTCGGCATCAGTATCCTCTGCTGCTGAATCATCAGATGCTCCAAGAGAATCAATTGCTGCTTTTGTATGAGCTACATAGAGATCCTCTACTGCTGCGATTCTTCCAAGACCTGCGATCTGGCAGTCAACACTGTCGAAATCACCGGCTGCTTCAAACTGAGATTTCCAGGAATCTGCATCATCACCAGCCATATCATTGTTAGCGTGGTCTCCGGCAACAACCATCAGAGGACGAAGGATCACATTCTTGAAGCCTGCTTCTTTTACTTTCTCGATAACCTTGTCACATGCTGTGTCTTCCGGTTCTCCCTCTACAGTTCCGATGAAAGCGTTTGTGAATCCAAGATTATCCATCTGTGTCTGCATCTGGTCATAGGTTACGTTAGCTGTATGGGATGTACCATGTCCCATGAATACAAATGCTGTGCCTGCATCTGCTGCTGCTTTCATATCATCAAATCCGGCTTCCTTGCAGGCTTCATCTGTGATTGCCTGAGCAACTGCTTTCTTGTCATCATTGATCACTGTAGCGTCATCACCAACTTCACCGAGCATTGGCTCTGCAATTGCAACAGATTCAAATTTGTCTTTGTATCCATCAATTGCCTCTGTCATTTCATCATATTCTGCACCATGCATCAGATGTGTCGGCTGTACAACAAGATTCTTAACACCGTTAGCTACTGCACGGTCAAGAGCCTGCTGCATATTATCGATTACTTCATCATCTCTTGCCTGTACATGGTTGATGATAATCTGTGCTGTAAATGCACGTCTTACTGACCAGTCCGGATATGCTTTTGCAAGGGCATCCTCGATTCCTTTGATATCCTCTGCACGGCTGTCGTTGAAGGATGTACCAAAGCTTACTACAAGAAGTTCGTTCTCACCAATCTCATCCTGGTTACGAGGATCATCTTTGGAAGCATCACCTGTATCACGTCCAAAGTATTCAGGGCTTGCTTCTTCACCTGTTACCAGCTCTTTCTGAGCATCTGTAAGTTTATCCCATGCTTCTTTTGCTGCTTTGCAGTCCTCGTCAGTTGTGTCTGTTCTTTCCTGAACGTAAATCTTATCGATCAGGGCACCTACTTCATCAGCTGCTTTCTGGTCATCATCAGAAGCTTCTGTTGTATCATCAGATGCTTCCTCTGTATCTGCTGCCTCTGCATCATCTGCAGCTGCTTCTGTGTCATCTGCTGCCTCTTCTGTTGCTGTATCATCAGATGCAAAAGCTACTGTACCTGTTGCTGCTGTCATGGAACAGGTCATAGATACTGCCAGTAATAAAGCTAACATGGATTTTCTTTTCATTTCGTTTTTCCTCTTTTATTTCTCGTATTTCCGGACAATTGTATGCACAAAAAAGGTAACTGCATATTCTGCAGCTACCGCTTTCCCATAAATACATGGTTTATATGTACCAGATACATCTGTAATTTCCGATTCTGTCTGATTCATTTAATAAAAGAGCTATGTATCGTTATGAGAATACAGGTTCTGTATACCGCAGACCTTAAATTCTACGCCAAGGCAGTTCTCCTGACTTCGATCATCACTGTTTTTCCCTTCCCGGTTTCCCAGTGGTTTCTGAAAAACAGCTCCCATACACAGTGACGGTATCGCTCCGGATTCTCACCGGATTCTCTTTTGCGCATCAAATGCGATGCAACCTTTGCGTTATAACATTGCACATATTCAATTCGGATATTCTTTTTTTATCACATTTTAACAAAAATGTCAATACAATTCGTGTATATTTTCCTTTAATGTTTGGCATTATTTTAAAAAAATGTCGATTCTACTGTTCACTGATAGTATCCCGCAAGGTGTTTTTTTGTGAGCGAAAGTCACAGAAAACCCAAGACATACCGCGCGAATTTATGCGATTACACTTCTGTCAGAGTTTTAAAAAAACAGGTCCTGTTTCCAGTATGGCAGGCCGCACCAATCTGTTCTACCCTGGCAAGGATCGTATCATTGTCACAATCCAGTGTAAGAGATTTTACAAACTGGAGATGTCCAGATGTAAGTCCTTTCGTCCAGAGTTCATTGCGGCTTCTGCTCCAGTAAGTCATTTTACCGGTTTCAAGAGTGGTATTAAAAGCTTCTTCATTCATATACGCCAGCATCAGCACTTCGTTTGTCTGATAATCCTGAGCTATGACAGGTACCATTCCGTCACTGTTTAATTTAAAATCAGACCATGCGATGCTGCTTTTTAAATTCACTGTATTTTCCATTTTCTGTCTCCATCTAATTTATTGATTGCCATAAATCATTTCGTAAATTTTCAAATTTTACAAACTGCCCTTGGTAGACAGAACATCTGTGATCCTCGGATCATAGGATGTGGCTGCGTCCAGTGCTTTGGCAAAACTTTTGAACATTGCTTCTGCTACATGGTGATTATTCCCACCGGCCAGAACCCTGATATGAAGGTTCATGCCACAGGCATAGGAAATGGCATAGAAGAACTCTTTTACCATTTCCGTGGACATGTCACCGATCCTGTCTGTGGTAAACTCTGCATCCCATACAAAGTAAGGTCTTCCGGACAGATCAATGGCGCAGAGCACCAGAGACTCATCCATCGGAAGAATACAGCTGCCGTAACGTTTGATTCCTTTTTTGTCACCGATTGCTTCTTTTAACGCAGTTCCCAGAACAATTCCTGTATCCTCGATGGTATGATGGTCATCCACCTGAAGATCACCATGGACTCTGACACTGAGGTCAAAAAGTCCATGACGGGTAAACCCATCCAGCATATGGTCAAAAAATCCCACACCTGTCTCAATGTCAGAGTATCCGGTTCCATCCAGATTTATTTTTAATTTGATTTCTGTTTCTTTTGTATTTCTTTCTGCTGAGGCTTCTCTTGCCATGACTAAGTCCTCTCTGTCCTGCTTATTTTAGTTACTGTTCACACACCACTATCCCGCGAGGTGTTTTTGCATGAATTTACACATTTATTATTTCTTATCTTCATCCTCAAAACGAACTGCAATAGAATTTGCATGTGCAGTCAGCTGCTCAGAAGTTGCAAACTGGATGATATCTTTGTGGATGTTGCGCAGTGCGGATTTTGAGTAATATACAATACTTGATTTCTTGATAAAATCATCTACGGAAAGGGCTGAGAAGAATTTGGCAGTTCCGTTTGTAGGAAGCACGTGGTTCGGACCTGCAAAATAATCTCCCAGTGGCTCAGAACTGTACTCTCCGATAAAGATCGCACCTGCATTCTTCACTTTCATCATATCTTCAAAAGGATTGGCTGTCACGATCTCCATATGTTCCGGAGCAATTTCATTGGCTGCCTCAATCGCCTCGTCCATATCCTCTGCGATCAGAATATAGCCAAAGTTATCCAGGGATTTCTGAATGATTTCCTTTCTGGAAAGAACCTCAACGAAACCTTTTACTTCTTCATCTACTTTCTTCGCGAATTCCTCACTTGTAGTGATCAGGATAGCACATGCCAGTTCATCATGCTCTGCCTGTGAAAGAAGGTCTGCTGCCACAAAATGCGGATTAGCTGTCTCATCTGCAAGAACAAGGATCTCACTCGGTCCTGCAATGGAATCAATGCTTACATAACCATATACTGCTTTCTTTGCAAGAGCTACAAAAATGTTTCCGGGACCTACAATCTTGTCTACCTTCGGAATGCTCTCTGTTCCGAAAGCAAGGGCACCGATTGCCTGTGCACCACCCACTTTATAAATCTCATCTGCTCCTGCTTCTTTGGCTGCTACCAGTGTGGAAGCGCATACTTTGCCATCCTTTCCGGGTGGTGTTGTCATAACAATGTGCGGGACTCCTGCCACTTTTGCAGGTACAATATTCATCAGTACAGAAGACGGATAAACTGCTTTTCCACCGGGTACATAGACACCCACACGATTTAACGGTGTCACTTTCTGGCCAAGCATGGTTCCATCTGTTGTGCTTGTAAACCAACTGTTCTGGATCTGTTTTTCATGATACTGACGGATATTGACCAAAGCTTTGCGGATTACTCCAAGAAGTGCAGGATCAATCTGCGCATAAGCCTCTTCAATCTCTGCATCCGTGACACGGATCGTCTCTTTTGTCACATCGGCTTTGTCAAATTCTTTTGTATAGGCAAAAAGAGCTGCGTCCCCTTCATTTTTTACTTTATCAAGGATCTGAGCTACTGTGGATTCAAATTTCCCATAGTTATTCGGGCTTCTTTTCAGCAGATTCTCAAGAATATCCTTTGTTGATTCTTTTGTTAATTTTACTGTACGCATCTTTACATCTCCTCCTGAAGAACTCTTCTTAAGTCTTCAATAAGTTTACGGATTCTCTCGTTCTCCATCTTCATGCTCACCTGATTGACTACCATTCTGGCAGACAGCGGGCAGACCTCTTCTAGCACTTTCAGCCCGTTTTCCTTCAGTGTACTTCCGGTCTCCACAATATCTACGATCACTTCAGACAGACCAACGATGGGTGCCAGTTCAATAGAACCATTTAATTTAATCAGATCTACTGTCTGATGTTTTCTGTTAAAGAAGTAATCTTTGGCAATATTTGGATATTTAGTCGCCACACGGATCAGCTGGTTGTTCTCCAGAACTTCTCTGGCACTCTCCGGTCCACAGACACACATCTTACATTTTCCAAATCCAAGGTCCATCACTTCATAAAGCTTACGGCCTTCCTCCAGGATCGTATCCTTTCCCACAATTCCGATATCTGCCGCGCCATACTCTACATAGGTAGGAACATCCGGACCTTTTGCAAGGAAGAATTTCATCTTCAGTTCTTCATTGGTAAAGATCAGTTTACGGGAATCTTTATCTTTCATCTCTTCGCAGGTGATTCCTGCTTTCTCAAACATTTCCATTGTTTTGTTGGCAAGTCTGCCTTTTGTCAGGGCAACTGTCAGATATCTCATGGCTTATCTGGCCTCCTTTTTCAAACGTAATGCCACACATCTGCCTTCTGCGCGGAGTTTCTGTGCCTCTTTAATGGCTTCTGCACGGTTCTGTGGCTCGTATTCGATCACTTCCGGCTTCTCTTCTTTCTCAGAGATCAGTTTCTGGCTGGAAAGTGCAAGAAGAAGGTTATCTACTTCAAGGGCAAATCCGATAGATGCCGCAGGTTTGCCAAAGTGTTTCATCAGGCCATTGTAACGGCCACCCTTGATCATGGGCTCTCCGGTTCCGTAAGTGTATGCCTGGAAAATGATACCTGTATAGTACTGATATTTACTGAGCATTCCAAAATCAAAAGAGATATATTTCTCATATCCGTAGTTTTTCATAATCTCATAGATTTCTTCCAATCTGGAAACCGCCTCCAGTGCGCAGGCATTATTTGTCAGACTTCTGGCTTTCTTTAAGACTTCTTCTGAACCGAACATCTGCGGGATTTCAATAAAAGCTTTCTGCATACTGTCTTTGAGTTTCTGTTCTTCTACAAACTCTTCTACTCCGAAAGAATTTTTCTGTGAGATCAGGACACGAAGGCGTTCCTCTGCTTCCGGACCGAGTTCGGCTTCTTTTAACAGAGATTTAAAGTAATCTACCTGTCCGACACTGACCTGAAATTCTGTAAGACCTGCTGCCAGAAGGCATTCCACTGTCATGGCAAGAAGTTCTGCATCAGCATCTGCGGATTCATCACCGATCCGTTCTACGCCCATCTGTGTGGTTTCTTTGAGATGTCCTCTGTAGCTGGTGTTGTTGATAAAGGTGTTTCCTGTGTAGCAGAGGCTTACAGGTTCTTTATCCGGGGAAAAGTAGGTTGCGCAGGCTCTGGATACGGACGGGGTGAAGTCAGGCCTGAGTACCAGGGTGTTGCCTTCTCTGTCAAAGAATTTGTAGAGTTCTTTGGAGGGGATGGTTCCTACTTCACGGCTGAATACTTCGAAGTATTCGAATGTGGGGGTTTCTATGTCTTCATAGCCATACTGGTGGAAGACGCGATGGATTTTCTCCTGTACCTTTCTTTTCTGGCTGCATTCGCCGTTGTAGATGTCTCTTACACCTTCAGGGGTGTGGAAAATACGCTGCATGGGTGGTCCTCCTCTTGGTTATGTATTGTGGTTTATTATTACTTTATTGGTTTTACTTTAGCATGGTAACGTGTTACTAAAGTAATGTGAAACTAGATAGAATTATAATAGGTTTTCAAAAAAATGTCAAGTACAGTTAATGTTATTATATTGTTGTTTTTGTCTGTTCATTATGTATATTCAGAGGGACGCTCAGAAACATATTGTATTTGAGGTGCGGTTTCGGTATCTAAGAGCTTCTAAGTCTTCAGAAAATCTGCTAAAACCATGAGAAGAAAAGCCCGGAATTACTCGCTGTCGCTCAGACAAGGGGCTTTTCTTCTCATAACGCAGATTTCCTGAAAACTAAGAATCTCTAAGACACCTGCAAATGCACCTCAAATACAATATGTTTCCGAGCTGGTTCTCACAATATGGAAGATTATGATGGCTATAGCAAGTCTATTAACTAATGCATTTAAGGCAGTTCAGCCGAGTGCGAAAGACAAGGAAGATACCTACAGGCGCGCTGACGCACGTCAAGGATATCTGACGCAGGATTTTACGCTCTGATGAACTGAATCAATATACATTATAAGAGGCTTGCTATAGTATGCCAGCAAGTTGATTTCTTCATAGTTACTGCCAATACACAGCGCAGAAATTTATTTTATTTCCGGTGCATTTGCAGGTATCTTAGAGTTTCTTAGGCAAAAAAAATCTGCGTTATGAGCCGGCTGTTTCACTGTCTGAGCGAAGTCTGCGACGGAGCGAGTTTGAGAAGACGGCTCATGCTTTTAGCAGATTTTTTTTGCCTTAGAAACTCTTAGATGCCGAAACCGCACCGGAAATAAAATAAATTTCTGTGCGTCCCCCTTTTTCTATCCCCGCTCATCAAGATCAATCTGAATCCCATCCAGAAAGGGCACAAGAAACCCGCTTTTCTTGTTTAAATAGTACTGAGGCTCCAGCTCTTCGCGCCGAAAGCTCTTGCGGCCGCCTTCCTGCATCCGGTTCCAGAAAATAAGGAGACTGCGCAGTGTAAGGTAATAGAACTGGTTTTCATGGCTGTAGAATATAAGAAAAAAAGCCACCCCTCCCTGCTTTTCAAATGCCTGCATAAATTCCACCTGATGAGAATGGATATTAGCAAGCGGAAAAGTATCCGCAGCACATTCTTTGGCGTCAAAGCAGACAGGGACTCCCTGTACTGCTCCAATATAGTCTACAGTACTTCGCTGTTCGAAATATGCCAGTGTGATATGACGGTTTTCTTTATCCATACGGACAGGTGTAATCGGTGTGGGAATTTTCTGGATAAGTGCCAGTCCCTTTTCTCTGTATTGCTCATTTGTACGATTTACAAGGTCTTCCAGAGTAGAGCCCCGCAAACCTCTGCTGTTCCATGTTGCCACTTTATTTCTCCATAAATTAAATTTTACTCTCTATTTCAGCAACTTCACCGATGGATAATATCTGATGACCGCTTTGCCTACAAGTTCATCGAAAGTCACAAAATTAGTACTTTTCCAGTAGCGGGAATCTGTGGAATGATTGCGGTTATCGCCGAGGACAAAATAACTGTTTTCCGGAACTTCATACGGTCCAAAGCTGCCCCTTGGTTTTTCCGGAACAAAGCTGTCATCCAGAGGAAGCTCTGAATCATTGATGTAGACTTTACCGTCCTTAATCTGTACTTTTTCTCCGGGAAGTCCGATGACTCGTTTGATGAAAAGCCGGCTTTCGTCATCCGGGTATTTGAAAATAACAATGTCAAAGCGTTCCGGATCTTTTATTTTTTTTGATATTTCATGTCCGAAGAAATCCAGATTGAGTCCATATGCAAGGCGGAATCCAAAAATACGGTCTCCTGTCATAATGGTTTTTTCCATTGATTCGGAAGGAATTTTGGCATTGATCAGCACTACGCTATTCACAAGCGTTACGATTACTACTACTATGATGATCATTTTTGCGTAATCCCATATTTCTTTCCAGATTCTCATGATAAGCCTCCTCAAGATTCTCCTCTTTGATAATTTTGCAGAAAAGCTCCGGTGCCGGTGCCACGAAGGTCTGGTCTGTCTCCGGAATTACTAACCTGTATGCATGGAGAAGCTGATGCCTGACTCCATGGCGGATGTATTGCTTATTAAATTCAGAATCTCCGTATTTGGTATCTCCAAGCAGTGGATGTCCTGTTCCTGCAAGGTGGGCACGAATCTGGTGAGTACGGCCTGTGATCAGCTCAACTTCCAGAAGAGTTATTTTTCCGTTGCTGCCAAGAGGACGGTATTTTGTTTCAATCGGCAGGGAATCTTTGAATTCCTGTCTGCTTACGATTACTTTGTTTGTTTTTTTATCTTTGTGCAGATAACCTCTGATATGATCCGGTTTTTCTATTTTGCCTTTTGTGAGGCAGATATAGTATTTGTGAAGTGTTCTGTCGTGGAATATCCCGGACAGAAACTGCAAACCGGCAAGGCTTTTACCTGCACAGACCATTCCGCTGGTATTACGGTCAAGTCGGTTACATACAGAAGGTCTGAAGGTTTTGAGCTGTTCTTCTGTAAGGTCACCTTTCTTTAAAAGGTAGCCGATCAGGTATTCTACAAGGGACGGTTCCCCGTCATCTGCCGGCTGTGAAAGCATCCCTGCCGGTTTATTGATGATAATGATATCAGGATCCTCATAAACAATATCCAGTTCGCAGTATGCTCTTGCTGCCTGACTGCTTCCTGTAAATTTATCGAAAGTTTCATCACTCAGGAACAGTTTGATGGTGTCGCCTTTGATCAGCTTTTCATTTCCTGTGGCTTTCTTTCCATTCAGAGTGATGTTCTTTTTGCGGAGCATTTTATAAAAAAAACTTTTAGGTGCTTCTCTGAGAAGCTTGGCCAGATATTTGTCAAAGCGCTGACCCGCTTCATTTTCTTCTATAATAAATTCTTTCATATTTAATTGTTCCTGTATAATTGTACCAAACTCCGAAATAACACATTGCTATAGATATATTTTGTAATTGAATTCCGGCAATCACAGACACAATGCCAGAATGGTCTGTCGGATCAGTTCGTTTCTGGAAAGATCCGGGTATTTTTCGTCCGGGGTAAATTTGATTCCCTCTTCCAGACTTTCTCTGTGATCGTTCATGGAATCAAGACGTTCCAGGAACGGGCGGAGATCTGTAAAGATTTTCACCGTAACTTTATAACCGTTTTTACGGATGATCTTCTGGGAATTGGTTTCCATGAAAGATGCGTCGATTTTGGGGTCACTGCTGTAGGCCACTACTGTATTTCCGCATACTGCTGCAGCGTCAATATAGGCACTTTTTTCATAAAATGTCATGTAAAGTTCATATGCCATGTCCAGACTGCCCTGATGCTCA
This sequence comes from Blautia wexlerae, assembly GCF_013300825.1. Lineage (GTDB taxonomy): Bacteria > Bacillota > Clostridia > Lachnospirales > Lachnospiraceae > Blautia_A > Blautia_A wexlerae_B. The sequence continues at coordinate 75,562 of NZ_JAAIMY010000010.1, forward strand.
TGGATTTTCTGGTATAATCCGGCATCCATTGGTCTGCATTTCAGGATCATGATCAGATTCACCATGGATTTACATGCCGGAAGACAGCCAACTACAGTTACAACTGTCCAGACAGTCATTCTGGTCTTAAAATAGATCCAGGATGTAAAAAAGATGAATAAGGGTACTGCAAAAAGAATTGCAGTGATGATCAGGCGACGTCTCTTTTCACTTCTGAAATATCCAAAAGTCCCTTTGGATACTTTTGAAGATGTTTTCGCTTTACTTTGTTTTTTATTTCTGTTTTTCTTTTCTGTCACTTACGTCCTCCTCCGGAATTTTTCTTATGTATATTTCTGATAGTGCTCTTCTTTGCAGATGCTGAACTGTTTTTGTTGTTTTTGTTATTTTGGCTGTTTCTGCTGTTTTTCGCATTCCGGCTGCTACCCTGAGTATGCTGTTTGCCTCCATGATTCTCTCGAAGCGGCCGGATCAGACATTTTGGACCGTAACCTACCAGGTCCATTCTTCCGGTCATCTTAAGACCTTCCAGCACCAGTTCCCTGTTTGCCGGGTTCTTATACTGCATCAGGGCTCGCTGAATAGCTTTTTCATGAGGATTCTTCGGCACATATACCTTCTCACCCGTAAGAGGATGGATTCCCGTATAGTACATACAGGTAGAAAGAGTAGACGGGGTTGGATAGAAATCCTGTACCTGTTCCGGGGTAAAACCAAGATCCCTGACATATTCCGCAAGTTTTACTGCCTCTTTCATGGTACACCCCGGATGGGAGGACATGAAGTACGGGACAGCATACTGCTGCTTTCCTGTTTTTTTGTTTGCCCCATCATATTCTTTAAGAAACTGCTGATAGACACTGTGGGCTGGTTTTCCCATATACTTCAACACCTGATCAGACACATGTTCCGGTGCAACACGAAGCTGCCCGCTTACGTGATGTTCCACCAGCTCGCGCAGGAAAGTCTTGTCCCTGTCTGCCACTACATAATCAAAACGCACACCGGAACGGATAAAGACCTTCTTCACTCCCGGGATCTTCCGCAGCTTCCGAAGCAGAGAAACATAATCCGAATGGTCTACAGTCAGATTTTTACATGGCGTGGGAAACAGACACTGCTTATTCTTGCATACCCCTTTCGTGAGCTGTTTCTGACAGGATGGTTGTCTGAAATCTGCTGTGGGGCCGCCCACATCATGGATATAGCCCTTGAACTCAGGATCCTTTGTCATTCTGGTGGCTTCTTCGATCAGTGACTCATGGCTTCTGGTCTGAAGGATTCTCCCCTGATGAAAGGTCAGGGCACAGAAATTACAGCCTCCAAAGCACCCTCTGTTGCTTGTCAGGCTGAACTTAATCTCTTCCAGTGCAGGAATACCACCCTGCTTCTCATACATAGGATGAACTTTCTCCGTATAGGGCATTGCATACACATCATCCATCTCCCCCTGTGTCAGCGGCAATGCAGGGGGATTCTGTACAATATATCCCTTCGTCCCATAAGATTCTGCCATTGGTCTGGCACTGAACGGATCTGTATTCTGATACTGAACGGCAAAACTGTCTGCATAAGTCTTCTTATCCTCCCTCACTTCCTCATAAGACGGAAGAATAATCGGCTCATAAACCCTCGAAAGATCCTTACATTTAAATACAGTTCCTGCAATATAAGTAAGTTCCTCTACCGGAAGCCCGCTTGCCAGTGCATCTGCAATCTCTATGATCGAATGCTCACCCATCCCATAGGAAATCATATCTGCCCCGGAATCAATGAGTACACTGTGCTTTACTTTATTTTCCCAATAATCATAATGGGCCAGTCGTCTCAGGCTGGCTTCAATCCCGCCCAGAATAATGGGTGTTTTTTTATAAGTCTGGCGGATCAGATTGCTGTACACGATCACTGCGCGGTCAGGTCGAAGTCCCATCTGACCGCCCGGCGAGTACGAATCCTTCTGTCTGTGCTTCTTAGACACTGTATAGTGATTTACCATGGAATCCATATTTCCGGCAGATACCAGAAATCCCAGCCGCGGTTCTCCAAATACCTGGATACTCTCCTTTTTTTTCCAGTCAGGCTGAGGAATGATACCCACTTTATATCCACGGCTCTCCAGCAGCCTGCTGATAATCGCAGTACCAAAGGAAGGATGGTCCACATAGGCATCACCTGTAATATAGGCAAAGTCTACCTGCTCCCACCCCCTCTGTTTCATTTCTTTCTTCGTTACCGGTAAAAAATCCTGCATTTATATTCCTCTCGTATATATTATAATTATGCGGATAAAACCATCCTCTGTGCAGTTGATAACTGCTCCGCAGTTTATTTTTATCAAACATGATGATACACTGCCTGTGCCCGGTATCCTTCGGATATAATATCAAGCTGTCTGTGAAATCGCTTCATCTGCTGAAGATCCTTGGTTTTAAATACTCTCAGGAACTCATCCTGAATCTTCATGATCTCCCGCTTATTCGCAATCTTGTACAGATTCTCAATATTGATCAGAATATCCTTTACCAGATTAGACTGCATCTGTGACGAATTCTGCGCATCCATAATCTCATTCCGCACAGAAGACATCTCATGATCAAGAGCATTAATGGCATCTGCCGCCTTACTCAGACGTTCTGCCACATGCTCCGGCATATCCCCTTTATACTTATACTGCAGAGAATGCTCAATCGTCGCCCAGAAATTCATGGCCATTGTACGAATCTGTATCTCTGCCTGCAGCTTCTTTGGTCCCTTGATCGTATCCACTGTATAATAAATAATCAGATGATAGCTTCTGTAACCACTCTGCTTAATATGTTTCAGATAATTCTTCTCACTCTTTATAACCATATCGCTTCTCTTCTGGATCAGAGAAGCAACTGTCTCTATATCCTCTTCAAACTGACAGATAATACGGACACCCGCAATATCCTCCAGTTCCTCTTCCATTCTCTCCATAGGAATATGCTTGCGCTGCATTTTCTCAAGAATGCTGCTCACACTCTTAACTCTGCCCTCAACCTGCTCGATCGGGCAGTAAACATCGTTCTCTTTACATTCATCGATAATGTGGTTGAATTTCACTTCCAGCTCTCTCACAGCCAGTTCATACGGGCACAAAATGCTTCTCCATAACTGTATTTCCATTTTCACTCGCTCCTTGCATTTCATACATTTTGTTATTATAGCATAGATTTTGAAAAATATCTCGCTAATATGAATAGTTTCTGCTTTTTTTAGAAATGCTTATTACTGCTCACTTCCGCATTCTGATACAGTATATGCAAAGCACCGGACATTTAGAACATTCAAAAAGCACCCCTGCCGCCAAAACGCAGCAGGGATGCTTCCAACATCACTCTTTAAGAGCCTCCAGAACTTTCACCAGATACTTCCAGACTCTCTCTGTAGAAGAAATACTAAGTACCTCCTCAGACGTATGGATGTCCTTCATATCAGGTCCCAGAGACACACAGTCAAGCCCTTCCATCTTCTTATAGAAAAGCCCACACTCAAGTCCTGCATGGATTGCTACCACATTCGGTTTCTGTCCATACATTTCCTCATATACTTCCACCATCTTATCACGAAGCGGTGAATCCTTGCGGTACTCCCACGCAGGATAAACGCCCTGTCTCTCATACTCTCCGCCAAGGAACTCCGTCAGATAGGCAATCTTGTCAGAAAGGGCATCTCTGGCTGTCTCCACAGAACTTCTGATACTGGAACTTCCCATTACTTCATTCTCAGAAGTCTTCAGAATACCGATATTCGTAGAAGTCTCTACCAATCCTTTGATCGTTCCGCTCATTTTCTGAACACCATAAGGTACATTTACAAGGAAGAAAATTACTTTTTCCTTACTTGTGGGATGAAGAACCCTTACTTCCTGTTGTCCCTCATCTTCAACAGTTACTGTAATACCCTCATCAGTTCCTGCATACTCTTCTCTCCATGCTTCCTGCACAGAAGCCGCATATTCTCTGACAGCATCTGCATTTTCTGCAAGAACAAGAATTTCTGCTGCAGCCTCCCTTGTAATGGCATTATCTTTCTGTCCGCCCTGTACACTAATCAGCTCAAAATCAGTTTTCTCATCCAGACCATGGAGAAATTTTCCAAGAAGGGAATTTGCGTTCGCACGATTCTTGTCAATCTCAGCTCCGGAATGACCGCCCATCAGTCCGCTGATCTTAACTGTCAGCTTCTCCCCCTCTGCATCCAGTCTTGTCACCGGAATATGGCTGACTCCGGAAAGTCCGCCTGCACAACTGATCCAGAGACTTCCTTCTGCTTCAGAATCCAGATTGATAAATCTTCTTCCTTTTAATACACTGCAGTCAAATCCAACTGCACCCAGAAGACCGATTTCCTCATCTACGGTGATAAACACTTCAAGCGGCGGATGAGCAATGGTATCACTTTCCAGAAGTGCAAGACCATAAGCAACAGCAATTCCGTCATCACCGCCAAGGGTTGTTCCGTTTGCAGACACATAATCACCTTCTACAGAAAGATTTAATCCATCTTTTGTAAAATCATGCTCTACATCCGGACGTTTCTCACATACCATATCCATATGTCCCTGAATGATCACTGCAGGAGCATTCTCATATCCCGCTGTACCCGGTTTATAAATAACCACATTATTCATCTCATCCTGAACATATTTCAGACCATGATCCTTTGCAAACTGCACCAGATAATCACTGATCTGCTTTGTATTTCCTGAGCCATGAGGAATTTTGCATATCTCCTCAAAATAATGAAACACTCTTTTAGGTTCGCAATTCTCTAAAACTGCCATAATTACATTACCTCCAAAAATCACACATTTGTCTTATCATATGCCATCGTTTTTCCGATATCCGGCAAATTTCACGGATATATTCTACCCATGGCAATTCCATAAAATACTATAGCATTTATTTTTATTCTGTGCCATATAAATTTTATAAAGAATCGTAACTGTTCAATTATGTATAAACAGTTACAAAGGGTGCTGTATGTCAAAAAACATTATCCTCACCGGCGGTATTTTTTTCCTTCTGGGATTTCTCCTCCTGCATCCTGCCGAAAGTCTGTCCTGTGCCAGAGCAGGAATGACTCTGTGGCTGAATACATTAATCCCAACGCTTCTCCCATTTATTATTCTCACAGGAATGCTTACACATACCGGTCATATCCGTAAATTTCTTCTGCCATTCGAATCATTCTTTCGTATTTTCCCGGGTGTCAGCATCTGGGGTGGTTATGTTTTTATTCTCGGAATGCTGTGCGGCTATCCGCTGGGAGCCAAACTTGCCTCTGACCTGTATGAATCACAGAAAATCAGTAAAAAAGAAGCTCTGTATCTCACCACCTTCTGCAACAATCCAAGCCCCGCCTTCATTATTACCTATCTTGGCAAATCCTGCCTTAAAGATGCCGTACCTGTCGGAATGATCTTTACGGGTATTTTTTTATCCAATCTGATATGTATGCTGTTTTTTCGTTATCCTGTGTACAAAAATACCATCATATTAGCTCTGCCGCCAATGCATAAAAATACCTCCCATGGAACTATACATATTCAAAGCATCCCTGATCCTCCCAATTCCACAGCTCAGATTTCTTCTCATGAAAATGTACTTGATCATTCCATCATGAACGGATTTGAAACCATTACACGCCTCGGAGGATATATTCTGTTATTCTCTGTTCTGGCAGGATGCATCAGATATTATGAGCCTTTTCCACCTTTTTTTCAATATCTGATACTGGGATTTACAGAAATCACCACTGGTCTTTCCCTCATCTCATCTTCAGGATTATCAGACACGACACGCATCATTCTTTCCATTGCAGCTACCGCATCCGGAGGTCTGTGTATTCTGGCACAGACAAGAAGTGTTCTTCATCATGACCTCAGCATTCTGCCTTATTTCATTTCCAAATGTATCTGTGCCCTCCTTACGGCAGGTATTCTTTACTGTCTGATTTCTTATCTGTAAAAATACATCATTTTGGAAAACTGTCATTGTTTCGCATATAAAATCAGGGCCGGGAAAATTTCCCGACCCTTTGTTTTCTCACAGACTTCTGTCTCTTATCAACAGATTTACTTTTATATTGTAAAATCTTAGTTCTCTCCCAGATCATCCAACAGATCGTCATCGTCATCATCCTTGGTATCATTGTCATGATAAGAACCTGTGATCGCTGCCGCCTGTGCTGTCTGAGGTGCAAGTTCCTGGCGGTTGTGGTTTACAACATCAAGACAGCTCTGCAGGGAATCAATAAATGTTTTGTATTTTACACCTGCATCCTCTAAGGTTGTATTGAGAACGCTGCCGATATTTGCCATCATATCATCTGTATAAGTGATCGCACTGAGACGGATGCTGTTTGCATCCTGTGTGGCAGAATCAAGAATCTCCTGAGCCTGCTTGTTAGCTGCATTGATGGTATCATTTGCCTGTGCATAAGCTTTCTGCATAATCTCATGCTGAGTTACCAGCTCCTGTGCTCTTGTCTGTGCATCTGCGATCAGTGCATCCGCTTTGGACTGAGCATCCTCAAGGATGGCATCTTTATTGTTAATGATCTTCTGATAACGTTTGATCTCGTCCGGAGTTTTCAGACGGAGTTCTCTCAGAAGTTCTTCGATTTCTTCTTTATTTACCACAATTTTGGTAGTTGACAGTGGCTGGAATTTACAGCTGTCCACATATTCCTCGATCTCACCGATAATCTGTTCAATTCTGCTGCTCATAGTATAACACTCCTTATTTTCTATTTCTGTTACTGTACGCTCTATGTGAACAATAACTTATTTGTTGTCTGCTGTAAGACGAATTTTCTCAATAACTGCATCCGTTATTTCCGGTGGTGCAAATTTACTCAGATCGCCTCCAAAATGCGCAACTTCTTTCAGTATTGTAGAACTCAGGTATGCATATTCCAGACTCGTAGTCAGAAATACAGTATCTACATCCGGTGCAAGTACACGATTGGTCTGAGCCATCTGAAGCTCGTACTCAAAATCTGTAACTGCGCGAAGTCCACGTATGATCACCTGAGCGTGATTCTCTCTGGCGAAATTCACAGATAATCCCTCAAATGGTTTTACTTCAACATTGGGAATATCCTGAGTCGCCTTTTTTAATATATTAACACGTTCTTCCACAGAAAACAACGGACTTTTTGAAGAATTATGTAAAACGCCCACTATTACTTTGTCAAAAGAAACTGCCGCTCTTCGGATCACATCAAGATGCCCATAAGTTGCCGGATCAAAGCTGCCCGGATATACTGCTATTTTCATGTATTTTTTCTCTCTCTTTCCTCTGGCACATGCACATATGTATAACTAAGAATGCTGCCTGCAGGCAGCATTCTTAGTGCAATCCCCGTAAATAATGCATTTAAGACAGTTCATCAGAGTGCGAAAGACAAAAAAGAACTGGATTAAGATGCAGTATTTTAGAGAATGGCTATAGTTATGCGCGTTCTAAAAATACGTGCTTGTTTGTTTTATACTCTTTTGAACGCAGCTGCCTGTAACCAAGAGATTCCACATAACTGAAATCTGTCTGAAAATCCGCTTCCACGATAATAAGTGTATTTTCATCCACAACTGTACTGTCTTTCAGATATTCCAACACTTGTCTTTCCAGTTCATTATTATATGGAGGATCCATGAAAACAATGTCAAAAACACCCTTTCCCTCAAGGGAACGCAATGCCTGCAGCACGTCCATGTTCAGCAGTTTACCATCTTCTGCCAGTTTTGTAAATGCAAGATTTTCTCTGATGCATGCAGCAGCTTTGGGATTCTTCTCCACAAACACCGCATAAGAGGCTCCTCTGCTCAGAGCCTCGATCCCGATCCCGCCGCTTCCGGAAAAAAGATCCAGAAAACGACATTCCAAAAGTTCCGGCTGAAGTATATTAAATAATGTTTCTTTGATTCTGTCAGTAGTAGGTCTTGTGTCCGTCCCCGGAATTGTTTTCAAATTAAGCCTTCTGGCTTTACCCGCGATTACTCTCATTTCAGATTCAGTCTCCAATCCAGATCTCCTCTTGCAAGACCTAAAATAAGAAGTTCTGCAGTGGCAATGTTCGTCGCTACAGGAATATTGTACTGGTCGCATCTCCTCACGATGCTTGTGATATCCGGTTCTTTGGGATCGATCATTACCGGATTGTAGAACAGGATGACCATATCCAGATCCTGACGCTCTACCATCTCCATAAACTGCTTGTCTCCACCAATACTGCCGGCAAGGAATTTATGCACATGAAGGCTTGTCGCTTCTTCTATTCTCCGTCCGGTTGTACCTGTGGCATAGACCTCATGTTTGGCAAGTATATTCTTATAAGCGATGCAGAAATCTTCTATCAGTACTTTTTTACTGTTATGTGCGATTATACCTAAGTTCATAGTTTTTCCTCTCCGTTTCTCCTATTTATTTTGCGGATTTTACCTCTTATCCACAATCCTAACTGTAATTATAACAAAGCACTAAATAAAACGCAATTAAAACTTGAAAAATATACACAATTCATAATTTATTAATATTTTTTCCATAGTCATCATGCAATTTTTCCTGTTTCCATGCTCTTCCTTTCCATGCGGAAACTTCCAGTGTATTATTTCTGTATCTTCATATACTAGCATTGCAACACAAAAACAATTTCAGGCGAAAACAACAACCAAGGAGGAAATTGATATGTCAAACACAAAATCTTCTAACCAGGCAGCTGTACCGGAAGCAAAAGGTGCGTTAGACCGTTTCAAATTCGAGGTTGCAAATGAATTAGGCGTACCGCTTACAGACGGATACAACGGCGACCTGACTTCCAGACAGAACGGTTCTGTCGGAGGTTATATGGTCAAAAAGATGATCGAAGCCCAGGAAAAACAGATGTCCAGTGGTTCTCAGGGCGGACAGTACTAATCAGATAAGAGCTTCTCAGTTAAGAAGCTGACCCCAAAACCGATGGTGCCGACAAAAATAGTCAAATCCATCGGTTTTCTTACATTTCCTTTTTCAGAATATGGAAATCCCTGACAGCCTGAATCCCGATTTTCGCAATCTTTTTCAGGTTTATGGAATTAGTTCCTGCCTTTCTTGGCTGAAACGTAATTGGAAAGAATGCAACTTTTTCTCTGTAGTATACAAAATAAGTGGTAAACATGATATTCGGAATATTATAATTCTCAGGGAGCTTCCCAATATATCGGTCAACCAGCTCCGCTTTCATCAGCCGGAACGGTGCATTGGCATCCGGAACCTTTATCCCGAAAATAATCCTGAGAAGGAAGCAGACCGTATCTTCCACAAACTTGCGGGACTTTCCGTCTCCTCTCTCACGGCGATCTCCTAAGACAGCATCATATAAATCCCGCTTTTCCCAGAAGGACTCAAATTCCCCGGAATTGGTCTGTCCATCAGAGTCAGTCTGAAAAATATAATCTGCATGGTTCTGTATGGCATAACGGTAACCATAAAGAACTGTAGAGCCATGACCACCATTGGGCTTTGTAAGCGAGACAAGCAACGGATGTTTCTTTGCCAGCCGGCAGACCAGATCATAGGTATTGTCTTTACTTCCGTCATTGATAATGACCAGACGGGAATTTCCTTCTTCATTATGAGATTCTACCACAGGATACCAGTCACTGATCGTTTTTTCTATGTTTTCTGATTCATTGTATGCAGGGATTATTATATAAAGAGATGACATTTTTTACTCCTTTTTATACATTTCCATATGTTTTTCGGATATTTCCCATCCAAAAGAATACCATATTTTACCCGGTATCTCAAGCTGTATGAAAATCATCCGAAATCTGAGCTTACAAAAAGCACCAGCCATTTCAATGACTGATGCTTCTTTTCATTACATTATCCGGATCATGCTCAGACTAGACTAAATTCCCGATCAGATATACAATCAGTGCAGCCACCCATGCAACCGCGCACTGCCATACCACAACACCAACTGCCCATCTTCCTCCCATTTCACGTTTTATGGAAGCGATAGCTGCCACACATGGTGTGTAGAGCAGGCTGAATACCAGTAATGATGCTGCTGCCAGTGGTGTCAGTACAGAGGCAATATTTCCACTGAAAAGCACTTGCAGCGTAGATACCACGCTCTCTTTTGCCATAAATCCGCTGATAAGGGCTGTACAGATTCTCCAGTCTCCCAGTCCGATCGGTTTAAATATGGGTGCCAGAACTCCTGCCACCATTGCCAGAATACTGTCTGCAGAGTCTTTTACAAGATTTAAATGCAGATCAAAGCTCTGGAGGAACCAGATTACCATTGAGGCAAGCAGGATAATAGAAAATGCCCTCTGCAGGAAATCTTTTGCTTTTTCCCACAAAAGCTGACCTACATTCCTGGCTCCCGGCAGACGGTAATTAGGAAGTTCCATAACAAATGGTACCGGATCTCCCTTAAAGAGAGTTCTGTTATACAAGAATGCCGCAAGAATTCCCACAAGAATTCCAAGCAGGTAAAGACCTGCCATAATAAATCCGCCTTTCTTCGGAAAAAAAGCACTTACAAAGAAAGAATAAATCGGCAGCTTCGCTGTACAGCTCATAAAAGGAGTCAGCAAAATTGTCATCTTTCTGTCACGTTCACTTGTAAGTGTACGTGTAGCCATAACTGCCGGAACCGTACATCCGAATCCGATCAGCATTGGCACAATACTTCGTCCGGAAAGACCAATCTTACGCAGAAGTTTATCCATCACAAAGGCAACACGCGCAACATATCCACTGTCCTCCATAAGAGACAGAAAGAAAAACAAAGTTACGATAATCGGCAGGAAGCTGAGTACACTTCCCACACCTGTAAAAATACCGTCAATGACCAGACTGCGCATGGCACTGTTTACATTGGCTGCTGTCAGTGAGGCATCCGCCAGCGCAGATATCTTATCAATCCCAAGCTCCAGGATTCCCTGAAGCCATGCTCCGATCACATTAAAGGTCAGATAAAATACCAGCACCATAATTCCGATAAAACAGGGGATTGCGGTATATTTTCCTGTAAGGACTTTATCAATTTTCTCACTTCTGATTCTCTCCTTACTCTCTTTTGGCTTTACAACTGTCTGTTCACACAAACGCTCAATAAAGTCAAAACGCATATCTGCGATCGCAGCACTTCTGTCAACCTGACGCTCTGTTTCCATCTGCTGTACAATATGCTCCAGCATCTCCGTCTCATTTGTGTCCAGCTTCAGCTTCTCAAGAATCAGCGGATCCCCCTCAATTGCCTTGGTTGCTGCAAAACGGGTGGGAATATCAGCCTGCACCGCATGATCCTCGATCAGGTGCATGACCGCATGGATACAGCGGTGTACTGCACCGTCATGGTCACTTTTATCACAGAAATCCTGACGCAGCGGATGTTCCTGATATTTCGCTATATGTAATGCATGGTCAACCAGCTCATCAACACCCTCATTCTTTGCTGCGGAAATAGGGATCACAGGTACTCCAAGCAGCGATTCCATCTTATTTACATCTATAGAACCCTGATTTCCCAGCACTTCATCCATCATATTCAGTGCAACTACCATAGGAATATCCATCTCCAGAAGCTGCATGGTCAGATACAGGTTTCTCTCAATATTGGTAGCATCCACAATATTAATGATCGCACTTGGTTTCTCATCCAGAACAAAATTTCTGGATACAATCTCCTCACTGCTATAAGGAGACATAGAATAAATTCCCGGAAGGTCTGTGATTTCTGTATCCGGATGGCCTTTAATCGAACCGGTCTTACGATCCACCGTTACTCCGGGAAAGTTTCCCACGTGTTGATTGGAACCTGTCAGTTGGTTAAACAGCGTAGTTTTTCCACAGTTCTGATTTCCCACCAATGCGTATGTCAGTGTGGTTCCCTCAGGCAATGGATGTTCATCTTCTCTGGAATGATACTTTCCATCCTCTCCAAGTCCCGGATGTGCCAGATCACTCACAGCTTCTATCCCGGCATGACTTCTGCTTCTTTTCGGAATCTGTTCAATCTCTATCTGCTCTGCTTCCGCAAGTCTTAATGTCAGCTCATATCCATGTACCTGCAGCTCCATTGGATCTCCCATAGGCGCAAATTTCACTACCGTGACCTCAGCTCCCGGAATCATGCCCATGTCCAGAAAATGCTGACGCAGGGCACCTTTACCGCCAACTGACATGATCACAGCACTTTTTCCGATTTCCAAATCTTTTAATGTCATTTTCAGTCGCTCACCTTTTGTTTTCTATTTGGTTATCATTGCTATAGTCGATTTTTCTCAATAACCTTATGCAGATAGCTTATACTAACTGATAATTTTTGTCAAGTAGCAGGTATGTCCTGTCGAATTTTGGCTTGCATGTCTCGGGATTTTGGCATATTCATGCCAAAACACCTCGCAGGACAGTAGTGTGTAGACAGTAACCTGGTTACAGTAACGCAAAAAACCCAGATGAATTTATATTATCATCTGAGTTTCTTAATATCCTGAGTTTCTTAATATTCTGATTTTTTATGTATCAAATCCACATAGAACCTGTAACATCACCATTAATTACATAATAAGCCTTATTTTCTTCCGGTTTGATATAAATCTTAATGTCCTTAAGATCTTTCTCTTTTTTACCCATTTCATCGGTCCAGATTCTCTTGATATTACTTAAAATATTCTTTGTATATACTTCTCTGCCCATAAACTGAACATATACTTCTGCTGTTGCTTCTTTCTTAGTGGTTCTTCTTGTTGTTTTCTTCTCAGCAGGAGCTTCTTCAGCCGGTTTCTCAGCTGCTTTTACAGAAGCTTTCTTTGTAGTTCTTTTTGTTGTTTTTGCAGCAGTTTTTGTTGTTTTAGCCGGCTCTTTTTTCTCAGCTTCTTTTTCTGTTTCTGCTGTTTTCTTTTCTGCAGTTTCTGTTACTTTAGCTGTTTCTTTCTTTTCTGTTTCTGCTGATTTCTTTTCTGCAGTCTTTCTTGTTCTTCTTGCTGCCGGTTTCTTCGCTGTTGTTTCTTTCTTTACAGTTTCTGCTTCAGCAGTTTCTTTCTTTACTGTCTCTTTGTTATCAGTTTCTTTCTTGTCTGCTTCTTTATTTACAGCTACTTCTTCAGCAGTTGTCTTTGCAGGAGCCTCTTTAACTTCGGTTGTCTTCGCAGTGGATGTGTTGAGATCTGCTGTAGTTGCTTTTGTTGCCATATGATTAGCCTCCTTACAAGGTATAAGTATTCGTAACTGCTCAGTTTTGTACAGTTACAGGTATTCTTATGTTACCTAAAATATAATAAACAGTAACATTCTTTTATGGAAATAGAATACTACGATTCTTCTGCTTTTGCAATGTTTTTCTGTTTTTATAATCCCAGGTTCTGCAGATCTTCCTTCATATATGCTGAAAGTCTCCTCTGGAGTTCCTCATTCTGCGGAAGACTTAAATCCCCGTCAAGGGAAAGAATCTCCGAAGCCGTTTCACTGGCAGCCTTCAGGATATCCGCATCCTGATAGATATCTCCCAGTTTAAATTCCAGAAGACCACTCTGGCGGATTCCAAAAAGATCACCCGGACCGCGAAGCTTCAGGTCTTCTCCCGCAATATAGAATCCATCATTGGATTTGTTCAGAATCTGCAGACGTCTGGAAATTTCCTTCGCACCATTTCCCTGCATAAAAATGCAATATGACTGATATTCCCCTCTACCGACACGCCCGCGAAGCTGATGAAGCTGTGCCAATCCGAAACGTTCGGCATTCTCCACCATCATCACTGTTGCATTTGGCACATTCACCCCTACCTCAACCACAGTAGTCGATACCAGGATCTGAATCTCCCCTGCTGCAAAAGCCTCCATGATTACATTCTTGTCTTTCGCCTTCATCTTTCCATGAAGAGAAGCCACCTTAATATCCGATGGAAAAACATTGCGAAGCTTCATGGTATAGTCCAGCACATTTTCCCCGTCCATTCCTTCGCTCTCCTCCACCATAGGGCAGATCACATAAACCTGCCGTCCCTGACGAATCTGCTTCTCCATAAAGGAATAAGCTTTCGGCCTGTAAGAAGCATCCACCACACAGTTCTTAATGGGGAGTCTCTGCGCAGGAAGCTCATCGATCACCGAAATATCCAGATCACCATATATAATAATCGCCAGCGTCCTCGGAATCGGCGTAGCACTCATCACCAACACATTAGGCGGGTTTCCCATAGTAGTCAGTGCTTCCCTCTGTTTCACACCAAAACGATGCTGCTCATCTGTAATAACCAGTCCAAGATTATTGTACTGCACTTTTTCCTGAATCAGCGCATGCGTTCCTATCACCAGGTTAGCCTCTTTTGACGCGATAAGCGCATATTTTTCCCTTTTCTCCTTCGCAGTATCTGATCCTGTCAGCAAAACCGGATGCCCAAAATCAATATTCTGTTCCTGCAGCAATTTCTCCATTGCCTGAAAATGCTGCCTTGCCAGAACCTCCGTAGGCGCCATAAGCACTGCCTGATACCCATTCTCTACAGTCATGATCATTGCAAGAAAAGCCAGAATCGTCTTCCCGCTTCCCACATCTCCCTGCACCAGTCTGGACATCAGAGCCTGGCCGCTTAAATCCCTCTCAATCTCATGCCACACATTCAACTGCGCCTTTGTCAGATCATAGGGCAGATTTTCAATAATCTGCTCTGTCGTCCACACCGGATGCATGGGAAACGCATTCGGTGCCTCCTCCGTCTTTTCCTTCAGAGACTGCACGGCAAGAATAAAAAGAAGAAACTCATCAAACACCAGCCTTCTCCTTGCAGCTAACAGCTCCTGCATATTTTTGGGAAAATGAATCGCAGGAATCGCAAAATTCCTGTCTGCCAGGTGATACCTCTCCTTATACTCATCTGCCAGATACTCTGCCTGAAGCTTCTGCTCATCAAGCACCTGATGGATCAGCTTCACGATCGTCTTATTAGAAAGCCCCGCAGTCAGTCCATAAATCGGCTGAAGACTGTGCAGAATCTCCTCATAAGCCGCAGGCGTAAAAATCTCAGGGTGCTCCATCTGCAGCTTCCCCTGCTTCCTGACGACACGCCCCCGCAGAACAAACCTGCTGCCTTTCCTGACTGCAGAGCGCAGATACGGTGCATTAAACCACGTAACAGAAATTTTCCCTGTAAGATCTGCCACAGTGGTCGTGATCACCTGAAGATTCCGCACCTGATTCACATACACACCCGTTATAACCGCCACAGAAATCGCCACAACAGCTCCCTCTTCCAGAGACCGGATCTCAACAGGCTCCTCATACGCATCATAATTACGTGGATAATAACTCAGAAGAGATTCCATATCCGTAACTCCTATTTTCGCAAATAACTTTTCCGTTTTCTCCCCCACGCCCTTAAGGGTTCTCAAAGATATCGACATCTATCTCCTTTTCCTTTCTAAAAAATCCATCACAAATATAAATTTAACCAAATCAAGTATCCGGCTATCCGGCAGAGCAATTATTCGGTTATAATCAAGTAAAAACGGACTATATCATCCGCCCAGCCAGCTGCCAGGCGGGAAAATTATTTGTTTTTGTGTGCATTTGCAGGGATCTTAGATATTCTTAGGTTCCGGAAAACTGCGTTATGAGCAGACAGTCTCACTGTCTGAGCGAAGTTTGCAACGGAGCGAGTTTGAGAGGGCTGCTCATGCCCTTAGCAGATTTCCGGAACCTTAGAATATCTTAGTTCCCGAAACCGCACACAAAAACAAATAATTTTCCTGCCGTCCCTTTTTAATACGAAAACGGATATACCCACCCTCAACAATGGCCTATACCCGTTTTCATCACATGAACTATTCGTTTATCTCTCTCAAAAACTCTATTATTCTACTCTACAGAAATAACATAATAATAAATCGGCTGTCCACCCGCATTCAATTCCACATCACAATCCGGATAAGCCTCCTCAAGCGCAGCAGCCAGCTCCTCAGCCTCCGCTTCCTCAGTATCAGCACCATAATAAATACTAATCACCTCAGACTCATCGTCCACCATCTGTGCAACTGTCTCTTTGGCAACCTCCATGCGGTCCTTACCAACAGCCAGGATTCCATGATCACCGATACCCATCATATCACCCTCATGGATTTCCTTATCATCAATCCTTGTATCACGCACGGCATACGTAATCTGTCCAGTCTTCACATGCCCGATCGCCTGAAGCATAGCCTCAGTATTCTCCGCGCTGTTCTTCTCAGGCACATAACTGATCATGGCAGTAATTCCCTGCGGAATAGTCTTAGTCGGCACAACCACGATCTCCTTATCCTCAGTAAGATCTCTTGCCTGGTTTGCAGCAAGAACAATATTCTTATTGTTCGGGAAAATATAAATAGTCTTTGCATTTACTTTTGCAATGGCATTGAGCATATCCTCTGTACTCGGATTCATTGTCTGACCGCCCTCGATCAGGTAATCCACACCCAGTTCCTTAAAGATCTCTGTCATTCCCTTTCCCACGGATACGGAAATAAAGCCAACTTCCTCCGGCGGCTGCGCTGCTTCTTCCTTTTCTTCCTGCGCTGCCTGTTCCTTCGCCAGTTTCTCGGCATCTTTGATCAGCTTCTCCTGATGCTCCTCACGCATATTATCAATCTTCATACGTGAAAGTGCACCAAAGGTAAGGGCTTTCTCAATAGCCTGTCCGGGATGGTTGGTATGAACATGAACCTTCACGATCTCATCATCTGCCACAAGCACAATGGAATCACCAAGGGACATCAGGAATTTCTTAAATTCATGTTCTGTCTCCTCGGACATCGGCTGGTTCAGAAGAATAATAAACTCTGTACAATAACCAAATTTAATATCAGCCTCTGTCTGTGCATCAATCTTAGTCACAGCAGGACCCTTTGCCTTGTCAAACTGTGTATAATCAATCTCTTTGCCAAGGAAACCATCATATGCACCATGATATACTTCCAGAAGTCCCTGTCCGCCGGAATCCACTACTCCTGCTTCTTTCAGAACCGGCAGCATCTCCGGTGTCTTTGCCAGAGTTTCCTCTGCATGAGCAATTACGCCCTGGAAAAATGTATCCAGATCCTCTGCTGTCTCCGCAAGCTCTACAGCCCTGGCAGCAGCCTCTCTTGCAACAGTAAGGATTGTTCCTTCCTTCGGTTTCATAACTGCCTTATATGCAGTCTCCACACCTTTCTCCATGGCTGCCGCAATATCAATAGCATCCAGTTCCTTACTGTTCTTAACACTTCTGGTAAAGCCACGCAGAAGCTGGGAAAGAATAACACCTGAGTTACCTCTTGCACCGCGCAGGGAACCGGAAGAAATCGCTTTGGCCAGTGACTCCATGTCAGACTCTCCCAGAGAACCTACCTCTGCTGCTGCAGCCATGATCGTCATTGTCATATTAGTTCCAGTATCTCCATCCGGCACCGGAAACACGTTCAGTTCGTTGATCCATTCTTTTTTTGCTTCCAGATTCTTGGCTCCTGCAAGAAACATCCTGGAAAGTATTCTGGCATCTATGGTTTTGTTATTCACCACAAGTTCCTCCTCTATCCTAATCAATTGCACGTACGCCTTCTACATAAATATCGATCTTATCGATCTCCATTCCTGTAAAGGCCTCGACTTTATATTTGACATTGCTGACAAGGTTGTCTGCAATTGTACTTATATTCACGCCATATGCCACAATAACATGGAAATTCAGGCGGATTTTATTGTCCTCTGTAATTCTGACACTGATACCATGTTTCAGGCTGTTCTTTCCAAGAAGCTTTACCAGTCCGTCCTTCATACTGACTGCAGCCATGCCTACGATACCAAAACATTCTACAGCAACGCTTCCTGCATAGGTTGCGATTACATCTGTATCAATTATGATCTGACCCAATCCGGAATCTATACGTCCATTCATATGGTTACCTCCAATGCTCATTATTGTATGTAAGTGTATTATAACCTCTTTTCACAGAAAAAGAAATATAATTTTTGAGTTTTTTCCTTTTTTTGCTTGCAAAAGCACAATTCATCTGTTACAATGTAATCTGTTGAACACAAGGTTACTGTTCAGACGCTATGCACACAGCACGACAGTAACAATAAAGCGTCAAGGAGGTGCTATCATGGCTAAATGTGCAATCTGTGAGAAAGCTGCTCATTTCGGAAATAATGTAAGTCATTCACATAGAAGATCCAATAAAATGTGGAAATCTAACGTAAAATCCGTTAAAATCAAGACTGCTGAGGGTGGAGCTAGAAAGACATATGTATGTACTTCTTGCTTAAGATCCGGTAAAGTAGAAAGAGCATAATAACACCATTACCCCTGTTGCAACAGGGGTATTTTTTTGCAAAAAAGACTGTCTTTCTGTGCAGATATTCTCTACCGAATA
This sequence comes from Blautia wexlerae, assembly GCF_013300825.1. Lineage (GTDB taxonomy): Bacteria > Bacillota > Clostridia > Lachnospirales > Lachnospiraceae > Blautia_A > Blautia_A wexlerae_B. Next base: position 93,974 of record NZ_JAAIMY010000010.1, read on the forward strand.
TTCTGCCTGATCCGACAGTCTCTTTTTTTATTTCATATTTCAAGCGGGATATTCGCAATCTTCTGTAAAATTAATGGCAGAAAAGATGATATCCCAACAACAGTAAAACTCCGGCAGAAACCACCAGAACCACATTTTCTGCGATCAACATCCCGATTATCATCCCAATCCCTATGAAAAACAGCATAAAGCCGAACAGCTTTTCCAATTCTTTTGCACCTTTTTCATCGGTTTGCTATAGTCTATGCAAAAATTATTTTTCTGATTCGCCGACAGATTCTTCGTCACCTTTTCCGGAAGTAAAACGGTCTACGAAATCCGGAACCATATCAAGGATCTTGGTGAGACCATCCTGATTCTTCACATTGACCAGCTTTGTTGTTCCATTCTGGATCACAAGCACCGCACAGGGAGTCATCTTTCCCGCCATTCCGCCGCCGCCGTTATCCTTCTTCTCTCCTGAAAAAGCACCGGCACCTACACCGAAAGATACATCCATCAGAGGAAGAATGATCGTATCGCCTACATGGATTGCCTCTCCTACCACTGTTTTCGCGGAAATAAAACTGTCCATTCCCTTGAATAATGAATTTACGGTTTCTTTAAAATTGTTTTCATTTGCCATGGTCATGCCCTCCTGGTTTTCCAACGTTTTATAACATATTTTATATTTTTATTAAAATAAATACTCACTGCTGCCCGCGCAAAAACAAATCCATAGATCCTGCCCTTTGCCCTGATGTTTCCCTGCAGGTAATTCTCACCCTCAAAACGGGGATTGATCTGTACACAGTTTTTGTGAAACGGGATTGTCATCCCAAGTACAGCAAGTGTTGCACCTGTCAGTGCAGGATCTTCAAAAGAAAAAGTAACCTGTCCTTCTATCTTTGTAGGGAACACATGCTTAAACAGAAATTTTCCATGCTTCCATACAAGCTTCCTGGCAGCTGTCACCCTTGGATGTTCTATAAAAGCCTTCCACCAAGACACCTCCTTCTTAATCTTCCTGAATGTCCTGCGGATATTTCGCAGTTTTGTACGAATCGACTGAAATATATTTCGGATCCGGTCACGGATCCTTTTTATAAAAAACTGCCTCTTCTTCAGAGTATCTTCACTTATATCATCTGTATTCAATCTCTGTTGTCCGAAAATCTGACTGTTTCCAGTTCTCTCTGTATCAGCAGATGTACCTGAAGCTGAATTTCTATCTGTTCTCAGATCCTCAGCCTCTATATTCTCTGATTTCTTATTCTCTTCTTCCCTGTTTACGCCTGTGCCGGATTTCTCCGTTACAGTCCTCTTCTCCTGCCGTTTCTTCAACAACTTGTCTACGGGAATCCCAAACAGATGAAAAGATATCTCCATCTGCTGATCTTTCCATTCTGCCTTCAGCGAAATCCCATGAAACAGCCAGCTTACGATACCCTCTCCCTCTGTCTGTTTCCAGTCACCTTCTGTTTTAACGGCTGAAACCCTGTATCTTACAGGACAGAACAGGACAAGAAGAACTGCCAGCAGAAGAAGTCCCAGCAGAATCCCCAGGATGATCAGTATAAATTTAAGGATCAGCCATAAAATATGTAACATATTCTCACCTGTTTTCTATATATTCAGCTGCTGCAAAGGTTCCTGTTTCCCTGTAAATTTCATCGATCAGACTTCGCACCATCTCCAGGGCTTCCTCTTTGCCCTTTGCCATTCCTATGATCTTCGGACAGATTCCATAAAAACTCCGCTGTATCAGCATTGCTGCCGGAATAATATCCATCAGATTCAGAGGGGTCTCCGACAAAGTAAGGAGATAGATGCCCGGAACCATTTTTCCGCTGTTCAGTTTCTTTTTTATCTTCTCAGGATCCTTCACGGATTCCCCTGTAAGGAAATTCTTCTGCCATTTCAGCATCTTACACCCTCTCCCGTTTCTATAACAATTCAGTTACAGTATTTCCTTTTCTCCGAAATTTAAACCGGGCTGCGTTGCAAAAAACACAGCCCTGTTCTCTCGTTAATAATACTTATGCTGTTTTCCCCAGAGTCCGTTGCTTCTCATCTCCAGATATTCCTGATAAGCACGCTCTACAATCTGCTTCTCATTGGAGAACCTCAGCAGATGATAGATCTCATGAAACTTATAATATCCGGAATCCACAAAAAACTCTTCTCTCTGGGGCTTACTATGATAATTATCCGCAGTCATAAGATACCAGTGTACCTCTTTGGAAACCACGTCCTCCGGAACGGTAAAGTTATATTGGCTCTTTCCGATGTATTTCACAATGGTCGCACGCACTCCGGCCTCTTCCATCACTTCCCGCAATGCTGTCTGTTCATGCGTTTCGCCTGGTTCCACTGTTCCTTTCGGCAATACCCAGCCCTCATAACGGTTCCTGTAAGATTTATACAAAGTAAGAATCTTACCCCGATGAATTACCACACCGCCACAGCTCGTTGCTTCTATCATAATGCAATCCCTCCTGTTTTGCGTGGTATTATAAACTGAGTATAGTATATCTCTTTTTTGCCAAACCCGCAAGCTATAAATGCTATTTATTGCTTATCATAATAATACGCATCAAATATCTGCTCTGCGATGGGCACTGCCGCTTCACTTCCGGTACCACCGTTCTCAACGATAATGGCAACTGCCAGATCCGGATCATCCACGTTGGAATAACCGATAAACCAGGAATGGCTGGAACCATTCTCATCAAATTCCGCTGATCCGGTCTTGCCTGCCACTGTATATCCTCTTCCGTTCAGAGCCGATGCAGTTCCGTTCTCAACAACACCTTTCATAAGCTTTCCAAGGATATTCGCCTCATTTGTTGTCATCAGACGTTTATAACTCTCCGGCTCTGTTGTCTTCACAGTCTCTCCGTCTGAACTTACAACAGAATCAATGAGATAAGGCTTCATCAGCTCCCCGCCATTGGCGATTGCACTGGTGATCAGCGCCATATGCATAGGTGACACCAGCGTATTACCCTGTCCGATAGCAGTCTGCATAACCTCTGCAACAGAAGACTTTCCATTCAATGTAAAGGTACTCTTTTTATAGGAAGGAAGTGGAAGGCTCTTATTAAAAAGAAGATCCTCCGCTGTTTTTTTCAGAGAACTGCCTCCAAGCATGGTTCCGATCTCTGCAAAAGCACTGTTACAGGAATTGGCAAAAGCACTGTAAAAATCTTCCTGTCCATGGACAGTTCCGCCATAGCATCTGATCGTGTGATCCTCTCTGGTAATACTTCCCTCACAGAGATAGGAAAATCCCTCCAGGCTGCCCTTGGTTCTGAAATAATCCAGAGCAGTTACCACCTTAAATGTAGATCCCGGAGGATAGGCCCCGTTTGTAGCCCTGTTCAGCAGGCTGCTGTCATTGGAATCATTGACCAGTGTATCCCAGTTCTGTGAAATGGTATTCGGGTCAAAATCCGGTCTGCTCATCTCCACCAGAACCTTACCTGTAGATGGTTCTATGGCAACAACCGCTCCTCTTCTGTCGCCAAGTGCATTATAGGCAGTTGACTGAAGATCTGCACTTAAAGTAGTGATCACAGAATCACCCGTATTTTTCTGATTCTTAAACTCATTTTTCATCTGATTCAGGAAAAATTCATGAGAAGTCAGAAGCTGGAAATTCGCCTCTGATTCCAGTCCGCTTTTTCCATTAGTGTCATATCCGACTACATGAGCAAATATATTTGCATAGGGATAAGTACGTTCCTCTGTTCCGTCTTCATAAACATTGGTCTGGGCAAGCACCTGCTCATCTGCAGATATGATCTTACCTCTTACAACCCTGTCTGAAAAGGTATCCTGTCTTGTGTTATAGGGACTGTTGATAAAATCATCGCTCTTTGCATAATTAAAATAGATCAGATATCCGATCATACTGACAAAGATCAGCACAAAAAAGCAGGATACCAGTGTATACTCTCTGTTACGGGGTCTTCTCTTTTCAGAAATCTCCCGAACCTTGCGCTTCTGGCGCTTCTTCAACTCTCTGCGCCGTTCCTTTTCTTCGATATCTCTCAATTTCTTCGTCCTCATCTTCTCTCAAAATATACAATCCCTGAATGATCGCCAGCATCAGTACTGTACATGCAACAGAACTTCCACCATAGCTGACCAGAGGAAGAGTTACACCTGTCATAGGGATAAATTTCGTTGCTCCGCCGATTGTCAGAAATACCTGAAATGCATATTCCGTACCAAGCCCAAGCGCGATCAGTTTATAAAACGGTTTCTTGATCTTAAGCGCGATATTTACGATCATCAAAAAGAAACTCATACATACCAGGATCAGGCAGATTGCAAAAATCCCTCCCAGTTCCTCACAAATCGCACTGAATATAAAGTCATTCTTGACAACAGGAATCTTCTCAGGAGAACCCTGACATAACCCCATTCCAAACCATCCGCCGGTTCCGATGGCAAACAGAGACTGGACGATCTGATATCCTTCATTCTGATACACTGCCATAGGATCCTTCCATGCCGTCACTCTCTGACGCACATGTCCAAACAGATGATACGCAACAACTGCTCCGGCAGATCCGCCCCCAAGGCCAAGTGCCAGATAGCCCACATTTCTGGACGCCACATAGATCATCACAAGATATGCTGCAAAGAAGATCACCGCACTTCCAAGGTCTCTGGAAAGTACAAGAATCCCCACATGCATTCCCGCAACCACCGTAGCCTGGACCACTTTGGAAAAATCAGCACCTTTTCTCAGCAATGCCGCCATAAAGAACACAAATGTAATCTTTATCGCCTCTGAGGGCTGGATTCCCATCAGGGAAAGCTTCGCTCCATAGCTTGTCTTCGCAAGTACAAAGACCGCCGCCAGCAAAATGATTCCGATTCCCGCATAAATCCATGTCAGATCCTTGAGAAATTTCATCTTTCTGATCAGGACAGGTACGATCAGTGCCACCACATTCACGCCTGCCACGATCATCAGCTGTCTGGTAGCTGTGGAAACATCCAGTCTGCACAGCATAATAAATCCCACACTGAGAAGCATGCACATATTGTTGAGCAGTAAAATAGATGCTTTCTTATAAAAAATCCTGTACAAAATCTGGATAACCGCAAAAAATGCCATCATTTCGACATAAAACAACACAACCTGAAACTTACCCGTCTTCAGGTAGATGACCAGAAACGCAGTGAAATCCATAAAAAAGATAAGCATCAGCTGCTGGCGCAGCGATTCGTTTCTCTCCTCCTCACTCTGCTGTTTCACCAGATAGAAACAGTGAAAGGTATAAATCACCATCAGGGTAAGGATCACATACTTGGATAATTCTACAATTACATTAATCATATGCCTTACTCGGCTCCTCTTTTAAAATGTCCCTTTGTATATTCCCGTTTTGGAGGATTCTTCCCATCACAATAAACAGCTCTGAACTCTTCATATATCTTCACCGCATCCTGAGGCTTCTCAATGGTAAATGCAAGTCTCAGGGAGGAGACACCAAGTTTGTCTATCTGTGATTTCTCCTTCAACAGGCCGTAAGGGATACTGTTGTAAATGATATTATAGCAGGGTATACAGAAATCTGTATTCTCAGTTTTCCACGGGTTACATATGCATTTCGCCGTAAATTCTTTATCGTAACGGTCTTTTAAAGTTACCCTTTCTTCTTTATGATTACATCCATAAAGATTTTTATGCACACACTGGGCAGATATCATAAGCGGCAGATATCCGTAGATCAGCATCTCGCTATCCCGGTTATCTCTGTGGCGGATTTCCCCTTCGTTCAGCTCAAGCGGTACTGTATTTCTGAGGACTTTCTGATCTTTCCAGAAATCAATGGCTTCATCATTCCATGTATACATACTGTGATCCAGAACACATTTCTCCGCCAGACCTGCCTTTCGCAGAACTGCAAAGGTTTCCAGATTCCTTACCAGCAATCCTGTCATCCCTTTGTCCATCCACTCCCTGATCTTAGCAAGAAGCTCCCGGGGCATCTCACCTCTCATAATATGTGGAAGAGACAGATACATCTCCATTCCTCTGCTTACGCACTCATCCAGGCAGACCTCCATGGCATCAGCGTTCAGATACATTCCCTGTATTCCCTCTCTTTTATATAACGCCAGTGCAGTGGATTTTTCTTCACAGGAAATATAAATCGGAAGATTTTTCTGTTTTGGCGAATCCGCTTTTCTTCCGGCATCCTCAAGGAAGCCGTTCTCTCCATTATTTTCTTCTCTCTTATATGGTTTAAGCAATTCATTTTCCAGAGATTCCAACGCCTCTCTTCTCGCCTCATTCAGCATCTTCATCGGGATAAAAATATTCTCATCCATCTGGATATCCAGATTTTCCCACTCGTACTCTGTATTTCCAAGCTTCTCCATCTGTGAACGGATACGCTCCTCTGTCAGCGGCTGATTCTGCGCGTACTGCACCTCACCCACAGATGCAGACCCATGTATTCCTCTGCATGACACATCCAGTATAGCAGGACTTCCAGGAAAAAGAATGAAAGTTCCCTGAATTTTTTCTTTCTTTTTTCTTAATACAGGACTGACATCCCCTGTTTTCTTCTCATTACTGAATGCCATCATGGACGGACCATTCTGCATCTGATAATAACCGGTACAGGAACCTCCCCTGTTAAACAGATCCAGCAGGTACTGCTTATCCTTCTCTGCCACCCTGTAATTCTCAGCTCCCTTCTCAAAAAGAAGATCCAGATACTTCCGATATACAGAAGTTACCCCTGCTGTATATCCCGGCTGCTTCATCCTGCCCTCTATCTTAAGAGAAGTGACACCAGCCTCCAGAATCTGCGGGAGAATCTCTATCGTAGAAATATCCTTCAGACTCAGAGGACATAGTTCTTGCGCTTTCCGATTCTCCGTATTTATATTCCTTCCGCTTCGTTTCGCAGAATTTCTGCCATTTTCCCCGCAACAAAGTGCCGTCTGGTAAGACAGACGGCAGGGCTGTGCACATCTTCCTCTGTTACCGCTTCTTCCACCCAGGATACTGCTCATCAGGCACTGTCCCGAATAACTGTAGCATAAAGCTCCATGGATAAATGATTCAATCTCGATAGGACTTGTCTCATGCATCCTCCGGATTTCCTCAAGGGAAAGCTCTCTGGCAGTCACTACTCTGGAAGCACCCTGCTCTTCCAGAAACTTCATCCCCTCCGGACCTGTCACAGTCATCTGTGTGCTGGCATGAAGATGCATACCCGGAAACATCTCCCTGATCATCTTAAACACACCCATATCCTGAACGATCACTGCATCCAGACCTTCCTTATAATATGGAAGCAGATAATCATACAACTGTTCAGACAGTTCCCTGTTCTTCAACAGCGTATTCACTGTCAGATAAAGCTTCCTGCCATGGATATGAGCAGTATCAATGGCACGCAGGAGTTCCTCCTCTCCGAAATTCTTCGCATAAGCTCGTGCACCAAAGGCTGCTCCACCTACATAAACCGCATCTGCACCCGCACCGATCGCTGCTTCAAATCCCTCATAGGAACCGGCAGGTGCCAGAAGTTCAATCTCTTCTCTTCTCAATTCTATACCTCACGTTTTCTATAACAGTCATCTTAAATGCATTATTTACGAGGATTGCCATAATATTCAAATCGAACGCATGTGAAACAAAACATAAAGGGGAAATCACCGAAGCAATCCCCCCTCTGTTATTTCAGCAGCTCATCAATCTGCTTTTCCAGTTCCTTATTCTTTCCCTCCAGAAGACTCTTCTGCTCTAGGGCTTCCTGTTCATGCTTCTGGGCTTCCTCAATCTGCATACGAAGCGAGATCAGCTCATGCTTCAGATCATACATCTCCTGATCCTTCTGCTGTAAATCCTGTTCAAAAACCTCCGCCTGTTTCTTTGCCTTAAAATAGTCATCTGTAATATTCAGGCTGAGAAGTGTATGCTTGGTCTCCATGGGCTGTCTGCTGTAACCCGGCATAGCACTTAACTCATCCATCTTTTTATTTATATAGGATGCTACTTTCTGAAAATATTCTTCCGATTCATAGCCTCCCAGCGTAATAATCTTACCACCTATGATTACCTTTGCTGTATTTTTGACCGCCATCCGTACGAGCCTCCTGTATCTTTCCTTCAATCTGCCCGGAACCCCGGACATTTACTTCATTATACTCGAAAGCAGTCGAAATGTATAGGAATTTTTAAAAAACTTTTACTTTTTTATATTTTTATGTCCTTAACTTCAGTTTTTCTCAGGCATCTGATAACCCAGATGTTCATACGCAAGCGCCGATGCCATACGTCCTCTCGGCGTACGGTTCAGGAATCCATTCTGCAGCAGATAAGGCTCATACACATCCTCCAGCGTACCGGAATCCTCCCCTATCGCCGCAGCCAGAGTCTCCAGTCCCACAGGACCACCCTGAAAATTCACGATCATAGTCTGAAGAATCCTTCTGTCAATCTTATCCAGACCATACTGATCCACTTCCAGAAGATTCAGCGCAAAACACGCCACATCATAAGTAATCCGTCCATCATACTTCACCTGCGCAAAATCACGAACCCTCTTCAGCAGACGGTTGGCAAGCCTCGGAGTTCCCCTGGATCTCTTGGCAATCTCAGCCGCACCCTTCTCATCAATCTCCACTCCAAGAACCTGAGCAGAACGGATAATGATCGTCTTCAGCTCCTCATGAGTATAAAACTCCAGATGATGCATCACACCAAAACGGTCACGAAGAGGTGCAGACAGAAGTCCTGCCCTGGTAGTCGCCCCCACCAGCGTAAACTTCGGCAGATCCAGACGTATGGACCTGGCAGAAGCCCCCTTCCCGATCATAATATCAATAGCATAATCCTCCATAGCAGGATAAAGGACCTCCTCCACCTGCCTGTTCAGACGGTGGATTTCATCCACAAACAGAATATCCCCCTCCTGCAGATTATTAAGGATCGCAGCCATCTCCCCCGGCTTCTCAATAGCCGGCCCGGAAGTCACCTTCATATGAACCCCCATCTCATTGGCAATAATCCCCGAAAGAGTAGTCTTACCAAGCCCCGGAGGACCATAAAACAAAACATGATCCAACGCATCATGTCTCTGCTTCGCGGCCTCTATATAAACCTTCAAAGTACTCTTGGTCTTCTCCTGACCAATATAATCATCCAACGTCTGCGGCCGGAGATTCCCCTCCAGAGAAAAATCCTCCTCCGTCACATCCGTAGTTATAATACGTTTCTCCATCTGTTACCCATCCTAACCTATAACGATTCTATAATAATACAGGCAATCCAATCTACCAGAGCGTAAAGTCCTGCTATAGTTAAAAATTCTTCAGCGCAGCCTTCAAAAGTCCTTCCACATCATCCGGTGCCACATCCGTAACCTTACGCACAGCGCGAAGCGCATCCGCACTGCTGTATCCCAACGCAACCAGAGCCTCCACAGCTTCCTGCCTGCCATCCGAAACCTCACCGGCTCCCACTGCTGCCCTCTCCTGCTCATGAGCCAGCTTCAATTCAAACGCATCCTCCAGCTTCATCTTATCCTTCAGCTCAAGAATCAGCTTCTGAGCCGTCTTCTTCCCGATACCCGGAGCCTTCGACAACGTCTTCACATCATCCGAGAGAATTGCAAACCTCAATTCATCCGCCGTAATCCCCGCCAGAACCCCCAGCGCAGCCTTCGGTCCCACACCATTCACACCAAGAAGCAGCTTAAACATCTGCAGATCATCCTTAGCCCTGAACCCATACAGCTTCATGGCATCCTCTCTCACACTAAAATAAGTATGGACCTTCACATCCTCCCCCATACGAATCTCAGACAAATCCGCCCCCGTCATATATATCTCATAACCAATCCCCCCGGTCTCAACAACCACCGAGCTCTCAGTCATATCCACAGCCATTCCATGAACAAACGCAATCATGATACATCCTCCGTCCCACAGCAATCCTCTCCAACATCACCTCTGAGCAGATCACCACAAAATTCATCACTTCCGATTCATCATACCACATCCCACCCCATAACGCAAACATATATTCGCGTACACGTTCGCGCACCTTGCGAAACAGTTACTGTTCACTCCGTTCACAGTAACTTAGCCAAAATTCATTCCAGATTGCCTGCGGCAATGGAATTTTGGCTTGTATGTCT
>NZ_JAAIMY010000103.1 GCF_013300825.1 Blautia wexlerae
ATCTACTCACAAGTTCTTGTACTCTCCATAGGCGTAAATTCCGGACTAACGTATCCGTACATATTTGCATTAACGTTTCAGTGTCAGCCTGCAAATTGTTCTCCATAAGTCTTGAGATTTATAGATGCCTGGAAATCTCTGTCAATCATATTCCCACACGCACATCTATAAACTCTGTCAGATAACTTCAGATCTTTTTTGATGTTTCCACAACAGCTGCAAAGCTTTGATGATGGATAAAACCGATCAGCCACAATAAGCTGGATCCCTTTATCGCTACACCTATATTCAAGCTGTTTTCTAAACCAGAAAAATCCCTGTGCCTGAACTGCTTTGGATAAATGTCTGTTTTTCATCATTCCGCTGACATTCAGATCTTCAATACATATAAATCTTGGTTTTCGATTTA
>NZ_JAAIMY010000104.1 GCF_013300825.1 Blautia wexlerae
TTGGCAGGTCATTTGAATTTGCCCTTCCCAAAGAATGGAACAGACAGGAACAAATTCAATATACAACTGACTATATCCAAAAAACTTTTGTAGATAGAGGAATGTGCGCTGATTGGAGTATCCACGATAAAGGGGATGGCAACCCCCATGTCCATCTGCTTCTGACTATGCGTCCTTTTAACCCGGATCATTCTTGGGGAAAGAAAGAAGTCAAGGATTGGGATTTTGTCAGAGATAAAAACGGAAATATCGTGATTGATGAATCCCATCCGAACTGGTGGCAGGATAAGAAAAACCCTGACCGTCATGGAATCCGTATCCCTGTATTAGACGAAAACGGAATTCAGAAGATTGGTGCAAGAAACCGCCTGCAATGGAAACGGGTGCTGACCGATGCTAC
>NZ_JAAIMY010000105.1 GCF_013300825.1 Blautia wexlerae
AGACAGACAACCTTGATAACTAAACAGTGAAACACATACGATTCTCGAAAATTCTTTACATTTTTAAGAACGGTTTGAAAAACCAAAAACAGTAAAACGAGAGATAGCTAGTTGTTATCTTGAGTGAATCAAACATTTTATCAGAGAGTTTGATCCTGGCTCAGGATGAACGCTGGCGGCGTGCTTAACACATGCAAGTCGAACGGGAATTACTTTATTGAAACTTCGGTCGATTTAATTTAATTCTAGTGGCGGACGGGTGAGTAACGCGTGGGTAACCTGCCTTATACAGGGGGATAACAGTCAGAAATGGCTGCTAATACCGCATAAGCGCACAGAGCTGCATGGCTCAGTGTGAAAAACTCCGGTGGTATAAGATGGACCCGCGTTGGATTAGCT
>NZ_JAAIMY010000011.1 GCF_013300825.1 Blautia wexlerae
TTTATTTGCAGGCTCGGTAATTGAATTGCCGAGGATTCCCGCTTATTATCCTAAAGAAAAAACATCTGCCCAGCGGCAGAAAAGAAAAAAAACGCTGCTGGGCAGACCCATTTTCACGCTTAATTTATATTCACTGGTGGCGGTTTTGAGAAATCAAGGCCGCTGCTTTCTTTCTGTCATTCCCAGCAGTTAAAGGCATGGCGGCCCACGGGAGGACGCCGCCATGCTGTTTTACTATCATTATAATCTAATCCTCTTCTACCTCTTAAAAAAAGCCTTGCCCCGCCACGGGAATATTCCGGCTATGAGTATGAACTATACCATGTAAGAAAACAACAAAACGCTTCAAATCGTCGCCCGGTAGGTTTACGACCTGCCGGGCGATTTTTGTCGATTTTCGCGGATTCTCATTTCCGGCAAAAAATCAGATGGAAAAGGAGGCGGTCAGCAGACCAGGGCCAGCATAGGCCCCTGACAACGAACAGGATCATCCTGCTCACTCCCCACGGAAAGGGGGTGAGAAGATGAAAGTTACCCCTGATGATTACGGGAGGCGCTGCCAGTTTGACCATTTTTGCAAGCTGGTACTGTACCATGAAGCCGTTGACTACTTCCGGGAAAGGAAGCGTCAGCGTGGCTGGGAAACATCCTTTGAAACGCTGCCGCTTTCGGAACTGGACACGCTATGCACGATAGATCAGTACCCCAGCGACAGTTTTATATTTCCGGCCTATGGCTGTGAGCTTCAGATCAGCGACGGGCTGGTGGCCACTGCCTTTGCCAGCTTGCCCCAGCCGGGGACAAAGCATCTTGATACCGCATTGTGTCCTGGAACTGACGGACGGCGAGATCGGCGCGGTGGTGGGAATGTCCCGCAGCGCCGTCCAGCGGCACAGGACTAAGACGCTGGAAACCATGAGAACAAGACTGACGGGAGGTATTGCAGAATGAAGCAGGCCAGATATAAGGAGCCTTTGCCCCTTGCAGTGATCGAGGCGGCCCGCGCCGGTGACGCCGGGGCCGTGGAACAGGTCTTGCAGTATTACAACGGTTACATAAACAAGCTCTGTACCCGGACGCTCTATGACGATTGCGGCCAGCTCCATGTATGCGTAGACGAGTACATGAAGCACCGCCTTGAAAACAAACTCATTTATGCGATTGTCTGTAACAGCAGATAGCAAAGCGCCGGGCGCGGCGGCCATGTGGCCGCCTGTGTCCGGCGTCTTTTCTTATGCTTCGTGCTGCCAGTATCTTTTCCGCTGGCGCTCGGCCTCCTTACGGCGTCGCATCCGTTTGGCGCAGGCCGCGCAGTATTTGGCCCGGTTAGACTTCGGCTGGAACGTGGCCCCACACTCGCAGCAGCGTTTCACTTCATCCCGGTCTTTGATGATTTCGGCGTACAGGGCAGCGTCCAATGGGAGGACGGCTGCCTGAAACCACCGGCACAGCAGCGAATAGGAAATGCTTTGTACGCAAACACATTCCTCGCCATCGTCCAGTAACAGGCAATTACCGTTACAGTAATTACAGCACTCATGCGTCAGACGCCGGGCCTACTCCGTAGAAACGCTTCACAAAATACTTTGTCGGAACTTTTCCTCTAAGCGTCAAATACCCCTGTTCTTCCAGCTCCTTATTCAGATTGCCAATGATCTCATAAGCCGATGTCTGTTTTACCTCCAGAAGTTCACATATATCGGCTGCCTTTAAAAATAATTTGTTCTGCATAATCAGTACCTCCTGTATTTTGAATATTTATCTCTTCATATACTCTGTACTGGCAGATGTAAAATCGGACATCATTTTCCGAAATTTAGCAAATTATTTTAATTTTACAGTTTCCATATGTGTTATCGCTGAACCATGGAGTTAATATCATTGAAAAAGGGTATAAAAAAACAGTCTGCCCTGACGGAAAATATTTCCATCAAAACAAACTGTTCTTCATATTCACACTAATTATATTTTCTGAGCATAGTTACTTTTGCGAAAATCTCAGATAACTCCGGAAAGAAAACAAAGAAAAAAAAGATTTTTTAACTCCATTTGCACTCCACCGGAACATCCAGACAGCCCGCAAAACCTTTATTTATGGGCTTTTTCGCAATTTAGTCCGCTACTCAAACTCGCAAATAAAATCTCGTCACTATACACTTTTGTATAGGAATTATGGTTCTATCTGGTTTTATATGTGTTCCACTGTCCAAAGTTCCCAGACTATACTGAACGGTGTTATCAATTTGTTATCACATCTCTGTTATCAATCAAAGATTCTCGTGATATCCTGATATCGGTTAACTACACGATAAATCTCTACATATTCGTTACCGACCTTGTAGATAATAACATAATCTTCCCATATCGCATATTTATAATCTGTCCGAAAGCTGACCCGTTTGGAGAGATCCGACCCCATTCCAGGAAACATCTGAAGGTTTTCAAATTTACCGTAAATTTCCTTTATGGTCTTTGCTGCATATTCTTCGTTATCTTCAGCAATATAATCTCGGATGTTTTTCAAATCCTTTGCAACAATCGGATTGATCCGCATTTTTAACATCTTATTCCCCCACAAGTGCTTTCAGTTCGTCCAGATCCAGCCAACCTTCGCCATCTTTCACTGCTTCTTCAGCTTCCTGCAGCTTCAAGAGAAGCTTTTTCTCTGCACGGTCACGCTCATAATCTTCAATATCCATGACAACGAAACGTCCTCTGCCATTCTTAGTCAGATATACTGGTTCTCCTTTATGGCAGTTTTTCAGGACTTCATTATAATTTCTCAAATCAGATACTGGTAAAATATTTGCCATATTCTTTCAGCTCCTTCCTTTGATTTTAAATTGTTTCTGCTACTTCTATTATACACAAAAAGCTGTAAAATTCAACGTAGATTTTTACAGCTTTTATTTTATCATTTCTATATATTTTTATCGCAATCTATTTCAAATATTGAGAAAAAATCGCCTCCAGTTCTTTATTTCCTTTCAAAAATTCATACTCTTCTTTATTTTCAATTTCTGTAGCTAATGCACGAACAAAATTATTTCCAACGCCTGAAAAAGACTTTCCCTGTACTGTATCCGCATATCTGTAATATAAAGGTGATTCCACCATCTTCCATGGCTTCTGTGACTCCATCAACACTTCTTTTATCAACTGAATACATTTTTCTACATCCTTTCGATACCCGGCAATTAATAGATGTGGTACTACTTTACCATAATCCCACAGACCAAATAACGATATCATATGTTCTGTGATTTCGGCAATCTCCTCTGCTTTACAATGGTTTCCGGTTTTTTCTTCCATTTCTATCAACTTATACAGATAGCTTTGTATATTCGTAACTGTCTTCATCAGTTTTCCCTCTAAAAAGAACGCTGCAACATCTGTTCCCTCCTGGTGTGCTAATACATTTGTTTTCATAATTGTTGTATCTATCACAGTATCCGGAATTTTATCCAAAAAGATATTTGCTTCTTTATATTTTTCCATTTGTACATATTTCGCCGCAAGCATAAAAATACTGGAAATCCTTACCTTTTCATCCGGACTTTCAGCAGTTCGTTCCAGCCATTCAACAATCACATTATTACATTCCAACTTTTTCTCATCATCGACATCGGATAAAGTTAGCGCCGCATTTAAAACAGTAGCAATTGAATAAATCAACGAATCACAATGAGGATATTCCTTTATTTTATTTTTTCCCATCTCAAAGGCTTTTTTAAAGCTATCCAATGAAACTTCCGAAAGCTCATTCACAAATTGTCCAATCTCTTTTTCTGTCAATTCTTCACGAAATGAAAATAGTTCATTCATATCAATTTTTAATAATCGAGCAATTGCCGGAAGTAATGATATATCTGGATATGTGTTTCCTTTTTCCCATTTATTTACCGCAGGAGTAGAAACGTCCAAATAATCCGCCACCTGTTCTTGTGTTAATCCCACAGTTTTCCGATAGTTTTTTATCTTCTCACCAATTTGCATTGTTCCTACCTCCTGTTTATATTCTCATTATAGTATTTCTAATATGTGTTTACAATTGAGCCTTCGTTTAATTATGGCTTCAATTTCTTAACTACCGGTTAAAATCTGCGAGAAAAATGCTCTATTTTATAATTCTACAAATCAAAATATCCTTAAATTTAATTAATTCAAAAATAAGTGCATCAGTACTCCAATTAAGAAGCAAATCATCGCTGTAACACCCGCACTGATAATAACCTTTAATATATTTTGATAAGGACGTTTTCCCACTTCAACTGCCTTATGAAGTTCATCCAATTTTTTTCCCTCCGTAAATGCAACAATTTCCTTATAGGTTTGTATATCATTTTTCTTTTTTAGTTTTTCAACCTTTAACGCCCAGTACTGTGTAATAATAAATAAAATCCCAAACGGAATATACGCATACCTTCCGAGCCACATAAACAAAGGTACTGCCGATATAATCAACACGGCCAAATGAACTGTATAGATGGAACCATAATAATTAAACTTTTTAATTTCTTGCTCGCTAATAATTTCTTTCATTTTCTCTATATCTCCTTTGCATGAGAGTGCCGGAAACAACCTGGAAAGTTTATGCTCATTTGTATCCAGGAAAAGACAGGAAACTTGCTGACGCTCTCAATGAAGTAAGAGCCACAAATGACAATGCAGAAGATAAAAACAAATGAAACATATAGTATCATATAATAACAAAAAAATCCCAAAAATAAGACACTTTCTCCCCATTAACATCACCGTAGCATCACGAGAAAAAATAAAATCCCGGAAGCCCTTGTAAATAAAGGGCTTCTGGGATTTTGCTCATTATTCAAACTCAATCGTACCCGGTGGCTTGCTGGTCAGGTCATAGAATACGCGGTTAACGCCTTTAACTTCGTTAATAATGCGGTTCATAACTTTATTCAGTACTGCATACGGAATCTCAGCAGATTCGGCTGTCATGAAGTCGATAGTCTTCACTGCGCGGAGCGCTACAGCGTAATCATAAGTTCTGAAGTCACCCATAACGCCTACACTTCGCATATTTGTCAGTGCTGCAAAGTACTGGTTCGGCATCCATGAAGGATCTTCACCATGTTCTTTCTTATACTCAGCTGCAGCATTGTCTACCTCTTCACGATAAATGAAGTCTGCATCCTGTACAATACGAACCTTCTCTGCAGTAACTTCACCGATAATACGGATTCCAAGTCCCGGTCCCGGGAATGGCTGACGGAATACCAGTCTCTCCGGAATTCCAAGCTCCAGACCTGCTTTACGAACCTCATCCTTGAAAAGATCACGAAGCGGCTCAATGATTTCTTTAAAATCAACGAAATCCGGAAGTCCGCCTACATTGTGGTGAGATTTGATCACTGCGGACTCTCCGCCCAGACCACTCTCTACAACATCCGGATAAATAGTTCCCTGTGCCAGGAAATCTACCGCACCAATCTTCTTGGCCTCTTCTTCAAAAATACGGATAAATTCTTCACCGATGATCTTACGTTTTGCTTCAGGCTCTGTAACACCTGCCAGCTTGTCATAGTATCTCTGCTGTGCATTGACGCGGATAAAGTTCAGGTCAAACTGACCGTTTGGTCCGAATACACCTTCAACCTCATCTCCCTCATCTTTACGAAGAAGACCATGATCTACAAATACACAGGTAAGCTGCTTGCCGATTGCTCTGGAAAGAAGTCCTGCTGCAACGGAAGAGTCAACACCACCTGACAGGGCAAGAAGAACTTTTCCATCTCCGACCTTCTCGCGGATTTCTCTGATAGTGTGCTCAACAAAGGCATCCATTTTCCAGTCTCCGGCACATCCGCATACACCAAGTACGAAGTTGGAAAGCATCTTCTTTCCTTCTACTGTATGAAGCACTTCCGGATGGAACTGGATCGCATACAGCTTCTTCTCCTCATTCTGTGCGGTTGCTACCGGACAATCTGCTGTATGAGCAGCAATCTCAAATCCTGGTGCAACCTGGGAAATGTAATCTGTGTGGCTCATCCAGCAGATTGTTTTGTCAGATACGTCTTTGAAGATTTTAGAATCTGTCTTATCTACCAGAACCTCTGTCTTTCCATATTCGCTCACATCTGCTTTCTCAACTTTTCCGCCCAGAACATGCATCATAAGCTGTGCGCCATAGCAGAGTCCCAGAACAGGAATACCAAGCTCAAATAATTCTTTATTGCATGTAGGTGAATCTGCCTCATAGCAGCTGTTCGGACCACCGGTAAGGATGATTCCCTTAGGATTCATTGCCTTGATTTTCTCAAGATCGGTCTTGTATGAATAGATTTCGCAGTATACGTTACATTCTCTTACACGTCTGGCAACCAGCTGATTGTACTGACCACCGAAATCCAGTACGACGACTGTTTCTCTTTTCATGTTTTCCTCCTTGTTTCTCATTATTTGTAACTGTAAAGATATTGAACCGTTACCATTGAATTTTATTATAAATTACAGTTCGGATTTTTACAATGCTTATTTTCAGTTTTCCACCTTGTGTTTCCTTACTTCCAGTTTATAACTTTTTTAGAATTTAATCACGTTTTTTTCAACAGTCCATCACATTTTGCTCACAAATTCCCTGTATATTAATAAGCAAATAAAGCAAATGCTTTACAAACAGGTTGCAAATGCTTTTTCACATAGATTTTTAACTTTTTTCTTTTTCATACTTATGCCGGACCGTAAGGTCCGGCCCTCCTTCTTTTTACAGACCTTTTCAGGTCTTTTTCTTTTTTTATAAGTTTTTTAGAATTTAATCACAATTTCTTCAACAGTCCATCACATTTTGCACACATTTTCCCTGTATATTAATAAGCAAATAAAGCAAACGCTTTATTTATAATAAAACTTTTTCTTTTTCATACTTGCCGGATCGCAAGATCCGGCACTCCTTCTTTTAAAATGTGAAATCCCGCTCACAGTAAGACACAACTGTGAGCGGGATTTTTGTATTACCGCAGGGAACTTACTTAATTCGGTTAAATTCCCATTGTAAGAATTTCCATCAGTACCCCAAGCAATGACGGATTCAAATTCATGGATACCAGAACTGGCACTGCCTCTGTGCCCAGCTCTTTCACTACTTTATAAACGTCTGTCTTCTGTGCATAGGTAATCTGTGCTTTTTCCAGAACCTCATAAGCCTCTTCTGCATAGTCTCTATGATAAACAGCTGCATCTGCCGCAAAAGTAATCTTCACCTGCGCATCTGTCGGCACATCCTTCAGGATCACTATTGTTCCATGAAGCTTCTCATCCTCTGCGAACTCTGCATCCTTATATACCTGTCCGTTTACAGTAACCTCCTGCGGTTTGTCCTGAATGTTGCAGAAGCGAATCTTCCAGGAACGTTTCTGCGGGATCACTGCTGTATTTCCCTGCGCAGCTTCTACAATAAATACTGTTCCATTCTCATCTGCAGTCTTCGTCATTCTGGTGGATACCCAGTTCTCATCCAGGTCTTCCGGTGTGTCCCCACCGTCTTCCCAGAGTACAAATTCTCCTGATTTTCCAGGATATACAAGTACTTCCAGTTTCTCAGGATTCTCAATGGAATTATCATATCCTTCCATGTCCTTCAGCGGAATGATGCTGCCTTCACGCACAAGTACCGGCATCTCATAAATATCTCTCCAGAGATCCACTTTTCTGCCGCCCTTATATGCTCTTCCGTTAAAGAAATCATACCAGATTCCCTGCGGGATCCATGTCTTTGCACTGGCCAGTCCTGTTACCGGATCCAGCTTATCTGTAATTGGAGATACCATCATCTCTGTACCGAAATAATAGTTGTTCGGTACTTCATAGGTTTCCTCGCGCTCCGGCTCCAGATAATACATCGGCTGTACCAGTGGCAGTCCCGCTCTGCTTGCACGACGGTTCATGGTGTAAAGATACGGAACCAGCTTATGACGCAGTTTCAGGAAATTCTTCATTACTGTTTCTACAATCTGGTTATATTTCCACGGTTCTTTTCCATTGAATGGGTTATCTGTGCTGTGCAGACGGTTCATTGGTGAAAAGACTCCAAGCTGTACCCATCTTGCAGTGAGCTCGTCGTCTCTGTATCCCAACATATGTCCACCGATGTCATGACTCCACCATCCAAAACCGATGTTGCTGGCATTTGCAGTGAAATATGGCTGGAATTTCAGACTCTCCCAGGTAATGATCGTATCACCGGAAAAACCAACCGGGTATCTGTGGCTTCCTGGACCTGCATATCTTGAGAAAGTCAGCGCACGTTTTCCTTTCCACTTGCTGTCCAAATAGTGATAGTGGTTCAGCATCCAGAGCGGATCCAGTCCCGGAACCTTGGTTACAGTTCCCTGCTGCCAGTCAAGCCACCAGAAATCTACTCCCTCTTCTTCCATCGGATGATGCAGTTCCTCAAAATATGTCTCAATGAATTTCGGATCTGTCATATCAAAAAGCACCGGTTCCTTGCTTGCAGGATCAATTCCCATCTTCTCTGCAACTCTCGGGTAGGCTTCCTCATAAGCACGCACTCCATCTGCCGGATGTACGTTCAGTGTGATCTTATATCCATGTTTGTGCAGCCAGTCCATAAATTCAGGTGGATTGGGGAAAAACTTCTTATTCCAGGTATATCCTGTCCATCCGCTTCCATATACAGGAGGTACATCCTCTACCAGATGCCAGTCCATATCTACAACTGCAACAGAGAATGGCACTTCTTCTTTCTCAAAACGCTCTACCAGTTCTTTGTATTCTGTCTCTGTATATTTATGATATCTGCTCCACCAGTTTCCGAAGGTGTATCTTGGAAGCAGAGGTGTTTTTCCACATAATCTGTAAAAATCCTGCAGACATTCCACATATCTGTGACCATACCCAAAGAAATAGAAATCTGCTCTGTTTCCCTGACGTGGCTCCACCATTCCATCTTCGCCCATCGCCATTGTGTGGGAATCATCCAGCACTGAAAAACCGTTTCTGGACATAATGCCATGACTCAGTGGAATCTCACCGTCTGCTTCATCCAGGGTTCTGGCTGTTCCCAGCAGATCTTTCGGTTCATCACCATAATGCCACACACGCTCGCTGGCTTTTCCACCCGCAACACGTATCATCAGACCGCTTGGAGAAAATTTCTGCCTGTCATAGTGGATTTCCAGGTCCTTGGTGTAAATATGTAATTCCTCACCGCCATCACTCACCCTGAATTCCGGCACCGGGAAATCACGATTGCATACCATCTGTGTTGCTCTGTCCTCAAATCCTCCGTCTTCGCTGTACTCAAAACGGATCAGGGCAGTTGTGAGCATTGTAATCCTGAAATGATCGCCCACGATCACAGCTTCCTTTCTGCATACAGGATTACCTTCCAGTGCAAATTTCTTTAAATCCATAAAAGCTTTTCCTCCTTTACATCAACAACAGTTGTAACAGCTGCTTTTATGTCTATTTTAATCTTCTACAGTCTGATTGACAACGCCTTTTTTCAGCTACTGAACATTTATATGACATATACTTGTGATATTATTTTCTAGAACGTGTCTGAAAAATGCTTTACGCAAGATGTGCGTCACAATTTGCAGGAGCTTTTGGGAATGATTTTCCAAACACAATCTAAAGCAGCTGCCGAAGAGGACGAATGATAATCCTGAGCACGCCGTAGTATAACTTCTTTTTCCGGTTCAACACTTTTCCCTGGTACTTTGCGCCTTCGGTTTCCTGACCGTTCGCAAGTACCTCTTTGCTTTTTTCCATATAATCGGATTCTGTTTCGTGAATCTGCTGACTCAGTTTCTCGCTGTCAATTACCAACATCAGTTCCGTATCCAGATAAGTACTTCGCATATCCAGATTATAGGAACCTGCTACCGACAGACGGTCATCTATCAGCACAGCTTTTGTATGAACCGGATAATCATTCATCAGTTCATACACATCTGCCCCTGTTTCCAGAATCTTCTTTTTCTGATTAAGATAATCTGTACAACCCCATGGATTAGAGCCTTTTTCCACCGCATTCAGCACAATCTGAAGCTTTGCATGATCCGAAATCCCCTGCAATACATCATACATGTAACCATTACAGATCACATAAGGAGTCTGTATTATTACATGATCTGCATTTTCAGTAAGATACTGAATTGTCTGGAGAACCTGCGGTGTTTTTCGTCTCGCCTCAGTTCCGTTATTGATCAGAGTGATCTTGTTTACTTCTATCGTATCCTTTTCCCATGCACTGTAGGTTTCTATATCATTGTACCTTTTCAGCAGAGATATGTAAATTTCTTCCATGTGCCGGTATGCATCCGTATATCTGGAAGATTGTTTGCCTTTTTTAATGCTCACACAGCTTTCCTTCCATATTTTATGGAAATAATCCTCAAGCTGGTTCAGAGACTCTCCCTGTCCTTCTGATGTATCATACACCAGGATATCTCTGTCTTCATTGATACCTTTCGTCTGATCTCCCAGAAAGATATCATTGCTGTTGCGTCCGCCCAGCAGATACATTTTCTCATCCACGATCAGATATTTATCATGCATGCGATAATTCACCTTAAACAGATTGGCCGGTGTCACCGGATTGTAAACTCCCACTTCCACATTCTCATATGATGCCAGCGCCTGGAAGTCGCTGCTTCCAGCCAGAAACAGTTGCTGATAAATTCCATCGATCAACAACTGAATCTTTACACCTCTTGTCGCAGCGCAATTCAATGCGGCCAGAATTTTAGTGCCGTTATCATCCGCGCGTAAGTCGAAAGTAGACAGTACAATACTCTCCTTCGCAGTGCCGATCATACGAAGTCTCCACAAAAGTGCCTCTTCATTATCATCAATGCAGCAAATCCTTTCTACGCCTGCTGTCTCTGATGTAAATTCTGTTTCTCTCAGACTTTCCACATATTTTTCGTTCGGTTTCCTGCAAAAAAGAGGTGAAAGTACATTTACCAGCACCACGATCAGCAGGAAAAGGCAAAATACTTTGCCTGTTCTTTTTAGTATTTTTTTCATTCGATACCACAACCTCCCTTGACCAGACCGAAACCCATATATTTGACTTATTCCTCTTCTTTCGACAATACACTGAGTATAGAGTATAACATAATCAGAAGCCATAGTGCATCTTTTGATACGAAAAGCGTTAAAATCTTTTCACAAACCCTTTTCTTTTTCTTGCAATG
This sequence comes from Blautia wexlerae, assembly GCF_013300825.1. GTDB lineage: Bacteria > Bacillota > Clostridia > Lachnospirales > Lachnospiraceae > Blautia_A > Blautia_A wexlerae_B. The sequence goes on from NZ_JAAIMY010000011.1 coordinate 11,190, forward strand.
TCTTATATGTTTCCGACTTATAAAAATTCAATGTCATCAACTCTTTCCAACAGGGAGGGATTTCAATGTTATCGGGATGGTTTGTATAAAGTGTGATGACTGGTTATAAAGAGAGTTTATCTGCATCTTGCACAGCAGTCTTCTCTCCTGCATGAAGATATTTACCAGCTTGACCCTATGTTCTTTAAGCACTATCAATAGCATAAAATACTTTTACGCCCCTGTAGAACTTTTTCCATAGGGGCGTAAATACTTCATTTCTCTCTATTTCCCAGACACCTTTATTTTTCACTTTCCCGTAAAACATAAAAAACACCGTCCCCGCGGCAATCGCATTGTCCGCAAAAACAGTGTTCTTAGTGCGCCTTCAGGGGTTCGAACCCTGGACACCCTGATTAAGAGTCAGGTGCTCTACCAACTGAGCTAAAAGCGCATATTCTTTTGTTTTTCTCTGTGTTGAAGTTTTGCATCACCCTCAACGCAAGTGATATTATATATAATAGTCGTTTAAATGTCAATAGGTTTTTTCAAAAAAATCAAGATTTTTTTCTATTTCATTTATTTTTCCTTTTTTTCGTCGTTTTGGGACATTTTGTTAAGTGTTTTGTTGACCTCTTCTGCGGATTTCCGCAGGCGGCTGAAAGTATTATCAAAGTTTTTGTGTTCATAACGGAATTGTAGCATCTTATTATGGAAAGAACTTTTTCGTTTCACTGGCTGACTCCTTCGGGGCGCGAAGCGCCCCGAAATTTTCTTATACTATAATATGCACTGCCAGCCACAACAGATAGTCAAATGGATAATCGCAATCCACTTCACTATGGAATCGCTATAAACCAGATAATTGCTCTGCTGTTTTATCTGTGATACTCTCTGGAAATCACCATCTTACAGATTGGATTTCCCATAGAAGAAAATTTCTCTTCATATTCTGTCATAACATTTCCCTGTACCATCTCTTCATTATGATGCAGATCAAAGGTAGAAGCTTCCAGATTCCATCCGGCTTCCTCCACTTCTTCCAGGGAAAATTCAAACAGTTCCTTATTATCTGTCTTGAATTCCACTTTTCCATCCTGAACCAGAATCTGGTCGTAACGTGCCAGGAATTCTCTGGATGTCAGGCGACGTTTTGCATGGCGGGCTTTTGGCCATGGATCGGAAAAGTTCAAGTAAATCTTATCTACTTCACCTTTCTCAAAGATTTCCGGCAGAAGTCTGGCATCCACTCTCATAAAAAATAAATTAGAATAAACCTCTCCATTCTCCTCCAGTTCCTCCCTCTTCTGCAATGCGCGAAGAAGAACGCTGTCATACATCTCAATTCCTATATAATTGATATCCGGATGCAGCCGGGCCAGATCCATAAGAAATCTTCCTTTTCCCATCCCTACTTCAATATGAAGAGGCTGCTTTTTCGCAAAAACCTCCCCCCAGTGTCCTTTCTTTGTCTGTGGCTCCTGCACCACATAAGGGCTCTCCAGAATTGCATCCTGAGCTCCCGGAATATTTCTTAATCTCATAAAAATCTCCTGTTCCTTTTCTTATATCTCCAGAGCGTGTTTGAAAAATGCTTTACACAAGATGTGCGTGCAATTTCCTGCCACCAATAAACTACCATACCATATTCCTAACGTCAATCACATCCCGGACAGATATTCGCAGGTGATTTCTTTAACTTGTCTAAAAAATAACAATTTTTTCCTTTCAGAAAAAAATTTAGATGGTTTTTTTAAACAAAAGGGTGTATGATATCTAACAGATATTACTATTTTCCGCATAGTAAATCTGAATTTTTTGTAAAATTTTGACAATCAAGGAGGTTGAAGATGGAGCAGATACTTAACAAATTATCTGAAATCGAGCTTACAGCCCAACGCATCATGGAAGACTGCGACCGGCAAAAGCAACAGCTTTCTGAAGAGGCAGAACAGAAATGTAAAAATTATGACGAGCAGCTGGAGACCCGGACAGCAGAGCATATTCGACGGATCCGTCAGCAACTGGAAGAAGAAAAAGATTCCCGCCTGACACAGTTACGTGCAGATACAGACGCTACCTTTTCTTCACTGGATGCTCATTACGAACAGCAGCACTCACAACTTTCCAGAGAATTGTTTGAGAAAATACTGGCTATGTAAAGATCTGTCTCAAACGCTAGAGCGTGTCTGAAAAAGGCTTTCTGCAAGATGTGCGTCACAATTTGCGGGAATGATTTTTCAGACACACTCTAGATGACATCAGGAAAGGAAGTGAAAAACAATGGGAGGCGTACTCTCCTACAGCGGACTTTCCACGAAAATCCGCGCAATGCAGAGCAGGCTTACTACCATGGAACAGTTCGAGGAAATCCTCCAGCTCTCCGATGTCACGCAGGTAGCCGCCTATCTGAAGCGAATGCCGGAATACTCTTCCAGGTGGGATGCACTGGATGAAAATACCCTGCACCGTGGCCAGATTGAGAAGCTTCTGAAGAAATCCATATTCCAGAATTTCTCCAGAATTTATCACTTTGCCAACCCGGAGCAACGTAAATTTCTGGATCTGTATTCCAAGCGATATGAAATCCGTGTACTGAAAGAAGTCATGACAAATATCTTCGATCACCGTGACACAGATCCTGTAGATGTTTCTCCGTACCGTGAATTTTTCCGTCTGCATTCCAATATTGATGTAGACCGGATCACTACCTGTTCCACCATGGAGGAACTGATCTCCTGCCTCAAAGGAAACGAATTTTACATCCCGCTTTCGAAGATCCAGGAGCATGAAACAGCACTTCTCTTCGACTATGGTATGGCACTGGATCTGTACTATTTTACCCAGATCTGGAACATCCGTAAGAAGCTGTTTAAAGGTAAAGATCTGGAAGAGATTACCCGCACTTACGGCGAGAAATTTGATATGCTGAACCTGCAGTTTATCCAGCGTTCCAAAAGGTATTACAACATGGATCCGGCAAGTATTTATGCCCTGCTGATCCCTGTAAATTATAAGTTAAAGAAAGAAGAGATCACAGCTTTGGTGGAAGCACCTTCATACGAAGAAAGTCGAAGAATTTTCCAGAAAACATGGTACGGCAACCAATATGAACAGCTTACCGTAGCCAATCTGGAAGAATTCTACAACCACATCCACCGCTCGATCCTTGAGAAGGAATCCCACAGAAATCCATATTCTGTAGCAGTAATCTATTCTTACCTGTATAACAAGGAACACGAAGTAAACCGTCTGACTATCGCCATTGAATGCGTACGTTATGGCGTGCAGCATGATGAAGCCATGCGTTATATTTGCAACAGTTGATTTCTATATGACGCATAACTGAATAACTGCTTCGCAGTTTAAAGAACATTAACCAGGAGGTGAATTTATGATTGAGAAAATGAAGTTCCTGAGCATTACCGGTCCTAAGGCCGATATTGACAGAGTGGTAAACACCTATCTTTCCAAGTACGAAATTCATCTGGAAAATGCCCTTTCCGAGCTGACCGCAGTAGAGAGTCTTTCTCCGTTTATGGAGATCAATCCATATAAGGAAGCACTCTCTACTGCCAACAGTTTCTATGATGAACTGGCAGATCCGGAGAAGATTTCTGCCAAACCCATGGATACTGAACAGGCTTTAAATACAATCCGCCGGATTCAGTCTGATTATCAGGAACTAAGCAATAAACGTGCTGATCTGGAGAGTCAGCTTGCAGCTCTGGATGAATCTCTGCGAGTGATCCGCCCGTTCAGAAATATTAATTACAATATTTCCTCAATCCTGAAATTCCAGTTCATCCACTTCCGTTTTGGAAGGATTGAGAAGGAATATTACCAGAAATTCGAAAAGTATATTTACGAAAATCTGGACACAATTTTCATTAAATGTGATGAAGATGACCAGTATGTCTGGGGTCTGTATTTTGTCCCGGAGCACGAAGCCCAGAAAGTAAAAGCCGTCTATTCTTCCATGCACTTCGAGCGTATTTATATGCCAGATACGTATGAAGGAACAGCAAAAGAAGCTTTCGAACAACTGACTGAAACACGCAACAGAGCTGCTGCTGATCTGGCATCTGCCGATCAAAAAAAAGCAGATTTTCTTCTTAGAAATCAGAAAGATATCGTTGCATCACGCAATGCTATCGCACAGCTTTCCGGTAACTTTGATGTGCGCAGACTTGCAGCATGTACACATGGGGATAAGGACGTTTTCTATATCTTATGTGGATGGATGACAGAGAAAGATGCCCATTCTTTCCAGAATGATATCAAAGACGACAGCCGCATTTTCTGCATTATTGACGGTGAAGAGGACGAACATCTGAAGCCAGGCATCCACCAGCAGCCACCTACCAAACTGAAGAACCCGAAACTGTTTAAACCATTTGAAATGTACATCAAAATGTATGGTCTTCCAGCCTATAACGAGATGGATCCAACATGGTTTGTAGCACTGACTTATTCCTTTATTTTCGGTGCAATGTTCGGTGATGTGGGGCAGGGATTGCTGCTCTTTATCGGTGGTTTCCTGCTTTATAAATTCAAACATATCACACTGGCAGGCATTATCAGTTGTGCAGGTGTGTTCTCCACAATCTTCGGATTTATGTTCGGAAGTATCTTCGGATTCGAAGATGTGATACCAGCCCTGTGGCTTCGCCCGATGAACAATATGATGTCAGTTCCGTTTATCGGAAAGCTGAATACGGTATTTATTGTTGCCATTGGTTTTGGTATGTGCCTGATCCTTTTATGTATGGTATTTAACATTCTGAACGCCTGGAAAGCCAGAGACGTAGAACACATCTGGTTTGATACAAACTCAGTGGCAGGTCTGGTATTCTACGGCTCTGCAGTTGCTTCCATTGCACTGATACTCAATGGCAAAACACTTCCCGGCGGAATCGTACTGTTTATCATGTTCGGCGTACCACTGATCCTGATCTTTTTGAAAGAGCCACTTACTGCCCTCATTGAGAAGAAATCAGAAGTTATGCCGAAAGAGAAGGGAATGTTCATTGTACAGGGACTTTTTGAAATGTTTGAAGTCCTGTTAAGCTACTTCTCCAATACCCTTTCCTTCGTCCGTATCGGAGCTTTCGCAGTCAGCCATGCAGCAATGATGGAAGTTGTTCTCATGCTTGCAGGCGCAGAAAGCGGAAACCTGAACTGGATAGTAGTAGTTCTGGGAAACCTTTTTGTATGTGGTATGGAAGGCCTGATCGTTGGTATCCAGGTGCTTCGTCTGGAATATTACGAAATGTTCAGCCGCTTCTACAAAGGTACAGGACGTAAATTTGAGCCGTTCCGCTCTGTAAAATAAACGAAAAGATCATCAGAAATTATACTATTTTCATTTATATATCATCCACGGGAAACCCATATCTGTCAGTCAGCCAGATATTCAAAGCCGAATAAATATGATATATATGAACAGCAAAATCAAGAACTAAGAGGAGATTTAATTATGACAACAATCGCACAGATCATTTTAGCAATCGCACTGGTACTCAGCATCATTCTTCCATTTGGCTACTATCTCATCGGTGAAAAAAACCGCGGACGTTACAAAACAGCTCTCGGTGTAAACGCATTCTTCTTCTTTGGAACCATGCTTATCGCCATTGCAGTTATGTTCACAGGTGCTTCTTCCGTACAGGCCGCTGCAGGCTCTGAAGGCACACTTGCAACAGGTATGGGTTATATCGCAGCAGCTCTTGTAACAGGTCTTTCCTGTATCGGTGGTGGTATTGCCGTTGCCAGTGCGGCAAGCGCAGCCTTAGGCGCTATCAGCGAGGATCAGAGTATCCTTGGTAAATCCCTTATTTTCGTAGGTCTTGCAGAAGGTGTTGCCCTTTATGGACTGATCATCTCCTTCATGATCCTGGGACAGTTATAAGATGCAGATGTTTTTGATCAGCGACAATATCGATACCTACACAGGGATGAGACTGGCAGGTGTAGAGGGCGTAGTCGTACACACACATGATGAATTAAAAGATGCTTTACAGAAAGCTATTTCCAATAAAGAAATCGGAATCATACTCCTGACCGAAAAATTCGGCCGGGAGTTTCCCGAAATTATAGATGATGTAAAGCTTCATCACAAGACCCCTCTGATTATCGAAATTCCCGACAGGCACGGTACTGGCCGCAAACCGGATTTTATCACTTCATATGTGAATGAAGCTATTGGTTTAAAGCTGTAAATATACCGCACGAATCGTATTGATGAAAACGGAATAAACAATAACAGGTGCGGAACAGTAACAATCTAAATATTACAGGCAGGTGTTAACATGACAATTGATGAAAAACTCAGCCATTTTTATGATATCACTGTAGAGGAAGCCCACGAAAAAGCTGCCGCCATTCTCGATGAACATAAAGCGGCTCTGGAGAAAATGGCAGAAGAACACAAAACTCTCAGTGAGGAAAACGCCCAGACACAGATCAAAGCGGAAACTGCCAGCGCCCGACGTGAAATAAACAAGGCACTCTCCGCAGAACAGCTCACCATCAAGCGTGACTGGACCAGAAAACAGAACGAATTAAAAGAGAAAATTTTCTCCGAAGTAAAAGGACTTCTGGAATCTTTTACCAAAACTCCGGAGTATGAGAACTATTTAACTGCTAAGATCAAAGAAGCTCTGGATTTCGCAGGAAATGATGAGATCACTATCTATCTATCTCCAGAGGACAGCTCCTTTGCAGAAAAACTTCAGCAGACAACAGGTGCCGCGATCCTGCTTTCCAAAGATTCTTTCCTTGGTGGAATCCGCGCCACAATCCCTCACAAAAACATCCTGATTGATCACTCTTTTGCAGGAAATTTTGAGGCAGCATACAAAGAATTCAAGTTTGACGGAGGACCAGAACATGAGTAATACAGGTATTATCTACGGTGTCAACGGCCCCGTCATTTATCTGAAGGGCGACAGCGGATTTAAGATTTCCGAGATGGTTTATGTAGGTCCGGAACATCTGGTAGGTGAGATCATCGGCCTGAAGAAAGGCATGACCACCGTACAGGTTTTCGAGGAGACTACAGGACTGAAACCAGGCGATACAGTTACAGGAACCGGAGATGCCATTTCTGTACTTTTGGGACCTGGAATCATCCACAATATTTTTGATGGTATCCAGCGTCCTCTGGAAGAGATTGCCAAAGCCTCAGGCAAATATATTTCACGAGGTGTCAGCGTTGATTCCCTTGACACAGAAAAGAGATGGAACACTCACATCACAGTAAAAGAAGGAGATGTTGTAGGTCCCGGCTCTGTTATCGCAGAAACTCAGGAAACAGACTCCATTCTCCATAAATCCATGGTTCCTCCGAATCTTACAGAAGCCACAGTTATCCACGCGGCATCTGACGGAGCATACACCATTCTGGAACCGATCGTAACCATTCAGTTCACAGACGGAACCACCAAAGATCTGGCACTTGCACAGAAATGGCCGATCCGTATCCCGAGACCAACCCACAAACGTTTCCCTGCAAGCGTCCCGCTTGTCACAGGCCAGCGTATCTTGGACACTCTTTTCCCTATCGCAAAGGGCGGTACAGCCGCTGTTCCGGGAGGTTTCGGTACAGGTAAGACCATGACTCAGCATCAGATTGCAAAATGGTCTGACGCAGACATTATCATCTACATTGGATGCGGAGAACGTGGAAACGAGATGACTCAGGTTCTGGAAGATTTCAGTAAACTGATCGACCCGAAATCCGGAAACCTGATGATGGACAGAACCACATTGATTGCCAATACTTCCAACATGCCGGTTGCGGCGCGTGAAGCTTCTATTTATACAGGTGTAACTCTTGCGGAATATTACCGGGACATGGGTTACGACGTAGCTATCATGGCAGACTCCACTTCCCGTTGGGCAGAAGCTCTTCGAGAACTGTCCGGCCGTCTGGAGGAAATGCCTGCAGAGGAAGGTTTCCCTGCATATCTGGCATCCAAGCTGTCCGCATTCTATGAACGTGCAGGAATGATGCAGAACTTAAACGGAACCGAAGGCTCTGTCTCCATTATCGGAGCAGTTTCTCCACAGGGTGGTGATTTCTCAGAGCCTGTCACACAGAATACCAAGCGCTTCGTCCGCTGTTTCTGGGGACTGGACAAATCCCTTGCCTATGCCCGTCACTTCCCGGCAATCCACTGGCTCACCAGCTACAGTGAATATCTGGAAGACCTGACTCCATGGTACAGAGAGCATGTTTCCCCGAAATTTGTAGCAGACAGAAATCAGCTCATGGCAATCCTAAATCAGGAGAGCTCCCTGATGGAGATTGTCAAGTTGATCGGAAGTGACGTTCTTCCGGATGACCAGAAACTGACGCTGGAAATTGCCAGAGTCATCCGTCTGGGCTTCCTCCAGCAGAACGCTTTCCACGCAGAAGACACCTGCGTACCAATGGAAAAACAGTTTAAGATGATGGAGATCATCCTCTATCTCTACGAGAAATGCCGCGCACTCATCAACCGGGGCATGCCGGTTTCCGTACTGAAAGAGGGCAACAACATTTTTGAAAAAATTATTTCCATTAAATATGATGTGGCAAATAATCAGCTTGATAAATTTGACCAATACAAGCAGGACATTGATACTTTCTATGATAACATAATGAAAAAAAACGGCTGATGCCGGAACAGTTACATTCATAGCCATAACCGGCTATGAGTCGTAACAGAGAGGAGAAGTTTATGGCAATTGAATATTTAGGCTTAAGCGAAATAAACGGACCTCTGGTGGTCCTGGAAGGCGTCAAGAATGCCTCCTATGAGGAAATCGTGGAATTTCACATGGATGACGGGACTCGCAAGATCGGCCGTATTATTGAGATTTATGAGGACAAGGCTGTTATCCAGGTTTTTGAAGGAACAGACGGTATGTCCTTAGGCAACACCCATACCCGGCTGACCGGACGTCCCATGGAAATCGGACTTTCCCCGGAAATCCTCGGACGAACCTTTAACGGTATCGGACAGCCCATCGACGGTCTGGGGGACATCACCCCGGATGTAAAATTAAACATCAATGGTCTGCCGCTGAACCCGGTAGCACGTGAATATCCCCGAAACTATATCAACACCGGTATTTCCGCAATCGACGGACTGACCACCCTGATCCGAGGACAGAAGCTTCCGATCTTTTCCGGAAATGGTCTTCCCCACGATAAGCTGGCCGCACAGATCGTACAGCAGGCTTCTCTGGGAGAAGACTCTGATGAGGATTTTGCCATTGTTTTTGCGGCAATGGGTGTCAAATATGACGTAGCGGAATTTTTCCGCCGTACCTTCGAGGAAAGCGGTGCCGCAGACCATGTGGTCATGTTCCTGAACCTTGCAAATGATCCGGTTGTTGAGCGTCTTCTTACACCGAAGATCGCCCTCACTGCCGCAGAATATCTTGCTTTTGAAAAAGGAATGCACATCCTGGTCATCCTGACAGATATCACATCCTTCTGTGAGGCTATGCGAGAGGTTTCCTCCTCCAAAGGTGAGATTCCGTCCCGTAAAGGTTATCCGGGTTATCTGTACAGCGAGCTTGCAACCCTGTACGAACGTGCAGGTATCGTAAAAGGCAAACCGGGTTCCGTAACCCAGATCCCGATCCTGACCATGCCAAACGATGATATCACTCACCCGATTCCTGACCTTACCGGTTATATCACCGAAGGTCAGATCGTTCTGGACAGACAGCTTCATGGACAGGCAATCTATCCGCCTATTAACGTACTGCCATCTCTTTCCCGTCTGATGAAGGACGGTATCGGTGAAGGCTATACAAGAGCAGACCATCAGGACGTGGCAAATCAGCTTTTCTCCTGCTATGCAAAGGTTGGAGATGCCAGAGCCCTTGCTTCCGTTATCGGTGAGGATGAGCTTTCCCCGCTGGATAAACGCTATCTGGTATTTGGTAAAGCTTTTGAGAGTGAATTTGTAGGACAGTCCGAAACCGAGAACCGAAGTATCACCGAAACCCTGGATAAGGGCTGGGAGCTTCTGGGACTTCTTCCGAAAGAAGAACTCGACCGAATTGATACGAAGATCCTTGACAAGTACTATCACGAAACAGTACGCTAAAAGAAGCGAGGTGATTACATGGATCCGAATACCTTTCCCACCAAGGGAAACCTGATACTTGCAAAGAATTCACTGAAGCTTTCCCGTCAGGGCTATGAGCTGATGGACAAAAAGCGTAACATCCTGATTCGTGAAATGATGGAGCTGATTGATCACGCAAAGGATATCCAGACACAGATCGATGTGACTTTCCGCACTGCATATGCTGCCCTGCAGAAAGCCAATATGGAGATTGGTATCGCCTTTGTCCAGCAGATCGCGTGTACGGTTCCTGTCGAGAACTCTATACGCATTAAAACCCGAAGTGTTATGGGTACGGAAATTCCTCTGGTGGAATATGACAAAACCACTAACACTCCCACCTATGCCTACTACAGCACAAAGATGTCTCTGGACGAAGCCAAGGCTGCCTTTGAAAAGGTAAAAGAACTGTCCATCCGCCTGTCCATGGTGGAGAACGCAGCCATCCGCCTTGCAGCCAATATCAAGAAAACTCAGAAACGTGCCAATGCTCTGAAGAATATCACCATTCCGAAGTATGAAGCATTGACCAAAGATATCCAGAATGCACTGGAAGAGAAAGAACGTGAGGAATTTACCCGTCTGAAAGTCATCAAACGAATGAAGCAGAAATAGTGTATATCTGAAAGCAGCCGGATGAATATTTATTATTCATCCGGCTGCTTTTTATCTGACGCAGGATTTCACACTCTGATGGGCTGGATTAAGATGGAAAGTTATCCCCATCCGAATTCATTTTGTGCATTTCTCATCCACATCTGTCTCTGCTATGTGGAAATTTCCTTTTTCTGTCAAATGTATTCTTTTTTTCATTGTTGTTGTAGTGTTTAGCAGAATATCTTTTTGAATATTCTGATTATTCATGTATATATTATTATATTTTGTCTTTTTTATACAATATTATACGTTTTTTAGAATATAAAAAAGTCAATAGATTTGAGGATTTTTTCGTCCAAAAATGTCGATTTATCATTTTATACAAAACATCTGTTCCTTTTTTCCTTATGTAAATCGAGTATTCCACACACATCAAATGTGGATAATGTGGATAACTTTGTGTATAACTTTAATTTACGGGATTTTTCAATGACTGCATATGTGGATAGAGTGTGTATGACTTTATCCACTTTTCCCACCTTTCGACTTTCTTTGTGCAATTTGTCGAATCATATAATTTTAAGCGTTACAGCTATTCCATAAACGTACCCACGGCTGCCGGCTGCTGGTAATCATAGTTGGAAATCTTGATTCCCGTTGCAGCACCACTGGCATGGATAATCTTGCCATCACCGATATAAAGTGCCACATGGTCAACATATCCACTTCCGTAGAATACCAGATCTCCCGGCTCAAGCTGGCTGATATCTTTCTTTGTGGCTGCATCACACTGCGCTGCAGCCACACGCGGAAGACTGTAACCGAAATTAGCAAATACAGACATTACATATCCTGAACAGTCTGCACCGTTTGTCAGGCTTGTTCCACCGTAAACATACGGATTTCCCTCAAACTGCAGTGCAAAATCCACAATCGCCTGACGTTTCGCAAGACGCTGTTCCTCTGCCTTCTTCGCTTCCTCTTCGGCTTTCTTTCTGGCCTCTTCCTCCGCTTTCTTCTTAGCTTCTTCTATTGTCTGCTGAATAAACTGCAGAGCATCTTCTTTCTCCTGCTCTGCTTTTTCAGAAGCTTTCTGCGCTTTCTCCACTCTGCGTTCCTCTCTGATCTGTGCAGCTTCCTCTTCCTTCGCCACAAACTCCTGTGTCTGTTCTTCTGTCTGCTTTGCCAGTGTACTTGCCAGTGCACTTACACTTCCTGTTCCATCAGAAAACGCTGACGCACCATCATCAAACTGTGCCGCGCTTACACATACGCCCTGTGTCAGAACCACAGAACTCACAACTGCCGCTATTAAAATCATCTTTATCCTATTGTTCATTTTATTAATCAACTCCTGTTATACATTGCTATAAAATCATTACATATTTGTTACGTTTTGTTACGCATTTGTGTATGTTAACATAATATCCTCTATTTTGTCAAATAAAAAAAGTGTGAAGAACATTCCCCACACTTTTTTCATTACTTTTCACTCTATTTTCAGTCTCTCCGATGAATCAGGTAATTCTGCACAGAGGCTACCGCATTAGCCCCGTCAGCCACTGCAGTTACCACCTGGCGAAGCATCTTTGTGCGGATATCTCCTGCTGCAAAAATTCCCGGTGTTTCGGTAATTCCTTCCTCTCCTGCCACAATATACCCCGCTTCATCAAGCTTCACCAGATTCCTGAATTTATCTGTATTCGGCAGTATTCCCACAGCAATGAAAGCGCCATCTGTGGCAATCACAGATTCTGTGGCATCCTGCACATCCCGTATCTTAAGCCCTGTGACACATTCCGTGCCCTGAATCTCCACAGCTACGCTGTTCCACCTGATTTCCACATTTTCACAGGCAAAAAGACTCTCCTGCAGAATCCGCTCTGCGCGAAGTTCTTCACGCCTGTGAACCAGATAAACCTTCTTACATATTCTGGAAAGAAAAATCGCATCTTCCACTGCCATGTTTCCACCGCCCACAACAACCGCAGTCTTATTCTTAAAGAAAGCTCCGTCACAGGTAGCACAGTAAGAAACACCCATTCCGGACAGTTCTTCCTCCCCCGGAATATTTAATTTCCTGTGGCTGGCTCCACAGGCAAGGATTACTGTTCTGGCTCTGTATTCATGTGTCTTTGTGCGGATGATCTTATCAGTTCCTGCATCCTCCACAGAAAGAACATTTTCCCTGAGTGGCTCAATCCCCAGTTTCGCAGCATGTCCTGCCATTGCCTCACCCAGATCCATACCACTTATCCCCGGCATTCCCGGATAATTATCCACCTCATAGGTATTCAGCACCTGACCCCCCTGTTCAAACTGTTTGTCCAGCCATAAGGTATTCAGCTTTGCTCTGGCTGCATAAATGGCTGCACTGATCCCCGCCGGACCTGCCCCCAGAATTGCTGTATCATAAATTTCAGACATATATATCCTCCTCGTACTCTCTAAAATCTTCACTGCCACTACTGTTCACTCCGTGCTCAGCCGCACACATCTCTCCCACAAAAACAGCTTACCAAACATCAACTGTAAACAGTATAACCTGCTGCCAACTATAATAGCATACTCCACCCTCTTTTCCAATAAAATAGTAAAAAGCAGCTTCCGAGGTGGATATGCGTATTCATAGGAATATCCCCAAAAGAATCCTCTGCCTGTGTCTGGTTTTTGCCATTGGCATCAGCATGGGTGTTCTCTCCGACCACTTCGTTTCTGAAAACTCCCGCTTTCAGACCTTTACGGAAAAATTATTCCGGTCTGAAGTATGCAGCAATACCCTCACCCTTCACTACACTCTTGCACACCCTGAAAAAAAAGGTATCAGAAAGCCCGAGGCAACTCTTGGAACTGCACTTTCTGACCCTGCTAAGACCACCAGTCTCTGTCAGGAATATGAGAAAGAGCTGAAATCCTTTGCCTATTCCAGACTCTCCGAAGAAAACCGGCTTACCTGTGATATGCTCCTTCTCTATTTTCACACCAGAGCCTCCCTTGGAAAAAACAGCATCCTGGATGAGCCGCTGGGACCGGGTCTGGGTGTGCAGGCACAGCTTCCCATTCTTCTGGCAGAATATACTTTCCGGACAAAAGAAGATATCTCTGATTATCTGAAACTTCTGAGTACCGTCAGACCATATTTCCAAAGTATTATAAAACTGGAAAAGCAGAAATCCCAGGAAGGGCTTTTCATGAGCGACACAACTCTGGACCGTATCCTGAAACAATGTCATTCTTTTGTCGCGAATCCTGACTCCAACTACATGGATGATATTTTTGCCCAGAAACTGAAAGCTTTCTCAAACCCTGCATTTAGCAGCGAGAATCAGAAAAAACTCTGTACATATCATCATAAACTGATCTTAACCGAAGTGATCCCTGCTTATCAGGAACTGGCAGACAGTCTGGAAAGCCTTCGCGGTACAGGCAAAAGTAGCCGGGGCCTGGCATTTTTTGAGGGTGGGCGTGAATATTACCTCTACCTGCTACAAAGCCAGACAGGAACCTATGTACCTGTCGGACAAATCGAGAAAAGGATGTCAGCTCAGCTTTTGTCCGATTACCGGGAGGTTTCTTCTCTGCTAAAACAGGATCCCTCCCTGATTGACAGGCTGAATCAATGTTCCGGTGAACCTACACTGACACCGACTCAGATGCTGGAGAAGCTTCCGGAATTGATGAAAAAAGATTTCCCGGAACTGCAAGATGCCACTTACGAACTCCGCACCGTTCATCCTTCCATGAAAAAATTCTTAAGTCCTGCTTTTTACCTCACGCCGCCTGTGGATACCCGAAGCCCCAACGTAATCTATATCAACGATTCCGGGCGTACCTCTTCTCTGGAACTTTTCGGCACACTGGCACATGAAGGATTTCCCGGCCACCTTTACCAGACAGTTTCTTTTGCCGGAAACAATCCCTCTGACATCAGATATCTGGTCACTTCCTCCGGCTATGTGGAAGGCTGGGCAACCTACGTGGAATCATACGGCTATGAATATGCCGCCTCCCTCATGAAGGATCCGTATTCTGCAAAAAATGCCGTCCGGCTTGCCTGGTTAAACAGGAGTATGAATCTGTGTATTTACTCCCTGATTGATATCGGTATTCATTACCGGGGCTGGGATGCAGCCCGCACTGCTGTCTTTCTGAAAGCATTTGGCATCAACAATGCTTCCACTGCTGCCGAAATCTATCAGTATATTGTGGAAACTCCCGGTAACTATCTGAAATACTATTGGGGATATCTGAATTTCCTTGACCTGAAAACAGTCTGTCAGAAAAGACTTGGAGATGCTTTTGACCTGAAAGAATTTCACCGCCGGATTCTGGACATCGGACCTGTACAGTTCCCGGTTCTGGAAAAATACATGAAATAAACGAATTACTGTTCACTCGTTACGGTTTGACATTTTCTGTAAAACATTTTAGAATATTTATATCTGTTTGTAATTATTCAGCAGTCTGCTATTTTGCAGGATATTTTGACCTGTCACTGTAAGGATACTGCTGAATAATTACCAAATATTTATCATTAGAGGTGACGTTCAATTATGCTTAATGTACCGGAAAATCTGTCAGGTGCAGTAAACAGACAGACTGTTCTGACTATCAACACTAAAAAAGTCATGGAACCATTGTCCTCACGCAGCATAGGCAGCATCAATAACATGAGCTGCAGAAATTCCCCCCATACCCGCTCTGCGCCAGTTACAGCTTCATCTTCTGTCAGAGCCACCGCTCCGTCTGCTGATTCATCTTCTGTCAGAACTACAGCTCAATCTGCCGCCAGAACTGTCCCAATCTTAAAAAATCCTGCTCGAAAGGGACAGAAGGTTTCTCTCGAAACCAATGCCCGGATTACAGGAATCCGGGCATATCTGGGATGGGACATCACTAATCCTGAATGTGATGTGGATGTATCCGCTTTTCTTCTGAATAATACAGGCAAGGTTATCGGCGATTCCTGGTTTGTCTTCTACGGTCAGGAAACAAGCCCGGATGGAAGTACTGCTTTTTGGGCAGGTCAGGAAGAGAATCATGAGATCATATCTGTGGACTTTAACAGACTGAATCCTGCTGTATCCAGAATCGTTTTTGTCCTTACTATAAACAAAGCACTGGAAAAACATCTGAATTTCAGTATGCTGAGAGATGCCTACATAAAAATCACCGATACTTCTGATACAGAGCTGGTCAGCTTCAAAATGGACGAATACTATTCCAACGTCACTTCCATAATGATCGGAGAAGTGTACCGACACAATGGAATCTGGAAATTCAATGCAATCGGAAACGGAGTCACAAGAGATCTCGCCGGGCTCTGCGAGCTATATGGGGTTCAGGTAATCTGAGAAAGGAAGGCACTATCATGTTGTCATTTGAAACCATCAACGAATTAACACTGAAAGTTACATGCACCGGCAGCGATGTTCTTTTTGTAAAAGCCGGAGCTTTTATAGCCGGAGATAATTGCGGTCCAAAGAATTACCGTTTTGAAAAGGTACTTCTTGGTCCACAGAAGAGTGTCGGACAGGCTTTATTTGGACAGCTTGCCAGAAGAGTCACAGGAGAAAACATTCCGCTGATGAAGGTCAGTCTGAACGGTGATTCCGTTACATATTACGCCAATTACGGACAGCACGTTGTCATCTATCAGCTGGCGCAAGGCGAAACCATCTCCGTTGAATCCGAGAATATTCTGGCATTTACCCAGGATTGTGATTACAGCGTCCGTTTCATCGGTGTGGGTGTACTTTCCCAAAAAGGTCTTGCTACTTCCACACTTACGGCCAGAGGCAGGAATGCATATGTTGCCGTATTGTCAGACGGCAACCCTGTTGTACTGAGCAATGTTGGCAAAAATAATACCATTTCCGTAGATCCGGATGCTGTGATCTGCTGGATTGGAAACGGACACTGTGATCCCAGTGTCACTGCTGATGTATCCTGGAAAACTTTCATCGGACAGACTTCCGGAGAGTCTTATCAGTTTGAGTGGCATGGTGGAGATAATGTTACGGTTATCATTCAGCCATCTGAACGTCAGGGCGGAATCCGCGTCAGTATGGATTAACAGTCGCAGTGCGATCCTGCCCGGAGGGCTTTGTTATGTTATAGGAACATTACGGAGTAATTTCCTATAACATAAAACCAAACATTTCTCAAGTAATGTTTCCGAAAACAGTCTTCCTGCCTCCATTTCCATCACTGTCTCTTTGAATCTGTCGCTACCATTACCGTAAATCTTTTTAAATCCGGCCGGAACTAATCCCAGGTCGCTTTCTTCCACCATGGAAACATCGAATTCGCTGTCTCCGGCTGCTATGATATATGCAGGCTGCAGTCTCTTTCGAAGTCTTCTCACAGCCATTCCCTTACTCAGATTTACAGGAACAACATATACCTTCTCTCCATTATGAAATACGTCCACCAGCTTCGTAGTCAGTTTTGCCTGCAGATCTTCAACCACTTCCTCCGGCTTTTCACATTTTGTAAAAATAAAAAGCTCATCTATAAATCTCAGCTCAAACTTTCGTCTGGAATCCCCGGCAAGAATCTGCTGCGCTTTTTCCATTTCCGGTATGCTGTTCCGGATCATTCGCAGCGACTCCAGATACCACTCTCTGTCACGCTTACCATTTACCAGCAGTACTCCTCCATTACAGACAAGGGCATAGGGTACGATTCCTATATCCAGATCAATACGTTTATACTGTTCTTCCGTCCTTGTGGATGTTGGTATGATGGTCATCTTCTCGTTTACTTTTTTCAACAGATCATGCGTTTTTTCAGAAATAAATGAGATTTCTCTTCCATTATATAACTCAACATTTAATTTATTTTCACCGATATTGCGCTTATACGAATATATGATGGTATTGTCCATATCCGCACATAAAATGCCATTCATTCTCTTCCTCCAAAAATGGGACTGCCGCACTGTTATTACCTGCGACAGCCCCATAATTATTATTTCATACGTATTGTTTACCTGCTCATGATTGCTTTTCTGATAAGATCCACCGGTATAATAAATACTGCAAGTACCATGGATACCAATAATGCCTTTGGCTCAAGCAGAGTTGTGTTAAATACTTTTCCGCCGATTTCAATGATAATGGTCTGAAGAACAAAGATTGCTCCCATTACCAGTACGAAGTTCTTATTCTCCCCAATATGCTCAAACAGATTAAACTTCTCAGATCTGGTATTCAGACTGTTAAAGATAATCGCATAAATGAAGAACGCAAACATAAATGTTTTCTCATAAAGCTCCGGATCTGCACAGCCCGCAGGGATTACCCAACTGGTAATGCCGCCGATATTCTCAAGTATCAGGATAGAACCAAGGGTAATAAATATTGCACTTACTCCGATCGCTGACTTGATGTACGGAGTCAGAATATTATCTGTTCTCTTTGCCGGCTGATCTTTCATATATCTGTCAAGAATAGGTTCTCCACCAAACGCCATGGCAGCCAGTGTATCCATGATCAGGTTGATCCAGAGGATCTGGACAATGGAAAACGGCTCTGTCCATCCCAGGATCGGTGCAATGATATTCATTAACAGAGTACTGATATTTACAGTAAGCTGGAAAATGAGGAATTTTCCAACAGATTTCGCCATAGTCCTGCTGTTAAGCACACAGTCTTTAATGGAAGTCAGACTGTTATTAAGGATAACAACATCTCCTGCCTCCTGTGCAACTGCTGTACCATCTCCCATTGCAAAACCAATGTCTGCCTGTTTTAATGCGGGAGCATCGTTCACACCGTCACCGGTCATACCACAGACATTATCAATCTGCTGTGAAAGAGATACCAGTCTTTTCTTATCAAGCGGTTTCGCGCGGCTTACCACTCTCAGGTTCGGGAGAACTTTCTTCAGCTCTTCATCTGATAATTTCTCCATTTCTTCATGGGTAAGAACCACATCCTTCTTCTCATCTGCAAGAATACCTGCCTCTTTTGCAATGGCTACTGCAGTTTCCTCTGCATCACCGGTAACCATAACTACCTGGATTCCTGCATCATTGAGAATCTGAACAGTCTCAACCGCATCTGTTCTGACATTATCACGCAGACACAGAACTGCCATAAGAACAATCTTTCCAGCACTGATTTTTGCTACGGAGAGAAGCTTCATGGTTCTCTTTGCCTGTGCATGCATCTGCTCTTCTACTTTATCTTTATCTGCCTTTGTAAACTCTCTTTCTTCCCCGTCCGGAAGCATATAATGTGTTACTTTATCAATGATATTCTCTGTAGCACCCTTCCAGTAAACAAGTCCGTTTTTCAGTTTTACAGTGGCACATTTCTTCTCAGAATCAAATCCGCTGATCTCTTCTACCTTCTCCGGATCATTATCAGAATCATTATAACCATGATTAATGGCATAAGAGAGCAGTGCTCTGTCCATGTTGTTACTTCCGATTGCCTTTCCCTCTGAGGAAATCTTTGCAAGGTTATTCAGGGTGATAGCTTCTATAAACTCACTGCTCTGAATGGAATCAACAATCTCACCGTTACCTGTGATAAATTCTACCAGTGACAGGTTACCCTGTGTGATCGTTCCGGTTTTATCACTGAACAGCACGTTCATGTAAGCAGAATCTGAAAATGCCGCCTTGTGGCTGACAAGGATATTCTTTTTATACATGGACTCTGTATTCATTGACTGAACCAGACTGTTCATCATCGGAAGTCCCTCCGGAACTGCCATGATCACGATAGAAGCCATAAGCATAACTGCTTCCGCTATTACAAGGAGAACGGAAACAACAGTGATTGCCTGATCTGCCCTGATCAGGGTCAGGACAACATGAAGGATACCTGCGATTGCTGCAGCTGACACACCCAGTTTACCGATACCTGCTGCCACACCCTCCAGCTTCAGGCTGGAAGTATCTTTTCGCTCTTCTTCCTCGGAGGTATCTGTCAGAGCTTTGTTTATCTTTCCTAATTCAGAACTGTCTCCGATAACAGTTGCGATCATGTAACCTTCGCCTGAAGTCACAACAGAACCCATAAAGACTTTTCCATGTGAGGAGTAATCCGTAGATTCTGCCTCGTCCATATTGGTTACTGCTGCTTTGTTCTCATCTCTTGATTCACCGTTTAATGCCGCCTGAGATACTTTGATCTTACCTTCAAATAACAGACCATCTGCCGGAACCTTATCTCCTGCCTGGATAAGGATCGTATCACCTTTAACGATTTCACTGGTAAGAATATTGACCAGCTTTCCGTCTCTTACAACTTTGGCATAGGTCTTGCTGTATTCTTCCTGAAGCGCCTCACTTCTTGAAGTATTTCTGTACTCTGACAGGGTACTGAAACCGGTAGCAAGTGCGATTGCGATCACAATACTGATGATCTCCACAACATCATTTCCGCCGGATAATGCAGGGACAAAGATTCCCAGCACAGCCAGGATAACTTTAAGAGCCAGAGCCGCACATAATACCTTGATCCAGATATCATCAAATGCGCCGATGAACATGGACCAGAGTGATTCAGTCTCTTTCTTCGCCAG
Source organism: Blautia wexlerae (assembly GCF_013300825.1). Taxonomy (GTDB): domain Bacteria; phylum Bacillota; class Clostridia; order Lachnospirales; family Lachnospiraceae; genus Blautia_A; species Blautia_A wexlerae_B. The sequence continues at coordinate 31,436 of NZ_JAAIMY010000011.1, forward strand.
CTCATTGGTGCCGTACTTCGCCTTGCTCTCGCTGACCTGCTGTCCGGACAGGCCCTGCATTCGCTCCTCTTTGTTTATTTCATTCATAATAATTAACCTCCTCTTTCGGGTTTTGCAACTGTTCAATCATGGACAGACAGTTACCGGATTTTATATAAAAAGAGGAACCATAACAGCTCCTCTTTTTATTTTCACACAAATCTCTGGCAGAGTTCCCCAAGTCCAGGATCTGTTGTGCCATTTCCTACGGCGTTGAATTTCCATTCACCGTTATACCTGTATATTTCCCCAAAAATCATCGCAGTCATACCTGAATAATTCTCAGTTAAATTATATTTGCACATTTCTTTATTGTTTCTGGCATCAACCAGACGGATAAATGCATTCTGGATCATTCCAAAATGCTGTTTTCTCTTTACTGCCTGATAGATATTGACAACAATGACAATCTTATCATATTCAGCCGGAACTCTTGACAGATCAATAACGATCTGCTCATCATCTCCCTCGCCTGCTCCTGTAAGATTGTCTCCCATATGATTGACTGTCCCGGATTTATGTTTCAGGTTGCCGAAATATACCAGGTCTGTTTTATCTGTAAATTTACCATTTTTCAACATGATTGCAGAAGCGTCGCAGTCGATTGCCTGATGTGATGAAGAACCAAATAATGCACCAAACAATCCACCGCCGCCGGATGGCTTTGCCTCATCCCAGCCAAGTCCCACGATCACCTTTGCTAATCCTGCATGCTCCTTTGACAGATTTACTTTCTGTCCTTTCTGTAAGCTTACTGACATTTTCGTCCCTCCTGTTGCCCTCCGGCACTATTCTACGTCTACACCATAACTGTTGCACAAAGCAGCCAGACCACCCTGATAACCGCTTCCAATGGCATTAAATTTCCATTCGTCACCATTCTTGTACAGTTCACCAAATACAACTGCTGTTTCAATAGAGAAATCTTCTCCAAGATCATATCTGAGGATTTCTTCTCCTGTCACTTCATTGAAGATTCTCACAAAGGCATTAGAAACCTGTCCGAAATTCTGGCGTCTTGCCTCTGCATCATAGATGGTAACTGTAAATGCAATCTTTGTGATATTGGCAGGAATCTTTGACAGATCGATCTTAATCTGCTCATCATCTCCGTCTCCGGCACCTGTAAGGTTGTCTCCCATATGCTGGACTGCTCCGGACGGATGTACAAGATTTCCATAGAATACAAAATCGTTCGAATCAGAAACCCTTCCGGAATCTGTCAGACAGAACGCTGCTGCATCCAGATCGAAATCTCCGCCTGTGTCAAAAGCATTGATATCCCATCCGATACCTACAACTACATCCTTAAGTCCCGGGTTACCTTTTGTAAGACTGACCTTCTGTCCTTTTTTTAAACTAACTGGCATATATTTTTCCTCCCATATTGTCTTATCCGCTTCGCTATACAGCTCCATACCTGATAACTGTTTAGTATTTTTACCAAACAGCCGACTGTCTCTTACATTACGCTACTTCAATACCATAATGACCGCAGAGCGCTGCAAGTCCACCTTGGAATCCGCTTCCGATGGCATTAAACTTCCACTCTCCGTTATGTCTGTAAAGTTCTCCTACAACTACTGCTGTTTCAATGGAGAAGTCCTCCCCAAGATCATAATGGATCAGTTCCACCTCATTGGATTCATCTACCAGACGGATGTAAGAGTTTGAAACCTGTCCGAAGTTCTGACGTCTTGCTTCTGCATCATAAATGGTAACTGTAAACGCAATTCTCTCAATATTCGCCGGAACCTTTGACAGATCGATCATGATCTGCTCATCATCACCTTCACCCTCACCGGTAAGGTTATCTCCCATGTGGATGACTGATTCACTGGCATGCTTCAGATTGCCATAGAAAATGAATTCTTTCTCTGTAGGGCATTTTCCGTTGGCACCAAGCATAAATGCTGCTGCATCCAGGTCAAAATCCGAACCTGAATCAAAAGCGTTTACATCCCAGCCAAGTCCTACCATGATCTTCTTAAGTCCCGGATTCTTCTTTGTTAAATCTACCTTCTGTCCTTTTGATAAATTAATAGGCATATCATTCATCCTCCCTTTTTTCTGTGTTTTTATTTTCTTACCGGTGGCACATTGTATTGTTTGTTAAAATCCTGTTTGATTGCCTCCAGACGAACCTGATCCTCCTGGCGTTTCTTTCTGGCATCTTCCTGGATCCTTCTTGTCTCTTCGATTCCATTTGTAATGGTTGCCCATGTCTTCTCAAGAGTCTCAATCTGAATGGAACTTCCGAATGCCATTTTAGCTGTCATCTTCGATACATCTACTGTATTCTGGGCATTCTTAAGAAGCATCTCATTTGTTTTCTTATCCAGTTCTGCAATAGATTCTGCCTGTATCTTCTGCCTTTTCAGAAGAATTGCCTGCGCAAGTGCCTGCTTAAATACAGGAAGCGTAACGATAAACGCAGAATTGATCTTTCTCACCAGATTGTAATTGCTGAACTCCATAGTCTTGATCATGGGAATGGACTGCATTGCCACATTCTCTGCTGTTCTCAGATCCTGTGTCCTCTGTTCCAGCATCATCAGTGCCTGATTCAGACTGGTAAGTTCAAACTGAATAGACTGATCTCCCGTATTCTCCATATCCTGCTGTCTCTGGGCAATGTAGGCTTCAATCTCTTTACATGCCTGTTCTCCTGCAAGGATATATTTCACCAGTTCATGATAATAATCCACATTGGTCTTAAACATGGTATCCAGCTTTTTGTTGGACTGTTTGATTTCAGACTCATATCCTTTAAGCTGAACATAAATCTTATCAACTTCTTCGCCCATTGTGTGATACTTGACCAGTATCTTATCCAGCTGTTTTCTGAAATTTCCGAAAAGCTTTCCGAAAAGTCCCGGATTATCCTTAATTTCATTAATGTCAAACTGATCCATGATCTTTGCCAGCGATTTAAGCATCTCGCTTGTCTCATTAAGCTGCGACATATTCATGCTGTTGAGGACCACATCAGATGCCTTGGAAATCTCCTCTGCTGCTTTCGCACCAAAAGATACAATGGTATCCATATTGTAAACTTCGATCGTGCTGACAATATCGTCCACTTCTTTTGAATTGACCAGCTCAGCATTCATCTGCTGCCTGTCAGCGACAATATCATATTTCTCCACAACTTCAATCTCATTTTTCTCCTGAAGACCATTACCGGCCTGAGCAGGATTTCCCATAGATGATTTACCGAAATCAAGTCCCATAATCTACTAACCTCTCCTGAAAAGTTTTCTCCGCCATGAGGGGCGGGTACTGTTTGTCGAAATGTTATTCAGATCCGGAACCTGCATATCGTATTTATATTCCCCGATCTGGTGCTCTTCCATTAGTTTTTCTGCAAAGTAGTTCTCCACACTCTGATAGCCTGTAGGGACAAAAAACAGAATGTCAAATCCTGCCAGATTCAGGAATGTTACAAGAATCGAATCCTGAAGTGAAATCATCGTCTCCCCTGTATTAATATATATCAGTTTCGGATTCTTTTTTGTAAAATCAAATTTCTGGATCAGACGCAGAATCTCCTTCGGCAGATCCAGAATCTGCGCGATCACTGTATATTCTGTACCATTTTCCCCAATACCCTTTATCAGTTTCCGCTCAATCAGAAGCTGCAGCTTGTCAAGTATAAATTCCTGCATTTCCTCCCGAAGAAGATGATAAGGATATCTGGGATGATTCTTTATTTTATTCCGCAGAAGCTTTCCGTTTTTATAAAATTCTACGGCAAAGGCTTTCATTGGACCGGAGGCAGTTGGTTCAATGTACGGAGCACTTTTCACAACAACGGTATCCTCTGTGATCAGTGCTGCTATGGATTCCCAGTACTGAGAAACACTTCCATCCTTCACTCCTGAGATTTTTGAAAAAATAACCGGAATATTTACCACACCGTTAACTGTGCTGAAATTAGGTCTGTATTTCAATTCCTGATCCCACAGTAGTTTTATCTCTTCATACATGGTCTGCAGATTGATAACATTCGCCTTCACATACTGCTGATTTCTGTATATCCCACTGTCCTGATACATCAGAGTATCAAGTTCTCTTTCCGCATGATAAGCGGCTGTTCCAATCTTTACCTGAGAACTCTCTTCCGGATATTCTGTGATCGCCAGACTCTCCGGATAGTTGACCTCATACAGAAGTTTATCTTCCAGACAGCACTTAATGTTCAGATCAGGACATAAGATCAGCACATCCAGTGGCAGCCGTCCAAGGAAACTCATAAACAGAGCTTCGTTTTCATTCCGGCAGCCCCCCAGATAAATAAAGCATCCAATCTCCGGTGATTTCCAGTTTATGAACAGCCTGGACAGATATCTTCTCAGCCAGCACAGCAGATACACTGCCCTGTTTGTCAGTCTGTTAAGATTTTCCCCTTCCTTCTGAGATTCAGCCAGCATAACATCCACAAATGTTTTATGTAGGATCCGCTGAAGCTCCGGATTGGCTCCATACTGTATATTACACGCAAGTCCCAGGAGCATCTGATCTCCGGATGTATAGTTTGACCTCTTTATCTCTGAAATTTCCTGCGGCGTTGGTCTTGGAATCTCTTTACTTACGATCACCGTATTTCTCTTTGAATTTCTCAGTTCCTGCTGCAATCTGAATAACTCATTTGCATAAGTAAGCTTATCTTCTGCCCCGTTTATCCTGCAGAAACAGTTATAAAAAAAACGGCTGTCATTTCCCCTTAACAGAATGCTCGCGCGGATATCATCCAGGCCGTTTCCCTTTATCCATGCATTTGTACAATTTGTAAGCGAAGGTCTGATTCCATACAGTCTCTCATTGTTGAGTTCATTCTGAATCTCATCTCTGACCTTTTTCACACAATATCCCTGCGGAAATGGCTGCAAACCTTCCATCTGCAAACTGTCTGAGAGAACGGAACCCGGATCTGTTTTCAGATATCCCTGATCCCCTGCATACTGAAGCAGTACTACATCACAGCCTGCATTGGAAAGAATCGATATGAGCATTAACTCATAATTGCTTATCTGCCCTTCATATAATATTTTAGGGATATGGTTCTCTCCAAGCTGATTTACAATGCGTTCAAATTTATAATACAGCCAGCACATGAACTTGATATATGCGTTCCTGAGCATATTCTCGGTTTTCCCGGCTTTTCGCAGGGAATCCAGAGAGTCATAAATGGAGGCTGCCACATTCTGTCTCTGAAACTCATTCATCCTTGGCAACCATTTTCTCAGACTGACATGGATAAAATCCATACTCATCTGAAAATCCATTCCCATTATTTCATTATAATATGCAAGATTCCTCTCATCGGGATTAGGTATCTTCCCTTCGATAACCACTCCGGTTCTTCTTGCTGTATCATAATATTTCTTTATAAATTCGCCGACTTCTTCAGAATATCCATTGATGCGGTAGAAATAAACACCTTTCTCCCGCCTGCTGTTCAGTTCGACAAAATAATCACTGAGGTTTTGAATTTTTTTGTGTTCCAACATATAAGTATCTCACCTTCAATATCTGCTTATCTTATTTCTGTTCATGATAAGTTCTACAGCAATTTCATAAAATAATGCGGAACCATAATTTTCTCCAAATTTTCGTATAAATTCTACCTCAAAATTGTATCATATTGCTATTTATATTTCAAGAAAATTCCCCTGTTCTTTCCATAAGAGAAGACGTAGTGTATTACTATTTACTCCGTTCACAACAACGACACAATAACCTTTCTCTTTCTGTATTTTCATAAGTCAAAAACTCCTCTATGGCTTATTCCCCTGAAATGTGCTATGATGTAGCTGCTGACTCGGTCCTTCACACTGTGATGGGCCGGATTACCTGCAGTATTTTATTGAATTTCTATAAGGTACCCTATTTACGGGAATTTTTGTAGATATGTCAGAAGGAGTGTTATGAAAAATAATGTTTTATATTACAGTGTAGGTCCATTACTCTATTGTCCTGCCAACAGAATATCCATCACTGATTCTCTGATAAATGAAAGATTCGGGAACAGATTTTCTCTTGCTCTCTGTCTTGAAGATACCATAAACGCCGATCATGTTGAAGAAGCCGAGCAGATACTGATTTCTTCTCTCAGCCAGATATTCATACAGCATGAACAAAAGCCATTCTATCTGCCAAAAATATTTATCCGGGTTCGGAATCCACAGCAGATTCAGAGATTAACAAAAGCTCTTGGGCAATCCATTAAGATTGTTACCGGTTTCATCGTCCCTAAATTCAGCCCGGATAACGCACAAAGTTATATTGAGCAGATGATCCTCGTCAATGAACTTGTCGCAAAAAAGCTTTACATGATGCCTATTTACGAAAGTCCTTCCATTATAGATTTGCGAAACAGAATTGATATTCTCTATTTGTTAAGGGATTCTTTAGCCAGAATTGAAGATCTTATATTGAATATACGTGTTGGCGGAAATGATCTGTGCCATATGTTTGGGTTTCGCAGACATGCCAATGAATCTATTCACAGCATCAGACCTGTTTCAGATATTTTCTCAGATATTATCACTGTATATGGTATGGATTATGTGATTTCCGGTCCTGTATGGGAATATTATGCCGGTGACAGCTGGAAAGAAGGAATGATTCAGGAAATCCGGGAAGACAGACTTTGCGGTTTCATCGGAAAAACCGTTATCCACCCTTCACAGATCCCTGTAGTAAACAGAGCTTATCAGGTTTCACGAAATGACTACCTTGACGCACAGGCGATTTTAAACTGGAATGCTGATTCTGCTTCCCTTGTTGCAGGAAGCAAAACCAGAGAAAGAATGAATGAATATAAAACCCATCTGAACTGGGCTAAGAAAACAGTTTATCTTTCAGAAGTTTTCGGAATAACAGAATAAGTATTACCCTTCTCACGCATCCGCAAGCTTCTTAATGATTCCACAGCATTTATAATGTGTAAGTGGATAGTATTCTACAGGTGTATGTTTCTCTTCGGCAAGTCTGACAATATGCTCCAACTGAGGATTTCCCTTATATCGCTCATCGATCAGCACCTTCCAGGGAATTCTCCTCAGTAATACTCTTGTTGTCTCTCCGATCCCCGGTTTGATCAGATTAATATCGTCAATACCGAAATTCTTTCCTATATTTATTACCTCATCAATACCCTGACTTTCCACTCTTTTTTCCAGATCAGGTGTATTCTCCATATTAAATTCCTTTTCAATGGTTTCAATAAAGTCATATGACAGATCAGAATCTGTCAGTTCTCCGTAATAGACTGCCCCATGGAAATCATCTCTGCCTATTATGTCATCTCTCAGAAAAGTACGGCTGATAAGGCCGGATACTGTACTGTTCAGGCAGGAACTTGGGATCAGGATATCTTCATGTGTTCCGCAAAGCTCCGTAACATTTGCCGGATCTGCCACTACCGCTATGTCAGCAGAAACCCCTTCATATGCAGAGATATCTTTCTTCAATTCATTCAGGATCGCACCCTTGCCAATCCATCCGTCCACAAATAAAATCTGCTGCGGTCTGTACTTTTCAAGCAGATACTTCATGGCATTATCGTCAATCCCTCTTCCTCTGATAATTGAAATGGAATAATGCGGCACATTTATACCATATTTGAATTTGATGTATCGCTTCACAAGGATACCAATTGGGATTCCCGCTCTGGCAAGGGATACCAGGACAATTTTCTTTCCCTTATTCTCTATGATCTTATCTGCCAGCATTCCTACTGCATTGGCAACCGGCTTCGCATAATGTTTCAGCGCATTATGATATACCTGCATATACTGATTTGTAGGAACATATTCAACAGGCAGCATCTCGCTGTAATGTTTCCCGGACTGAATCAGTTTCTCCCGCACTTTGGCAGGCTGAGGTTCTACCAGCCCGGTAATATCCTTCAATAATAAAATCACATCTTCTTCTGAATAGGAACTTCTCAAATCAGCACCACCTTACAACTGTAATATCCTTGTTCTGCATCCGGACAGCATTTATCAGCGTTTCCTGACTCTCCTTTATTTCCGGGGAATCTGTAACAATCAATACCTTGTCATATTTTCCTATATCGTAAATAAACGTTCTCCTGTCCGGATCATATAAACTTTTCAGTTCATATCTGCTGTGAAGGGGATACTCTTTTTCCAGACTCACAGCAATGGGACTTCTTGTAGTCGAATGGCACCTTACTTCGGCTCCCTCTTTTTCCATCTTTCTTCCGATATAAAGTGCAGGGAACATAAACTCCTCAGTGCCGATCACCAGTATTTTTTTGCCAGATATATTATCAGCCATGTTTCCGATTTTCTCCCGGATTTCTCTCCACAGATTCTCACATGCTTCCTCATATTTCCTGGAATCAATCAGTCTGCGGGCATCCATCCGGTCTTTAACATAAATCGTTGTATACTCTGCGGCCTTATCCGGACATTTATAATAAAATCCGTCTCCCTTAAATGTTTCTGCTCTGTCTCCGTAAGTACTGTGATCCGTTTTTACCAGATAATACAGGGAAATCCCCTGTCTCTTATAACGTTCCAGATTCTCCTCGCTCATTCCGTTTAACAGAGATGCTACTGAATATTTAAATTTTCCGTCATATTCCCTGTCAAGAATACTGATGATATTCCGAATTGTTTTTCCGGTAGTTACTTCATCCTCGATAAATATGATCCGATCCGTCTCCGCCGCTGCTCTGTCAATATCATCTTTTACCAGCTTCTGCTCTGTGGCATGGCTGTGTTCCTCGGAAAAAAACAGATAATTCACGCCGGGAATAACTTCTCTGGTGGTCTGAATATAATCTGCCCCCACAGTAATCGCTGCCTGAGCACCTATGGCAGTTGCTGTCTCCGCAAAGCCCACCAACAAAAGTTTTTCATCTTTGTATTTCTCCCTGAAAGTATCTGCCAGAGCAGCAAATAAATCCAGTGCCTTTGATGGCACTACCGGAATATGCTTTCCCTGAAGCGGATCCACTACCAGATAGTTTCTCTTCGTATTATTTTCCCTTTTTGCGATCTTTACTAAATCCTTCTCAGTATATTCCATCTTTACTCCTTCTACTGATATGATCTGAAAAATCCCCGCAACTTGGTCAGGGCTTTCGTCAGTGTCTCTGTCTCTTCCACATTCAGACCTTTAAGTACAGCCAGCACCATCTTCTCATGGAAATCTTTATGATGATAATAAGCTTTCTTCCCCTGTTCTGTCAGGGAGATCAGCACAACCCTTCGGTCCTCCTGACTTCTCATACGCTGGATATATCCCTTCTTTACAAGATTATTCACAGCGATCGTCAATGTACCCACAGTCACATTCAGTTCTCTGGCTACTGTTGACATATTCTTCTGTTCCCGGATACCTACTGCATTAATAATGTGCATATCATTGACAGAAATATTCTTATATTCTCCCGTAATCAATGCCCGTTCTTCCAGGTCCAGAATCTCATTAAATAAATTGACCAGTACATCATTAATTGCCTCATAATGGTTCATCCGGTTACCTCCCTCTTTTTGCTTAAGCAATTCCATATAGCATTGCTGTAGCATGTTTGTACATTCATGGTTATATTGCTACCTATTATACACTAAAATACTTTGTCTCACAAAGCATTTCTGGCAGGTTTTCAAAGAATTTCTCTCTTAATTCTTTCTTTGAACCATGAAATTTGTTATAATGAACAGATAGATTACGGTTCACACGCCCCTATCTCATTTCCGTATGCAGTCTGCAATGAATTTGAGATACGGTACTGAGAGCGAAGCGAACAGCAATACAGACTGCAGATTGCTGTAACTGTTCAGTACTCTCACTGTTAAGAACTATTTTAGTTAAAGGGAATTTTCTATGAGAAAAAATAATATGCCACTTAATTTACGGGAGAGAATCAACTCCCGGATCAGTCTTCTGTGTTCTGTTGTTGTTCTGGTCCTGCTCGTTCTGGTGATGCATCAGATGGATTACACCCTGATCCGTAAACCGCAGAAAGAATCAGCAGAAGCAGCGGCTCTCAAGGAACAGCAGGATAAGATTGAAGCTGAAACACCTGTCATCTCCACTGCAAGTGTAATTGCTGTTGGAGATAACCTTTATCACAGCAAGCTGTATGAATCCGGCGAGAATGACTCCGGCATATGGAATTATGACCATATCTACACTCATGTTCTGGACCAGATTCAGGCTGCAGACGTGGCCATGATCGACCAGGAAACGGTTTTTGCTCCAAACCACGATGCTGTCAGCACTTATCCTTCCTTTGCCACTCCTCAGGAAGTTGGAGATGCCATTATCAAAGCAGGGTTTGATGTAGTGGAATCTGCCACAAATCACGCCGATGATTATGGATATGACTATCTGAAAAGTACTCTGGATTTCTGGAGCACCAATTATCCGGATATTCCTGTACTTGGTATCCACGCCACCCAGGAAGATGCAGACACTGTCAAAGTAAAAGAAGTGAATGGTATTAAGATTGCTTTTCTTGACTATACATACGGCACCAATAATTCCGGTGCAGGCGAAGGATATGAGTACATGATCGATATCTTTGATAAGGATAAGATCACCACAATGATCCAGAAAGCCAAAGAAATCAGCGACTGCATCATCTTTGTGGCTCACTGGGGAACAGAAGATGAAACCATGCCAAATGAATACGAGAAACAATGGGCCGCTTTTCTGATGCAGCAGGGTGTTGATGTGATCATTGGCGGTCATCCGCATGTGCTTCAGCCTTACGGACAGCTTTCTGATGACCAGGGACACAATACCACCATATTCTACTCCCTCGGAAACTTTGTTTCCACTCAGCAGGAACTCCCGGAACTTCTGGAAGGAATGGCAAGTTTTACCATACAGAAATCAACTCTGAACGGCAAATCAACCATCCAGATCCTTTCTCCGGAAGTGAAACCTATGGTCATGCATTATGATTACGATAACGGAGAATACGGACCATATATGCTGGATGATTATACAGAAGAACTTGCTTCTTCCCACAGTGTAAGAAATGTGATCGGTGATGAGTTTACTCTCGATAACCTGAAAGCCAAATTTAAGGAAATCATGTCCATGAATGTGAAGCCTTCCACAAATACAAACCTGCTGAACGTCAAGTTTGACTGGGAGGGCAACATGATTGACAAAACTACCGGAAATGTAGTGGAAGATACAGAATCCATCCACTCCTGGGAATATCAGGCAGACACATCAGACGGAACCGAAGACTCTTCCGACAGTTCTGACAGCTCTTCGGATGAAAGTTCCGATGATTCTTCAAACGAATATGACAGCGGTTATTGATGAATGCCCGATTTGTATATAGCAAAAAAGATGCTGACTGTAATCAGTCGGCATCTTTTTTATAGCAATCCGCTTTGCTACGTAGCTCTATACCGAATAACTGCTTATTGCTTTTCACAACCTCCGCAGGGGACTTACTTAATTCGGTTAAACTCCCAGCAGTTTCTCTGCATTCTGTCTGGTCACATCAATGACCTCTTCTGCTGTAATTCCCTTCAGTTCTGCGATTGCCTGTGCTACATAAGGCAGATTTAATGACGAATTTCTCTTACCTCTGTTTGGCTCCGGAGACATATAGGGACAGTCTGTTTCCAGAACAAGCTGAGACAGGGGTGCATACTGAACCGTCTCTTTCAGTTTCTTTGCGTTCTTAAAAGTGACAACTCCGCCGATTCCCAGATACAGTCCCATTTTCAGATATTCTGCCGCAATCTCCCTGCTGTATGAAAAACAATGAATGATACCGCCATACATACCACCCTGCATATATTCTCTGACGATATTCAAAGTATCCTCGGCAGCCTCTCTGCTGTGGATCATAAACGGAAGCTTCTCTTCCCTGGCAATGTCAAGCTGAGCGCGAAACATTTTCTGCTGGATCTGATGTTCCTCTTCTTCCTTATGCCAGTAATAGTCCAGCCCGATCTCACCGATTGCCACCATCTTGTCCATATGGGATAATCTGCGGATCTCATCCAGAGTCTCCTGTGTCATCTTATCTGCATCATCCGGATGGATTCCCACTGCTCCATATATAAAAGGATATTTCTCCATCAGCTTCACAGTATCCTGAAAACCGCCTACAGATGCACAGACATTCACAATCTTCTCAATTCCTCCATCGTACATAGACGTAAGAAGCGCTTCCCTGTCTGTGTCAAAGGCCTCGTCATCATAGTGCGCATGTGTATCAATAATCATTTTTTCCAATCTCCTCATGTAGTCTTATAGCAATTCCATAAAATAATACAATCAAGACAGTTCAGCAGGACTTCACGCTATGATGGACTGGATTGTTTGCAGTAATTTATGGAATTGCTATAGTCCGGTTAAAAAATCTGTTATAAAATTACCAGCTCATCCCCCGGATGGATCACACCGCCATGAATAACCTTCGTAAAAACTCCCTGTTTTGGCATAATGCACTCTCCCATTTTCTTAAAGATCGCACATCCGCTGTGGCATTCTTTTCCAATCTGTGTCAGCTCCAGGACTACATCATTGCACTGGAATTTCGTACCGATCGGAAGTGTGGCAAAGTCGATTCCCTGAACCACCAGGTTCTCTCCGAATGCCCCGTCTTCTACCTCTGCACCTCTGGCGCGAAAATCTTCAATCTTGTCAAAAGAGAGCAGACTTACCTGACGGTGCCATTTGCCGGCATGGGCATCGCCCTCGATTCCCCAGTCCTCAATTACTTTAATCTCCGGAACACTTGTCTTCTGTATTCCCTTTCTTTCACTTGTACAAACCGCAATTACTTTTCCCATAAGATTATCCCTTTTACCTTCCTGTTTTAGTTTCAGATACTGTTTTCGTACCTGCTCTTCCGTTTATTGCCGTCAGCTTATATTCTCTGCTTTCTTATCCCTGTTATCGCCATCAGTTATCTTGCGCAGTTCCCTGCTTCCCCTGTCATGATCTCAATGCCATGTCCAAGCGCATCAATAATATACTCCAGGCTCTCTTTTACAGCTTTCGGACTTCCCGGAAGATTGATGATCAGTGTTTTTTTGCGGATACCTGCCGTAGAACGGCTGAGCATGGCGCGTTTCGTGATAGTCATGCTGTACGCACGCATTGCCTCCGGAATCCCCGGTACACGTCTGTCAATAATATCCTCCGTTGCCTCCGGTGTAATATCTCTGGGTGAAAAACCGGTTCCGCCTGTTGTCAGGATCAGTTCCGCTGTGCCGCTGTCTGCAATTTCCGCCATTCTCTCTGACAACATCTTTCTGTCATCCGGCAGAACATCTTCAGACACAACCTCATATCCATTCTTCTCAACAATCTCTCGGATCGCAGGTCCGCTTAAATCCTCACGTTCTCCGCGATATCCCGTATCACTGGATGTAATGATCGCTACTCTTTTCATTTTATAAAAACCTCCCTGTCGGGCAGATAATTTTTTCGTTATCTGCCATTCTGTATTTCCATTATACACATTTCTTTCATTTTACCCAACAAATATTTTGCAAATCGCAAAGTAATTTGTGGACATCAAAAATGAAAATCTCCACTCTTACCGCCCGTCTTTTCAACCAGATGAATATTGGACATTACCATATGCTTGTCAATTGCCTTACACATATCATAAATCGTCAGAAGCGTCACCTGAACCCCTGTCAGTGCCTCCATTTCCACACCGGTCTTGCCTTCTGTTTTCACTGTACAGAAAGCGCGGATAATTCCGTTTATCTCATCCAGTTCATAGTCTACGGAACATTTCTGGATCGGAAGCGGATGGCACATGGGAATCAACTCAGAAGTCCTTTTCACTCCCATAATCCCCGCTACACGTGCTACTCCAAGCACATCTCCCTTTTTCACAGAACCCTCTTTCACAGCCTCCATGATTGCTTCTCCTACATGAATCTCGCCTGTGGCAACTGCTGTTCTGTAAGTGATATTTTTCCCGGAAACGTCTACCATAACTGCGTTTCCGTTCTCATCAAAATGATTAAAACCCTGTGACATGATCAAAATCCCCCTGTTTAAGTTTTTACAAAAAGCGAGGCTCTTATTGTACGGGAACATACAATAAAAGCCTCGCCTGTTCATCACGATACGGTTGGAGTCTTTACCCACCGAAATTGACGACACCATGAATACTCATGAGTCAGTCACTCCCCTTTATCTAAATATTAATATAGCTTTTGAGAGTGTATTTGTCAAGATAATATTCGTAAGTTTTCACACATTTTCGCTACCATTCGCTTTGTTCTCAGTAATACAAAGATCAGCAGATTTCTGCACCTGCAGGCATTTCCTTTTCCGGTACCATCAGGGAAAGGTTTCCGTCTGCATCTTCTGCGCAGAGGATCATTCCTTCACTGAGTACACCGGCAAGTTTGGCTGGTTTCAGGTTTGTGACTACCATAACCCTCTTACCTACCATTTCTTCTGCACTGTAGTGTGCTTTGATTCCGGATACGATCTGGCGCACCTGGCTGCCGATCTGTACCTGTGAGCAGAGCAGTTTCTTTGATTTTTTTACTTCTTCACATTTGATGATCTTACCAACCTGGAACTGAAGCTTGCCGAAATCTTCAAATGTAATCTCAGGTTTTGCTTCAATATCAATTACGTCTTCTTTTTCTTCTTTTGCAGGTTCTTCTGCTTTCGGCGGATGAAGCTCTGCTACCTTTGCAAGTACCTCTTTCAGGTCAAGGCGGGCGAAAAGAATCTCCGGTTTTTCAGTTACTTTATTTCCTGACGGATAGAGGCCAAAGGTCTTAAGGTCTTCCAGTTCTCTGTCCTGTGCATTTAACTGGGCAAGGATTCTCTCTGTTGTTTCCGGCATAAAGGATTTCAGCAGAACCGCACCAATGCAGATTCCCTCAACCAGATTGTAGAGAACTGTTGCAAGACGGTCTTTTTTCTCTTCATCCTTAGCAAGAGCCCATGGCATTGTTTCGTCGATGTATTTGTTGCAGCGTTTGAAGATTGTGAATACTTCCGTCATTGCATCTGCCACGCGGAGTTTATCCATTTTTTCGTTTACTTTGGCAGGTACGGAGAGAATGAAGTTCTTCAGATCATCATCTACAGGTTCTGTAACGCCTTTGTTTTCTACCACACCGCCGAAATATTTGTTTGACATGGAAATGGTACGGTTTACAAGGTTTCCAAGGGTGTTAGCGAGTTCAGAATTGAGACGCTCTACCATCAGTTCCCATGTGATCACACCATCATTCTCGAATGGCATTTCATGAAGTACGAAGTAGCGGACTGCATCTACACCGAAGAAGTCTACCAGTTCATCTGCATAGATTACATTTCCTTTGGATTTACTCATCTTACCATCACCCTGAAGAAGCCATGGATGTCCGAATACCTGTTTCGGAAGCGGCAGATCCAGTGACATCAGGAAAATCGGCCAGTAAATTGTATGGAAACGGATGATGTCTTTACCGATCAGATGCAGGTCTGCAGGCCAGAGCTTATTGAACTGGTCTGTGCTTTCGCCATCGCAGTCGTAGCCGATTCCTGTAATATAGTTTGTAAGGGCATCAAGCCATACATATACTACGTGTTTCGGATCAAAGTCTACCGGGATTCCCCATTTGAAGGAAGTTCTGGATACGCAAAGATCCTGAAGTCCCGGGAGAAGGAAGTTGTTCATCATCTCGTTTTTACGGGATTCCGGCTGGATGAAGTCCGGGTGTGTATTGATGTAGTCGATGAGTTTGTCAGCATATTTGCTCATTTTGAAGAAGTATGCTTCTTCTTTTGCAGGTACACATGGGCGGCCGCAGTCCGGACATTTGCCGTCTACAAGCTGGGATTCTGTAAAGAAAGATTCGCATGGTGTACAATACATTCCTTCGTAGTGTCCTTTGTAGATGTCGCCTTTTGCATACATTTTTTTGAAGATTTTTTTGACCTGTTTTTCGTGGTCTTCATCTGTGGTACGGATGAATTTGTCGTAGGATGTGTTCATCAGATCCCAGATTCTTTTGATCTCACCGGATACGTTGTCTACGAATTCTTTTGGAGTGATTCCGGCTTCTTCGGCTTTTAATTCGATTTTCTGACCATGTTCGTCGGTTCCTGTCTGGAAGAATACGTCATAGCCCTGCTGACGTTTGTAGCGGGCGATGGCATCGGCAAGGACGACTTCGTAGGTGTTGCCGATATGGGGTTTGCCGGATGTGTAGGCGATAGCGGTAGTGATGTAGTATTTCTGTTTTTCCATGGTTTGTTGTCTCCTTTTTTGAATGTGGACGCTCCGGAAAATATAATTGTTTTCTGTGCGGTTTCGGGAGCTAGTGTACCGACAAGTTGATTCTTGAAACAATCTTGCAGGATAAATTTTTTATTTCAAGGCGGAGGAAGGAGGCGTAGCGGTGGCTACGGCGACCGACGACAACGCGGAAATAAGAAATTTAGACGCAAGATTGTTCGAGAAATCAACTTGTCGACACACTAGGAACTCTAAGTGTCTGAAAATCAGCTAAAACCATTCGAAAAAATCTCAAACTCGCTTCGCTCAGACAGTGAGATTTTTTCGAATAACGCAGATTTCCAGGCACTAAGAGTTGCTACACTCCCTGCAAATGCACAGAAAACAATTATATTTTCCGAAGCTGGTGTTTGAAATGGTAACAACTGCTCCTTATTTATGGAAGAAAAACATAAATTCTTCATGATAGGAAGGAACTGGTGTTGGGGGAAATAATTCCTCTTTGTCGCAGTGTGATCCTGCCCGGAGGGCTTTTTTATGTTATAGGAACATTACAGAGCAATTTCCTAATAACATAAAAAACGTCTCCTCAGATTATCTGAGAAGACGAGTATTACCCGTGTTACCACTTCTGTTCGTTTCCGGGCTCGCGCGGGGAAACCTTGGGAGGTACGTTGTGATACCTCTACGCTGTAACAGGCGTGCCTGTCGCTGCCTAAAGCCGTTGACTCTCAGCAGTGCCTCTCGGAAGCCATCTTCAACCTGCTCCTTGCATATCCCTCTCAGCCTTTGAATCTGTGATATGTGATCCATGGGGATTTCTCTGTAATACGGTCTGCGGATCTACTCTCTTCTTCAATGAGTTTGTGTTATTTCGTGACAGCACTCCACTCTGTGATCGTGGAAGGCTGTTAGCTATAGGAAATAGTTATTTCCTGTTATAGGGAAAATATAGCACATTTTGATGGATTTGTAAACCCACATCGTTATTGTTCACTCCGTTCTCAGTAACGTAGCCAAACTATAACAATTCCATAAAATAATAGTTTTTATATCTTGACAATTTCAATCCAATATTGTATAGTATCAATATCAGTAATGATTATTGTTATTGAACAGATTATAACTGCAACTATCCTGAACAGTTATGATAAATCATTTGCGAGTAAACAGGGAAGGGAGGAATACCATGGCGACACTGAAATACAGCCGTCAGAGGGAATCGATTAAAGAGTTTCTAAGAACCAGAACAGATCATCCTACTGCCGATGTGGTATATGAGAATATGAAGCTCATCTATCCGAATATCAGCCTCGGTACGGTATATCGCAACTTATCTCTGCTGGCTGATCTGGGAGAGATTAAGAAGCTTTCCTCTTTCGCCGGAGCGGATCACTTTGACGGGCGGACCGAGAGGCACTGCCACTTCATGTGTATCAGATGTGAGCGGATCATCGACCTTGAGAGCGAGGGAATTCACCACATTATGGATCTTGCAGGTGAGAACTTCAAAGGAAGGATTACTGATTACAGTGCCAGATTCTTCGGCCTGTGTGAGGACTGCCTGAAAGAGACAGAAGGCAACTCTGATGGTTCAAAGTAGTTTTTGCTTACATCATTAGTGGCCAAATTGGGAATAACAACTAATGATAAAAAGTTGCAAAAAAGCTAAAATTAAACTTGACTTTTTCAATCAAGTATGGTAATCTAAAATCACAGAAAACAGTAATAATTACTATTATTAAAAAATTACTTTTTCTGCCGCACAGACGGAAAGCAGTAAGAACTAAACGATGCTGAGATAATCAATTTATTTTCTGGCATCCCTAATAAATTCATTAAAAAGAAAAGGAGATTTTAATTATGACAAAATGGGTATGTAGTGTATGCGGTTATGTTTATGAAGGTGAGAAAGCTCCGGAAGCCTGTCCTGTATGTAAGGCACCGGCTGATAAATTCGTAAAGCAGGATGGCGAAATGTCATGGGCTGCTGAACACGTTGTAGGTGTTGCTCAGGGATCCAGCGAAGACATCATGGCTGATTTAAGAGCAAACTTCCAGGGTGAATGCTCTGAAGTTGGTATGTATCTTGCAATGGCAAGAGTTGCTCACAGAGAAGGATATCCTGAAATTGGTTTATACTATGAGAAAGCTGCTTACGAAGAAGCAGAACATGCTGCTAAATTCGCTGAATTATTAGGTGAAGTTGTAACAGACAGCACAAAGAAAAACCTTCAGATGCGTGTAGAAGCCGAGAACGGTGCTACAGCTGGTAAAACAGACCTTGCTAAACGTGCAAAAGCTGCTAACCTGGACGCTATCCATGATACAGTTCATGAAATGGCAAGAGACGAAGCAAGACACGGAAAAGCATTCGCAGGTCTTCTTAAGAGATATTTCGGAGAATAATTCTATCGGAAAATCGCATAAAATAAACCTTTTAAAGGGAGAACCTCAATGGTTCTCCCTTTTTATCCGTTCGTATTTTCATCATTGGAAGCTTAACTGCATTTCGCCTGAAGTCTGGCAACCTGATCTGTCAGAGCATTCATCTTAACTTCATTAATCATAATCCTGTTCATCCAGGTAGCCGACACATCCATCTTATTGATAAGATTCAGATGATTCTCTGCAAGGATAGAAATATTCCTATCCGTTATGTTCTCCAAATGCAGTTTGATATCTGCAAAGTTATTTCTGGTCTCTTCTTCAAAACGCTTCTGACTTTCTTCCATTCGGTTCATCTGGCTTTCGAATTTATCCATTTGGCTTTCGAATCCATCCATTCGACTTTCGAATTTATTCATTCGCGTTCCAAGTCCTCTGACCTCCGTCAAAACGGCTTCCAGTATTTGTCTGTCCGTCACCAATTCCACCTCCTCTGTAGCCCGTATCGTTCTTTTGTATGCGATTGATTATATCATATCTATAAAAATATGTCTATAAAAAATCCATAAACATACGATGCAAAATAATCTGACAGTTACTGTTCACTCCGTTCTCAGTAACATAGCCAAAATTCATTCCAGATTACCTGCGGCAATGGAGTTTTGGCTTGTATGTCTCGGGATTTTGGCATGTTCATGTCAAAACACCTCGCGGGATAGTGGTGTGTGAACAGTAACATCTGACATTCTATTTGTTATTATTATTCATCTTCGCCTCAATCGCCGCACCAACCCTGTTATAAACAGTCACAGCATCCTGAATATGCGGAATCGTATTTCCATCTGCTCCTGAAGCACCTGCGGAAACAAAGATATATTCCCTGCCCTCAATCTCCGCAAAGCTCACCAGACAGTGCCCTGCCTCACTGGTATAGCCGGTCTTGCCACCGAGGATTTTTCCACCAGTGACTGTCGGATCAGACAAATTTTTAAACATTGTACTGTAGTAAGTAATTCCATTCGGGTGGATATTTGTAACTCCGGTAGAATGTCTGGAGGTCTCCACAATCTCACGAAACGTATCATTCTTAATGCAATACTTCATCAAAACAGCAATATCCTTAACCGTACTGTAATGATCCGGATTATGCAGTCCTGTAGAATCACAGAAATGAGTATTCTCCATTCCAAGCTTCCTTGCTTTCTTATTCATCAGCTCCGCAAAATCCGCCTCTGAACCACTGATCGTATCTGCCAGCGCAATACAGCACTCTGCCCCCGAAGGCAGCATCGCACCATAGAGAAGATCAATCACCCGGACCTCTTCCCCCGGCTGAAAACCTGCCTGTGTAGCATCCTGCTCATATAATCCGGTGAACATCTCATTCGTCAGAGTAATCTTCTCATCCAGATCATCAAAATTCTCAATCCCCAGTATCACAGTCATAATCTTCGTCATAGAAGCCGGATAAATCTGAGCCTCCCCGTTAATCTCACCCAGAATCTTACCTCCCCTGGCCTGCATCAGGATCGCATTCGGACTGTTGATACCACTGATATCCACTTCCTTCAGAACCGGCTGTTCAAACTGCTCAAACCACTCCTTCACGCCCTTATTCCATCCGATCATGATCACCAGCGCACAGATAATAATCACCTCAACAAACACACAAGCCACAATCCTGCCCCGATATCTCCACGCATAACTTCTTCCACCGCTCTTTTTCTGTCTCCTGCCAACCACAATAACGCCTCCTGTCTGCCTCTATAACATTGCTCAGAAAAATATATCTAACAAATCTCTAATTCATCCCCTTACTATAACACACCCTTACCAAATCTTGTAATTTTCCATTCCTGCACCCATACATTTCATCTTTTCCCCTATCTCCAATACCTTCCCTTTCTCTTCTTCCCGCGAAACCATTGTACAGCACAGGAAAATATTTGTTTTCTGATACATCTACAGGAGGTGTAGCAATACTTAGCTTCCGGGAATTTGCGTTATGCCGGAAAAATTCACTGTCTGAGCGAAGCGAGTTTGAATTTTTATGGCATGGTTTTAGCAAATTTCCGGAAGCTTAGTATTCCTGCCTCCGCAGCCGTATCAGAAAACAAATATTTTCCTGCGCGTCCCCGTACTCGCCACCTAAAGAAGCGCAAAAAGACCCCCGGAGAATCCCCGGGAGTCTTAAATTGCTAAAATCTATTATGCTAATTTCATCGGGTTGATCTTCACACCAGGTCCCATTGTCGGAGCAATAACAACGCTCTTTAAATACTGACCTTTCAGTGTGCTTGGTCTAGCCTTAACGATAGCATCGATCAGCGTCTGGAAGTTGTCGCTTAACTGTTCCTCTGTAAAGGATGCTTTACCAACCGGAACATGAATGATGTTGGTTTTATCAAGACGGTACTCAATCTTACCTGCTTTGATATCGTGAACTGCTTTAGTAACGTCCATTGTTACTGTACCAGCTTTCGGGTTTGGCATTAAACCTTTCGGTCCAAGTACACGACCAAGACGACCTACAACACCCATCATATCTGGAGTTGCAACAACAACGTCAAAGTCTAACCATCCTTCGTTCTGAATCTTCGGAATAAGATCCTCAGCTCCTACGAATTCAGCACCTGCTGCTTTTGCTTCTTCAGCTTTAGCATCTTTAGCGAATACTAAAACACGAACTTTTTTACCAGTACCATGTGGCAGAACTACTGCACCACGGATCTGCTGGTCTGCATGACGTCCATCGCAGCCTGTACGGATATGAACTTCGATAGTTTCGTCAAATTTAGCAACTGCAGCTTTTTTAACTAAGCTGATAGCTTCTGCGGTATCATATAATGTAGCGCGGTCTACTGCTTTAGCAGCTTCCACGTATTTCTTTCCTCGTTTCATTTCTATAACCTCCTGTGGTATTTGCGGGGAACGCCCTCCCACTTACTATTTAATATTAAAATTAATCAACTACTTCGATTCCCATACTTCTTGCAGTACCAGCGATCATGCTCATAGCTGCTTCAAGGGATGCTGCATTTAAGTCTTTCATCTTAAGTTCAGCGATTTCCTGAACCTGAGCTTTAGTAACCTTAGCAACTTTTGTCTTGTTCGGTACGCCGGAACCGGATTTGATCTTAGCAGCTTTCTTAAGAAGAACTGCAGCCGGCGGAGTTTTGGTTATGAAGCTGAAACTTCTGTCTGCATAAACAGTGATAACTACAGGAATGATTAAGTCTCCCTGATCTGCTGTTCTTGCATTGAACTCTTTTGTGAACTGAACGATATTTACACCGTGCTGTCCAAGAGCTGGACCTACAGGTGGTGCTGGAGTTGCTTTACCAGCCGGAATCTGTAATTTGATATATCCTGTTACTTTCTTTGCCATTTTTCGGCACCTCCTATGTGGTATTGGCGGGGGTTTATGGTCCCTCCCACGATATTGTTACCTTTGCTTGTTACATCTGTTTGATTTCTGCGAAACTAATTTCTACCGGCGTTTCGCGGCCGAAAAGTTCAACATTGATCGTTGCTGTCTGTTTCTGCACATTAAGGGCAGTGATAACACCAACGGTATCTTTCCAGGCACCGCCTGTGACAACAACTGTATCACCCTCTGCGAAATCGACCTGAATTTCCTCTTTCTTGATACCAAGAGGAAGCATCTCTTCCTCGGTCAACGGTACCGGCTTGGACCCTGGTCCAACGAAGCCTGTCACACCTCTGGTGTTACGGACAACATACCATGTATCGTCATTCATAACCATGTTGAGAAGTACATAGCCAGGAAACATTTTCTTCTGAACCTGTTTCAGAGCCCCGTTTTTCAGCTCAGCCACTTCCTGCAGCGGAACACGAACTTCAAGGATCTGGTCTTCCAGGTGTCTGTTTTCGATGGTTTTTTCAATATCGACTTTTACTTTGTTCTCATACCCGGAATAAGTATGAACAACATACCATTTCGCTTCTGACATACAATCACCTTATCCTTATTTCATTAAAAGATTAATGCCTTCGAGAATAAATGAATCCATGACGCTGATCAGTACGCAAAGCACGATCGACACGCAAACTACCACGATAGTCTGCTTAATCAGTTCATTGCGGTCTGTCCAGACAATCTTCCTGAATTCTGACTGAAGTCCCTGAAACCAACTCTTCTTCTGGCTCTTGCCAGCAGATTTTTCATTTCCTTGCATAGCCTGACCTCACAATTCTCTGTGAGTAACTGTTTCGTCCAGTTACCTTGGATTACTTTGTTTCCTTATGCAGAGTGTGTTTGCGGCAGAACTTACAATATTTCTGAGTTTCCATTCTCTCAGGATGGTTCTTTTTCTCCTTAGTCATATTGTAGTTACGCTGCTTGCACTCGGTACATGCTAATGTAATCTTAACGCGCACAACTTCCACCTCCAGTGTTTTCATTTGCATGGTCATTTTCCTCATGCCGGACGATGTATCCGTCATCTTTTCGGGCATAAAAAAAAGACCTAACTTCCATGTCGCTTGTCAAGTTTATCACACATGACATGCTTAAGTCAAGTCTTTTCTCATATTTATGCTTATATTTTATCGCATATTTTTTACATAAAATGCAACTATCCGACGTTGTATGGCTGTATGGTATTTCCTGACAGGCAGATTTCTGCAATCCGCTTCGCTACGCAGCTCTACACCGAATAACTGCTCTGCTGTTTATCAGAAGGAGCTTGTATTTACCACGCCGATTTTGTCTGAAATATGATAGGAACCCTTGAAGGTACGTTTCACCTGATACAGGCATCCATCTGCCTCTTCATACAAGTCCTGAAAAGTGACATCCTTTCCGTCCGAAAGAACAATTCCCATAGATGCAGAGATCATTACTTCCAGCTTTTCCTTCACATAGTCAATATGCAGCTTCGCTGAAAGGACACGTAGGCTTTCCTCAGCCGCCTCCCTGGTCATATCCGGCAGAAACAGTACAAACTCGTCACCGCCCAGTCGACAGACAATATCCTGAGCCCTGCAGTGCTTCTTCATAATAAGAACCACTTCGCAGAGAGCCTTGTCTCCCTACATATGTCCCATAACATCATTCAGAGTCTTAAAATTATCCAGATCCACAATGGCAAAGGTATTTACACATCCTGTATGCAGTTCCTGTGCCAGCATTTTGTTTATTGCTGCTGTACCTGCTGCCCTGTCCATTCCAGAAGTGAATCCCTGACCCTGGAATCCTCCTCTTTCTCCAGCGATCTGTTAAAACGAAGCACTGCTGTTACAACAATAAGCACCGCTATAATGCCTGTCACCGACAGAATCATATACTGCTGAACAGATCAGAAGTAATCATACCCTCCATGAATATCTACAATGCTTCCATTCATGTAGTTATTGGTAAGTATGCTGTACGCCATATCTGCCACATCTTTGATTTCTCCGAATCTGTGAAGTGCAATCTTGCGGTTAATGCGTTCGTAGCTTTCCGGTGTACGATTTTCATGCCATGGAGTCTGGATAAAACCTGGGGCAATGGCATTGACTGTGATGCCTTTTGGCTCGAATTCCTTTACCAGAGATTTGGTAAGGAAGTGGATGGCTGCCTTGGTCACACCGTATACCAGAGATGAGGAATAAGCCTGTTGTCCTGCATAGGAACCCATGAAGAGTACTCTTCCCCCCTCTGTCATTACCGGCATAAATTCTTTGATCATAAATACCGGTACAGACAGGTTTGTATTTACGATATTTGTCCATTCTTCAAATGTATAGTCCCTGAATTTATCGTAGGTGCTGATGCCTGCATTGCTGATCAGCCAGTCTACATGCCCTGCTTTCTCTTTGACTTCTGCCACAAATTTCATCATAGCATCATAGGAAGACATGTCTGCTTTCATAATGATAAGCTTCTCCTGGTCTTCCGGTTTCAGGCTGTCCCAGAATTCATTGGCCTTAACGGAATTGTGTGCATATGTGGCAAAAATCAGATCATCATCCTCTGAATTTGCCAGTATCTTTTCCACAATACCGCGGCCGATTCCTGAAGTACCGCCTGTGATCACTGTTACTTTACTCATTTCTGTTACCTCTTTATATTTCTCATCTTGCTATAAACAATGCAGGCAGCTATGAGGAGATCTTTACACTCCGATGGCTGGACTGCCTGCAAAAAAATTCCTTCTATAATATATCATTATATATCTCTGTCTGCCTTACAACTCCATCAATCTGTCATAAACTTCTTTCGGTGCATATGGCTGCTGGTTGTGGATTGGCTCTCCCAGACAGGTCTTAGGATATGCAAAGGTTCCATGCTCCAGCATAACTTCCAGAAGTTTCGGACCTTTTCCTTCCATAAATTCCGGTGCCTCTTCTCTGACTGCATCGCAGTGCATTCTCAGTGCCGGAATACCGTAAGCCTTTGCTACCTCTGTAAAGTCACAGGAAGCAAATCCACAGCCATCTGTGGTTCCTGCGAACAGGCAGTCGAAGTAGTCTCTCTGAAGATGACGGATCATACCAAGAGCTTCATTGTTCATTACCATCATTTTGACAGGAATGTTCTCTCTTTTTACCCATTCCAGTTCCTGTATATTCATCTGGAATGCGCCGTCTCCGCAAATACATGCAGTTGGCTTTCCTGTAGCATAATATGCCCCGATAGCTGCCGGAAGTCCATAACCCATAGCTCCGTGACCACCGGAGAAGAGAAGCTTCTGGCCTTCATGATTCCTGAATGACTGATAGCTCCATACCATATGCTGTCCTACATCCACTGCAATAGCAGAAGTATCACTGAGCATATCACTGAGATCTGCGATCATACGGTTTGGATATCTCTCAGGAGTATTATCATCTACTGCCTGAAGATTCTCTTTAATCTCATTGCAGATATTGAGCCACTCACTTGCACCCTCTTTTTCCGGACCTGCTGCCTTTGCCAGACAACTGATGACCGCACCTGTCTCTGCCTGAAGTTTCACTTCATTTTCTCCATTCTCATGGATATTTCTCTGAAGATTATAAGCATCAATATCAATACGGATAAGTTTTGCCTCTTTTGCAAATTCATGCACTTTTGTTCCAATCTGTCTGGTACACAGGGAAATACCGAAACAAAGAAGCAGGTCACTCTTTGCATTGGCAATCATATTTGCATAACGATGTCCATAAGCACCGCCGATACATCCGAAATTCAGTGGATGCTCATATCCCAGGACAGATTTTGCCAGAACACTAGTAATAATTGGAATCTGTCTCTTTTTCGCAAAAGCGATCAGTTCCTGCTGGCTTGCATAACTGTCCACGCCGTGTCCCAGCATGATCACAGGACGTTTCGCCTGTTCCAGTGCTGCAAGAATCGTATCTGCTGCCTGCTGCGCTGTGGCAGCATCTGTATGCTCATCCTCAAAAGTCATATCATAGACAGGATTCTCCACTTCGCTTCTCTGGATATTCATGGGAAGGTCTATAAGAACCGGTCCCTTTCGTCCTGTTGTTGCAATATGGTAAGCTTTATTTAATTCCACTACAATATCCTCAGGATTACGGATCTGCACTGCATATTTTGTGATTGGTTTCGCCATCCCTACAATATCTGTCTCCTGAAATCCCTGCTGACGCAATCCTTCAATCCCTGAATATTCATATGTGTTTAGCTGTCCTGTAAGGAAGACTACCGGAAGTGAATCGTAATATGCATCTGCCACGCCGCTCAGAAGATTTACTGCACCCGGACCACTGGTAGCATATGCACATGCACATTCCTCTTTTGTCTGGGCATAACCGCATGCCGCAAAGGCCGCTCCCTGTTCATTATAGCTGGAATGATTCTCTGTATCAGGATTTCTTTCAATGGAATCAACCACATGGGCAATCATTGTTCCCTGATATCCAAAGAAATGGCGTATTCCCTTTTTCTGTAAAAAAGTAACGATATAATCTGAAAGTTTCATAGTTCCTCCTGTCAGATCAGAGCACTGATCTTGCTTCTCTGTACTGTCCTTCCTGTTTTTTCAAGAGTATCTACATAAATATCAAAGATCTCCACATCTTCTGCAAAGAGTTCTCCTTTTTGCAGACTCTTCTCTGTCATTCTGTAATAAGGCCGGAACACTTTCTCAAGTGCCATGTAGTCCTCATTTTTATACAGATTCATAATATAATCCTTGCGGGATTTATAAAAAATACCAAGGTTCATTCTGGCACCGCAGAGCACTACATATTTCCAGCACTCATTAAAATATTTTTTGTATTTTCTGGCCTTCGCCAGCCTGCGGCTGTTTTTCCGGCGCTCTTTGCAGTATTTCTCATAGTTTCCCTCTTCCTTCCAGAACTGTGCATAGCTTACTCTGGCACTGACAATCATGGAAGATGGTATTACATAACGGGCTTCCTGAATCTCTCTGTAATTATTTCCGTAGCATATGGTCAGATATTCCTCCGTGCCCGCCGGAACCTGAAATTCTTCTCCTTCCAGAGTAACTGTCTTTGTCTCTGCGAAGATCTCTGCAGGGAAAGTCAGCGTCTGTTTCCTGCGTCTGAGAATATACTGTTCTGCCCCTTCTCCCTGAAATTCTCTGCAAAAACGTTCATACAGCCGCGATGCCTGTCTCTGTCTTCCGTTTATCAGACACTGCAGTCTCATCAGAGTCCGGTTTATCCTGTTCTTGTATCCACACTCTGTCTGATTAATATCACAAAGCTGTGTCCATCCATTCTCGGCCCTTGATATCCGTCTCTTTGCTGTACCGGATACAGAAGATGTTCTCAACGGAAAGATATTGACACCAATACCCGGATATTCATAATCTCTGGTTCTGTCCAGATTGATACATATGGTATCTGTATTTTCATATCTGAGATAGAAACCCGGAAACCATTTATGACTCTTCATGGATTCCAGCGCACGTTTCTCCCGCGGATCTTCCTCGATCAGTCTGCGAAACCGCTCCATGTCTTCCACCTTCATCATAACCACCCCGAACAGCGGATTCTGCGGAAAGGGCTGTTCAGTCACTGCACACAATGTCAGTCTTGGTGAAAGGTAGTACATAATATTATTCTGACGGCATATTTCATCTATCTCTTTTAACAGTGATACAATCACCTTTTGTTTCTTATTCAAATCTTTGCTCCATTTCTATTGCATATATCTGTATATTTCAGACAAGTCTGTTTACCAGTGCCTTAATATCTTCTATACTTCCGTATTTGTCCAGCCAACTGTTAAATGCAGTTGTAACATCAGCTTTCTTTGCAAAGTTTGTGATTCGTTCGCTTCCTTCAGTCAGGTCACTGATATAGATACGATACATCTCCGTCTTCAGATACAATGGCATCTCATAATCCAGAACCTTCTTATAATTGGCAAAGGCTTCTCTTGTCTGCCCCTGTTTCTTACGGATATCCCCGATCAGCTTATAAGCCCAGACACATTCTTCTCTGTGGATCTGCCGGCTGCGCACCTGCTCAGAAAGCCATTCCAACTCACTTTCATCACTGGTACATATAGTCTGAGTACGCAGCTTCGCCAGTTCTGCAGGATATCCCAGGCGCTTCCATGCTCTGGTAAGTGCCTTTCTGTACATTGTATACTCTCCGGTCTTCGGTGTCGAAGTAAGCATTGGTGTTTCTATCACCTCACAGATTTCAGCTATCTCTTCTTCTACTTCACTCTGCGTATGAGCACATGCTACTTTTGCCAGATACCATGCGCCCTGGACTTCTTCGTCTTCCGGTATGAGCTGTCTCCACAGTTCCATCAACTGCAGTGCTTCTTCTCTGGATTTCTTCGACAGAAGCTCTTCACACTTTCTGAGGACTTC
Organism: Blautia wexlerae; assembly: GCF_013300825.1. GTDB lineage: Bacteria > Bacillota > Clostridia > Lachnospirales > Lachnospiraceae > Blautia_A > Blautia_A wexlerae_B. The sequence continues at coordinate 59,900 of NZ_JAAIMY010000011.1, forward strand.
TGTTTTGTATTTTCTGAATACTCTGTCCATCTCCAGCCATACAATCCCGTTGGAAGTCTTCTCCTTCACCTGCACATAAAGTTGTGTTGCCTTCTGGATTTCTCCATTCATCCAGAGAATATCAGCTTTGTATTTCAGAAAATATCCATCCTCCGGGAACAGTTTCAGTGCTTTTTCCAGGAAACGTTCCGCTTCCAGACGGTTTTCTCCGGCTCTCTCCATCAGAAACCGACATCTGAATTTTATCAGACCCGGATGACCCGGATATTTTTTCAGCAAATCTCCACATATCAGTTCTGCCTCCTTCATGCGGCGGAATTCATAATGATCTGCTGCTTTTCTGAAAAGATCAATATCCTTTCTCAGCTCCTCCATCTCAGGTGTGATATGATCCAGTTTCTCACGCACTTCCAGCATACGATATGCCTTTGATACCCGCTCTGTATAAAAAAGAGTCAGCATTGCCGCATAAAATACATCATCCTCCACATCCACAAGGATTGGATGATAAAATGCATAAATATTTGCATAGTCTTCTCTTCCGATAAAATCCGCACTTAGCTGATTTTTGTAATAAGAACCAAACAATGCACTTAGCCTGTGGAAATCTTTCCGTTCTACAAGCTCACTGATTTTCAGTCCGGACTCGCTGATGGCCTCTTTCAGGTCCCATGAAACTGTGTGGGCTTTCATGGCAAGTCCCTCCTGACGCACCTTGTATCTCTTTTTCGCAGTTCGTATATTGTAAATCTTACGGAATACAGATTCTCTGCGCAGTCTGCCTTTTCTGATATTCGGCATGTAATCATCACGCAATTCCTGATAAGATCCACTGTCCAGACACACAGCCACATGTCCTTCCCTGCTGTCATGGGGAGGCATATAAGCCCATTCATCCCCATAATGCCAGATAAGATAATCACTGCATTTATTCGGGATCATTGCCTTCTGTCCTTCAAAGATTCCCTCTTTAACAGGAAACATCATGTCCTTGTCAAACAGAAAGGGGCATCCGCCCCAGCGCATTGCATATCTGTCGCATTCTTCCTCTTTGTAAGAGAACATAATCTTCTCCAGTTTTTCCAGTGTTCTGTTCTTTCCCAGAAAGATATAGGAAAGAAGATATTTCAGATACATAGATACCGGTATCTCCCAACGGTCACTGTATACTACCGAGGGATTGATAAGATCAGAATAGATCATCATATGTGTCCGGTATTTCTCATATTCTCTGTCATCAGCAGGAATAGGATCCAGCGTAAGAATATCTATGATCTCACCTCCACAGTCTCTGCCGATGATCTGGCTCTTATGGATCGCGCAGGTATCGGTAGATGCATAACGCGGAAATGAATTCGTATAATTTCTATCCACATCTGAGCACTGGATAGCTCTCTCCGGCGGCAGTTCTGTCTTGCATATCTCTACGAATTTCTCCCAGTCCGGACGTGGCATATAGAGATCCACGTCATCATCCCATGGAACAAATCCCTCATGTCTGAGGGCTCCAATCAGAGACCCTCCTGCCAGAACATATCTGAGATTATGCTCTCTGCATATTTCATCAACTTCCTGAAAAAGTTTCAGGAGATATTTCTGTTTTTCAGTCATGAGTTATCCTTCCTATTTATTGATTCTTTCCAGAATTTCTATTATTTTTACAGATTCATCATAAAAAAGTCTGGTGCATTCTGTCCGTTTGTCTCCGATCATGATCATCAGCTCCTGAAGCAGATAACGGAATCCGTTTCCTTCGAAGTTAAAACTGTATCTCTTCAGAAATTCCTTACCTGAGATATTTGCTTCGAAATATCCCGTATTCCACCAGTCATTGGGAATGGTAACTCGTCCGTTGCTTCCGATGATCACAAGCTCATTCTCGATATCTACAGTTGTTCCGATCTCAATGGTCGCAAGTGCATTTTCATACTTCATGGAAATCATGTCATATACAAATTCACCATCATGATTACGGACTGCATTGGTTCTTACTTCCTGGCAGTTTTTTCCAAGAAGTTTGAGAACCGCACAGATTGCCGTGCAGACAGTTTCGTTAAATGTCCTTCCACCGTCAAAATCATCCTGAGAAATTGAGCATTTGACGCTTACCAGATCGCCGACCAGATTGCTGTGGACCAGCCATACTAACTGGTTAAATGCGCGCAGATATACCAGAGTCATACGCTCAATAAGAACCACGTTATTCTCTCTGGCAAGTTCAAACAGCCTGCGGAGCCTGTCCGAAGAAAGTGTCATCGGTGAATCACTGATCACATATTTTCCGTGTTTCAGCGCAGTTTCTATATACTCTGCGCGTTTATTCAGTCCTGTCTTCACATAAACAATATCCACATCTGACAGGAACTCCCCGTAATCATTCCAGCAGGAATCCAGCTCATATTTATCACAGAAACGCTGTGCAACTTCCTGTTCCTCACTGAACACTCTCTCAACATGGATTCCGCTGACATACTTGGATTCCTGTACGAAATCATTATCTTCAATACTGTCTGTCACCACTCCTATATTAAAAATAATACCTTCACTGCGCAGCTTCGTGCTGGAAATATTCTTCGTTCTCTCCAGATAAATAACATCACAGTAATTCTTCAAATAATCAAACTTGCCTCTCCAGTCCGAACCCACTACAAGAATATCAATATCATACTTGATGATATCGCTGACTTTCTGACCCTGATATTCCTCGATGATAATCTCATCTGCCAGACCGGTTTTTCTGACATTCTCAATTCGTGTGATAAGACTGTCCCTGACATTTAATTTTCCACGCTCAATATCAAAACTCTCACTTGTGACTCCTACAATCAGATAATCTCCAAGTGCTTTCGCTCTTTTGATAATATTATAGTGGCCCTTATGAAACAGATCAAAAGTGCCATACGTGATCACTTTTTTCATTCGCCCGCATAACTCCCTTTATAAAATAATTTGTGTACATATAGAATTATTATAACACAGTTTATGTAAAATAAAAACTCTGAAATATCCTGAGACAGATATATCAGAGTCTTTATATTACTGTTCACTGCGTTTTTTCTTCCTTCGTTTCACTGGAAGTTCCTTCTGCATAATCCACATTTCTCATCTCTTTGGTGCTTTCCTCCAACTCACGTATCAGATCTTCCAGAGAAAGTTCTTCTTCTCCTTCGATAACGCTATCCGGAATATCTTCCAGGTTATCTTCCTCTATATCCAGTTCAATGCCTGCCACATTGCTGAATCCCTCATGTTTATCCGGAAATTCATCCTCCTGTTCATCATCAATATCAATCTTCTTTACATGATTCTCCTGTCCACTCTCTGCATCCAGCGTCGCTGCCAGTTCTGCGATTGCTTTCTTTCTCCTGAGAAGCTCATGCTCATCATCCTCACTGTCGTATTCCTCTTCCAGACCTTCATCCCTGACAGTCCTGTCTTTCTTAAACAAAATAAACGCGATCAGGTTCAGAACACTGGTATAAAGAAAATCTACCGGCTTACATCCAAGGATCAGAATAAACAGCAGTGAAACTCCCAACAATACCCATACGTTATTCATCTCCGGAAGCAAAAGCAGATATAAACCGTTCATAATGATCATGATCGGATAATGAAAGAAGTAAATTCCCATTGTCCGTCGCCCGATATAGGTAAGAGGCAGTTTGATGTCCGGTAATAATGCCAGCAGTGTATAAATCAGTATAAAAGATACCAGATACATAAGCAGTCGGATCACAATTCCCTCCGGATCCTCCAGACCGCAAAGCTTATAACTGTGATTTCCCCTGAAGATTGCAACGCCCATTTCATTTGATATCATGTAATTGGGGATTGCCCAGAGCAGTACTGCTGAAATCGGCACCAGAACCAATTTTCCCTTAAATTTACGGACTGCGGTAATATATTCACTCTTCCACAGGTAACCTGCCACAAAGAATGGAAAGAATACCACAATTCTCGATGCAGATAAAAATGTAGTAAATTCCGGTCTGGTTCCCGCCCACAATGCAAAGATAATACTGAGCGGAACAATAAACCGTATCTTACCAAATGCCTCAATGGTAAGACGATAAATAAAAAGCGCCAGGATATACCACATAACTGTTCCTGTCGGTCGCAAGATCTCATAATCCACTGATTTTCCAAGCCATATCTGCGAATACCAGGTCAGACTGTATCCAAGGATATACGGAATAAGAAGATTCTTAAAATTCTTCAATACGTTCTGTGGTTTCTTTGACAGATAACCCGAAACAAAAATAAACGCAGGCATGTGGAAAATGGTAATTGCGTACCATATATATCTTACCACAGTGTCTACTTTTACAAGATTGAACGCAATAATATGGTTAAATACCACCAAAAAGATAAGCAATGACTTAAAATTATCGATCAGATAAGAATAAGGCACTGCCGGCTTTTCTTTCTTTTCTCTCATAACAGATATTATCCTCTAATATATTTCTTACTCTCAAATCACAACATGCTAAGCATAACATATTTTTATGATTTATGGAATAGAAAGTTAATAATTATCTTATGAAAGTATTTCCATTATATTACTGTATCACTTTCTTACCTGTGACAATATTTCCACACCCCATGTACTGCATAGGAGCAGAAAAAAATACAGCTCCTGATCCTGCCATATCCGGCATATCTGTACACATTATAGGTCATGGCTGCTGATTTCAGCTTATTTCTGGATTTTCCGCCTTCACTGAGACGATATTTCAGATATGGTTTGTTGATTCCGGCAGCACATCCGTATTTTCGCAGGATTTTCAGCCAAGTGATATAGTCCTCATGACTGTTATCATGCTCCATGGGAAACTCACATGCCACATCCCTTCTGAGTACCACAGAAGAACAGTTGATGCTGTTATGCTTCAGAAGCTCTCTGTATGTGACCTTCTCCTTCACAGGGATTGTCCGCCCTGTGCTGCTTCCGTCTGAACTCATCAGTTCACGTCCGGTAGAACACAGCACATATCCTGTCTCTTCCAGACGTTTCAACTGTTCTTTCAACTTGCCTGACTCCCACCAGTCATCTGCATCCAGAAAAGCAATGTAGGTTCCCTGTGCCAGTCTGACTCCTCTGTTTCTGGAATCTGCTGCTCCCATATTCTGTTCGTTCTTAATATACCGAAAGTCCTCTCTGCCCTCATAGGCAGACAGGACTTCCTCTGTATGGTCTGTGGAACCGTCATCGATCACCAGAAGTTCCAGTGAAACTCCCTGTTCATAGACAGACTCCACAGCCTGTTTAATATATTTCTCTCCGTTGTAAACCGGCATGATCACTGATACCAGCGGTTTATTCATGGTCATTCCTCCGTTTTATTCTCTGATGCTCCGGCGTTTCTCCCGGAATCTTTCAGCGCATTTACCTGCCTGTCATCTACTCCCTCAGATACCTCTTTCTGGAAGAAAATCTTAACTGTCATAAAGATCAGCTTAATATCCAGCAGGAAGGAATAATTCTCAATATAAAACAGGTCCAGCTTTAATTTGTCATAAGGAGTCGTATTATATTTGCCATAGACCTGCGCATATCCGGTAAGACCTGCTTTAACTTTCAGACGGTAATAGAATTCCGGAAGCTCTTTCTCATACTCAAGCATGATACTTTCACGTTCCGGGCGCGGACCTACCAGAGACATATCTCCCTTAAACACATTAAAAAGCTGGGGCAATTCGTCCAGATGAAGATTTCTCAGTACATGACCTACCGGTGTAATACGGGAATCATGCCTGGATGCCAGTCTTGCACCATTTTTCTCGGAATCCACACACATGCTGCGGAATTTGCAGATTTTAAAAGGTTTGCCACCAAGCGTCAGACGATCCTGGAAATAAAATACAGGCCCTCTGTCATATACTTTTACCGCAAGTGCTATGATCAACATAATGGGCGAAGTAATGATAATGCCAATTCCTGAGATCAGAATATCCATAATCCTCTTTGCAACACGCTGGTCTACTGCAAGTCCCATATTTCTGGACACCAGAAGTGGCGTGTCAAAAAGATGGATACGTTCACTTCCCATAAGAATAATATCGGAAATTTTCGGACTCACATAACAACGGATAGAATGGGCGAAACAAAACTTCAGATAACGGTTTCTCACCATTGAAGGCAGATCCCATATGATCACTCCGTCATAATCCGGCATCATCTGATGGATTTTTTCTTCTCCCACACTGACATGTACCTTGCCGCTGATATCGTATTTATCTTTTCTTGAATTCATCTTATGGATCAGATCATCCCCAGGATCCCGGTCACCGTAAATGACCAGAAGCCGGCGCGCACGGTAAAGACTGGAATAAATATATCTTGAACCAAATATCCAGATAATGATCAGTACCAATTGTATTCCTGTCATCTCGATCATGGGCCATACGCTCAGGAACCATCTGTTGATCAGGGTAATCTCCAGATATTCCACCACATTGGTACACAAAAGTGCCAGTGTCAGCGAATAAAATACATCAATCCGCTTAAGATATCCAACCTTAAGTCCTCCGTACAATTTGGCAAACAGGGCAAACATCAGGCCATAGATTGCGATCAGTACCCAGTTACCTTTTCGCCAGAAAGGCTCGTCGATCTGGCCTCTGTAAACGGAATACCACACCCATGCAAAGACCGCCGCCTGTGCCAGAACCACCAGACTCGCCAGACAAAATACGATAAATCGTTTATAATCTTCTCTTTTACTCACGTGATAACCTCTGTTCCTCTGTAACTGTTGTTACTGTTCACTGTTTTCACAGTTACGTTTCTTCAAATCTGTTACTGTCCGCTCCGCTTACAGCAACGTAAATTCTTACCTATTATAGCGTAAGAATTATCATACGTCCACCTGTTTCACTTAAATTTATACGTTACTGTGAACTTTACTCTCTGATGGATTTGTCTGCAGTACTCTGCAGGATTGATAAGAATTCATATATCAGCATAATTTACATATAACTGCAACCTCCCGTCTTACAATTCTGCTCGATATTTGTATATAATGTATATTTTTTCGTCGATTTTACTTGACTTGTAGCGAAAATTTTACATAATTTTTAAAGAAACCTATGGAAAAATACCAAAAAAAATTGTATAATATCATATAACAAATGAAAGCGAGGGTTCACTATTATGAAACAAAATAGTATGTTGGCTATGATCTTGGCCGGCGGTCGTGGCAGCCGTCTGCATGATCTTACCAATAAAGTGGCAAAGCCAGCCGTTTCATACGGCGGTAAATATCGTATCGTAGACTTTCCTTTAAGCAACTGTGCCAACAGTGGCGTTGATGTTGTAGGTGTACTTACACAGTATGAATCTATCCAGCTGAACAGTTATGTGGCAGCCGGCGGACGCTGGGGTCTTGATGCTAAAAACAGCGGTGTTTACGTTCTTCCTCCACGTGAGAAAGCAGATGAGAATCTGAATGTATATCGCGGAACTGCAGATGCAATCTCCCAGAATATTGATTTCATTGATAAATTTGATCCTGAATACGTTCTTGTTCTTTCCGGTGACCATATTTATAAAATGAACTATGACAAGATGCTTGCAGCCCACAAAGAAGCAAAGGCAGATGCAACCATCGCAGTTATCGGAGTTCCGATGAAAGAGGCAAGCCGTTTTGGTATCATGAATACTGATGAATCCGGACGTATCGTAGAATTCGAAGAGAAACCTGAGCATCCGAAGAGCAACCTTGCATCCATGGGTATCTATATCTTCACCTGGAAACTCCTCCGCAAGATGCTGATGGCTGATATCAAGAATCCGGATTCCAGCCATGACTTCGGTAAGGATATCATCCCTACTATGCTTAACGATAACAGAACTCTTTATGCATATAAATTTGAAGGATACTGGAAAGATGTTGGTACCATCGACTCTCTCTGGGAAGCAAACATGGATCTGTTAAGTTCCAAGAATGAACTGGATCTGGGTGATCCGTCATGGAAGATTTATACAGAAGATGTTACCGCACTTCCACAGTACATCAGCGCAGAAGCAGATGTTAAAGATGCATATATCACACAGGGCTGTGTTGTTCAGGGCGAAGTTAAGCATTCCGTTCTCTTTACAGGTGTTAAGATTGGTGCAGGTGCCAGAATTATCGACAGTGTACTGATGCCGGGTGTTGTTGTAGAAGAGGGTGCCGTTGTTCAGCGTGCACTTGTAGCTGACGGTGTCCGCATCGGTAAAGGTGCAGTTGTCGGTGCCGCAGACAGTGAGCACATTGAGCTTGTAGCGAAACGCGTAAAGGGGGCAGAATAATATGTATAAGGCATTTGGAATCGTAAGCTCTTCCGGGAGAAATATTTATGTAGATGGTATGCAGGATTATCGCCCAATCGGTGCGTTTTCTTTCCTTGGCAGATACAGAGTCATTGACTTCCCTATCTCCAATATGACCAACAGCAACATTGAACGTATTCAGGTCTATATCAATAATAAACCCCGTTCTGTTGTAGAACACGTTGGAACAGGACGTCATTACAACATCAACTCCAAGAGCGGCAAACTTCAGCTTCTCTTCTCAGAGCACAATAATGACAATGATATCTATAACACCGATATCTCCTGCTATCTGGACAACATGGAGTCCCTCAGCAGAATGAATCATCCGTATGTTGTCATTGCCCCGAGCTATATGGTTTATTCAATTGATTTTGACCAGTTTTTACATACACACATTGAGTCCGGTGCAGATGTTACCCTGCTTTATCACGCTGTTGATAATGCAAAAGAGGCTTATCTTACCTGTAATGTTCTGGGACTGAACCGCCAGAAAGGTGTGGAATCCATCGAACCGAATCATGGTAATAAGAAGAATCAGTATGTTTATATGGATACCTGTGTTATGAAAACAGAGCTTTTCATCAGCCTAATCAAAGAAGCCAAGAATCTTTCTTCCATGTATACACTGGCAGACATCCTGAATGATAAATGCGAAACTCTGGACATCCGCGGCGTTGCACACAAGGGATTCTTTGCAAGCATTACAGACTTCCCAAGTTACTATGCTGCAAACATGGCTCTCCTTAATTACAAGTCAGCTCAGGAACTTTTCCATGATAACTGGCCAATCTATACACGTACCAATGATTCCTGCCCGACTCAGTATTTCAATACTGCAGATGTGAAGAATTCAGTAATCTCCAACGGCTGCCAGATTGAAGGTACTGTTGAGAATTCCGTAATCGGTCGTGGATGCGTCATTAAAAAAGGTGCTGTTGTAAGAAACAGTGTTGTTCTCGCTGAAGTTACTGTAGGTGAGGGTGTTCACGTAGAGAATGAAGTAGTCGACAAATGGGCGAAACTCGTTCATAAAAAAGAAATCGTTTCCCCGGCTGAACAGCCTGGTTATATCAGAAGAAATGATACTCTGTAATTATAGCAATCCTCTTAAATGCATTATTTACGAGGATTGTTATAGTGATTAATTAGATTAAATGCAAAGCCTCCCGGAAGCGGTCACTTCCGGAGGGCTTTGTTTGTGTTTACTTGAACTTTTATCCGGCATACTTATAAGATTTCACAAACTCTTCACATTTTCCTCTTGCATTTCATTTTTAGCGTGTTATAATACAGCTGTAACAAAGATAAAGAACAAACAACTGAATACTTAAAAATACTTAACACCACCTGGAGCATTTCGGATGTTCATAAATTAAAGATAGTGTCAAGCGTGTCACCTCAGCTGTAAAAATGGAGGAAAAGTCAAATGAATACTTTAAAAGCTGAAAAAAGAACAATGGACACAAAGGCCAAAAGATTAAGAAGAGAAGGCTACGTTACAGGTAACGTATTTGGCAGAGAAATGGAAGGTTCTCTTCCTGTTAAAATCGAGAAATCTGCTGTCGAGAAACTTCTCAAGATAAGTAACAAAGGAAGCCAGATTATGCTGGATGTAGACGGTCAGTCATATGACGTACTGATCAAAGAGATTCAGTTCAATCCGTTAAAAGGACAGGTGGATGAAATAGATTTCCAGGCACTGGTAAGCAACGAGAAAGTACATTCCGTAGCAGAGATCGTACTTGTAAACCACGATAAACTGGAAGCCGGTGTATTACAGCAGCATCTGGAAGAAATCTCTTTCAGAGCTCTCCCATCAGCACTGGTAGACAAAGTTATGGTAGATGTCGGTGACATGAAAGTCGGCGACGTAATCAAAGTCAAAGACCTCGCCATCGCCCAGGACAAAGATGTAGACTTAAAGACAGACCCTGAAGCTGCAGTTGTATCCGTAGCCGCCGTTCATGTAGACCCGGCTCTGGAAGCTGAAGAAGAGGCTGCTGCCGAAGAAGAAGCTAAATAACATAATATCTCTTTTAACATTTATTCAGGTACGCTCAAGCGTACCTGAATTTTTTTTTGCCAGAATATAATATTCCAAACAGACGTTTACAACTCGAATTTGTCACCTGCACATAACAGAATAATCACTAAAGTAACAAGAATGCGACGCGCAGTTATTCGATCATTTATTAGAAAATATAATTACATTAAAATTTATATATAAATTTTAATGTAATTATTGATATTTATTTGCATTATGAATATAATAAAAGAAAAAAGCAGGAGGTGTTCTTATGGCAATTGCAACAAATATTTTACAATGTCTGGTTCCAATTTCACAATTCAACAAAGGCCAGGCTTCAAAAATATTTGACCGTTTACGTTCCGAAAAAGAATTAATCGTACTAAAGAATAATCAACCATCAGCAATCATCCTGTCTCCCGAAGAATACACCAGACTCACAGAGATAGAAGAAGATTATTTCTTATTGCTGGAAGCCAACAAACGACTCGAAGAAAACGGTTCAAAACCGACAGTTCCATTATCCTCTGTTTTAGATGAACTTGGAATAACCGAAAAAGAATTAGAAGAAACGGAGGATGTTGCTATCGAATGACATGGAATATAGAATTTCTCGAAGAAGCTAAAAAGGATCTGAAAAAACTGAATCATTTCGTACAGCTCCAAGTTGTAAAAGGAATTGAAAAAGTCAGAAAAAATCCTCTTCCCACAGATAAAGGAGGCTATGGAAAACCTCTCGGAAATAAAAACGGAATCAATCTTACAAATCTTTTAAAAATAAAATTCCGGGATTTAGGTATCCGAGTAGTTTACAAACTGGAATATGTAGATGACATTATGAAAATAATCGTCATCTCAGCACGAACAGATGAAGCAGTATACAAAGAAGCTGCTAAAAGACGAGAGAAAAATAAATTCTGATTTCATAAGAATAGTACATCCAAAAGCATTGTAACAATATCTCATCCGCATTGTTACAATGCTTTTTTAGGTTTTACTAACCTCTATAAATAATTGACCATTCCAGTCATCTACGTTATGATAATAGTATCACACTTTTTAAGGAGGAAATTCCAATGAAAAAATTCATGGAAGAATTCAAAGCATTTGCCCTGCGTGGCAATGTCATGGACATGGCAGTCGGTGTTATTATCGGAGGTGCTTTTTCCGGAATCGTAACCTCTCTGACCGACAACTTCATCAACCCGATTCTTAACGTACTCACAGGTGGAGCTACATACACACTTCAGGATGTATCCGGATTCGCATCCTCATTCATCGCATCCGTAGTAAACTTCATCATTATGGCCTTCATCCTCTTCTGCCTGCTCAAAGCCGTAAACAAAGTCACCTCACTCGGTACCAAGAAAGAAGAGCCAGCCTTCCGACAACCAAGGAATGTCCATTCTGTATGAGCGAAATCGACATCAAAGCAACACGCTGTCCACACTGTACTTCCCAGTTACCGGAAGAAAATGCAGAATAATCCGATATCAGGGTCAAAAGGCCACAAAGTCGTTCGTGCTTGCACGATAAGATTTTCTGATCTTGGGACCCGCATTTTTCAGATACACTAAACGGTATCATATTATTACATATCAAAAGGACTGTCATAGACGGAAAATTACGTTTTTCGCCAATGTGCCAGTCCTTTTTACTGTATTATATTTTGCATACACACTATTCTGCTGTCTCTATTCCTTTTCTCGCTCCTGCTCCAGCAGCCTAAACGACAATTCCAGATAAAAAATCTCCTCCGGATCATCCAGCTCCGACTGCAGGATTTCCTTAATCCTGTCCAGCCTGTAAAGAAACGTACTGCGGTGGATAAACAATTCCCTTGCCGCCTGGGTTGCACTGAGATGTTGCTCCAGATACACTCTCAATGTCTCCATGTACTGAGTCTGATTCTCCTCATCATGCTTCTTCAATTCCAGCAGTCCTTCATGACAGATCATTGTTCCCGGCAATCTTCTTGTTGCCTGTTCCAGAATATAAGTCAGTGCCACCTGACCGAAATAATGAATCCACAGATAAGGCTTCTTACGGCTTCCTACATCCAGAGCCGTCTTCGCCTGCACATACTGCCGTCTCAGATTCATATGTCCTGTCATCACCCTGCTGTATCCGGCTTTCAGATAAGTATCCCTGATAAAATAAACCAGTTTTCCGGCTACTTCCTCCTGGCTTTTTCCAAGTCTGGTAAGGTCAAAAAATGCCACAATTTCATCCTGATAAAGAAAACTCACTGAATCCTCAAATTTCTTCTTAATATATCGGCAGATTGCCTTTGTGGAAAGATTCTGCTGATTCAGATAGGTGATCTGCAGGATCAGGCACATATATTCATGATTTCCGCTCCATCCCAGTTCACTCAGTTCTCTGCTCACCTGCATATAATCCGCAGTCCTGTCCGACAGAATTCTCACAAAAATCTGCTCCATATCCCTGTCCGGATCTTCTTCCTCCGCTTCATGCGCAAGCAGATACTCCAATTTCTCCACCAGAATATCCAGTACACAGATAACTCTCAGTGTAATCTCTGATCTGCACTCAGTCAAAACCAGCCTGTGAGTTGCTTTCCCATCCACAAACAGATTTCTGTTCATCGAACGACATCCACTGATGTAAGCCGAAAACATCACATATTCATGCGTATCTGCCATATCTCGATAAGTCTCATTCTGCAGAAGCGCATTTACATATTCCATATTCAACCCGTCATCTGTATACAGCCGCGCCCTCGGCGGCAGATACTCGCTTCCCGCTTCCGCCACAAAGGTAAAATCCAGTCCTGTTACAGTCATCGGATTCTGCAGAAATTCCGATGTCACCTGCAAAAGCCTGTCCATTCCGGCATGTTCTAACATCAGATCATGAATCTTCCGTTCCCATTCATCAGCCGCATCAAAAATCTCCTGCACATCATTCATAAATTCTGCTATTTCTTCCAGACTATCAAGTGCAATATGAATATACGGAATCTGCTGAAGCTCTTCTGATGCAGCATCAATTTCCTCTCTCCCACAAAATACCCAGAGTATATTTTCAGCAGTCAGAACTGCCGATTCCCACTCTTTGTCATATCTCTGTACCACATAAACATGCCCATGTCGAAATGTTTCTTTTTTTTCATAACACAAAAAGGGGCGCAGATATCCGTCTGAATCGGATAAAGTTCCCCTTTCCGTAATTTCATATTTCTCTTTTATTTTTTCATATAAATAAACTGATAACAGCTGCAAGTCTACAATCCTCCTGTCACATAATTGAAGCACCTATTTTACCAGTCAATTCTATAGCAATTTAACTCACATTATGTCTTTCTCATACGCACCTGTCAGCCCGGTTCTCACACAATAAACGTCTTCGCAACCTCCACAGCCTCAATACAGTTCTCTGTATAGGCATCTGCTCCCATATTCTTCGCCAGCTGCTCCGTTACTGCACCTCCGCCAACCATAATCTTAAATTTATGCCTACTGCTGCTTCGTTTCAGAGACTTTACCACCTGCTCCATCTCTGGGATTGAAGTACTCAGAAGCGAGGAGATACACACGATCAACACATCAGGATTCTGTTTCACTGCGCGCAGAAACTGCTTCTCAGAAATATCCACTCCCAGGTCGATCACCTTAAATCCGGCACTACGAAACATGAGCGCAACCAGATTCTTACCTACATCATGCAGATCACCTTCCACTGTTCCAAGGATCACAGTTCCGATATTCCTCCTGCAAAACTGCGAGTCCTGTTCCTCCAACAATTCAAATCCCTTACGCACACTCCGGGCTGCTGCCAGAATTTTAATAATATCCGCACCATTGGATTTGTAATTCTCTCCCACTGTTCGCATAGCCGGAGTCATGGCCTCTTCCACAATCCGCCCTGCAGGAATATGCTGCTTCAATGCCTCCCTCACCAGCTTCTCTGTCTCCCCCGGATGCCCGTCTTCAATTGTTTTTCTTAACTGTTCCAGTACTGTCATATCCTCAAGCCACCCTTAATACCTTCTGCCAAAAATCCCCCGCCCTGCGGCGAAGGATTTTTTGATTTTTCAAACACGCTCTACGCTTTCAATATCTGTATTTTATCATAGCTCACTGTTATTTACAACGAAAACTGACTTCCCTTTCCGCAGCCTCCACAGAGAACATTACTGTTCATTCCGTTCTCAGTAAAGTAGCCAAAATTCATTCCAGAAGGTAACAGCTCGTATAAGCAATCGTACAATCCCCATAATAATACTGTAGATCATTGGCCTGGCAGACCTGTGTTACCAGCATCCCATAAGCCTCCATCGATGAGAAAGCCTGTTTCGGAAATCTGCATGGAGCATCCGGATAAGTACAGACCTTACATTTCGTACAGCATCCCGCACCAATCGCCAGCATATCCGGATAAATCTCCCGAAGTTTCTTCTCAAATTTCACAAAATACTCCTTATGTCTGGCTTCCGTTTCCATCATTCCCTCACCATCAAGAGCATCCTCCAATTCACCAACTGTCTGAACAATAATCCCATACTTATACTGTCGGACTTTCGCTTCACATTCCTCAAGAGAGCCACATCCCGGAGGACAGCTCCAGCACTTATCATACTTATGACAGGTATCCGCTGCGCACATCTGACGCACCTCCGGCTTCAGCTCAATCGTATCACAATCCAGCAATACCACATGTGAAAAACCCTGTTCCATTCCCATTTGCTCTATTTTTTTTATATCCATAATCTAACCCCTTACTCTCTTGTATAATCTATAGCAACCTCATCAGGCAGATAAAATTATTCACCTGTCTCAAACCCCAGCTCATCAATAAAATAATCCTGAAAATCAGCCGAAGCAGCCAGTTCAACGAATTCAATCTTTCTCACCAGCTCATCCATCTCCAGCATTTCCTTCTCATTCACAAGTGCGATCTTCGCACCCTCACCAGCAGCATTTCCCACTGGCTTCACTTTCTTCACAAGCGTCGCCGGAAGCAAACCAATCTTCCCTGCACTGACCGGATCCATATAGTTGCCAAAAGCACCTGCAATATATACCGAACCGATGTCATCTTCTGTAATCCCAAGCCTCTCCATAAGCATCCGAATCCCTGCCGCAATCGCAGCCTTCGCAAGCTGAACCTCCCCGATATCTTTCTGAGTCAGATAAACCCCTCTCTCGTTTCCGGCCCGCTCTGGCGGTACCAGAATAAACGCATCTTGCTTCTCCTGTCCGCTTCTCAGCACACCATTCTCATCCAGCATTCCAGCATCCAGAAGACCCGCCACCAGATCGATCAATCCCGAACCACACAAACCAACCGCCGGCTTATTCCCAACAGTTGTATAGTTCCACTTCCCATCCTCATACTTCACATGATCCACAGCCCCGGCCGCTCCACGCATTCCACACTCAATCTTCGCACCCTCAAAAGCAGGCCCGGCCGCAGTAGAACAGGTCACCATCCGCTCCCTGTTTCCCAGAACCATCTCACCATTCGTTCCAATATCGATCATCAGAGAAATCTCTTCCCTCAGATCCTGCCTGATTGCCAGCAGACATCCACAGGTATCCGCCCCCACATATCCTGCAATATCCGAAAGCATGATCAACTCTGCACGCTCCTGCACAGCCAGACCGTAATCCCCCGCATTCAGCACAAGCCTCTCACTCACAGCCGGAGTATACGGCGCATGCACCAGCGAAGCCGGAGAAATCCCCAGAAACAAATGATGCATACAGGTATTTCCCACAACACACACCTGAAAAATATCCTCTCTCCTTATCCCTGCATCCTCTGCCAGACTTCCCAACATCTCATTAACCGCTTTCCGAACACACATACTTAACGCTTCTGTTCCATGCTCCAGCGCATAATTCGCCCGCATGATCACATCCGCACCATACTGCGCCTGAGGATTCATCCTGCTCTCAACTGCCAGAGTCCTCCCATCCGCACCATCCAGCAAATACCCTGCAATGGTAGTCGTCCCAATATCAAACGCTGCCAGACACCTCCGACCAGCTTCCTTCCTCATTTCCAGAATCCGCCGTCTACTGTAAATCACATACCATTCATCAGAATCCCTGCGCATCCCATACAATTCACCCGCCAGCTTCAGATCCACCTCCATCTGCCCCGGCTCAACCTCACCATCTGTCTCCGCCAGCGTATCCAGCAGCCTCTGCCAGTCCGACCGCTTCTCCCCTGTTTTCGCCTTCTCCAGCTCAACCTGAGCCATCCATAGTCCCGGTTCAAACACAACTTCTCTGTTAAATCCATCCGTCAAAATCTTCTCATTGCCAGCCCTATCCAATGTCTCCACTACACAAGTCTCACCTTCACAAATCCGCACCTGACACGCTTTAACCACTTCACCATTAATCTTAACCAGACACTTCCCACATTTCCCCAAACCGCCACAAGGCGCATCCGGTCTCAGTCCCGCCTGAATCTCCGCCTCCAACACAGACCTCCCGGCATTCACTTCTATCTCAATCCCTTCACGCACAAACTTAACCCAAGCCATAAAAACCTCCCACATTTCCAATCCAAGCATCACAACAACCAACAATATTATACCACTCCATAACACAAAGGGACCACTCCACAGAGCAGTCCCCTCATAATATTTTCATTTTATACTAATACCTGCATAAACCAATCAGATCAGGCCGCCAACTTCTTAGCCAGAGAAGCCGCACTGGCCGCATCATCTGAATAACCATCAGCCCCAATCTCCTCAGCAAACTCCTCAGTAATTGGCGCTCCGCCAACCATAACCTTAATATTACCTCTGAAATCCGCCGCATTCAACGCCTCAACAGTCTCCTTCAGAGCCGGCATAGTAGTAGTCAGCAGTGCAGAAAGCGCAATGATCTTAACATCCGGATTCTCTTTATAGCACTCAATAATCTTAGCCGCCGGAACATCAACCCCAAGATCGATCACCTCAAATCCGGCACTCTCAATCATCATGGCAACCAGGTTCTTACCAATATCATGAAGGTCACCGGAAACCGTAGCAATGATAACCTTACCAAGTGCACCTGTAGAACCAGATGCCAGATGCGGTTTCAGAACCTCAACACCTTTCTTCATTGCACGAGCTGCAACCAACATCTCCGGAACAAAAATCTCACCATTTTTGAATTTCTCGCCAACTACAGACATCGCACTGATCATACCATCATTGAGAATCGCAACCGGATCATCACCCTCATCAATAGCTTCCTGTACAGCCGGTCCTACTAATTTCGCTTTCCCTTTTTCAACTAATTCCGCAACTTCATTTATCTTAGACATAATCAAATCCTCCTGTTATTTCTTAATTTCAGATTCTAACCACTTAATTCATTTACACAGCTTCTTCAGATTCAGCTTATTTCTTCTTCGCTGTACCAATCAGGCCTTCCCTGTAAGCCCCGATATATTCCATACAATAATCATCCAGACCAAGCAGTGCCTCCGTTGCATAGACAAGGCCAAGCATATCCTTATTTGTTGGATCCATAATTCCGCTGTCCAGTCCTGCATTCATTGCCAGTACCAGGAACCCGTAATTAATCAGCTTACGAACCGGCAGATTAAAGGAAATATTACTGATCGCTGCCGTAATATGAATGGTCGGATACTGCTCACGTACACTTGTGATCGTCTCAATATTCGTTGCAATACCATCCTCAGAAGTACAAAGCATCTCAACCAGCGGATCAATGTGAATCCTGTTCGGAGCAATTCCGTACTCTTTCGCTTTCGCCATGATCTTGTCAAAAACTTTCAAACGGTCTGCTGCACATTTCGGAATACCTGTATTGTCACTCAGCAGCGCAATTACCTGCCATCCCTCATTTCCCGGCTCTGCCATAATCGGGAAAATCGTATCAATCTTATGTCCCTCTCCTGATACAGAATTAAAAATTCCAGGTTTCTTACAAAACTTATAAGCCTGTGCCAGAACATCCGGACTTGGACTGTCGATAGAAATCGGAAGATCTGTAACCTCCTGAATACAATCGATCATCCATTTCAGGGTTTCCACTTCCTCTGCCTCCGGAACAGAAGCACAACAGTCAATATATGTAGCTCCACTATCCGCCTGAAGTTTTGCTCTCGCTTTGATAAACTCTGCGTCTCTTTTCGCGATTGCTTCTGCTACTGACGGAATAGAACCATTAATTTTCTCACCAATAATAATCATTTTGCAAACACCTCCAGCTGTCTCTTTCAACTCTTGCCAGACTAAAAATCAGTCCATTTATTTAATAGTCCCCACCCGCTGCTTATTGCACCTCGCAATTGAAGCAGGGGGACTTGCTTGATTCAGTTAAAACATAATCTGCCATGGAAGTCTTGTAGACTCAGAAGCCTTAATACCAAACTTCTCTTCATTCAGCTTATCAATAGAATCACAAAGGGATTTGTAAACTCCCGGATAAACAGAACCAGGACCACCCTGCGCAATACAAGGAATAAAGTATTTATTACCGCATTCCTCACATACACGACGTACAACTGCATCACAATTCTCATCTGTCCAGCCTTCGAAGTCTACTGCGCGATTCTCAATACCACCCATGAAACTGATCTTGCCACCATATTTCTTAATCAGTTCCGGAAGATTATTTGTCTCCATACATCCCTGCCATACATCAATTCCCATCTCGATCATAGACGGAACCAGTGTTGCAGCATAGCTGTCAGAATGATGGATAACCAGTTCAACTCCATGGCTGTGATAATATCCATAAATCTCTTTATATGGCTCAAGTAAAAATTCATCAAACATTGCCGGACTCATAAATGTGCTGTCCAATCCGCCCCAGTCATCATGATGGAAAATTGCATCTGGATGAAGATTAGAACAGATACCTTCTGCCAGCTCCAGCTCCCATTCTGTCAGATACTTGATCAGATCATGCATTTCATCAGGATTGGTAATATAGTAAACCAGCGCATTGCTGATCTCACAGAGATGATGCGTCTGCTCAAATAATCCCGGTGCTACGAAAGCTGCTTTAAAAGCCTGCTCACCATCAACTGCATCATACTGGGCTTTCACCATATCCCACTGATCCTGAGTAAATTTCAGAGACGGTGCATGAACATAATCTTGCCAGTCTTCGATATCCTTTACTACGATCTTATCAGGAGTATGTACAGGGAAAGAACCCGGAACTCCTTTCGGGAAAGTATTTGTTACGCCCCATGCATTTACCACATTTTCCTGACCCGGCTCAAGAAGCGGGTTAGCAAACATAAATGGATGAAACAGAAGCTGCACTGCTTCATACTGATTGACAAATCTGTCAGGATTACCGCCTTTTATTACTTCAAGCATATTCTGTTTTGGTGTTAACATACGATCTACCTCCTCATATAATTCAGGAAACGCCCCCACATTTCCATATTTATTTAGTTAAATTGTCGCTCTTTATCTTGTTTTCGATGATTTTATTGTATCATTTGTATACTCCAAAATATATAAGCAGATATGTGGAATTTTTCCATCCGGATTCCTACAATTTGTATGAACTATCATTGAAACTTACTACTCTATAAACTCTGTTTTCATATATCACATTTCAGTACTGCTCAGTAAATGACCACTAAACATTCAAAGATATAAAAAGAGACTGTAGTTTCAACATTATCCATAAATAATAGATATCATTGAAACGCTACAGTCTCATTCATTATAGTTACAATTTTTAATTATAATACAAACTATTTCTTCTTAGTTTTGACAGTCTCTGACCATTGGCTAAATACCTTGGTCTCATCTTCTGATGTACGATTCCATGCATGTAAGCCAATATAGTAAGTACCTGCTTTTACATTTGTAAAGGTTACAGTTACCTTGTTTCCCTTCACCTTCTTTACATACTTACCGTAATCAGTTGGACGCTTTTCACCATTTGCTTTCATGTATTTTGTTCCAAGCACAACATCATATCCCTCTGCATCTTCACATGCAGTATAAGTTACTGTTATCTTAGAACCTTTTGTGACTACTTTCTCAATCTTCGGTATCTCTGGTGTAATAGCTGTTACTTCTAACTTCTGAACCTCAGACCACTGACCAAATACTTTCTTTCCATCAGCATCTCGAGTCCATGCATGGCATGCTACATACCAGGTACCCTTATCTGTATATCGGAATGATGCTTCTGCTGAAGACTGATTTTTTATAACCTTTTCATATTCCCTTGTCTGAAGCAGATCAGCAGATTTTCCAATAACATAATCATAACCTTGTGCTCCCTTGCACTCTGTCATTTTGACTTTTGCGGTATTTCCGGAATCCTGTGTTTCATTTACAACTGCTTTTGCAGGTTTTGTATAGGTTCCTTCACTGGTTCTGACACTGCCATCAACATCATATACATTGCCTTCTGTATCAGTCGCAATACCCTCTTTGGTTACTTTCCAGCCGGCTCCGGTTTCAACATCTTCAAGGCCAGGTCTGCTGATCACACTGCCTTCTGCTGTGATAACAGCACCTTCACTCTGTATATACTGTGGTCTGACGCCATCCTTGCCTGTAGTAACAGCAATATTATCGGTTGAATCATTTAAATCTGCACCCGGAAGCGTAATATTTCCATTTACATCTACAGTTGTTCCATTTGTATCTGTGACAGTTCCTTCCTTATCAATAGAAGGCTTCTTACCCTGATCATCAGCCTTGAGTACACTACCATCCGGAAGAGTGATGCTTCCGTCATTCTTAATAACTGTACCATTCGGAGTTGTAAAGTTTCCGTTCACATCAGATTTTGTTCCGTCTGGATATCCCTCTGGTACTGGTGCCGGAGTAGGCTGGGATGGAGTGTCTGGTTCTGGATTCGGGCTCGGTGTTACTGTTGGTTCCGGATCCGGGCTCGGTGTTACTGTTGGTTCTGGATCTGGGCTCGGTGTTACTGTTGGTTCTGGATCCGGACTTGGTGTTACTATTGGTTCTGAAGACTTCTGTAATGCTTCTATAGCTTCATTCAAATCTACAATCGCCTTTGCCATCTGATTTTCTGAAATATCCGTTTGTGCTAAAAGTTCTTGGGCATTTTTTAACTGTGCTTCTAACTGCGCCCAGCTTTCTCCCGTATAATCAGACTTGTTAAGCTTTGCACATTTCTCACATAATTTTTCTAATTCTTCTTTGCTTACCTTTGTAACTGTAAAACTTTTCGCATTTTTAGCCCATACAAGCAATGGTCCTGGTGAAAATTTTCCTACATTATATGTAAGCTTCATCACGCCACCCATATGATGATATACATTATTTCCCCATTTGAAAGCTTCAAATTCATTTTCGTTCACATTTACTGTATCATTATAATTAATCTGCACTACATAAGTTCCTACAGTTTTAATTGTAGCGCCAACACACATAGAATCATTATATGGTTTTCCCTTATCGAATTCCACTGTAATGCTATTACTATCTTCTCCTACCGGATTTTCATTCTCTTTATAGTAATCATGATAGCTTACCAGTTGCAGTTTATTCTCTACATTAACTTTTTTTGGCAGAGAGCCAAAACTACATGTTAATGAGTATTCCCCGTCTGGTAAGTCCCATATTTTTCCTGTAGCATTTTCTATTTCGTAATTTATTCCACCAAGCTGTGAAATGTCACGTCCAGTATAGTATACAGTTTTTCCGTCAATTTCAGCTTTTACCTCCACAGACAGTCGATCTAAATTATATGTATATTTTCCATACTCATCGCCAAGATCCTTAAATATTTGTGGAGTCAATAACCGTACACTCTTAATATCCAGATTCTTCTCTTTAATATTAACTGCATCAGCTGAACCGCTATATTCAACATATGCTTTACTTCCTGCTTCCAGTTCAACTAAAAAGGGATCTGCACTGGTTACACTTTCCATACGTTCCGCTTTCTTTCTATCTACTGAAACCAATGCTCTGTCAATGTCATGTTGTTGGCTGTTAAATTTAATCTGAAAAGTCTTTTTCGTATCAGATGTATTTTCGAAATAAAATCTCTTAATATTTAATCCATCCGCAACTGATTTTACAGGAATAAATGCATCATCGGACTGAACAGATACCTTATAATCCTCAGGCATATTTTTTACATCCTGAACAGAATAATTATAATCTGTATCATATTTTCCTGCACCAATCTTTAAGCTCAGAGGATGAGAACCTTCCGGATAATTTCTATAGCCATCGTATGGATCATCAATAGAAACTGTTCCATATCCTTCTACTTCGCCCAAACCTGTTACTGTTTTACTTTCACCATTTGACAGGTTAATATTAAACGTGGTATTTTTTACTGCATTTTTCAAATCCAGTTCACCGGTATCTCCAAATGACTGATCCAGAAACTGTTTGTAAAAAACGCTCGGAATACTTTCCGGATTGCTTACAGTTACACCGGTAATTGTAGTTTCTTCGTCTCCATCTGCCAACGCACTTACAGACTCCCCTGAAGAGAATGTCACTGTATCTTCATTTTCTGTAACATTTTCTCCTGCTTCATTTACCAGACTGCTAATTTCTTCGGAAGAATCCGAAAACTCCGCTGTCTCGCCTGCATCAATACGTTCCACAGAAATCATACCATCCTCTGCAGCCCATACAACGCTTCCAGAATTAATTGCCATCGCTGCAGTCAGCATCCATGCCAGTGCTGCTGATGTCTTTCTCTTTGCCATATTTTCCTCCTTTTGACCACCCGATAAAACTCTACCAGGAATACTTGGTCAACTATTTTAATTCAATTTTCATAATATCCCCCCCCCCCGGGTAGTCTGTCAATATATTTTTGTCTGTGCTTCTACTTGTCATGCCTTATAAAACACGGTATAATTTTGTCAATCTTTCAAGAATATGCACAAACCAGGCGGATATTGTCAATCCGCTTTCGCTATTTGCTTGATTCGGTTAAATTAATTATAGAAAGGACTCCATTAAGTATGAATCCTAAAAGACAGGTAAACCACAACATTCGTAAACATTTTAACAGTATTATCTACAACATTTCCCGCTACACAGAAATCGTGTTATCCATCATTATCCTTGTAGTGATCGCATTGGCCGGAATCCGTCTGATCATGGAAGTCGCAGGCACCGCTGTTCCTGATATGGATACAGAATTCTTCACCAGCTTCCTGTCCCAGGCATTGTCCCTGGTAGTCGGTGTAGAGTTTGTAAAAATGCTCTGCCAGCATTCCGCACAGACTGTTGTCGAAGTCCTGATGTTCGCCACTGCACGTCAGATGGTCGTTGAACATCTTGGTCCAAATGAGACACTTCTCGGCGTGATCAGTATTGCGATTCTTTTCGGCATCCGCAAATATCTCATGACCGACAACGATGACATGAACTCGCATAAAAATAAAGACGCAGAAACGCATTAAAGTTTACTGTATATTTAGCCATGTACTCCATAAGACATTACCAGTAAACATTATAGAACACGAAGTGAACAGAAACACACTTCGTTGGATGACTGCATGCGGATTGACGTAAACAGCAACAAAAAGACTGCATACCCGGTACTATCTGTAATTTTTATAAATAGCACCAAACTATGCAGTCTTTTTTATTTCCACATACTGATAAACAGTTGTCTCAAAAAAAGGTATATTTAAAATATTTTATAGTTAATATTATCAGTAAGATGGTTTCTGTTTAATAATTTATGTTTAATAATTTCCGCTGAAAAACTTACTGTCTTTTGGCAGCTCATAATCTTTAAAATAAGCTCCAAAATCTATCTTCAGATAATTACAGAGATTAGCCAGTTCAACCATAGTATTGTCATTTACTGGAATGCCATTTTCCCTGCGTTCTTTTTCTGCCATAATTTCTTTCTCACCATGAGTATAAATCTGCTCTGCACCTTCGGCCTTCGGACTCTGGCGAAGAGTTTCCAGATATTCTGAGAAATGCGCCTTGATATCATCTGCATTTCCGAAGATTGCAGGATCGATTGCTGCAAATCCATGGCAGATACCTGTTTTGTCTTTAAATGTACAGCATTTATCAGAAGTAACACCCATAGAAAGAATAGAACTGAAAATCTCACAGAGCATTCCATATCCATAACCTTTATGGCTTCCGTTTACCTCTTTGTTGCCGCCAAGTGGCATAATTCCGCCGCCTTTCTTGCCGACAATGTTTGCAAGTACAGCCGGTGCATCCGTACTTTCATGTCCGTCTGCTCCGAGAGCCCAGCCCTCAGGAAGCTGTTTGCCTGATTTATTATACATTTCCAGTTTTCCCCTGGTTACAACTGTTGTAGAGCAGTCAAAAAGGAAAGGATAAGGTTCTGCAGGCATTGCTACTGCAATCGGGTTGGAGCCTAACATTGCCTTACGTCCAAAGGTAGGTACCATAATCGCTTCTGAGTTAGTGCATGCCATTCCAAGCAGTCCTTGTTTAGAAGCCATTTCCGCATAATATCCAGCAATACCAAAATGATTGGAATTTCTTACTGAAACAAAACCAACACCTGTTGTTTTCGCTTTCTCAATTGCTTTCTCCATTGCAAAATGACTGATCAGCTGTCCCATTCCATCATGTCCGTCGATCACTGCTGATACAGGCGTCTCAAATACAACCTCCGGTTCCGCATCCGGATGAATTGTACCTTTCTCAATTCCTTTATCATATCTTACCATTCTCTGCATTCCGTGACTCTCAATCCCGTACAGGTCTGCGGTAAGCAAAACATCTTTAATAATATTGGTCTGTTCCTCATTGAAACCAAACTTCCGAAATACGTCGTGGCAAAAAGTATTTAATGTGTCATAACTCCATTTCACGTAACCCATAACTGTAAAAGCCCTCCTTGAAGTATTACTCGTTTTCTTTTTGGTATTACCAATTTTCTAAGTTGATTATACCACTTGCTTTTTCAAAGTGCAATACGCTATTTTATTTTTTTCAGAGCTTACTGTTTTGGAAAATATCTTTTTATAATCAGATATTTTTGTCTCTTGCTTTTATAAAAGCTCAGGAATATACTATGAGCAGATAATAAACCGACCGTTAAACAGTCTGTACCTTTCAGGTATTCTCATTATCTCCTCATATTTTTCAGAAAAGGACTATTACATTATGATTCAAGACATCGCACCACATATTTACCATAACGAATACAAACCCTCTGCCCCGGATAAAGACAGCTTCATCCTCACCTATGAAAATGGCAGAATTCTTCTTCCCCGGCAGGATCGTGAAGAGGCGATCACATTTCCACGTTTCCAGGAATTAGATGGAAGGCTCGATAATCTTTATGTGAACTATATCTACCTCTTCTCCATTGATGACCAGCGCTTTTATCTGATCCCACATCTGGATACTGTACTTCTTCCTGACTATGAATTTCAAGATGTACGTGTCCTGCGTACTGCACATCCGCAACATCTGGCATTTGCAGGAATTACAGGACATCAATTGTTCCAGTGGTACAGCAATCGTCAGCATTGTGGCTGTTGCGGAAAACCAATGATTCACAGCCAAAAGGAACGTATGATGGAATGCCCTTCCTGTGGCAATCACGAATATCCGGTTCTGTGCCCTGCTGTTATTGTGGGGATTACAAATGGAGATAAGATCATCCTCTCCAAATATGAGGGACGCAGCTTCAAACGCTATGCTTTGATTGCAGGTTTCGCAGAAATCGGGGAAACCATCGAAGAAACCGTACACCGTGAAGTAATGGAAGAAGTAGGTCTGAAAGTCAAAAATCTCCGCTACTACAAGAGCCAGCCATGGTCCTTCAGCAGCTCTCTGCTGTTTGGATTCTTCTGTGATGTAGACGGTGATGATACCCTGACTGTTGACCATGAAGAACTCTCCATGGCACAGTGGGTAGAACGTGACAAAATCCCGGATCAGGGCAATAATATCAGCCTGACCAAAGAAATGATGATACTCTTCCGTGATGGGAAAGAACCCAGATAAACAATATTCTATATCAGAAAAAGCTCATAGAATATTTTTCCCTATTATGCCAAAAGGATACATGCACTGTGATTTTATTGTGCATGTATCCTTTTCGTTTCTCTGTAAAATTGCTTCACTATATTCTCAAAAATATTTCTGATTACTCTTCACGCCGCACTCCCGCTGCCAAATCCACGGCTTCTGCGGCTTCCATTACATTCCTGTTCGAATTCTTTCAGTTTCCGTCTTGCATCCGGTGTCAGGTTTGTCGGAACTTCAATCTGTACAGTTGCATATTCATCACCGTGTACAGACGGATTGTTCATGGCAACGATACCCTTACCTCTCAGACGTATCTTCGTTCCGGACTGAGTACCCGGTTTGATGTTACAGAGAACATCACCGTAAATGGTGTGAACCTTTGCCTCACCACCAAATACTGCTGTTGTAAATGGGATATTTACAGTTGTATAAACATCTCTGCCTTCCCGTTTATATCCCGGTTTATCCTGAACATTTACTTTCAGAAGCAGATCACCGGCTTCACCTCCGCCCACTCCCGGATATCCTTTTCCTTTAAGTCTGATAGACTTACCGGATTCAATACCTGCCGGAATATTGACTTCATAATTCTGGACACCACCGTTGCTGCTCTGCAGGCGAATAACCTTCTTACCGCCAAAAGCAGCTTCATCAAAGCTGACAGTAACCTCTGCATGAAGATCCTCACCTTTACTGCTGTAAGAACCACCAAAGCCCTGACTGCGGAAATCACTTCCGCCTGTACCAAAGCCACTGCCGAAACCATCAGTTCCATTACTTCCGAATCCGCCAAAACCGCTTCCGTGAAAACCACTGCCACCGAAGCCGCTGCTTCCAAAACCACCTGATGATTTACTCTTCTTAAATCCACCACCAAAGATGTTCTTCAGGATATCATCCATATCTTCGCCATTTTCAAAATGATATTCATGATAACCATTGCCATCACTGTACGAGCCATGGAAACCGCCACCAAAAGGATTGCCCTGTGCTCCGCCAAAGCCACTGCCAAAAGGACTTCCCTGTGCGTTTCCATAATTACCGGCGCCTTCTTCAAAAGCAGCGTGGCCGAACTGGTCATATAGTTTACGCTTCTTCTCATCACTCAAAACATCATAGGCTTCATTTACTTCCTTAAAATGCTCTGCTGCCGAAGCATTTCCCTCATTGCTGTCCGGATGATATTTCTTGGCCAGTTTTCTGTATGCTTTCTTAATCGTTGCTGCATCCGCATTTTTGTTCACGCCCAGAACTTCATAGTAGTCTCTTTTCAATATCATCACCTTCCCTCATAAACACATTCTAACGCAATCATTCCTGATTTCATATTTCTGCAATCCTCATTATGCAAACAACGGGAAGCCAAAAGATTTGACCCCCCGTTGCTGTAACTTAGCATTTATTATCCTTCAATGGAGATGCTGTGCTTCTGTTCCACTGCTGGCTTTGCTTCTTTCTTCGGAACAAATAATGTCAGGATACCATGTTTGAATTCTGCTTTGATGTCGTCCTGATGTACTTCTTTACCTACATAAAAGCTACGACTGCAGGCACCTGCATAACGTTCTCTGCGGATATAACGTCCTGTCTCTTTTTCTTTCTCGTCTTTATCCAGGCCTTTCTCTGCACTAATGGTCAGATAACCATTTTCAAGTGCTGCATGAACTTCATCTTTCTTAAATCCTGGAAGATCTACAACCAGTTCGTATCCGTTATTCATTTCCTTGATATCAGTTTTCATTACATGATTTGCTTTATGTCCATAAAGTTTCTTCTCTGCATCTTTCATTGCTCTGTCATCATAATAAAATGGGAAATCTCCAAAAAAGTCATCAAATAAATTTTCTCCAAAAATACTAGGCATTAACATAAGTCATATCTCCTTTTCTAATATATTTTATATATGTCAAATCTGTTCGCCAGATTTACTTTCCAAATCTATCTTTACAGGTTTTTTCAACCTTTTATCTTCAATCTTTTAGTGTAAGCTTTTATTTTTTATATCTGTTTTTAATCTCTGGCTGACCCTTAACGGGTCAGTCAGAATATTTATTCATCAGCCTTCAATGGCAATTGTTTTCTTCTGTTCTACTGCTGGTTTTGCTTCTTTCTTTGGTACAAATAATGTGAGGATACCATGTTTGAATTCTGCTTTAATGTCTTCTTTCTCAACTTCTTTACCTACATAGAAGCTACGGCTGCAGGCACCTGCATAACGTTCCTTACGGATATAATGTCCTGTCTCTTTTTCCTGCTCATCTTTATCCAGGCCTTTCTCTGCACTGATAGTCAGATAACCATTCTCCAGATCAGCCTTTACTTCATCTTTGGTAAATCCCGGAAGATCTACGACCAGTTCATAGCCTTTATCAGTTTCCTTGATATCGGTTTTCATTATATGGCTGGCTCTGCGTCCGTAAAGTTTCTTCTCTGTATCTTTCATTGCTCTGTCATCATAATAAAATGGAAAATCTCCAAAAAAGTCATCAAATAAATTTTCTCCAAAAATACTAGGCATCAACATAAGTCATCTCTCCTTTTCTATACCGTCCATCTATATATGATGGACTCTCAGTTATGCATCTTTACCTTGTTTCTTTGGAACTTAGGTTATTCGGAATCTCATGGAACTTATTTCTTTGTTCTCTTTTTGTTCCCCTTCCTTTGTTCTAGCTGTAATATAACACTTATTATTAGCACTGTCAAGAGGTGAGTGCTAATTTTTTTGTGAAGAATTTGTGAACCGACAAAAAAAGACGCAACCCACATTTCTGTGACTTACGCCTTTCTCTGCTCATATTTTCATCATCCAGACTTTTAACTCTATTTATGATAATTTACTCATAACACCAGACCTTACAAATGACATTACTTTCCACAGCACTCCACAATAGTTTTCTCTACATCTTCTATCTGAAATGGTTTTGCCAGATGTGCGGTCATACCGGCTGCGAGACATCTTTTGGCATCTTCCTCAAATGCGTTTGCAGTCATTGCAATGATCGGAATTGTTTTTGCATCTGGCCGGTCCATGGCACGTATGGCTTTTGTTGCTGCAATGCCATCCATAACAGGCATCATAACATCCATTAATATGGCATCAAAGGTTCCCGGAGAATTATTTTCGAAGCACTCCACCGCCTGTCTGCCGTTTTTTGCAACTGTAACCTTGGCACCGTCATCTGTCAGCAGCATTTCTATGATTTCTGCATTAAGCTCATTATCCTCGGCTGCCAGCAGATGCAATCCACGAATATCATATTTCTCAGCAATTTCCTTATCCTTTTTCTGTTCCCGGGCAATCTCAAATGGAATGGTAATGACAAACACAGTTCCAACGCCCACCTGACTTGTCACTTCAATACTTCCATTCATCTGCTCAATCAATCCCTTAGTAATCGCCATTCCCAGACCGGTTCCCTGATAAACACTCCGGGCATCTGTTTTTTCCTGTGAAAACGGATCAAAAATGCGGCTCAGAAACTCTGCACTCATCCCTATACCTGTATCAGAAATCGTCCATCTGTATGTACAGATTCCATCCTGTACATCTGCAGCCTCCATTACCGTAGTAATCTTTCCTCCCGGCTGGTTATACTTAATACAGTTTCCATAGATATTCAGAAAAATCTGGCGAAGATGCAGTGAGCTTCCATAGACATAAGGATAGGGAATATCCTCCTTATTTTTCTCATAAATCCACTGAATGTCCTCATCTGCTGCCCTGTGAGTGATAATACTCTCAATCTCATAGACCAGATCTTTGAGACAGATATATTCATGAGTCAGAACAATATGACCTTCCTCTATTTTACTCATCTGCAGAACATCATTGATAAGGGAGAGCAGATAATCCGCTGCTATCTTCATCTTTTTATGATTTTCCCGTATCAGTGCTTTATCCTCAAAATGGGTCTCGTCAATCTTTAACAGACCAATAATACCATTCAAAGGTGTCCTGATATCATGGCTCATGCGGCTTAGGAAATTGGTTTTTGCCCTGCTCTCGGCACGCATCTCATTGAATGCTGCCTGAAGGCGCGCCTGTTCCTGCTCATCCCGTTCATGTCTCTGTGTGGTATCCTGCAGCAGAATGATCGCATAGATCATAGGCACCTCAGCAAGAATTTCTGTATCAAACACCACCATTTTGGTCATCAGAACTGTTTTCTGTACCCAACGGATACTTCCATCGTCTTCGCGGGCACAATATTCCACAGACATATTGGTTTCTCCGTTCTCAAACCTCTTACGAAGCTTTTCACAATTATCTGTCATACAGTAACCGGCAATTGTTTCCTGGGTGATTTTTTTCTCATATTCCCAGCAATAATCCCGATAAGAACATGGAAGCGGATAGTCCATAAAAAGTTCCCGACTCTTCTGTTCTTTTCCATTCAGTACGATCCTTCTTTCCAGAGCATCCTTTGTCAGATTTACTGTATAGATCACATCTGACAATTCCAGAAGCGCATCCACATAGCTGTCATTTTCCAGGATTGACTGTTTCAGTTGTTCATAATAGAGCTGAAGCTGCTCTTTTGCACCTGTCTGACCTTCAGAAGTCTTTCGGATGGTTTCAAATGCCAGAAGAAAATGATGCAGCTTTTTGTCCTCATCCCAGTCCACCGGAATCAGTGTCAGGCGGTTATATGCCCCCTGTTTCCCGATATTATACTCATATTCCAGCACGTCTTCCTTCGTATGCATCTTCTTTTGAAGCTCCGAAATCTGCAGTCCTTCACGGATATCTGCCTGACAGGACTTTTCAATC
This sequence comes from Blautia wexlerae, assembly GCF_013300825.1. Lineage (GTDB taxonomy): Bacteria > Bacillota > Clostridia > Lachnospirales > Lachnospiraceae > Blautia_A > Blautia_A wexlerae_B. The sequence continues at coordinate 90,981 of NZ_JAAIMY010000011.1, forward strand.
TGTTCCTCTATGATCTGTTCCACTGCTCCGGAATATGCACCATCAGAGGCCAGGAAAAAATTTTCACTGGAACGAATTGCCCGATAGGTATCCATCCTGGCATCACAATACAGACAGTCTGAAAAATTACTGCCATGCTGATTAAGCAGCTTTAACAGCTGATATCCCTGATTCTTTTCTGCTGCAGCCTCTTCCCGTTTCACATGATTCTTATTGATATACATGTTTTTGTCTGCGCAATTAAACAGTTCTCTCATTGTACTTCCGGGAAAATCGCCGGCCAGTGCAAATCCCACCGCATAGCTTAGGGGAGTATCCGGATACACTCTGGATTCCTCTGTCATATCCCTGCGCACCTTTTCAAGGCACTGTATCATCTGTTCCCTGTCCAGTCCATGGGTAACTGCAAGAAATTCATCTCCACCGGCTCTTCCCACAAACTGCTCGGCCGGCATGGAAGCCCGCAGACAGATGGCAAATCTACGGATATAGGCATCACCGGCTTCATGACCTCTGCTGTCATTAATACGCCGGAGATTATTAAGATCAAAACTGCAGACACCGGTATCTGCATCCGGTTCTGTCTCACTCAGCAATTCTTCACATTTATTTTTGTTCGGAAGTCCCGTTGCATCATCCAGATATACCTTTCGCTGCAGCAAACGGTTCATTGCAGCATATTGTATTGCTTTGATGAACTCATATGCGATCAGCAGCATCAATACAACAATATCTGCTGTAATATATTTTTCAAGCAATGATAAGGATGTGGCTTTTTTCTGCGAATATTTTTCGGCCAGACCTGTTGCTTCATCACAGATCACAAAGAAATCCTCACTTCTGGATATAATATCTGTTTTTTCATATCCTTCAGATCTCCCTAAACAGATTTCGTTATACAGACCAGAAAAGCCTTCGTCCAGTTCCTGCATTTTATTCTGAAAATCCCTATCCTTCAGATATACCAGATTCAGTTTCGTATTTCCATTGCGCAGACCATCAATGAAAGACTTTACTTCCTGGATCATTGCATCGTCCTGTTCCCCGGTAACCTCCAGCTTGATGATCCTCTGTGTCTCTCCACGGACTAAACCGGTATAATTTACAATACGGGCCGTTCCCTGAATATCAGAAACAATTCCCATCATTATAATAATAAGGATAGCCAGAATAACTACCAGAACACCGATACTGACCTGAATAATACTGGATTTCTTTTTCTTATTCTTCACTTTTGGCACAGCCCTCCCTCTTTTGTTTTATTCTGTAAAAAATGGTCTGGATGAACCGATATCCCAGATATCCTGATATAGCGCCTGCCAGGGCTCCGCCAAGAACATCTGTGGGATAATGCACATACAAATACAATCTTGATATTCCTATCAGACAGGCAAGAACCAGAACCGGTTTCCACAGCTTCTTTTCTCCTGCCAGATATAAAGCAGTTACCGAAGCAAATGCCGCCGCTGTATGTCCTGACGGAAAAGAATAATCATGAAGTCTGGATACCAGAAGCTGCACTCCTGTATTTACATCATAAGGTCTTGTCCTTGCCACCAGATTTTTTAATATTACATTGCAAAGTAATAAATCTATTATCAAAGCAGCTGTCATAACTGCACCTGTTTTTCTCATTTTAGGAATCAGAAGAAATACTATCGTCATCACGATCCATATAATCCCTGCATTCCCCAAGCTCGTAATAAACACCATCAATTTGTCCAGAAACGGCGTGTGTAGAGTCTGGAACCAGTCCAGAATATTTAATTCAATGCTCATATCTTTTCTCCCATTCTTTCAGCATATGCATTATTTTACCCTACTTTTTCCTGTATGCCTACTCAAATTTGAATGTATTTATTTATAAACAGGCAAAAAATACCCGGCAAAATTACTTTTCGTAATCTGCCGGGTGTTCTCTTTTTCAATTTTTTTATTTGACTGCTCCGGTAATACCTTCTGCAAACTGTTTCTGTAATACAAAGAATACGATCATTGTAGGAATAGAACAGAACAATACACCGCACATCAGCATACCATAATCTGTCACATAACCTGTGATCAGGTTGGCGATCAGCATTGGCATGGTCATTGCCTTGTTGTCTGTCATGATTACCTTTGGCCACAGATAAGAGTTCCATGCATTCATAAAGGTAATAACAGCAGCTGCCGCATATGTAGATTTCATTGTAGGAATGAACATCTGGAAGAAAATCCTTACTTCGCTGAGTCCGTCAATACGTGCAGCTTCAATAATATCAACCGGGAATGATCTGGCATTCTGACGGAACATCATGATCATAAACGGCGTGGAAATAATCGGAAGGATAAAACCTACTGCTGTATTCAAAAGTCCTGCCTTGGAGAACATTTTGAATAACGGAACCATAGTTGCAACCTGCGGAACCATCATAGCCAGAAGCAGGATTGAAAATACTCTGTCTTTCCACTTATCATGGTAAACTTCAAATCCGTAACCTGCGATAGAGCAGATCAGAAGACAGATCACTGTAGTAAGGATTGCATAAAAGAAAGAGTTTCCAAGTGCTCTCCACAGTGGCTGCTGGGATGTAAGATTACGGAAGTTTTCCATAAAATGGCTTCCCGGAATAATTCGTCCACGTGATACATCTGTGGATGTATTAGTTGCAGCTGAAATCATCCAGTATAACGGGAATACTGAAATAAATGACACGATGATCAGAAAAATATAGGTTGGAATCAATCTTCTCTGAATGGCTGATTTGTTTTTCTTAGTCACGTGTATCACCTACTTTCAAATTAATAAATGCAAGTACAGCTACCATAATGAATATGATAAATGACATTGCTGCTGCATATCCAAAGTTTGGTACGTTAATAAAACATGTGTTGTAAATATAGTGGGACATTGTGATTGTTGAGTTTGCCGGTCCACCCTTTGTCAGGTTGACAGACTCATCGAACAACTGCAGTGTACCATTAATTGACATAATAAATGTCATAATAATTGTCGGTTTCAGAAGCGGAACAGTAATCTTCCAGAAAGTCTTCCAGCCATTGGCGCCATCAATCTTGGCTGCTTCATATACAGAATATTCAATATTCTGAAGTCCTGCCAGATAGAATACCATGTTATATCCGGTCCATCTCCAGATCAGCGCAAGGATAATTACAATCTTGGCACTGGCGGAATTCCCCAGGAAATTATAGCCGGTAGATAAGATTCCAAGTTTGATCAGAATACTGTTGATCAGACCATCTGTAGCAAACATGGAACGGAAGATCAATGAATAGGATACCAGGGATGTTGCACATGGCAGAAATACACAGGTACGGAAGAATCCCTTAAATTTCAGATCTTTGTTATTCAGAAGCTGCGCCAGAAGAATTGCCAGTACCAGCATGATCGGCACCTGAATGATCAGATACAGGAATGTATTTACAATAGACTGCTGAAATACCTTGTCTGCCAGAATACGTTTATAGTTGCTGAAGATCGGATCTGCAAATCTCATATTTGCTCCGGCTCCGGTCTGCAGGGAAATGATAAATGCACGTATCATTGGATAAAAGCTCATGATCGCGATCATGATAGTTGCAGGAGCCAGGAACGTCCATCCTGCTGCCCTCTGCTTGCCAAGCAGAGACATACCTTTTTTCTTAGAATTCACGTGAACTCCTCCTTTCAAAAAACTCTGTAACTGTTCAGCATTTTGCCGGACAATTACCAACTCTTTGCAGTAAGATGGGGGACTGCTGGCAGTCCCCCGCACTTACCTGTTTTCATTCACTTAATCACTGTCTACAGATTGCTTCACAGTTTCACTGTTCCCGCAATCCTGACATCATCTGATCCTGCGATCAGAATTTATTCAGTCATCTTGAATGCCAGAGTATCCTGAGCTTCCTGAAGGGCATCTTCTACAGGTGTGCCGTTTACGATATTTACAACTGCTGTGTTGACGCATTCTCTTGCTTCATAATGATACGGTGTTTTTGTGAACTCCGGAATATGAGAAGAGTATTCTACAATTGTGGAGAAGATTGGCTGTCCACCAAAGAATTCATTTGGCTCGTTGTAAACCTTAGATTCACCTGCCGGCAGATAACAGGAGATTGCACCTGCTTCCGGAAGGATTGCATCATAGAAATCTGTGCTGGAACCAAATGTACTTGCAAGGAAATCTTCTGCAAGTTCTACATTCTGGCAGTTGGATGTAACATACCAGGAAGATCCACCATTGTTTGCATAGTTTGTAGCTGTATCAACATCGTCTACTTTAGGCATTGTTGTGATCTGCCACAGACCCTTCTGATCTTCTGTAGACATCAGAGTAGCTGTGATCCAGTTACCATTTACAATACCTGCTGCCTCACCGCCTGTAATAGTAGCGATATATTCATCCCAGTTATTTACAAGTTTAACAACGTCATTCTTAACCAGATCTACATAAAGATTGATGCATTTCTCTGCAACTTCATTGCCTACGATGTAAGCTTCGCCATCTTCGTTTACGAAGTTAGCTCCGCAGGACTGCATCATCATCATCAGAGTATCGCCACCTGTAGCTTCACTTGTAAGAAGATATTTTCCGGTTTTTTCATGAACATCTTTACCGATTTCCATGAACTTGGACCATGTGATATCTGTCAGATCATCAATAGTATATCCTGCCTCGTCAAGGATATCTGTACGATAGCATGCAATAACAGCGCCATTATCAAACGGAACACCATAGTGTGTATCATCTACCATGGAATAGGACTGTTTCAGTTTACCAAAATCATCCCAGTTAATGTTGATATCTTTCAGATCTGTGAATGCATCCGGATAGCTCTTCAGATATTTCTGATAGCTGTTGTCCTGCATAAGAACGATATCAGGAAGTGTGCTGTAATCTCCTGCATTTGCTGCTGTTGTCAGTTTAGTCTGGCAGTCATCAGAAGATGTCTCTACGATATCTACAGAAAATCCCTCATGATCTTTTGCATACTGATCTGCTGCGATCTGCATGGATTTGATGTTGAAGTTCTGATCCCACGCCCATACAGTTAACTTGTTGTCATCATCAGATTTCGCAAAAACAGCTGTAGCTGATCCTGCAAAGGATGCTACCATAGCACCGGTCATTAATACTGCGAGTAATTTTTTTCTCATATTTATATCCTCCTTTATTAAGCTTATTCTTTCTTCCGAATCGCTTGTAAGTTGATTATAGCATCCGATTTTCAGGTATAGTTTGCATAACCGCACACATAATGTGCAATTTCGACCATTTTATGTATTTTGCACTATTAAAAATATTTAAAAATATATTTTTTGTTCACTTTCTCATTTACTATGTTTTTACTATGTAATTTTAATAACAAAGGCCACTTTCATGGACAAAAAAATATATATTTTTGTCTTTAAAAATGACCTTTGTTATTATTTCATAAATTTTCCGTTCAATTTTTGTACATATTTTACAGTTTTTAATTCATTTTATGCAAAATAGACTTTTTCAGGATATTGTGTTTTCATCGCATGAAGCAGTTCCTCATTAAGATCAAGAAGCAGTTTTATTTTGTGCCCGTCTTCCCGGATGATCATTGTATAATAAGGAGTATCTTCATCATAAGAGGTATAATCGTATTTTTTCAGCTTCTCCGTTCCACCATTCTTTTTGTACCTTGCAACACTTTCATGCCAGTGCGGTGCCACTGTCTCCAGATTACTCAGTTCCAGTATATGAGCTGTTTTGCGATACTTCTTGCCATAGATCACATCTATTTCAAACTGACCGTTTTCCATCATGTATTCATAATCCTTCTGACTGAATATATCAAAGACAAAATACAGCCCCGCAAGCAGAAATCCCGGAAGCATAAATGCCTGGGAAATCGTGATTCCCATAACCACAAAAAGCACTGCAAAAACAATCATTACCACACGCAGGACTCCGGACATACTCTTTTTCTTTCTTGATACCTGCTCCACAATCTTATAGTTCATAACTTTTTTACCATCCTTCCTCTGAATGAATATCGAAATCCAAAAGCTGCTGTTCATAATTCTCCGGCCGCTTTCTCCATTCAACCGGAGTCACTCCCATTATCTGTCTGAAGTTCCTGTTAAACGTTGAATTGGTCGTGAAACCACATTTGTGCGCAATATCTGCCACCGGTATATCTGTTTTCTGCAGAAATTCACAGGCAGTATGAATCCGCACAGAATTAATATACTCCAGAGGACTTACCTTCATATGCGATGTAAACACTCTTCTGAAATGAGTTTCACTGATATGGCAGATCTTCGCCAGATCCTCTATCCGGATATCCTCCATATAGTGATAAGAAACAAAATCCAGTACGCGGGTGATCATATTTGTAAGTTTCCCTGTTTCCTCTTCCACCCTGTCTTCCGGTGAAGCCCGGTTCAGTCTGGCAATTTCTACTAGTAATGCCGCAAGAACTCCACTGGATTCTTCAATATAAAATTCTTCTCCCTCACGCATGATATTCATGATCTTAAGAATTTTTGTAGCTATAGAGGGGGACTCATTCTCTTTCAGAAATAAAGCCTTAGAATATATTCTCTGAATCATTTTTTCAGCCTTTACCGGATTGTTCAGAAATTTTTTCATGAAACCTTCCACATCTATGAAAAGATACTCCCATTTACTCACCGTACCCAGATCACTGTTAGTCGTATGAGCATAATTGGGTGGAATCACCGTAAATTCTCTTCCCGAAAACCGCATTTTAGCCTCACCAAACGCCATAAATCCATCCCCTTCGTAACAGAAACCAATCTCCAGATAATTATGAAAATGAAGATAATCCACATCATTTCCATAATTCTGAACCCACTTCTGTCCCAGAAGAGCCAGGATCGGACTTCCGACAGGCATCTGATAATAACGGAATTCCATCTTCGGTTTTTTTCTCTTCTTTGCCATACAGTCACCTCATTTTCTGTTCTGTATTTTCACAATATGATTTTACCAGTTTTTTATATATTTTTCGATATTTTTGTACATTTTCCAACAAAAACATACAAAAACACCTGGCAGACTACTTTTTATAGTCTGTCAGGTATCCCTTTTCCATATCTGTTATTATCAATCTTTTTATTCACAGGCTCATGGCTGAACCCGAATAATTTTGACTGATAGCAGTTCTATACATACCTCTAGTATCACTTTATTTTCTTCATGATTGTGGTTTTCTTCTGATTCCACACTGGATTGCATCTGTCGGACAGACTTTGCGGCATCTTCCACAGCGGATACATTCCGAACTGTTGGAGTTTTCCACAGGGTCTACGATCATCTGGCAGGCTTTTGCACATTTTCCGCATTTTATACACTTATCCTTATCCACTCTGTATTTATACAGGGAAACAGGATTAAAGACGGAATAAAATGCCCCCAGAGGACAGATATATTTGCAGAACGGACGGTAGATTAAAATGGAGAGAATGATTGTTATGACAAGGATCACATTCTTCCATATGTACAGCCAGCCCAGTGCACTGCGCATGGATTTATTCAGAAGTACCAGCGGCAGTCCGCCCTCCAGTGTTCCTGCCGGGCAGATTAGTTTGCAGAAATAGGGTGCCCCCTGTCCCATAATATCCACCAGAAACAATGGAAGCAAAATTACAAATACTGCGAAAATCACATATTTCAGCTTACGAAGCAGTTTATCTCCCTTGAATGTACGAATTTTCTTAGGAAATGGAATCTTATTCAGCAGATCCTGGATCAGTCCAAAGGGGCAGAGAAAACCGCAGATCAGCCTTCCCACCATAGCTCCAATGAAGATAAGAAATCCCACCACATAATAAGCCATCTTGAAATTCCAGCTCCCTATCACAGCCTGAAGAGAACCGATAGGACAGGCGCCAACAGCACCGGGGCAGGAATAACAGTTCAGGCCCGGAACACAGGCATTTTTCAATTTGCCTGTGTAAATTTTGCCTGTGACAAAGCCGGTAACATGACTGTTCGTAATGAACGCCCACAGTGCCTGGATTCCGTGGCGAGGCCACTCATTAATCTTCATATTTTTTGTGTTTTGTTTCTTATTACTTTTGTTATCGCTGTTCTTTTGATTACTCATTTATCCTATTCCTACACATTCCATACAGATATTAATGGCTTTTGTAAACACCACTGCCAGCTCTCCGCGGAAAATCCCATATCCCATAAAGCAGACTCCCACAAGCATAAGAATCAGCGCCGGCCATTTACTGTTCCATATTTTGCTGGTTTTTAATTTATTCATTTATTTTCCCTCTGTGACATTCTCCAGCTCTTTTTCCACGATCTCTTTCCACTCGTCCAGACTGTGGCTTCCGGAGTAGGTCTCACCTACAATATTTCCGTTTTTGTCAACAAAGAATGTTTCCGGGAAAGCAGAGATTCCATTGAGACGTCCGTTCATCATTCCGGAATCCGGGATCAGGAATGGATAGGATGCCTTTGTTTTCTCCTGAAGTACCTGAGCCTTTTTCACTGCTTCCTCATCCTGCTTTCCATCACTGCCTACTGTATCCAGTGTCACGCCTACTACTCCTACTCCTTTATCCTTCATCTCCTGATAAAGCTTCTCCAAATCAGGAATCTCATTGACACATGGAGAACACCAGGTGGTGAAAATATTTACCATAGTCAGATCATATTTGCTGAAGATATCCTGTGTGTAAGTTTTTCCATCAACTCCTGTTGTTTCAAATTTGCCTACATTTGTTCCTTCAGCTGCCTCTGTACTGTCAGAAGTATCCTGCGGCTGATCAAATGCAGAAAGCATCTGGAACGGGGTCATTTCTGTAAGTGTTACTTCAATCCCCTCCACATCCTTTAACAGGTCTGCATCCGCATCCTTGTTTGTGCTGAGATAATATTTATATTTGCCATCACTGCTGGTGCCCAGTTCTTTATGCTCTGTACAGCCGGTAATCGTATCCAGATCTTTCTGGGATTCCTCATCATACATTCCGATCACACCTACTCTGCTGAGACTTTTCAGCCAGTCATCATATCCGGTGCCCATCTTGTCCACCTCTGCATCCTTCTGCTCATCTGTCAGGGTACACCAGCTGGCTGTGGCATATGTGACTGCATCTGCATTGTCATTCCATCTCTCATCTGTGAACATGGAAATGTTCTTCTTCTCCATCTGCTCTTTCAGGTCTTTGGAAATCCCTAATTTCATTCCAAGAAATGGATACTCATAAGTATCCTGTGCAGGCTGAGCAATCTCTGACGGTTTGAAGGATCCTGCGATCAGACCTTCGGAAGCTGCCACACTGCCATCTTCTGCTGCCTGAGCATCCTTTCCATCCATCTGAACCGCACCTGCACCGGCTTCCTCTGCAGGCACTGAAAGAGTTTCCTCTGCATGTGCAGTTACAATACCTCCCATAGATGTCACACTTAATACACCTGCTGCAAAAATCGCCATTAATCTCATTCTTCTGTTTTTCATTATAAGTAAGCTCCCTTCATTTTTTACTGTTATGATTTTATATTACTTTTAAGCCAAGCCGATAAAAACATACACTTCTCTACCTGCTCCTAACCAAATAACTGCTTCACAGTTTAATTGGTTAATTCCTTATGTCTGTCCGCAGATTTGGATTTTGTCCCCGCATAACAGACATCGTTTTATTGATATGCACACATTATAGCATCTGAGAAATAAAATCTGTGTTAAGAAAATAACTTTTTTCAAAATTTTATTTCATGGCCAGTCACAGACAAATCTGAAACTTGGTGACATGCTCTCGCCACTTAAATCTTACAGATTTTGAAGTGGGGGCTTCCTGCTCAATTGCCCTTCAGGGCAAAGCTAAAACAGGCTATCCCCGCGTGTCCCGCGGTTCTT
>NZ_JAAIMY010000106.1 GCF_013300825.1 Blautia wexlerae
TCTGTTCTCTTTGTTTAATTTCTCGTTCAAGGTCAGAGATTCGCTGAGCTGCGTCTTCAGTTCCACGATAAGCTGGTCTTTCTGTTCCAGTTCTTCTTGTATCTCCTCGGTCAAGAGCAGAAGTTCTTCCAACTGTTCGGCGTTCTTTGATTCTCTGGATTCGTTCATCTATATCACGTCCTTTCCTTATTTGCTGTTCCAGTTCAGCAATTCGGTGTTCTGTTTCAGCAATAAACTGTTTTCGCTGTTCAGATTCTGTGCCAATTTCTGCCATTGCTGATTTTCGTTTTCCAAAAGTTCTATCTTCGTTTTCTGTTCTTCCATCTTGGAAAGCAGTTCCTCGGTATTTGGCAAAATGTTGAGCAGCTCGGATAACTCGCTGTTTAATTTTTG
>NZ_JAAIMY010000107.1 GCF_013300825.1 Blautia wexlerae
CATACCTGAAACTCTATGACGGTCATGACTGGAAATGGTCCTGTGTACGTCTGGAGCATACAGATATGGAATATCTGAGAAAATACTGGTCAGGGAAAAAGGCATCTGCTCCAACTCTGGAAAAGAGACACCGGAAGTATTTTTTGCGTTTTTCCTATACAGAAGAAGTAACACTTACCAAAACACCTGTGAAAGAACAGATCATCTGCAGTGTGGACTTAGGGATCAATACCGATGCAGTCTGTACCATCATGCGGGCAGACGGAACTGTCCTGGGAAGAAAATTTATCGATCATCCCAGTGAAAAAGACCGGATGTACCGTATATTGGGACGGATCCGCAGATTCCAGAGGGAACATGGTTCTGCGCAGACACAGGGAAG
>NZ_JAAIMY010000012.1 GCF_013300825.1 Blautia wexlerae
GAAAGAAGTAAACCCCCTTGAAGACGACGAGGTAGATAGGGCAGAGGTGGAAGTGTGGCAACACATGGAGCTGACTGTTACTAATCGGGTGAGGGCTTGACCAAGAATCGCAGGAAGAATGAATCTCAAGGAAATGTCAACATGTATGTAGTTTTGAAGATACAGTGAAAACCAGCTAGGTGATAGCTGGTTTTTTTGTGCCTTGTGCGCCTAGCGGCGCACGTTTCTAACGGGTTAAAGTCCCGAATCCACCCGGTAGTGGGAAGGATATAGCCGAAGGCAAGGGTGTCCACCGTGAGGCGGAATCTGAAGGAAGCTGGATGTGAGGAACATACTAACTCATGGGCAAATCTCTGGTTTGACGAACAGAAATCTCATATGAGGTTATGCATGGGGGTAAGGTTGCACGCCAAATCGAAGCCCAATAACTACACGGAATCATGCATGATAAATGAGGCAGATGGATGGAATGGAAAGAAAGGGACAGTGTACAGCCGAGACTTTTGGAAGCGATACTGTATAAAGACAACTTTAACAGAGCGTATAAGAGAGTTAAGGCAAACAAGGGAGCGCCGGGAATTTATGGCATGACCATTGAGGAGGCTCTTCCATATCTAAAGGAATATCAACAAGAGTTAACCGACCGCATTTATCGTGGAAAGTATACTCCTTCTCCAGTAAGACGAATTGAAATTCCCAAACCAGACGGTGGTGTGCGAAAGCTTGGCATACCAACAGTGGTAGACCGCACACTTCAACAGGCAATAACTCAACAGTTAGTGCCAATCTATGAACCGCTGTTTGCAGAGGGTAGCTATGGCTATCGTCCGAACAGAAGTGCAAAAGATGCAATACTTAAGGTTAAAGAGTATGCCGAGCAAGGCTATACATTTGCTGTAGTCCTTGACTTGTCAAAGTACTTCGATACTCTTAATCACGAAATTCTTATCAATCTTCTCCGAAAGAATGTAAAGGATGAACGTGTAGTGCAACTGATAAAGCGCTATCTGAAAAGCGGTGTAATGGAAAACGGAGTAGTCATTGACACAGAGGAAGGCTCACCACAAGGTGGAAATCTATCACCATTGCTGGCAAATGTCTACCTCAATGAGTTCGACCAGGAATTCCTGAAAAGAGGTGTTCCATGCATAAGATATGCAGATGACATTGTGCTTCTTGCAAAGAGCAAGCGAGCATCGGAGAGACTCTTGGAAAGCAGTACAAAATATCTTGAGGAGAGGCTGAAACTTACAGTCAACCGAGAAAAGAGCCGTACGGTCAGCGTGTTTGCAATCCAAAATTTTAAATTCCTTGGCTTTACATTGGGAAGGAACGGAAAAGGCATTTATGTCAGAGTTCATCCGAAGTCATGGAAGAAGTTCAAGTCTAGACTGAAAGAGTTATCTTCCCGTAAGCGATGTCAGTCAATCAAGCCAAGCCTTGAGAAAATCAAGGTGTATGCGAGGGGATGGCTTAACTACAACGGAATTGCAAGTATGAAGAACAACATAGATGACATCAATGGATGGCTCTATCACAGAATACGTATGTGTATATGGAAACAGTGGAAGAAACCGAGGACGAAATATAAGAATCTAGTCAAACTGGGAATTCCAGAACACTATGCGGCAACAATAGCAAACAGTCGCAGAAAGTATTGGTATATCAGTAATAACAAAGCTGTGATTTGGGCGCTGAATAAAGAAAGACTGATAAACAGTGGCTTTTACGATTTAGCCACAGCCTATCAGTCTGTGCACGTCAACTATTGAAATCGCCGTGTACCGAACGGTACGCACGGTGGTGTGAGAGGACGGCGGTTAGTCACCGCCTCCTACTCGATTTTTGGGTTGGCTACAAGTATTGACTGAGTGATCATAGGGAGATAGATGGTTAATTTTTTTACAGAATAGGTTGGGATTTTGACTTTGCAGTCAGGGTGTATTGCATGGGGAGAAAATGCATGTTTATAATAAAAATAAAATGCATTTTCAGGAGGCAAAAATGGAGAATTTAAAGTTTTATGTAGATCAGAATGCGCCAAAAACCAGATTTGATCATTATTGGGAAAAATGTGTAGGATCATGCCATGCGTATACTGCATTGCGTGAAGATTACAGAATGATGCTGAGAAAAGCAAAGAAGGATCTGGGATTTCAGTATGTACGTTTTCATGGAATCTTCAATGATCAGATGAGTGTGGTCAGGGAGGTAGAACCAGGAAAGTACGAATATAATTTTGTCAATATTGATAACATCCTTGATTTTTTATTAAGCATTGATATGAAACCGTTTTTGGAACTGAGTTTTATGCCGACGCCATTTGCATCAGGAGATCAGACTTGTTTCTATTATAAAGGAAATGTCACCATGCCGAAGAGTTTCGAATTATGGGATGGATTAATTGTTGAGCTGCTTAAGCACCTGGAAAGCAGATATGGAATAGAAGAAATGGAAAAATGGTTTTTTGAGGTGTGGAATGAGCCGGATCTGGATTTCTTTTTCGCAGGAAGCCAGGAAGATTATTTTCTATTATATGAGCATACAGCCAGGGCAGTAAAAAGTGCAGGGAAAAATCTGAAAGTAGGCGGACCGGCCACTGCCAACAATGAATGGATTCCGGATCTGATCAGCTACTGTGAGAAAAATTCAGTACCACTTGATTTCATTTCTACACATCATTATCCTTCAGATGACCCGAACTGGAATGCGGACATGCATCTGGACAATTTCTTCGGAGAAGAAGTCAGCTTAAACAGCGAAGAAATAGACCGCAGGGGTCTGTTGACCAAGATGGTACGTATTGCAAAGCATGAAGCTGGAAATCTTCCATTATATTATACAGAATGGAACACTTCAGCCAATGAAGGTGATGAATTCCATGATACACCTTACAGCTCTGCACTGGTGACCAAAACTCTCATTGACAATTATGGATATGTAGAAGCATATTCTTTCTGGACATTTTCTGATATTTTTGAAGAGCATGGACAGGTTCCGGGAGAATTCAGAGGAGGATTCGGACTGCAGACCATTCATGGTATTCCGAAGCCTGTATATCGCGCTTTTGAATTGATGCATGAATTGGGAGAAGAGAGGCTTCCGAAAGTGGAAGAACAGGGACATGTGGGTATCTGCCCGGTTATGGATGAAGAAGGCAGACTTGCAATTCTGGCTTATAATCAGGAGATGATCGGCAAACCGATATCACAGGAAAAAGTAGAGATTCATATTAAAAATGCATCAGGAACAAAAGCAGTGATCCAGAGAATCGATGACACTCACGCAAATGCGAAAAAACAATGGGAGGAAATGGGATGCCCAACTTATCCGCTTCCGGTTGAGGTGCAAAAATTAAAAGAAGATTCCGAGTTGAAAACAGAAGAATTACCTGTTAAGGTAGAGGGAGAAGAAGTGGTGCTGGAGTTTGAGCTTCCGGTATATGGAGTTGCATTGATAAAATTGATGTAAAAAGAAAAAGAGGTGGATGCATGAAGGGTTTGAAAAAGATGAAAATAAAGACAAAAATATGGGGATTGTTTCTTGCCTGTATTTTATTGTCATCTGTCATTTCCATAGTAACAGTGGTATACAGCAATCAGAAATCTAATCTGAAACATATCGGTGAAATGACAACGCAGACTCTTCATGCCATCGACAGCAATCTGGAACTGATGATCGATCATGTGAATCAGGATACCTATGCGGTGTTCTGGAGTAAAATGTTTCAGGACACACTGGAAGAAGTATCCAAAGGAAATCTGACAGTCAAGACCAGAACAGAACTGCAGGACTGCCTTACGAATATCATGCTGGCAGGAGATTATATTTCCTCTATTGTATTTTATGATAATATAGGAAATTCTTTTATGTGCAACAGAGAAGAGGTTGTTTTGAAGAAAGACATTTCTGTAGAAGATGCCTACTGGTATGAAAAGGCTATAAAAGAAGATGGAGACTGGATTTTCGAAACAAATGGCGGAGGGGTCGTCAGCTATAAAAGCAAAAACAGAAACATTCTGTCTATGATCCGTGTAATTAAGAAAAAAACGGATTATTCCAAACTGGGAATTTTCATGGTAAATATCGATGAGAAAACCATCCGTGAGATTTTTGACTCTGTTGGCGGAAATCTGCATTCCAACTTTTATGTACTGATGAATGACACCCTGATCTTCGGACCGGAGAAAAAAGAAAACTATGATGTAAGCAAAAATATTATCGGATCTTTGAAAGAAAATGAAACGAAGATTGTACGCAACGGTAAAAATCCCATGGTATATAAAAAAATTACGTCTATGATAGACGGCTGGACTATAGCCATAGAGACTCCGCTGAGCAGCTTTTCCAGAAGCATCAGTTATTCCGATACGATCATCGTACTGCTTGTTAATATAGGAATGCTGATCTTGTGCTGGCTTTTCATTTCCCGTACAGTGAGCAGACCAATCCAGAAAATGGAAGAACAGATGATGTATTCGAAAGCTATTCCTGAGAATATGGAAGTGGATGAAGAGTGTGAGGATGAGATTACCAATCTGAAACGGACATATAATAATCTGCTGAATTCAATCAGGGAATTGCTGGAAAGAACCAAGGAAGAAGAGAAGATTATCCGGAAAAATGAACTGGATCTTATTCTGGAACAGATCAATCCGCATTTTCTTTATAATACTCTGGATGTGATCAGCGGACTTACTTTGATCGGGGACCAGGATAAAAGCTTCCAGATGACACAGGCATTGGGGAGATTTTACAGAAACAGTCTGAACAGAGGCAGCCAGATGATTCCTGTAAGAGAGGAACTGGATATCGTAAAAAGTTATATGACGATCATTAACATCAGATATGAAAATGAAATCAGTATTCGATACCAGGTGGATGAAAAGCTGATGGATACATTGATGTTGAAGCTGATCCTGCAGCCATTGGTAGAGAATGCAGTTCATCATGGCCTGCGTCAGAAAGAGGGAAAGGGAGAACTTCAGATTACTATGAGGATGGTGGACAACAGAATGATGGAAGTTTCGATAAAAGATAATGGCGTTGGAATTTCTGAAGAAAAAGTCAGACTGATATTGGAAGGTGAATATAAAAATTCAAAGTCAGGATTTGGAATTTACAGTGTGAAACAGAGAGTCGAATTATTTTATGGGGTTGAGGATGCAGTATCTATATCCAGTCAGCCGGGAAGAGGAACAGAAGTTTCAGTACGGTTTCCATATAAAGAAGAATATTATAATGTAAATGGGTAATACAAAGAAGAGGCATGATCATGGAGAAGGACATTATTAACATACTGATAGTAGATGACGAAAAATATGAAGGCATATTAATAGAAAAATGTGTTAACTGGGAATCGGAAGGGTTTCACATTATCGGCAATGTACAATGTGCAGAAGATGCTCTGAAACTTATGGAAAAACAGGTCCCTGATATTGTATATACAGATATTAATATGCCAAGAATAGATGGATTGGAATTAAGCAGACGGATTCGTGATACATATCCAGCAGTTCGCATTGTGATCGTCACCGGGTATCGGGAGTTTGAATATGCCAGAGAGGCTATCCATATAGGGGTGGAAGAATTTCTGCTAAAACCGATCCAGTCAGATGAACTTCTGGCGGCGGCAATGAAACTGCGGGAACAGATTCTGAAGAAACGGGAACAGCAGTCTAAAGATGTGGAAATTTATCCGGTCCTCTGTCAGGAACTGCTTCGAAGGATAGTTACCGGATACATTAAATCGGAAGAAGCTGTGGAAAAGCTTTCTGAATATCAGATCCAGCTGTGGAAAAATAATGGAGTCCGGGGAGTTTTGCTTATTATGAATCTGGAAGATCACGACATGCTGCTGAAACTCCTAGAAATTATGAATAAAACCATAGGTGAAAAAAAGTACGGATATTTTTTCCTGGAGAAAAACAAGATATTCTTTGTCATAGAAGAAACTCCGGAGATTAAAGATCTGCTTGGAACTGCATTTGAACAGATAACCGAACTGGGTAAAGACGGCATGGTAGCTGCATCAGTCAGCAGTTATTATGGAAAAATAGATGACAGCCCGAAAATTCTCTCAGAATGTGAAGAAGCCCTGGTAGATACTATGCGGGATGAGAGAAAAACTTTGATCTTCTATGAGGATTATATCGAATATATGCAGCAGATCAGTCATTCATATCCTGTAAATTTTGACAGATACAGGATTGCAGTAAAAAGTGGTGACCAGGAGGAGGCAGTTGCATTTATTGATCATTATCTGGAACAGTATATTTTCGACGGTCCGTTAATGATCTCACAGCTTCGCAACCTGGGAGTACTGATCTTCCACAATACCATTTCTGTATTGAAGGAAAGTAATAAACATTTTGATAATGAGGAACAGGTAAAAATTCTGGAGAATATTTCAGGTATTAATACGCTGCAGGAATTTTGCAGGACATTATATACTCTGATTGAAGGAACAATACAGACTGTTTCGCAGAACGTGGGAGGAAATACAGTTGCACAGAAGGCTCAGGAATATATTGAGCAGAATCTTGACAGAGAGAAACTGTCACTGAATCTGATCGCTTCGAATCTTTTTGTAAATTCCAGTTATCTCAGTCGTATTTTCAAACAGACAACAGGTGAGAGCATTACAAAATATATTATGAGAAAACGAGTGGAAAAAAGTATGGAACTTTTTGACAATACGGATCTGAAGGTGTATGAGGTAGCAGCGGCAGTTGGGATGCCGGATGCTCATTATTTCGGAACTTCCTTTAAAAAATATACGGGAAAAACAGTAAATGAATATAAAAGTAAAAATCGCACCCTTTCAGGTAAATAATCTGAATTGAGAAAACTCCTCCTGGATTTTATAATATCAGCATAACAATAAGTTACACAGACAGGGATCATAAAGGAGGAAAAAAGGAAATGAACAAATGGAAAAAGTTTACAGCTGCCTGCATGGGTGCGGCAATGGTTGGAACAACTGTATTTGGATCTTCGGCAGTTTTTGCAGATGATACAGTGACACTGGATGTATGGCATCAGTTTACTGATCCGGAAAGCGCACAGACATCGGCATTTGAAGCAGCAGTAAAAGAATATGAAAAAGAACATGACAATATTAAAATCAAACTTCATGGTCTGGATACAGAGTCCTATAAAACAAAAATCTCTACAGAGTTCGCAAGCAGTGCTTCCGGTGTAGATGTATTTTATTACTGGGCACCGGGAAAATTGAAATTGTTTACAGATGCCGATAAGGTATTACCGTTAAATGATTATGTAACAGATGACATTAAGAGCAAAATTAAAGAAGGTTCTACAAGCAACTTTGAACTGGATGGAAATTTATATGGTCTTCCTATCGACAGTTATATGATGTGTCTTTTCTGCAATAAAGATTTATTTGATGAAGCGGGAGTAGAAATTCCAAAGACATATGATGAACTGCTCACAGCAGGTGAAGCTCTTGAAAAACTGGACGGAGTAACACCACTGGCAGTTGGTGCAAAAGATGCATGGCTTGCAGGTGCACTGTATGAGTCACTTGCACTGAGAGAAGTAGGCGCTTCTGAAGTACAGTCCACACTTCTTGGAGAAAAAGAGTTTACAAATGATGGATTTAAGAAAGCAGCAGAAGATGTTGTAGAATTATATGATAAAGGAATCTTAGGAAAGAGTCCGCTGGAAGATGGTGAAGCAGAAGCAACAGCAGATTTCCTTAATGGAAAAGTTGCAATGCAGCTTGACGGAAGCTGGTTTGCTGGAACAATCGATAATGCAGAAGACAGTTCTGTAAAAAATGTAGAAGTAATTACATTCCCTGTAGTTTCAGATAAGCAGGATGCTACTGATTATGCAGGTGGAGCAGGTGCATCTTTCTTTGTAAACAAAAATACAGATACTCCGAAAGAATCTGCTGATTTTGCAATGTATATCTCTGAAAAAATGGGTGAACAGGCTCTGGAACTTGGTACAGGATTCCCATGCTGGAATACAGAAATCGACACAGATAAGGTTTCTCCTACATTTGTAAAATTAATGGATCTGTATGATGGAGTAAAAACAGGTGTACAGAACTGGGATGGCATTTTAGGTGCAAATGCGGCAGCTGTTCATCTGGAACAGGCTCAGTCTTTACTCTCAGGAAGTGCTGATGTAGACAGTTTCATGTCTGCACATCAGGAAGCAATCAGCGCGCAGGAATAAAACTATGAAAAAACTTTTAAGTAATAAATGGTATGTTACTGTTTTCGTTGCACCAGGTCTCATTTTATTTCTGGTAATGGCAGTTATCCCGTTATTCACTACCGGATATTATGGACTGTTCAATTATGATGGAATTGGACAAAAAGTTTTTATAGGGTTAAAGAATTACAAAGAACTGTTTACAACGGACCCATATTTCAAGCGAGCCGTTTTGAACTCCTTTATTCTGGCAGCAGGCTCTTTGTTTATTCAGATTCCGATTGCATTATTTCTGGCTATTGTTCTGGCAAATAGAGTTAAGGGCGAAGGTTTTTACAGAACAGTATTCTTTCTCCCTGTTGTAATCTCCAGTATGGTAATCGGACAGCTCTGGTGTAAGATCTTCAACAGCGAAGGCCTCTTAAATGCAATCCTGGGTGCATTGGGAATGGCAAATGATACAGCATGGCTGGTAAATCCAAAGACAGCTTATATGACAACCGTTATCCCTGCAATCTGGCAGAGTATTGGATATCATATGGTAATTCTTTATGCGGGAGTTAAAAATATTTCACCGGAATATTATGAAGCGGCAAAGCTGGATGGCGCTACAGGATTTAAGGCAGCAACAAAGATTACAATTCCACTGTTAATGCCGACGATAAAAGTCTGTGCTACCTTTGCACTTGTCGGCTCTCTGCGAGTATTTGACCTGGTATATGTTATGACCGGTGGCGGTCCTAACCATGTCAGTGAGGTTCCGGCAACATTGATGTATGATAATCTGTTTGTAAAATGTCGTTATGGTTATGGAAGTGCTCAGGCGTTCTTTATCGTATTTGAGTGTCTGCTGTTCAGTTTCCTGCTCAACCTCATTTTTAAGAAGTCAGAAGAAAATGCATCAATGATTTGAGAGGAGCAGCAGATGAAGATCAGTGCAATGAAAATAAAAAAGACATTAATATATCTGTTTCTGGCAGTATTTACCTTTATCCAGATATTTCCTTTTTACTGGCTGGTTACATTTTCCTTCAAAAGTAATACGGAAATATTTGATTCCAATAATTTGGTAGGTTTGCCGAAAGTATGGCATCTGGAAAACTTTTCTAAGGCTCTTATGGGAGGCGAAATTTTACGATACCTGTTAAACTCTGTTTTTTATGCAGCAGTGACAGTTGTTGTTTCAACACTTCTGGCATCAATGGTTGCTTATGCGATCAACAGAATGTACTGGAAAGCCAAAGGTATCGTAGCGGCAATTTTCAGCCTGGGAATCATGATTCCTGTACAGGCAACTTTGCTTCCGCTGTTCCAGGGACTGGATCGTCTGGGAATCAGAGGAGGATATCTGGGACTGATGCTTCCATATATTACATTTGCAATGCCAATGACGGTTATGATATTAGGTGGCTTTTTCAAAGCTCTGCCAAGAGAGATTGAAGAAGCAGCATGTATAGATGGATGTAATATTTTCAATATGTTTTTCAGAATTATCTTTCCTATGATAAGACCCGGAATTGCTACGTCCTGTATTTTTGCTTTTCTGAATACATGGAATGAACTTTTATTTGCAAATACATTTGTAGATGATGCCAAATATAAGACACTTCCTGTAGGAATTATGTCTTTCGTAGGAGAACATTCAACAAACTGGGGAATTATCGGAGCCGGTATGGTAATTGCCACATTGCCAACAGTATTGATATATTTATTACTGAGCAAACAGGTTCAGGAAAGCTTCACAGTTGGAGCTGTCAAAGGTTAAGTCAAGGGGAACTGCATACGCAGTTCCCCTCAGACTGTAGACAAACTTGGTGTTGGGGATTATGCCCAGCACCATTTTTCTTTTAAAACTTCTTTTCTTTTTATTTTCTTCAAAATCAACAAAAATCTGACTGTGTTCCAACCTCGTTTTTCCAGGATCTTTGCCAGTTTTTTCAAATTCATGCATGCAAAGGTAAGCCCGGCTTTCATTTCCATCCGTGCTTTTCCTACATACTGTGTATATCGAAATCCATGCTGTTCTTTCGCTGTACCGAAGATCCGCTCTATGGTTTCTTTTCTTAACTGGTAGATCTGTCTGTTTCCGATCGTGTGCCGAATGTCTTCTACCACTTCCATATATTCTTCCCATACATGACGTGTGATCAGTTTTACATGATCCTTACTTTCTGTGCATTTTGAAAGACATTGGCATTCAGCACAATGTTCACCGCAGCTTTTATACTCTTTATATCTACTTCTGTTTGTTGTACTGTATGTCAATATATGTGCTCCCGGACATATATAACAATCATAGTATTCATCATATGCGAATTCGTGTTTTCCGAAAAAGCCTTCTTTGGTCTTGGGACGGGTATACGGAAAAAGTGGTTGAATTCCATCTTCCAACAGCCGATGGGCGATTGCCGGAGTTTTATATCCTGCATCTGCAACTACCATCTGCGGATTCAGTTTAGATATCTTATCGTACAATGCTTTAAAAGTACGACTGTCATGCTCATTACCAGGATGTACTGTATATCCAAGGATCCAGCCATGTTTATCACAAGCAGTTTCTACTGCATATGCAAAAACGTGTTTATGTTCACCCTTTCGAAACCATCCATTTTCCGGATCGCTGATGCTGCATTTTTGTGTTTTCACATCTTCAGGAAGTTCTTCAGATATAGAATCCTTATCATTTCCGGTTCCACCGGATGCAGGTGGCTGGCTATCATCTTTTTTCTTTAATGGCTTTTTTCCATGTGCCAGACGATCTTTTTCAATCTCTTTATTTAATTCCTCTTCATACCAGAGAGCCTGTTCGTGTGCAACCCGCTTACGCATTTTTTTACTGTTTGCACAGGCTTTTACATGTGTTGCATCCACGAAGATCTGTTCTGTATTTACAAGCTTATATTTCATACAATCTTCCAGAATCTTTGAAAAGATCTGCTCAAAAAGGTCTGTATCTTTGAAACGGCGGGTATAATTCTTTCCAAATGTAGAGAAATGAGGTACTGGATCTAACATGTCTAGTCCGAGAAACCAGCGGTATGCAACGTTTACCTCGATCTCTTTCATGGTCTGACGCATGCTTTTTATCCCATAGGGATACTGAATGAATGGTATCTTTATCAGCATGACGGGATCCATACTGGGACGACCGTTATCCGGACAGTATTTTTCTTCAACCAGATCATAAATAAAGTTCCAATTGATTGCTTTATCAATCAATCGCAGCATATGGTTTTGAGGTACCATGTCATCCATGGAAAACATCATCATTTGTTCTCTTTTTTTATCTGTATTTTTCGTCATCATAAAAAACACCGCCCTTCTGATATTTATTATATCAGAAAAGCGGTTCCAACAATAGCAAAACCCTGCAAAAGCAGGGCTTTGTCTACAGTCTGAAACCAGCTAACAGTTAACTGGTTTTTTTGTGTAAAAATGAATATACGGGTATACTTACCATAAGTATCTGATAAAAATAAGGATAGCCATTCTTTGGATGAATAATCTGTAGAGTGGCTTTTATGCTGTATATATAAACATATAATAAAATTGCGGGAGCCGCAAAGTGCGGAGTAATTCGTGGGTATCAAGTTAGAGGAAAAATACCTTTTGATCCGAACATTATGTAATAGGAAGTAATATGGAAAAATCACAATAGAAAAAATATAACCTGAAAAAATCATTGGCAAGAGGAATCCAGCGGTGTGGCGATCAATCTGGAAATCCTGGATGCATCACAGAGTCAGCTGACGCAGAATGAACAGGTGAAAAACCTGATCGATAAAGGATGTGATGTGGTGTGTGTCAATCTGGTCGACCGTACAGATGAGGGGATTGAGGCTGTAAAGAATGAGGAAATGCTTGGAACGGTTTATAATGATAAAGAGGGGCAGGCGCGTGAAATGCTGAATCTTGCATTTGTAATCGCAACGGATGGAGATAAGAGTGATATTCCGTTGATCGACGGAAAATATGTGCGCACGCCATATCATAAGCTTACGTTGGAAAATATAGAAGAGTCTGAGTAATTTCTCTGATCCGGTATTTATAGTAATTCTGTAAATAAAAAAGGCTGTTGTTAATGACAGCCTTTTTATTAAGCATTTCTGATTAAAGTGTCTGGATATAAGATAATAATTCAGCTTTCTCAGCTGCGCTTAATTTATTTCCTGCTGTAAATGCAGCGATGAAATCTTTGATGGCTCCGTTGTAAGAATCCTTTACAATCTCCTGGGCATAATTTTCATAGAATTTCTTTGAGGTGACAGATGGAATATAGATAGCTCTTTTTCCGCTCTTGTCAATATTCAAAAAGCCCTTCTGTGCCAGACGGGAAAGAAATGTGTTTACTGTCTGTTTCTTCCATGCTTTCTTTTCTTCTTCATTAAAGTGAACCATGATCTCAGAAAAAGTTGCAGGTGTTTCTCTGGTCCATAAATATTGTAAAATATAAAATTCTGTTGCGCTCATTGCATTTCGTACCATTATATAAGTCCTCCTTATCAGTGTAGTGATGTGTACTTTGGGGGTTATCAAATTTTTTATTACCAGGTAAATACTTTTGTTTCTAATATTCTTTAAACTGATGTCAGGGGAAAGAAACAGTTCTCCTGATTTCTTATTAAGAATAGCAATTGTGGATGTTCAGCATTCCATTGAATGGGAAAATCCTGAACAGTTATCTGCAATCAAGAATAGTAGCAGAAAAGTACACATGGTACAATAAACAAACAGATGTGGAAAATATCCGCTATTTTATCCAACATCTGTATGCTATTTTAATATAAAAGTATAAATATTACTAGACATAGAAATAGACAAAAATGTAAGTGAAAAATAGGTTAAATTAGCGATTGTTGAGCACTTGAGTCAACAATTGCGGATATTTTTGCAGATACAGATCATACAGTAGCTTCCCGAATCATACAGTACTGTTTCAGTCCAAAGTGATGTTTTTCTACAATCCCGTAGGTTTTAAATCCAAAATGTTCATAAATAGGAACATTATTGGGATTATGGGTTTCCAGAGAAATCAGCATCTTGTGTTTTTGGGCATAATTTATCACTTCATCCATCAGAAGTTCTGCCAATCCATGATGCTGGTGTCCGGGGTCTACCGCAAGGTAGATCACATGGAGACGCTCTGTCTGGTGAAGCTGATCTGTCCAGCTTGAGTTCAGGTAATCTTTGCCCTGAATGAAATTCCAGAAGGTTTTCAGGCTTGGGTCTTCTTTGATCAGCCATCCGTCAGTGGTAAGTGCAGCTCTAGCCTCTGTGAGACAGTAGTGCAGAAAATTGTAAGGTTCGCTTTCGTCAGAAACAACCAGGATACTGTTCAGTTCGCTGCTGTCAGAATAAATCTCGCATGTCTGAAAGAACTCCGTCAGATCGCAGGAAAAAAGCTCCGGCAGCAGTCTTTCTCTGGTGTCATCATCAGGAATCAGGGTATGATACAGCGGATCCTGTGCGAAACAGACGGTTAACAGTTTCTGTAATCGTGGTAAATCTTCTTCCTGTACTCTGTACAAATTATCACTTTCCATGGTATGTAGTAATCTCCTTATTTATTGCCGGGAATATTGCTGTTCCCGGGAGTGGTAATGTTTTTATAGATATTATCCAACATCGCAGACAGCTTATTTACGGAGGTGTTCAGATAACGGATATCATCTCTGTAATAAGCCTTCTGTCTGCGCAGGGCAGCTTCCAGACGACGGATCTCACTGTCGAGTTCCGGTGTTTCTTCTTCCATGCGCTGCTTCAGTTTCTGCACGATCCCGTAGAGATTTTCGTGATGCATGATACGTCCGGCACCCCACATCAGGCGGTCTTTTGGCTGGTGAAGAATGTATTCGGTGAAGTGGTAGTAAACTTCTTCATCGAAGAGAAATGCGTACATATTATTGTCTACTCGGTAGAGGGCCTTCAATGCGTCTGTAATATTTCCCTCAGATAAAGCCCGGCTGGCTTTTTCCAGTTGCCGGATATTCTTGGAGGCAGCTTCCTGTGGGAAAATTACCTCATCCTGCCAGTTGAGACGTACCAGATAGTCCTGTGTCTTGCGGAAAATTTTCAGCAGTTCCAGTCCGGCATATTCCCATTTATGGCGGAAAGCAATGCGGGCGTCGGAATCTGAAAGTGTGGCATATTCCGCATTGATCTGGCAGATTTTTTCATAAATAGTTTCGGCAGAAGCAATAATTGTCTGCAGGTTTCTAAGCAGGCTATTCTGCTCAGGATCAGCAAATGAGAGTGCATTTTCGCGGATACTGTCTGCGACCGCGTTCATGGTATTACTGAAATTCATCGGTGGCAGTACAAGTCTGTCAATGGTCATGATCAGCTTCAGATAGCATTCATGATGAAACTGATAGACAGCTTCCTGGTAAACATCCTGATTATCATATTGGGAATGATAATAATTCTGCATGAATGGCCCGGCGCTGAAGTCATTGACTGTGGATGGGATACCTGCGATCGCCATGGAGAAATCATCAGACCATGTCTCGATGGGAGAGAGAACTGTGATCCCGTCGGGATATGCTTCCTTCGGGACAGTCAGGCTGTCTGTAAACTGTCTGATGAAATCTGCATATTCATAGGTACAGCGGATGGCATCCTGCGTATTGTGTGCGTGTGCAGGAAGTTCAAAGTTCAGGTCTGCGATCACTTTACCCTGCCAGTCAGGATGTACGCGGAATACCTGATTGTAGGCTCCTGTTGACCAGTCGTATTTGGAATCAATGATTCCCCATTCCTCGGCAGCCATTGCACAGAAGACAAGAGTGTGGGCAGGTTTATAGCCGCCCTTTATCAGTGCACGGGCAATGCCGAGCATCATGGCGACTGCCGCATTATCGTCCTGGAATCCATCGAAATAGGAATCATAGTGTGCGGACAGCAGGATCATAGAGTCTGTCTCAGTCCCCTGTATTTTACCTGTGATATTGCCTGCTGTTGTGTCCGGAATCACTCTGGAACGGGCATCCAGTGATACTTTTAATGAGAATCTGCGTAATAAAGCAGCATCCTGTTCCGGAGGGTTATGGGTATCTTCTGAATCAGTGGTGTTGTTTTCGCAGGCGGAAATTTTATTCCGGAGGGCACGCTTCAGGATACGTGCATCTGCCTGAGACAGAGAGAATGCAGGTGCGAAATCAGGACCTGCGATATCTTGTGCATTCAGCGCAGACTCTGCGATTTCTCCGTAGCCGTTTGCCTGAACTGCGATCAGGGCAGCAGCGCCGCGCAGATAAGCCTGATAAACAGGGAAGCTGATCCACCATTCGTCTCGTTGGTTAATCTCAACCATAACCAGCTTTCCTTTTACGTTTATGCCTTCATAATCTGCGGCAGTTCCTTTTCCCAGATAAACGAGTTCGTAATCTTCAAATCCGTCTGTCTCGAAATTTGTCTGATATCCGCCCATCTGAAAGGTGTGTTCCTGCCCGCTATCATCTGTAAATTTCAGGACTGCTTTCTCGAATTCCCATCCGTCCAGTGAGAATGTATCTCTGGTTACATCGGTAAGTCCGATAGCTTTCATTTCCCTGTATAACATATCTCCTGTAGCTGTTTCTGCAGCGGAACCTGCAGTACGATAGCCCAAAACAGGGTTTGTTTTCTCTTTTTCCATGCGTCTGGCAAGCTGGTAGGACCAGTCTGTGTCAATGAAGGAAATACAGGAATCTTCAATGTTCAATGTAATCGCCTCTTTCCTGATAGTTTGTATAATATGATCAGATATGATCAGTGCCGGAAATGTCAGGGTACTGATCTGTCTGTGATTTATGATATTTATACTGGAAATATTTTAGCATAGAACAGCAGCAGGAACAAGATAACAGTTATTGAGAAAAAAGCTATTTTATGGAAGTTCTATCATATTGGGAAGTTAAAATAACCTTGTTTATTTATTAAAAAAGTAATAGAAAAATCTGATTGTATGTTTTTAGGTACAATTTAACTTTTTTTGCTAATTACTGGACAAAGTAAAAAAAAACTATTCTATAATATTATAGTAAAAATTAAATAACATTTATTGGTTTTGAACCAGTCGTTGTAAGTTCCGCAAGGATTAATAGAGAAACCGGTGTAAGTCCGGTACGATCCCGTCACTGTAAGAGGGAGCTTCGGAGTAAAAAATGTCACTGGACCATGTGATTTTAAAGTTGGTCCGGGAAGGCGATTTCGAAGTGATGAACTTAAGTCAGGAGAACTGCTTACAATTGGGATAGGAATGATTCTTACGGTAGATAGGAAGCATAATTTTTTCATGTCATTTTGTGTTCGTATGTATGGTGTTTTCATATTGCGGGCTATTTTTTTGCCTGAAAATTAACCCCTAAGGGGAGATTCCCCATGTTACTGAGTAAAAGTAATCAGAAACATTTCCGGTATTGGTTTAATTCACGAAAGATGTAGGAAGGAGATTATTTTGACGAAAAAACAAATCGGGAAAAGATTTCTGCAGATTCTGATCGTCCTGTTTGGTATCAGCTTTCTGACATTTGGACTGACTTATCTGTCTCCTGGTGATCCGGCTGAGATCATGCTGACAGAGTGCGGTAATCTTCCCACACCGGAGCTTCTGGAACAGACAAGGCATGAGCTGGGACTTGACCAGCCCTTTCTTGTGCAGTATGGAACCTGGTTGAAGGGTGTACTTACCGGAGATATGGGACAGTCCTATTCCTTCAAGATGCCGGTAGTACAGAAACTTGTATCCTGTTTCTGGTCAACCCTGAAGATGTCTCTGCTGGCACTGCTTATGATGATCGTGATCTCCATTCCACTGGGAATCTTGGCAGCAGTGTATCAGAACAAATTCCCGGATTACTTTGTAAGAGGAATTACTTTTATCGGGGTGTCCGTACCAAGCTTCTGGCTTGGCCTGATCTTACTGAGCATCTTCGGTGTACAGCTTCGTTGGGTAAATGTAGCAGCTTCATCAGGATTATGTAACAGGTGCACGTATGAGAGGTATCAAGGAGAGTGTGATTTTATGGAGACATGTTCTTCCAAATGTAATGCTTCCGCTGGTAACTCTGCTTGGACTTTCCCTGGGAAGTCTTCTTGGCGGTACTGCAGTCGTTGAGATTATCTACAATTGGCCGGGTATGGGAAATATGGCAGTCAAAGCAATCTCCTGCCGTGATTATCCGTTGGTTCAGGGATATGTACTGTGGATCGCTATTCTGTATATGTGTATCAATCTGCTTGTGGATCTGTCCTATACTTATCTGGATCCAAGACTTAAGGAGGATAGATAATTGAAGTTAGTGAAAGTATTTAAAGAAAATAAGCAGTTTACCCTTTTTTCGATACTGGCGTTGGTCGTAGTCGGTGTGGCTGTGTTTGCCCCACAGATCGCTGTTATGTATCTGGGAAATATCGTAGAGGTTATTCCCGGTGAAGATGTTACAGAGCATGCAGTGCATCCATATACACAGGCACTTCTGGGTGCGCAGTTCTCTATCCACATGGATCCAACCAGAAGATCCAGAGTATCGAGAGTGAAGCACCAAGTCCTCTGGATGTACCTAAGGGCTGTCCTTTCCAGAACCGCTGCGAGCATTGCACAGACAGATGTAAGGCAGAGATGCCGAAGCTGAAAGAGATTGCTCCCGGACATGCAGTGGCATGCTTTTATGTGGAAGAACAAAAGATATAAAAATGAAAAAGAGGCTGTCACATCAGGGATTTTCCGGTGTGACAGTCTCTTTTGCGTAATGCTCAGTCTTCATGAAACAGGATTTGTGTAAAAAATCTCACATCTGAATCATCTGCCCAGCAGACCATACCTACTGCATCAGCCATTTTCTGTGCATCTACACTGTAGGCGGACATACAGGAACAATTCTTATACGGTCCTGCGCTCATGATCAGGATATCTTCTTTTCCTGCTTCCTGCATCTGTCTGGCAAGCTGTTCCGTAAGAATATTTTGTGCATGTTTCGCCTGCTTGAAAAGAACCGGATCCATAATTGGATCTTTCAGAACAGTCTGGAGAACCAGTGCCTTTTCATATTTCAATGCTTTTGCCTGCATTTCTTCTACAGTACCGCAGGCAGGCGGACATGCAGGAACCAGGTTATAATTTCCACAGAGATTGTCCTCGCAGAACTGTCTGTATTCCGGTACAAATACCAGGTCTTTTGTATCCATGATCGCTGCATCTGCGAAACCCATAGAAAGTGCTTCTTTTATGAAATCCATAAGAATGTCTCCCTTCTTAAAGCGGATTATTTTGGCTTGAATATATCAAAGTGAATTATAACATTTTGAAATAAATAAAATCAAGTTTTGTCGAGAACTTCTGATGAGGGGAGTGTGTAACTGATAGAGAATTTTGTTTATAAAATGATTAGAATTGGGACACTGATTAAACACATTTCTTTTGTATGATGGAAACGTAATGGGGAAAAATGGTTATTTTGCAGTACAAATGTGGAAAAATGCCAAGTTCTGCAAAGAAGTACAGAATAAGAAATATGAAAGACAGAAGAATAACTGCAGAGGTTTTTACAGGAGAAATAATATGACAGATGAAGAATACTATGAATTTATACAACCATATGAAGATGCTAAACAGATGCTTCTCACACGGCTTGATGTGTTGAATCATAACCTATACGGTGAGGCATCTGCAAGACCGATCCACAACATCCAATGCAGGATTAAGAAGAAACAGAGTATTGAAGAAAAACTGCAGCGAAAGAAAAAAGAACCTACTGTGATGAATGCGAAGGATTATCTTCAGGATATTGCAGGTGTCAGGGTAATCTGCTATTTTGTAGATGATATCTATAATCTGACAGAACTTCTGAAGAGTCAGAGTGATCTGATAGTAATCAAAGAACGGGATTACATTGGAAACCCGAAGCCAAATGGATATCGGAGCTATCATGTGATCGTAGGAGTGCCGGTATATTGTCTGGATGGAATGGAATACTTCCCGGTGGAGATACAGTTTCGTACTATGTCCATGGATTTCTGGGCCAGTATGGAGCATCGGATTTCCTACAAAAAGGAACGCACAGATAAAGAACAGCTAAAAGAGGAATTAAGAGAATATGCGAATATGCTGGTAGAGATTGAGAGCCGTTTTGAGCAGTATAATGAGACGGATCATCAACAGGAAAAAAGAACAGCAGAAGTAAAACAGTCACTGTAAAAGGTGGCTGTTTTTGTGTCTTGTATTTTTTAGAGTGGAATGTTAGTATAACATTAGTTTATAGTACCTTTATATTATTTTCTGATAGCACCTTCAGAAAATATATAAAGGTAACTATTCAGCAGTTTATTATCCTGCTGAGATACTATGGCAATCCTCTAAAATAATGCATCTTAATCCAACCCATCAGAATGTGAAATTCTGCTGAACTGTCTTAAATGCATTACTTACAAGGACTGCTATAAACAGTTATGATTCTGGAAATAAGAGAAGGAGAAGCGTGTGAAATATAATCAGAAGAAGAAAAAAGAAAACGTAGAGATATTTCTGTTTATCATGGTGATGGCTGTTTTTGCTGCTGTTCTGGGAGTTATGTCACTGGGAGAAAAGATGCAGCCGGTGAACCAGATCAGGAAGATATCTTCTGGCTGGTACTATTATGACAACGGAAAAAGAACAGAAGTTACTCTTCCGGATACAATACAGGCGGAGAAAGGGGAAGAACTGATATTGTATAATGACGGGATTACTGATCTGGATGCCGGTAAGGTAGTTACAACCAGAGGTGCACAGTATGATCTGAAAATCTGGCTGGGTGACCGTCCCATCTATGAATATCAGGATACAACCTTTGTAAGAAATACGCAGATGAAATCAAAACTGGAATGTGTAGGGGAAATCCCTACAGACATGCAGAATGAGCCGCTGAAGCTGGTTTATTCAAATCCACATCACGGAAAGTATGTTTTGACTTCTGTTTATATTGGAACCGGAAGTGCAGTCATTGCTTTACATTTACAGAATTCAGGAATAGTTATAGGTATTGCTTTGTGTTTTCTTGTTTTGAGCGTTATTTCTCTGTTGATTACAGTCTATCTGAAATACCGTCAGATGCCGGATGCCAGATTTTACGATGTAGCATTGTTCCTTATGATATGTGCAGTCTGGCTGATCACAGATTCTTCTGCGATCCAGACCTATAGCAGTCATCCGGATATGCTTTGTACGATTTCTTTTTATATGTTTATGTTACATTCGGTACCGATGCTGCATTTTGCCCAGAAAATAGGTGGACTGAAAAAGGAACGCATTCTGGATGCAGGAATTGCTGTGTTTTATCTGAATGCATTTATTCAGGGACTTCTGGCCTATTTCGGGGTATTCACGTTTGCAGATATGCTGTTTGTAACACATGTTCTGCTGATAACGTGGGTACTGATCGTAGCGGTACTGCTCTGGAAAGAATATAGAAAGAAGCCGGATCGAAGTGTGCAGATCATATTGATCGCTTATATGATATTATTGTTCAGTGGACTTTTGTCACTGTCATTGTACTGGCTGTTTGAAATATCCTATTATGGAGCAATATTTGAGTTTGGAATACTGGTATTTCTGGTTATGATCATTGCAGATACTGTGATCAGTCTTGTTGGAAAGGTCCGTTACCGGACAGAAATGCAGGCATATGAACGACTGATGAAAGAGGACTGGATGACCGGAATGCAGAGCAGGGAACCTTTTGAAAATCTGCTGGCGGAAATTCCGAAAACCATGAATGAGCATAAGGATATCCTGCTGGTCTTTATGGATATTGATTATCTGCGCAGGATCAATAATGATTTTGGCAGAGCGGCAGGAGATGAGGTTATTGTGGCGGCTGCCAGATGCATTGAGAATGTTTTTGGAGCAATCGGAAAATGTTATCGCACAGGAGGAGATGAGTTTGCGGTAGTTGTGTTTGATCCGGAGGAAGACAGGAATGCATTGTCTGAGAAACTGGATAAAGAAATAAGGCGTTATAACAGAAACAGCAGATATCGCATGTCTATTTCAAGAGGTTTCAGTTCAATTCGG
This sequence comes from Blautia wexlerae, assembly GCF_013300825.1. Classification (GTDB taxonomy): domain Bacteria; phylum Bacillota; class Clostridia; order Lachnospirales; family Lachnospiraceae; genus Blautia_A; species Blautia_A wexlerae_B. Next base: position 21,218 of record NZ_JAAIMY010000012.1, read on the forward strand.
GATGACAGGGGAAAGCTGAAGACAACCGGTGAATGGAAGTATGAGGCAGATACGAATATGTATCAGAATAAAATGAAAGAGAGAAAGACACATGAATTATAATATAAACTTTCAGGTAGCGGCAGTTATTATTACAGCGTTACTCTTATATCATTTTCTGACGCAGAAGAAACTGCATAATGCAAATGTGAAAACATTTACATATATACTTGTCCTGAGCGGTTTATATATTTTGTCTGACCTGTTGGGTACGCTGACAATTATAAATTACACAGCGGAAGATGAAGGAACTGTCATGGGTATTCTGACAGGAATCTATTTGCTTGATATTCTGATTCCTTATATTTTGTATTCATGTATTCCTGATTCGCGTGAAAATGAGAAAAAGAGCGGTGCATTATCTGTAATCTGTGCCGGGATTACGGTGGCTATGATGATAGCTATGCTTGGAAATCTTGGAAGCGGGGGATTCTTCTGTTTTGATAGTAATGGCGTTTTTCAAAAAGGAACAGGGTACGTGTTTCTTTATCTCTATGCCCTGGTTTATATCGTTCTGATAATGCTGCGTATGATCAGAAGCAGGGAGGACTATACGCCGGAAAAGATGAGTATTGCAGGCGAATTTCTTGTGATCGAAGGCGTATGTATAGGAGTGGAACTGTACACAGGGTACATATTTCTGTCAGGTTTTGGACTGGCACTTGGTCTCATATTTCTCTATCTTATGATGAACAATCCAGGTGATTATATAGACAGTACAACAGGAGCATTTGATAAAAGGTATTTTGATAACTGGATACAGGAGAAATTTACCAAAGGAATTGAGTTTCATGTGATTGCTGTAGAGCTGTTTATGCTGAAACAGATTAATAAGGTTTACGGAAGCAGTACAGGTGATCTGCTTCTGGTACAGATTGCAAGAGAACTGCAAAACATTACAGGTTCTGTACAGGTGTTCCGAACCACAGGAAACTGTTTTCTGATCATTACAGATTCATTGACAGAATATGAGAAAAAAAGACAGGAGATTGAGAACTATTTCAAAGAACCTTTTGAAACTGACGGGGAAAAAATCACTTTTCCGGCAATCATCTGCGGGATTATCAACGGTGAAAAGATGGAGAAGGAAGATGTACTGCTGGCATATATCGAGTATCTGATATCTTTGGTAAAACGTGCAGATGAAACGGTAGTGATCCAGTCAGATGACAGGATTCTGGAGGGCTTCCGTTATGAAAAAGAGGTGGAGCATTTCCTGAAAACAGCAGTGGATAAAGACCTGTTTGAAGTGTACTATCAGCCGGTATTCTGGACAAAGGAAGATCGTTATATTACTCTTGAAGCTTTGAGCAGGCTGAAGCATCCCTGTATGGGAATGATTCCGCCGGATGTGTTTATCGGTATTGCAGAAAGGCAGGGGCTCATTGCACAGATCGGACTGCTTCAGTTCAGAAGGGTGTGCCGTTTTATTAAAGAGAATGAATATATGATGAAACAGATTAAGAATGTAAAGTTCAATCTGTCACCTTCCGAACTGCTAAAACCGGGACACAGTCAGCTTCTGATCAATATAGTGAAGGAGTATGAGCTTTCACCGAAATATTTTCAGTTTGAGATTACTGAGACAGTGGCAACTGAATACAGTGAAAGTTTCTGCAAAGCTGTGGAGGATTTTACGAATGCGGGAATCGGATTATGTCTGGATGATTTTGGTTCAGGGTATGCAAATCTGAATGCAGTATTGAGACTTCCGTTTGATGTGGTGAAAATGGACAGATCTTTGTTAACAGGAATTACCTGTGATGAACAGGCTGCTGTTTTTTACCACAGTATTGTGACGGTTATGCAGAATATGGGATATATAATTGTAGCAGAAGGAGCAGAAACAGAAGAAGAGGTGAGTCTGCTGAGAGAGTGGGGTGTGGACATGGTCCAGGGATATTACTTCTCAAGACCACTTCCGGAGGCAGAGTTGCTGAGACTTTTCATGTTATAGGAAATTATTCCGTAATATACCTATAACATAAAAAGATCTTCCGGACAGAATCGCACTGCGCCGGAGAGAAAGCAGGTGTTGTTCAATCGGATATAAATGATTGAACGACATCTGCTTTTTTAAATAATTTAACTGTATCAGGATATCCAGCCGGTAGCTTTTACGATATAGTTATAGATTTTGCGGTAGGTAGCTGTGTTGTAATGCTGACCGTCTGCTGCATAATAACCAACCTTCTGCAGGTGGCTGAAACAGTCCAGGTAATAATCCGGGAAGTTCTTTCTTAATGCATCGTTAAAAGGTCTGATCGTGGCGTTGCTTACATTATAAGCACCAACTCCAATCACGGGATTGATTGACATCAGATAGATGTTTGCATTTGGGTGACTGGCAATAAAGGAACGATAATAGGCGATATATTTTGCCTGCTGATAAAGGTAATCGTTCAGACCGAAACCAAACACTACCGTGGATTCCGGGTAGGATGCCAGATAAGATTCCAGCATAGGACCGGCAGTGGATCTAAGCCAGTCATATCCCATGGAAACTTTTCCGATATAAATTGCATTTCCGATTCCACATTCACGCATGGAAGCAACACGGCAGTCTCCCAGAATGATCAGGCGGGATTTTGAAGTCCGTTTTACCTTTGTGACAGCACCGGTTGATGATACATAACGGCTTCCAATCCATTTTTTCTTAACCATGGCACCTGTTTTGGGATGGAAATAATAACGTTTGCCGCCGATTTTCTGCCAGCCATGTGATAACTGACCGGTGGTTTTTGAAAAGTAATAGGTTTTATTACTGATTGTGCGAAGCCCTTTCATAAGTTGTCCATTTCTGGATTTGGATTCAGAGAGGAAATATGTTTCTCCGTTATAAGTCTTCCATCCTGTTTCGGCATATCCCTGGGAATTAAAGCTGTAATATTTTCCGGCGATTTTCAGCCAGCAGGATTTGGGAGAGCGGCCATCTGTATACACATATTTGTTGCCGTTCTCGTCTCTCTGCCAGGTGCCTGCCTTTGCCTGTTTAACAGAAGGCAGGATGTTTGTGCCGGCTGATACTGTTACACTTGCACACATGATAAAGATGCAAAGGAACATAAATGCCAGCAGGCTTTTGGAGTGTAGCTTTTTCCTTTTCATTTTGATTCATCTCCTTTGAAATTTGACTGTGAATAGTTACAGAAACCTGATAAATTTAATTTATCACAAACAGAAATACAATACAACTATGAAGATGTTCTTGCATATTTTATTTGCTTCCCTTATAATGTAACGTATCATTGCTTTATCAAATTAAAGGGAAAGAGGATTAAAGAAATGAAAAAAATTTGGGACAAATGGACCAGGATTGCGTTGGTAAAGAGAATCCTGGTTGGCCTGATCCTGGGTGCGATTCTGGGAATTGCTGTACCGCAGGCAACAGGAATCGCAATTCTGGGTGATGTCTTTGTAAGCGCGTTAAAGGCAATTGCACCTTTGCTGGTATTCTTCCTGGTTATCAGTTCCCTGTGTAATGCAGGAAAATCTCACGGAGGAGTTATTAAGACAGTTATCATTCTCTATATGTTCAGTACAGTTCTGGCAGCAGTGATCGCAGTATTTGCGAGTATGGCATTTCCTGTAAAGATGACACTTGCAAATGCAGCAACAGATACAAGTGCACCACAGGGTATCGTTGAGGTATTAAATAACCTGCTTCTGAACGTAGTTGCCAACCCGGTATCTTCATTGGTAAATGCAAACTATGTAGGTATTCTGATGTGGGCAGTTCTTCTTGGACTTGCTTTCCGTGCAGCCGATAAGATGACAAAGAACGTTCTGGCTGATGTTGCAGATGGAATTTCCGTGGTAGTAACCTGGATCATCAATCTTGCACCTTTTGGAATCTTTGGTCTGGTATTTAACACAGTATCCACAAACGGTCTGGATATTTTTACAACTTATGGAAAACTGCTACTTCTCCTTGTAGTATGTATGCTGTTTATCTATTTTGTGACCAATCCGCTTCTGGTTTACTGGTGTATCCGCCAGAATCCATATCCGCTGATTTTCCACTGCCTGAAGAGAAGTGCGCTGACAGCTTTCTTTACAAGAAGTTCCGCAGCTAATATTCCGGTAAACATGAAAGTCTGTGAAGAGATGGGACTGGACAGAGATACTTATTCTGTAACCATTCCGCTTGGTGCAACTATTAATATGGATGGTGCGGCTATCACTATTACAGTTATGACAATGGCAACTGCATTTACTCTTGGTATTCATGTAGATATTCCGACAGCAATTATCCTGAGTCTTCTTGCAGCTCTGTCAGCATGTGGCGCTTCCGGTGTAGCAGGCGGATCACTTCTTCTGATCCCGATGGCCTGCTCCCTGTTTGGAATTTCGGATGACATCTCCATGCAGGTTGTTGCAGTAGGATTTATCATTGGCGTAGTTCAGGACTCTGTAGAAACAGCTCTGAACTCTTCTTCAGATCTTCTGTTATCTGCTTCCGCAGAATTCAGACAGTGGAGACTGGAAGGGAAAGAGATTAAATTTAAATAAGATTGCAATGAGTGAAACGGTCGTCCGGTATGGACGGCCGTTCTTTTATAAGGCACAACTATAAAAACGATTGCTACATATTCGGAAATTTCTGTGCATACACTGTAAAAACAGCGTCTTCGGAGGCTTATCCGTGAAAGATTATATCGAGGAGCGGGCAGTGGAAATTGCGAATTATATTATTGAGACAAAGGCAACGGTGCGTCAGGCAGCGAAGAAATTCGGGATCAGTAAGAGTACAGTACATAAAGACTGCACTGACCGTCTCAGTCAGCTCAATCCGGGACTGGCATGTGAAGTGAGACAGGTTCTGGATGTGAACAAGCAGGAGCGGCATATCAGAGGTGGGCTCGCTACCAGAGAAAAATATTTACATCAGCATTAGAGCGTAAAAGAAGCTGCTGTCGGATATGACAGTAGCTTTTTTGATACATTTTCTGTATAATAAATCCAGATATTTCAGGATATTTTGTATATACATAAGGAGGACAAGAAGATGGCATTAATGGAAGTGAACTTCTTTTCAAAAGCACTGATGCGTCCGGTAACGATGAATGTAATCCTGCCGGCAGATAAGGTGTTTTTTGAAGAGGAAATAGAAGAAGAGAACAAACCGTTTAAGACTTTATATCTGCTTCACGGAGTAATGGGAAATTATACAGACTGGGTAACAGGAACATGTATTAAGCGATGGGCAGAGGAAAAGAATCTGGCAGTAGTTATGCCTTCCGGAGCAAATATGTTCTACATGGATCATCCGAATGCAAACGAAAACTACAGCGAATTTATCGGAAAAGAGCTTGTAAAGATTACACGAAGAATGTTTCCGCTATCTCACAAAAAAGAAGATACATTTATTGCCGGGCTATCTATGGGAGGATACGGTGCAATCCGAAATGGTCTGAAATACCATGACACATTTGGATATATCGCAGGTCTTTCTTCTGCTATGATTCTTGAGAAAATGGGGACAGCAGATGACAGTTCTCCTATGTTCTTTGAGAAAAAAAGCTTTCTGGAGAGTGTATTTGGAGATCTGTCCCGGATTAAAGACTGTGAGATCAATCCGGAATGGATTGCCGAAAATATGAAAAAAGATGGAATCCCATTCCCGCATATGTACCTTGCCTGTGGACTGGACGATCCGCTTCTTCCTCCGAACCGTAAGTTCAGAGATGCCATGCAGAAACTGGGTGTGGATGTAACTTACGAGGAAGGTCCGGGAGCACATGAGTGGGATTTCTGGAATCGTTATATTAAGAAAGTCCTGGACTGGCTGCCTCTTGATAAGGACAGCAAAGAAGGGATGAACAGTGGGAATGTAGGACTGTAAATGAGAGAGTTGCAACAGATGGATATGAAATCTGTTGTGGCTCTTTTTATTTCTGTTGCAGGAAATTACTCCGTAATGTTCCTGTAACAGAATAAAGCCCTATGGGCAGGACTCCTTCTTAATACAAAATTATCATAGCAATTTTGCAGAAAATATATTGAATATCAGACAGAAGTTGTGTATAATGAAAAAACAAAATAAAGTATATTATTTTAGAAAAAGGTAAAATAAAAACCTGAAATCATAAACTGTGGAGGTAAAAATGACTAAGCTTGTAATTAATCCATCAAAGAAACAGAGCAAAATCAATAAAGAGATTTATGGACATTTCTCAGAGCATCTGGGAAGATGTATCTACGAAGGAATCTATGTAGGTGAGGATTCCCCGATTCCGAACAAGAACGGAATGCGTACAGACGTAGTAGAAGCACTGAAGCATATCAGGATTCCGGTACTTCGCTGGCCGGGTGGATGTTTCGCAGATGAATACCACTGGAAAGACGGTATCGGACCAAAGGAAACACGTAAAAAAATGATCAACACACACTGGGGCGGTGTGGTAGAGGATAACAGCTTTGGTACACATGAATTTTTTGAACTCTGTGAGCAGCTTGGCTGCGAAGCTTATGTTAATGGTAACCTGGGAAGCGGAACAGTTCAGGAAATGTCTGAATGGGTAGAATATATCACATTCGAGGGTGTTTCTCCGATGGCTGACCTCCGTAAGAAAAACGGACATGAGAAACCATGGAAACTGGATTTCTTTGGAGTTGGAAATGAAAACTGGGGATGTGGCGGAAATATGAATCCTGACTTCTATGCAAATGAATACCGCCGTTATCAGACTTATGTCCGCAATTATCATCCGGATCACCCAATCCACAAAGTCTGCTGCGGTGCCAATGTAGATGATTATGAGTGGACTTCCGAAGTATTAAAGACTACACATAATCATTGTCTGAAAGAACTTCACGGAAATATGGATGGTCTTTCTCTTCATTATTATGTACATCCGGAAGGATGGGAGATCAAGGGAAGTGCTACAGATTTTGATGATAAGGTATGGTATAAGAGTCTGAATAAAGCGCTCTTTATGGAAACTTTGATCGAGCGTCACGGACATATCATGGACGAATATGATCCAGAGAAAAAAATCGGCATGATCGTTGATGAATGGGGCGCATGGTACACAGTAGAACCAGGAACAAACCCGGGATTCCTGTATCAGCAGAACACAATGAGAGATGCCCTGATCGCAGGTATCACTTTGAATATCTTTAACAAACACAGCGACAGAGTAAAGATGGCGAACCTTGCACAGATCGTAAATGTGCTTCAGTCTGTGATTCTTACTGACGGTGCTGATATGATTCTGACACCAACTTATCATGTATTTGATATGTATAAATATCATCAGGATGCAATGCTTGTAGACAGTTCTGTTGAAACAGAAACTATTGGTGTGGAAGACGAATGGCAGGTACCGAACCTGACAGAATCCGTATCTGTAGCAGAAGACGGAGCTGTACATATCACACTGACAAACCTGTCTCTGGATAAAGATTATGAAATCAGAACTATCCTTACAGATTACCAGGTAAATGAAGTTAAAGGTGAGATTGTACACGGTGAAATGCACGAAATGAATACCTTCGAAACACCGGATCAGGTTCGTGTAAAAGAATTTAACGAAGTGGAAAAAACAGCAGAGGGAATTAAATTTACAATTCCTAAATGCAGTGTTCTCCATCTGGAAGTAAGATAATTACAGTATTTTTAAACAGATAAAATGGAAGATTAATAAACTTTACAAATTCACAGAAAATGCCGCTTCTGACAAAACAGGCAGGTATTTTCTGTGAACATTTATAATGGAAACAAAAAGGAGACTAAGGTATGAATGGGAAGCTGCGTGTGTGCAGGAAATGTCTGCCCGGACAGAAGAATGAAGAAGCTTTTTATGAGGATCTGTCACGCTATATTCAGCGTATGGATGAAGAGCTGAAAGTAGATCAGCAGACCTATGAGAAAAGGCTTGGCATATGCAGCTCCTGTGAACGATTAATGAGTGGGATGTGCAGGCTCTGCGGATGCTTTGTAGAACTGCGGGCTGTACAGAAGGTGCAAAAATGTCCGGATCTGCCGGCAAAATGGGAGGCGCAGAAATGAAAGAAGGTTTAAAGAGCAGTTTGCTGAATAAGGTAAAAGTAACGGATAAATTCTGGCGAGGATATCAGGAACTGGTAATGAATACAGTAATTCCTTATCAGGAGAAAATATTAAATGATGAGATTCCGGGAGTGGAAAAGAGCCATGCATTGGCAAACTTCCGTATTGCAGCGGGATTGGAAGAGGGTGAATTTTACGGAATGGTTTTCCAGGACAGTGATGTTGCCAAATGGCTGGAAGGTGTAGCGTATGCACTGGAAGTCCGACCGGATGCTGAACTGGAAGAACGTGCAGATAAGGTTATTGAAATCATTGAAAAAGCGCAGCAGGATGACGGTTATCTGAATACTTTTTTCACGATCAAAGAGCCGGAACACCGCTGGCAGAACTTACAGGAATGCCATGAATTATACTGTGCCGGACATATGATGGAAGCAGCGGCGGCTTACTATGAGGTGACTGGAAAAGACCGTCTGCTTCATGTAATGGAGCGCATGGCAGAACATATCGGGAAACGTTTTGGAACAGAAGAAGGTAAAGAACCGGGCATTCCGGGACATCAGGAAATCGAGCTGGGACTTCTGCGTCTCTATGAAGTAACCGGAAAAGAAAATTACAAAGACCTTGCCAGATATTTCATTGAACAGCGTGGAAAAGATCCGGATTACTTTGTCAAAGAGAGGAAAAAAAGAGGCTGGGTTCACTTTGATATGGATGTGCATAACAGAGAATATAACCAGGTACATGCTACTGTCTATGAGCAGAAAGAAGCAGTAGGACACAGTGTCCGTGCAGTTTACATGTATACTGCCATGGCAGAACTGGCTTCTCTTTACAAAGATGAAAAACTCTATCAGGCATGCTGTGATCTCTGGGAGAACATGACTCAGAAGAGAATGTATATCACCGGAGGAATCGGCAGTACCGTAGACGGCGAGGCATTTACCATTGATTATGATCTGCCAAATGACACCGTTTATGCGGAAACCTGTGCATCCATCGGACTGGTATTTTTTGCAAGAAAGATGCTTGATAATGTGATGGATGGACGCTATGCAGATGTGATGGAACGAGCACTTTATAATGGGATCATCAGCGGAATGCAGCTTGACGGAAAGAGATTTTTCTATGTAAATCCACTGGAAACAGAACCTGGAGTCAGCGGAAAATTATATGGATATAAGCATGTTCTGCCGGAGCGTCCGGGCTGGTATACATGTGCATGTTGTCCTCCCAATGTAGTGCGTCTGCTGATGTCTCTTGGCAAATATCTGTGGAGTGAGACTGAAGAGGGAGTTTATTCTCATATCCCGGCAGGCACAGAAGCACACTTTGATAAGATGGATGTAACTGTAGAAAGCAACTATCCGTGGGATGGCAGAGTGACCTATCATATAACCGGAAAAACAGAGGAAGAGACTATCCTGGGAATCCATATCCCATCCTGGGTACGTCCGGGTTCTGTTCAGGTACGTATAAATGGAAAAGAGAAGAATATCACTGCAGATGTGGAAAAAGGATATCTGATCCTTAAGAGAGTGTGGGAAAATGATGAAGTAGAACTTGTTTTTCCGATGAAGATCCGCAAGATTTATGCAAACCTTAAAATAAGGGAAGATGCCGGCTGTGTAGCATTTATGCGCGGGCCGATCGTTTATTGTTTCGAGGGTGTGGACAATCCCGGCCTGCTTCAGTCTTACCACATCTTTGAAGATGCAAAGATGGAAGAGGAAGTCTGCAAAGAAGGCCTGCTGGAAGGCTACGTCCTGCTTAAGATCAAAGCACGTAAGCTGGAAACAGTGGGAGATTCTCTGTACAGTGATATTGCACCGGTGAGAACGCTGACAACACTGACAGCAGTGCCGTATTACACATGGGGCAACCGCGGAGAAAATCAGATGAGAGTCTGGATGCGCGGAGAATAACCGGAGAATCAGATGAAATATAAAACAAAAGCAAGGAACTATGTGGCAAAACACATCGGTTCCTTGCTTTTTGCTGTTTTCAGATATTCTGTAAAATTATACATTTGGAGTATAATGCACTTTCACATTAATATCCTGATTATAGTTTCCGAAATCTTTTCCGAAGAGTGTCAGACCGCCAATATTCTGAGATGGTTCATCCACCTGGAAACGGAATACCATATCATCCTGAGAGGTAAAAGTGAGCTGCTGTGTATTCACATCAGAGATCTTTAATCCATCGATAAAAGTACCGTGACGGTCAATGACAAGCATCTTCAGAAGACCATACTGATTCCAGTTCGGGAACCACCAGTCGGGAGTGAATATACCGTGGACATCACCGAAATCTCCGGGGCTTGTCCAGGTTCCGACCTTTGTATTATTCAGGAAAAAGGAAATATCAGAAGGCCAGTCACTGTTGACTCCGGGAGCTTCTGAACTGATTTCAAAGGAGAGTGTCAGCCGGTCAATCCTCTGTCCCGGAGGTAGCATATTTGGAATGCGGTAATCAATAAATCCCCGTCCAAACCATAAAATCTTTGCATCTACATGGCTCGGATGAGCAAAATAACGAGGATCATCTACCTCACCGATGAGATTATCGGTAGTAGACAGCCCACAGGTTGGATAGACAGAATAATTAAAGTAGTTGCCGATCGGAATGTCAATAGAGTAACTGTTCTCAGCTGGGCTGTCATTGTTAGAGGCAATATCAACCAGGATCTTGTCAACATTAATGCGACAGACCTTCTGGTTTCCGTGGCCGGAATGCTCTGGAAGAATTGCGAGAATTCCGGATTCTTCGAGTTTCTTTACATGGCTGGTCAGGGCACCGTTGGTAATCCCCAGACTGGAAGCCAGTTCATTCATATTCATTTCCTGATGCTCAAGGAGAGTCTGGATCAGCCGTATGCGGATGTCAGAACCAAGAGCTTTGAAGACAGGGACCGCCTGCTCCAGACTTTTAATATATAACATAACGGATTTCCCTTTCTGTTAAAAATGATTTTGCAACGTTTACGGTAAATTATAACGAATCTGCAAAAAATGTGCAACGAAAAGAAAAAAATATAGTTGATATTTTCTGAAAAATGCAGTACAATTTTAAATATATAAAAATAATTTATATAGACCTAAAATAAAAAGCGGACAGGGGGACGTACAATGAGTGAAGAACTTAAGTATAATGAGCCATGGATTCTGCAGAGAGCAGATCCATATGTTTACCGCCACACAGATGGAAACTATTATTTTACAGCATGGAATCTGCGAAGTCTGCAGATCTGAGAAACTGGATCGGTTTTTCTTCCGGTGCCAACGCAAAACAGAAATTCTGGTATCTCACACTGCCGCTTCTGAAACCGACAACCATCTATGTTGTTACAATTTCCGTATATGCCGGTCTGTCCATGTTCCTTGAGAGTTTCATGTTGTGGAATGGTAACTCCTCACCGAAGAACATTGGTCTTACTATCGTAGGATATCTGTATAAACGTGGTATTGAGAAAAATGATATGGGTTATGCGTGTGCTGTAGGTATGGTGCTTCTGGTGATTGCCCTGGCTATCAATGTTGTCCAGCTTGTGGCAACAGGAACATTCAAGAAGGAGGAAAAGTGATATGGCAAAAACAGCAGCTCAGCCAAAGACAATGGAATCAAATCATAAAGTTGCGTCTGTATTATCCACAGGGCTTTTCGCTATCCTCTGTGCAATGGGTTCCTGGAACAATATGTTATGGCCGATGCTGGTATTCCGTGATACAAGCAAATTTACACTGCAGATCGGTCTGAACACACTGCTTACACCTTATGGAAATAACTACAACCTTCTGATCGCAGGTTCCATGGTTGGTATCCTTCCGATCCTGATCATCTATCTGATCTTCCAGAGATATCTGATCGATGGTATGACATCCGGTGCTGTCAAAGGTTGATAATTTATAAGAACGGAGGTTCAAAACATTATGGCGAAACAGGCAAAAATGGTAGTGGACAAAGCATTCTCCATTTCCAAAATCGACAAAAGAATTTACGGTTCCTTTATTGAACATCTGGGAAGAGCTGTATACGATGGAATTTATCAGCCGGGACATCCGCTTTCCAATGCTGACGGATTCCGTAAAGATGTTATTGATCTGGTAAAAGAACTGGACGTGCCGATCGTACGTTATCCGGGCGGAAACTTCGTATCCAACTTTTACTGGGAAGACAGTGTAGGTCCGGTTGAGGAAAGACCTCACAGACTGGAACTTGCATGGAAAAGTCTGGAAAAGAACGAAGTAGGACTTCATGAATTTAAGAAATGGGCAGACGCAGCCAATTCAGAAGTGATGATGGCAGTCAATCTCGGAACAAGAGGAATCACGGATGCCTGCAACCTTCTGGAATACTGCAACCATCCGGGCGGAACCAAATACAGTGATCTCCGTATCAAACACGGACAGAAAGATCCATACGGATTCAAAACATGGTGCCTCGGAAACGAAATGGACGGTCCGTGGCAGATCGGTCACAAGACTATGGATGAGTACGGAAGACTGGCAGAAGAAACAGCCAAAGCAATGAAACTCATCGATCCGTCTATCGAGTTCGTTGTATGCGGAAGTTCCAACAAAGATATGCCGACCTTCGCACTCTGGGAAGATCATGTACTGAGCCACACTTATGATTATGTAGATTATTTATCCCTTCATACATACTATGGAAACCGTTCTGATGACAGCAACGACTTCCTTGCAAAATCCGATGACATGGACGAATTTATCCGCACCATCATCGCAACCTGCGACTATGTAAAAGCGAAAAAACGCAGTAAAAAGAACATGTATCTCAGCTTTGACGAGTGGAATGTATGGTATCATTCCAATGATGCTGACAACGATATCACAGAGAACCATCCATGGCAGGTGGCACCGCCGCTTCTTGAAGATATCTACAATTTCGAAGATGCCCTGCTGGTAGGCCTGATGCTGATCGTCCTGATTCGCCATTCCGACAGAGTGAAAGTGGCATGCCTTGCACAGCTCATCAACGTTATCGCACCGATCATGACTGACCCGAATGGGGGAGGTTCCTGGAAACAGACTATTTTCTATCCGTTTATGCATGCTTCCAAATATGGCCGTGGTGTTGCGCTTCAGCCGGTAATCTCATCTACAGAGCATGAGACAAGCGGACATGGAAGCATCACAGATGTTGAGGCAGTTGCTGTTTACAATGAAGAGAAAGAAGAAGTTACAATCTTCGCAGTAAACAGAAACCTGAAAGAGGATGTTGTTCTCAACACAGACGTGAGAAACTTCGAAGGCTACAGAGTTGCTGAGCATATTGTACTTGAAAGCGATGACCTGAAGGTAGTCAATGCATTCGGACAGGAAAACGTAAAACCAAAAACAACACAGCAGACAACAATGGACAATGGGGAACTGACAAGTATGATTCATAAAGCATCCTGGAATGTAATCCGTCTTGTGAAGGAGAATAAATAAAATATCCTGTCTGAATAATTCCGGAATATATAGCTGATTGTAAAAGGGATTGCAGAGTTATGAAAACTCATGCAATCCCTTTTTGATATCTCCGTCTGACGATTATTTGCTTAAATGTGGCTGAAGTGTCTGTATCGTATATTCATGCAATGCTTCTTTTTTGCTTCTGTCAATCTGCAGATAATGAGCATAAAGTACGTCCAGAACCAGCAGAATCGGAAACTGCGGGGAAATGATATTTCCATATTCCAGATGTTCCATACTTGCAAAGATCAGTGTCTCATCGCAGAATTCCTGATAGGATTTATCCTGTCTTGCAGTCATGAGAAGAGTGTAAGCGCCTATCTGATGAGCTGCTCTCAGGGAGGAAATGATATCTTCTGTCTGTCCACTGACGCTGATTCCGATGACCAGACAGCTTTCATCAAGAATAACAGAGTTTACCTTCATAATGTGGCTGTCTGTAATTGCTTCGATATTCAGACCGATTCTCATAAAGCGCAGTTTCATTTCCTGAGCCACAAGCCCGGAACTGCCTCTTCCATAGACATACACCCGTGGTTTGGAAACCAGAAGTCTGGTGATATGTGCAATCTGGGCTTTATCCAGCAGGGCATTAGCCTTATTAAGAAGTTCCTGATAAGTATTAAATTCTGAAATCTCGAAGTTTGGAACGTTTTCCTCTGTTTCAGGGATAAGACTCTGCTTATATTCATAAATAAATTCTCTGTATCCATGGAAACCACATTTCTGGGCAAAGCGTGAAAGAGACGCTTCTGATACATAGAGGATTCCGGAGATATGTCTGGAAGAAAGATCTTCCTCTTCTGTATTATTCATAAAGAAATCTGCAATCGTTCTTTCCAGTGGTGTAAATGTATGATAATAAGATTCAATTAATGGAATAATTTTCTGTTTGTTTAATGACATGTAAAAGCCTTCCTTTTTATTTCTGCAAATAGGCTGTCCGGGTTAAAAGATATTTTGATTCAAAACCACAATATCACTATATCACGCTCTTTTGAGATTCTCAAGAAAATATGTAAATAATTTCATATATCAGTAAAAACAAAGAAAGTAATTTCAAAAACAAAGAAAAATAGTTGGCCGGAAAGACCGGAAAAAATGAAGGCTGAAAGAAGATTCTAAACAAACCATATTTATTGAAAATAAATTCATTGCCAATTATAATGAATTTATATGATTCAGGTTCAGAATGTCTTTTATCACTGGCATTTTTTAAAAGGCGATTATCGGATGTGGATGTAGACAATAACAAATCTGTCAGAACGTGTTATAATGAAAAGGAGAAAAAATATGATTATTTATGCAGGAAAAGACTACAATGACGTGAGCAGAAAAGCAGCTAATATTATGTCAGCTCAGATTATTATGAAACCGGATGCAGTTCTTGGTCTGGCCACAGGTTCTACACCGGTGGGAATGTACAAACAGTTAATTGAATGGTATCAGAAAGGTGATCTGGACTTTTCTAAAGTTACTTCTGTAAATCTTGATGAGTACAAAGGACTATCCGGAGATAACGACCAGAGTTACCGCTATTTCATGAACACAAACCTGTTTGACCATGTAAATATTAATAAAACAAGAACCTATGTGCCGAATGGACTGGAAGAAAACAGTGAAAAAGCATGTGCAGATTATAATGCGATCATCCGCAGTGTAGGCGGAGTAGACATGCAGCTTCTGGGAATCGGTGGAAACGGACATATCGGATTCAATGAGCCGGGAGAAGCTTTTGAAAAAGAAACTCACTGCGTAAACCTTACAGAAAGTACAATTAAAGCAAATGCAAGATTCTTTGCAAGTATGGATGAAGTTCCGAAACAGGCTTACACAATGGGAATCAAAAGTATTATGTCAGCCAGGAAAATTCTCCTGATCGCAACCGGAGAAGCAAAAGCGGATGCTCTTTACAAATCTTTATACGGACCAATTACTCCAAATGTACCGGCATCTATTCTGCAGCTCCATCCGGATGTAACTGTTGTGTCAGATGAAGATGCATTAAAACTGATTCGTGAAAAAGGTCTTTTATAATACTGGCTCTTGTGTGATAATAACAGTATCAGCGGAAAGAATTGCCTGACAGAGATAAAGTCAGGGAAGTACTTAATAATTCACTTCAGCGAGAAAAGAGGCAAAAAGAAGATGATTATAAAGAATGGAAAAGTTTTTCAGGAAGATGGAAGCTATAAAACAGCAGATTTATACGTAGAGAATGGCTGGATTGTAGCATCTGAAGATGAAGTAACAGATAAAACAGAACTGGATGCAGCAGGTCTGAAAGTGCTGCCGGGACTGGTAGATATTCACAGCCACGGTGCAGTCAAACATGATTTTTCAGATGCGGATGTGAATGGACTGAAAATCATTCTTCAGTATGAAAAATCACAGGGAATCACTTCCTACTGCCCGACATCCATGACCCTTCCGAAAGAAGAACTGCTGAGAATTTTCCAGACAGCAAAAGATGTAGAACAGGACGAAACATGCGCAAGAATCGTTGGCATCAACATGGAGGGACCGTTCCTTGATCCGTCCAAAAAAGGAGCTCATGTGGAAGGATATATCCGCAAACCGGATATTGGATTTTTCAAAGAATGTAATAAGGCAGCAGGCGGACTGATCAAACTGGTAACTCTCGCTCCAAATATGGAAGGCTCAGAGGAATTTATCAGGGAATTACATGACGAGGTAGTTATTTCCATCGGACATACAGCAGCAGATTATAACTGTGCAGCAGAAGCCATGAAACAGGGTGTCATTCATGTAACTCATTTATATAATGCCATGAATCCGATGGGACACAGAGAACCGGGAGTGATCGGAGCAGCGGCAGATAATGAAAATTGTATGGTAGAACTGATCGGAGACGGTATCCATATCCATCCGGTAACTGTACGCAATACTTTTCGTCTTTTCGGAGACAGCAGGGTCATTCTCATCAGTGACTCCATGATGGCAACTGGTATGGAGAATGGAATCTATGAACTGGGTGGTCAGGAAGTAACCATGAAGGATCGCAAGGCGACACTGGCAGACGGAACCATTGCTGGTTCAGCGACCTGTCTCTTCGGATGTATGAAGAGTGTTATTTCCATGGGAGTACCGGAAAGAGAGGCTATTCTTGCAGCAACTGCAAATCCGGCCAGAAGTATTGGGATTTATAATGAAGTAGGTTCTCTGACCCCCGGAAAACGGGCAGATATCATTCTGACAGATGAAGAACTGAATATTGTGAAGGTACTGTAATTATATCAATCCTCTCAAGTGCATTGTTTTAAGAGGAAAACCATAAGGCCACCCGCAGGGATTGCGAAGAGCAATAAGCTGTGGGTGGTTTTTTAAGGAGAATAAAAACTGATGACAAAAAAAGAGTTTCTTGATGCGATTCATGGACAGATGATCATTTCCTGTCAGGCTGTAGAAGGCGAACCTTTATATGTAGAAGAGAAATCCATTATGTATTTAATGGCACGTGCGGCGAAGCAGGCAGGGACACCGGCAATTCGTACCAGCAGTATCCGTGACGTGGTGGCGATTAAGGAGGAGACGGAACTTCCGGTTATCGGTCTGGTGAAGATTCAGTATCCTGGATATGAGGAATATATCACACCTACTATGAAAGAAGTTGATGACTTGACAGCAGCAGGTGCTGATGTTGTGGCACTGGACTGCACACTTCGTAAACGTGGAGATGGCACAACTGTCAATGAGTTTATTGCTCAGATCA
Organism: Blautia wexlerae; assembly: GCF_013300825.1. GTDB lineage: Bacteria > Bacillota > Clostridia > Lachnospirales > Lachnospiraceae > Blautia_A > Blautia_A wexlerae_B. The sequence goes on from NZ_JAAIMY010000012.1 coordinate 38,484, forward strand.
AAGAAAAATATCCGGATATTATACTGATGGCAGATATTTCCAATTACGAAGAAGGTATCAATGCATGGAAATGCGGTGTAGATATTGTGGGAACGACTATGAGCGGGTATACGGCTTATACAGTATCAGGAACTGATGAGCCGGATTATGAACTGATGGAAAGATTGGCGCGAGATACAGATATTCCTGTTATTGGAGAAGGGCGGATCCATTATCCGGAGCAGGCTGTAAGAGCATTGCAGACCGGAGTATGGGCGATCGTTGTAGGTGGGGCGATTACCCGCCCGCTGGAAATTGCATTGCGTTTTCAGAAGAAAATCAGAGAGAGCAGATAGCAATTCTATAAAATAATGCAATCAGGACAGTTCAGACGAGCAAATTTTACAGGGACTATCTGATATTCCCAAAACAGGAGTTTGTATTTGAGAATCCGGTCCGGATGCTGCACTTCTTGTCAATTATACCGGTGTATGATATATTTGAAAAAAACCGAAAGGATAAAATACAAATGAAATTAGTGATCGTACGACACGGAGATCCGGATTATTCCATTGATTCTCTGACCGAAAAAGGATGGAAAGAAGCAGAATATCTTTCAGAAAGACTGTCGAAACTTGAGGTAAAAGACTTTTATGTTTCTCCTCTTGGAAGAGCAAAAGATACCGCCTCTTTTACTCTGAAAAAGATGAACAGGACAGCAACAGAATGTGACTGGTTACAGGAATTTAATGTTCTCATTGACCGGCCGGATATCACAGACAGAAAGAAAATTCTATGGGACTGGCTTCCGCAGGACTGGACACAGGACGAGAGATTTTATCAGTATGATCACTGGTTTGAAAACGAAAGACTACAGAAAGCAGATGCCAAAGGCTATTATGATTATGTAACAGGAAAATTTGATCAGCTTCTGGCTGAGCATGGATATGTCCGTGAAGGACATTATTACAGGGTTACAAAAGCGAATGATGACACACTGGTATTCTTCTGCCATTTCGGACTGGAATGTGTTCTTCTCAGTCATCTGATGAGTGTATCTCCTATGGTGTTCTGGCATGGACTGTGTGCAGCACCAAGCTCTGTGACAACCGTAAACACAGAAGAGAGACGGGAAGGAATCGCCAGTTTCCGGGTCAGTGCATTTGGGGATATTTCCCATTTATATGTGCATGGTGAACCACCTGCATTTGCAGCGAGATTCTGTGAGATGTACAGTAATGAGGATGAACGTCACTAAGCGAATAAATATCTACATAGTCAGAAAGGAAACAGGAAATATTGATATCAAAGACAATGAAAACAATTCTGCATACACTGTCGCATGGAAATATAGAAGTGGATTCGTCCAGAAAACTGGCAGATCTGAAACAACTGGATGCTATGCGGATTTTTGTAAAAAAGCTGGATGCGAAGGTCTATAACGGAGATCATGTAGTGCCGATCCGATTATATTTTCCGACAGAAGAAGCAATGCAGGCAGGGATTGTAGAGGGAAACACATTTCCAATCCTGCTGTTCTTCCACGGTGGTGGATGGGCAACTGAAAGTGTGGAAAATTATGACCGGGTTTGCTCCAGAATGGCACAGGCAACAGCACATATTGTAGTTTCTGTAGAGTACAGACTTGCTCCGGAGCATAAATTTCCGGTTCCTCTGGAAGATTGTTATGCTGCCGCAAAAGCACTCTATTCAAATGAGTTGATCTTAAACACAGATCCTGAGAAAATCACGATTGCAGGTGACAGTGCGGGAGGAAACCTGACAGCAGCCGTGTGCCTGATGGCAAGAGACAGAGGCGATTTTACACCAAAGCGCCAGATACTCATTTATCCGGCACTTGGAAACTGTTATACAGAAGAATCTCCTTATCCATCCGTACATGAAAATGGAAGTGATTGTATTCTGACAGCAGTAAAAATGGAAGATTATCTCACCTTATATCAGAGAACTAAAGAGGACAGGCAGAACCCATATTTCGCTCCGATTCTGGAAAAAAATTTGAGAAATCTGCCGGAAACTCTGGTTCTCACAGCAGAATATGACCCTCTTCGGGATGAAGGAGAAGCATATGCAAAAAAACTGGAAGAAGCAGGAAATCATGTGGAACTTCACAGAATCCATGGTGCATTTCATGGCTTTTTTGCACTGGGAATCAAGTTTCTGCATGTGCAGGAGAGCTTTGAATACATCAACGGATTTTTGAATAAGAGTTATGAGAAGATACTCTGAACCAGCGTGTCAATATCTGGCACACCCTTGGTGAGATAAAGAAGAAAGCAGGAAAACTATGGATACAGGATATTCAAAATGGAGAAAACTGGATAATGCAGCGTTAGCATTTCCATTGGTGTCAGGAAAGAATGATACCAGAGTATTTCGATTTTACTGTCAGCTAAAAGAAATGGTTAACGGAGAACTGCTTCAGACTGCGCTGGATCAGACAATGGAGAAATATCCACTGTTTCAGGCTGTTCTGAGAAAAGGATTATTCTGGTTTTATCTGGAACACCGGGATATCAGGGCAACAGTGAAGCAGGAAACGGAACCGCCATGCAGCCGCCTGTATATCCCGGACAAAAAGTCGCTGCTGTTTCAGGTTACTTATTATAAAAACAGGATTAATTTTGAAGTGTTTCATGCGCTGACAGATGGAACAGGAGCTATGCATTTTTTGCAGGAACTGGTGCAGGAATATCTGATTCTTGCACATCCTCTGGCAGATCTGCCACGGATCGAGAAGGAAGCAGAAATTACTCATGGAGATAAGGAAGAGGATAGTTTTTCACAGTACTATTCTTCAGATATTCCCAAAGATAAAGAGAAGAAAAAGGCAGCAGTAAAGCTGAAAGGTGAGAAGCTGGTTCATTCCGACATGCACATTACAGAAGTGATTCTTTCTGTAAAGGATATTCATCAGAAGGCCCGCTCCTATGGAGTATCTATTACCGTATTGCTGGCGGCCATGATGCTGTGTTCCATTCGCAGGGAAGTACCAAAAAATCAGCAGAAGCGTCCAATCTCATTGATGATACCAGTGAATCTGAGAAATTATTTTCCGTCTCAGTCTATGGCAAATTTCTTTGGATGGATTGAAGTTGGATATACATTTTCAGATACAACAACTTTTCAGGATGTGGTAGATGAAGTAAAAAGACAGTTTGAGAATGAACTGGTAAAAGAGAAAATCGCCATGCATATGAATGGGTACGTGCGGATTGAGAAGAATCCTTTTGTGCGGGTAGTTCCGTTGGAAATCAAGAGATATTTCATGAGGATTGGAGCCAGCCTTGGCAGCAGAAGCGTTACTGCTGTTTATTCTAATATTGGAATTATCCGGCTGCCGGAAGAATACAAAGAATATATTCAGCATTTTGGGATTTTTGCCTGTACTAATACTCTTCAGATGTGTTCCTGTTCTTATGGAGATGAAATGGTTCTTGGACTCACATCAAAGCTATCGGATGACAGCATTCAGAGAAATTTTCGAAAAATACTCAGTGAGGAAGAGGTTTCCCACAGGGAGTTGAAGAATGAATTTCCGGGATATGGGGAAAAACACAGGCTCGAAAAGAAAGAAAATCAGAAGGTTATCCAGACCTTTAGTTTTTTGTGCCTGGCAATAGCAGTAATCTGTGGAATGGCTAATTTTATGATGGCGGGTGTGCTGAACTGGTTCTGGTTTGCAGGTGCAGGATGTGCCTGCGCATGGCTGGTTGTCATGGTAGCATATTATAAACGAAGAAATATTCTGAAGAACGAAATGTGGCAGCTTTTGCTTATATCAGTAATTGCGGTTTTGTGGGACAGGTTTACCGGATGGAAGGGCTGGTCTGTGGATTTTGTATTTCCCTTTGGAGTGCTGGCAGTGCAGTTTTCCGTTCCTGTGATCGCAAAAATAAACAGGCTGGAACGGGAAGAGTATCTGTTTTATCTTGTTCAGGCCGGAATTGTAGGACTGGTTCCAATGATACTGGTATGGATCGGAATTGTAAAATTTACCATTCCGTCAGTAATCTGTGCAGGTATCAGTTTCCTGACACTGGCAGCACTGTTTATCTTCTGCCAGAAGGATACGCTGAGGGAGTTTCATAAAAAGCTGAGGATGTAAGGATATAATCATTATACAGATTAGAGGGAGATGCATAGCATGCATCTCCCTCTTTAAAATCCGGCTTTTTAAAAGCATCATTCATCAAAAATAGTAACGATCTCTCCGTCCAGAATACGGTTTGTATTTTTAACAGCGCAGAAATTACCGCACATACTGCAGGTGTCTTCCTTCTCAGGTTTGGCTTCTGCACGATAACGTCTTGCCTTCTCCGGATCCATGCTGAGTTTGAACATTTCTTCCCAGTCAAGGCGTTTTCTCGCTTCGCTCATCTTGTAATCCCAGTCAGCAGCACCAGGAACGCCCTTTGCAATATCAGCAGCATGGGCAGCAATCTTGGCAGCGATAATTCCTTCTTTTACGTCAGCAGCATTTGGCAGACGAAGATGTTCTGCAGGTGTTACATAGCAGAGGAAAGCAGCACCTGAATAAGCTGCGATCGCACCGCCGATTGCAGAGGTGATATGATCATATCCCGGAGCAACATCTGTTACAAGCGGTCCAAGTACATAGAAAGGAGCGCCGTGGCACAGTGTTTTCTGGATTTCCATATTGGCTGCAATCTGGTTCAGCGGCATATGGCCAGGTCCTTCGATCATAACCTGAACATCCTTCTCCCATGCACGTTTGGTAAGCTCGCCGAGAGTGATCAGTTCTTCAATCTGCGCAGTATCTGTCGCGTCTGCAATACATCCCGGGCGACATGCATCCCCCAGACTTAAGGTGATATCATACTCTCTGCAGATATCCAGAATCTCATCAAAATGTTCATAGAACGGATTCTCTTTTCCTGTCATTTCCATCCATGCAAACATAATTGAACCACCTCTGGAAACGATATTCATGAGGCGTTTATTCTGTTTGAAACGTGCTGCAGTTGCACGGTTCATACCGCAGTGGATAGTCATGAAATCCACACCGTCTTCTGCATGCATACGAACAATATCGATCCATTCTTCAGAAGTGATTTTGCCAAGTGCTTTGTGATAATATACAACTGCATCATAGATCGGAACAGTACCGATCATTGCCGGACATTCGGAAGTAAGCTTGCGGCGGAAACTTCTGGTATCTCCGTAAGAACTGAGATCCATGATGGCTTCTGCGCCCATTTCTACTGCAGAACGTACTTTTTCATATTCCATGTCAACGTCTTTCCAGTCTCTGGAAACACCTAAATTTACATTGATCTTGGTGGTCAGCTTTGCGCCTACACCGCTTGGACTGATGCATTTGTGATTCTTGTTACAGGGAATGATTACCTGTCCTTTTGCAATCAGTTCTCTTAATTCTTCCACGTCAAAATGCTCTTTTTCTGCTACGATTTCCATCTGTGGTGTGATGATTCCCTGACGTGCTGCGTCCATCTGTGTTGTGTACTGTGTCATTTTTTCCTCCTTGCCCTGCACTGCGGGCGTTCGATGTTACTGCGAATAAAATGAACTGCGCCTCCTGCATATAGCAGGGACTTGCACCTGCGCATATTCGTAAGTTTTTTAGTAAACTACTGAAGTGACAGAGAGTGGTGCCCCCGGTCTGTCGTGTTTGTCTGGTTATAATTAAAACAGGGGAGATGATATGATATGTCTGCTTATAAAAAGGAAAAACTGCAATACGCCAACAAGCATATTGCAGTCCGGAAGAACTATAACTTTCCCTACGTTGGCATTATCCAAATCAGGTAATGGGTTAAAGCAATACAGCTTACTCTCAGCCTGTTTACACAAGCACCCCTTGTCTCAATTACAACTAGTGTATCACCTGAGAATGGGAAAGTCAATATGAAATTTGACAGGTAAATGTGAAAGCAGACAGCCGGTAGCCTGTAGCCACAGGGTCAGGATAAAGACATATTATAAATCTTTGAATCAGAACGCCATACTTTGTTTTTTACCTTTTTATTGGCAATTACCTTAATACCATACTTGGTGTTCTTCTTCATTCCGGTGAGTGTAAAGGAATTGGAAGAGGTTGTTTTCACCTTTTTAAAAGAATCGGATCCCGGATATCTGATGTAAATACTGTAGCTATTTGCGCCTGCGGTTCTGTTCCATTTCACACTCATGGAAGTGTTGGTATTTCCTGCTTTCTGAAGGGAAATAGAGTTGGCAACATATCTGTTTGTTGAAGTTGAACTTACATAACGTTTGTTTCCAAGAACCAGATAAGGGTAAATTTTCACCTGATAAAATGTGTTGTCAGATATCGGAATAGTAAAAGAATATCTGGTCTTAAAATATTTGGTTATAGGTTTACGGGCCGCAGAACCCTGATATACAACTTTGTATCCGGTGATCGCGTTTGAAGGAGTTACAGTCTTCATATTAAAAGTATATCTGCCCGGATTTGCATAAGAAGACTTAATACTTACTTTTGAATAAAGGGTTGTACATCCTACAGAGCGGGAAGAAATTGCAATGCCGGATGAATTCAGTGCTGTAATTTTTATAATGTAGGCAGTTCCCGCCTTTAATTTGTTGATTGTAGCTTTGTTACGGGAATTGTCAACGTAGCCCAGAAGACGATAGGAAGAAGAGTTTAAAGGGCTGATGCTGACAGCATATTTAACAGCATTGGCAACAGGATTCCATTGAATTGTTACGGAAGTTTCGGAAGCTGTTGTCTGGCTGATCCCGGACTGAGCAGAGAGGGAAGCACCGGCAGTCGGGGCTTCTGATGATTCAACAGCAGGAGTATCGGAAGCATTCTCCTGAGTCAGCTCTGCAGTCTGTTCTGCAGGTACCAGCAGTGCGGTAGCTGCAAATACAGAGGAAGCAGATGATAATGTGAGAACAGCACTGAGCGCAATGCTTACAAAAAATTTTTTAAAACTTTTCATCTTCATAAAAGAACCTCCTTGAGTAGGGTTTTGTGTTGTGAGTCACAAAAAGCTCCGTTATTGTTAATGTCAATATAACATAACGGAGCAGTGAGTCTGTAATTATAACAATACTGTAGCAATTCCTTCATACTTTGCAGAACTGTTGTAAATGCAAGATGTGCATGGATTACCACAAGAGCTGTTTTTATAATTATTCATCCCAGCCATCATACATACGGATATTGACCTGAATATTTCTCACAATATCTCCCTCCTGCAGATCCAGATCAGACTCATCAGAAATCGCCGGAAGATCCATCTCATCCTCCATTACTTCTGCATAGATCCAGTTATAAGCTGCCTCATTTGCGTTATCGATCGCGTCATCAAGTGTTTCGCCTTCTGCTTCACAGCATATCAGATCAGGAAAAAATGCCTTGTATTTTCCCTCCTCATTTTTTCGGAATACTGCCGGATATATAAATTTCATGATAAAAACTCCCTTCTGTCAGATAATTGCTGATCTGACTATCCTATAGTAATAATGTATATTCAAAATCGTATTGCAGGGGGGGATTTTGATTACATATTTTATGAATTTTAGTTTACGTTTTCACTCAGTATAGTATATAATACATTCATATATTCATCAAGGATAAAAATGAGTTAGAACAGAGAGGGTCGTTACTGTTCGCTCCGTTTACAGTAACGTGGCGTGTGAATAGTAAACAAGGATTAGTTTATGTTGACAATAGAGATGGACAACTTTAACCTGGGACAGATCTGCAGATCCGGGCAGTGCTTTCGGATGGATCAGATTGGTGATGACCGTTACCGGGTGATCGCAGGAGATAAATATTTGGAACTGACTCAGGAGCGGGGAATTGTCAATTTCTCTTGCCCGGAAGAAGATTTCATCTTCTTTTGGATAAGGTATTTTGATCTGGATTGTGATTACAGTAAATATATAAATATGATCAATCCAAGGGATAAATATCTGACAGCAGCAGGAGAGATGGGAAGCGGAATCCGCATTCTGCAGCAGGACCTGTGGGAGATGATTATTTCATTCCTGATTTCTCAACAGAATAATATTACAAGAATAAAGAAGTGTATTGAAAATATCAGCCGGGAATTTGGAGTAAGAAAAATAAGCAGTACAGGTGCAGAATATTATGCATTTCCGACTGCAGAGGCACTGGCTTTAGCAACGGAAGAACAGCTTCGGGAGTGCAATCTGGGATACAGAGCCAAATATGTTCTGGATACAGCCGGAAAAGTTTGTTTCGGAGATATTCCACTTGACAGCCTGCATGATATGACTTATAAAGCTGCACGAAAAGAACTGCTGGGACTGTATGGAGTTGGTGAGAAAGTAGCTGACTGTATCTGTCTTTTCGGACTGCACCAGCTTGATGCGTTTCCTGTAGATACTCACATCCGCCAGGCATTGGATGCCCATTATAAACGGGGATTTCCAAACAGACGTTATAAGGGCTGCCGGGGCGTGATGCAGCAGTATATATTTTATTATGAACTGATGAAGTAACTGTTCAGTCGGGGATTCTGCATGAAAATGGAAAAGTTGATTTTCAAGAGAGTCTGACTCGTATCAATGAAGATGCTGAATAGTTATTCGGTGTAGGGCTACGTAGCGAAGCGGATTGCGAATATCCGCTTGACTAAAAAGTATATAAGAGGAGGAAGGTTATTATGGAAATCGGAGCAATGTTAGACGAATTAAGAGAAAAAGCACTGAAAGACCGTAACATCTGGCAGGAACTGATGGACACCAGAAAGGCAGAACAGCCGCTTGCCGCTTTCTGCGCAAAGTGCCGGGAACTGGGATATCAGATTTATGAGATGGATCTGATCACAGCAGGGGAAGAATTCTATGCTACCATGCGAAGAAGTACCAACGGTGGAGGAGAAAATTCTCCGAAGCTTGCAGGGGAAGACGATTTCTATGAACTTTTTTTCGCAAGTCTTGAGGAACACATTTAGGCAAATAGCGAAGTGGATGATTTTATCTGCCTGGCGTTTGGAACAGCTATAAAAGTTATAAATATAAATTAAGAAAGTCCTCATCTGCTGAATTATAGCAGTCCTCGTAAATGCATTATTTTAGAGGAGTGCTATAGTTAAAGGAACACAGAGATGGGGATTTTCTTTGGGATAATGTGTATAATAGGATGAACAATTTTGGTTATATGTGTATAAAATAATTATTCATGGCTGTCTACACCATTTTTTTCACAGATATCATTCAGACAGCACCTGTCACAGTAAGGTTTGGTACGTGCTGTACAGACATCGCGGCCGTGATTGACCAGGCGGTGACAGAGATCATTGCCTTCTTCAGGTGGGATAATCTTCCATAAAGCCATTTCTACTTTCTTGGGTTCTTTTATATTATCGACCAGACCGATGCGGTTGGAGAGGCGGATACAGTGGGTATCTGTCACGATCGCCGGTTTGCCGAATACATCTCCCATGATCAGATTGGCACTCTTTCTTCCGACTCCGGGAAGCTTCAGCAGAGCATCAAAATCCCCGGGAACATTGTCATGATACTGTTCATGGAGGATTTTCATACAGGCACTGATATCTCTTGCCTTACTCTTACCCAGACCACATGGACGTACGATTGCTTCGATATCTGCAACATCTGCATTTGCAAGAGCTTCTACAGTAGGGAACTTTGCATACAGATCCTGTACAACTACATTTACTCTTGCATCTGTACACTGTGCAGCCAGACGCACACTTACCAGTAATTTCCATGCATTATCATAATCCAGAGTGCAGTCCGCATCTGGATATTCCTTTTTTAACCGTTCAATGACCTCAAGGGCCAGTTCCTGTTTTGTCATAAGTGTTCTATCTCCATTCTGCTAATATTTTATGTTTGTCTTTCCTCTTATTTCGGATGAGTTACCGTTTACTCCGTTCTCAGTAACCATATGATACTATAATAACACAAACAACACCCTCTTGCATTTCCAATTTCCCTATATTAAAATAAAACCAACCATTGTAAACAAGAGGGAAAAGAATGAAGGTACGAATGTATAATGTAGGTTTCGGAGACTGCTTCTGTCTCCGAGACAGAAAGAAGAGTCTGCTGGTAGATTTCGGAACAAATAACAGCAGGATAGAGGGGCACCCCAGAAGAGAAATATTTGATGTGATCATCTCAGATCTGTCTACAATCAAGAGTAAAAATCTGCTTCTGACACATTTTCATATGGATCATCTGTCAGGGCTTCTTTATATGATGAAGAAAAAAGATATTTCTGTTGATTTTGGGAAAATTTATCTTCCCGATGTTTTTTCAAAAAAAGAAATGAGCAGAACACTGGTGTTGCTGCTTCTGGCAGATTTGTTAAAAGAGTCCGGACTGCCAAGCCGTCAGGTCAGCCTGTTTGCACTGGTCGATGCACTTCTGGAAAACAAACAGAACGTGGAACTGTTAAGCCGGGGAAAACTTTTTGAAAACAAATATCAGGCACTCTGGCCGGATACAGATGTGATCCGGAAGGAGACGGACGAAGTCTATAACAGAATCTGTGAAGACGGGAAATTCAAAGAAGTAATGGATATTCTGCTTGAATTTGCAGAGAAACTGAGACTGATCGTATGGTCTATGACTGCTGAAGGCAATAAACCGGCGGAAACTGTGGAAAAAGAAACAGATTCAACAGCATCTGAGCTGACAGAACAGCCGGAGGTCCGTCAGAAAATTATCCGGGCATATGTGTATGAACGTGAATTTCGCAGAATCAAAGCACTTCCTGATTTTAAGAAACTGCTGGCATGGCTGAATGAGAATCAGATAAATCTGCGGCAGTTTAAGCATAAGATCAGTATTGTGTTCCAGAATGCCAGAGACGGGGAATTAAATCTTTTGTTCACCGGGGATGCACAGCCTGAGCATTTGAAAATGATCGCAGAGAACTATGATGGAAAATTGCCGTTATATGAACATTACTGGTGTATCAAGGTACCCCATCATGGAACGCAGGGACATTATTTTGATTTCTCTCAGTATGAACCTGAAAATATGCTGATCTCTAATGGAATACATTTTGCCAACAGCAAGAAAGAGTCAAAAGAACTCCGTACCTCACCGCTTTATGGAGGATTGTTCTATATTCCGGATACCCATATGTACTGTTCAAACTGTGACTGCTGTGACAGTTACGAGAACGGATGCTCCTGCAAGGAGGCGGATGTTATATCTCCAGCTTATTACAAGGATATATAAAGCGGTATATTTTGCTCGAATTCGGTTGCCGTAGTTATAGTCTGATTTGATTAAAATTAACATAGTGAGAGATTTTTATGACCTGACAAATATAAAACAGCAGACATCTGTATATTCCATTGAATATACAATGCCTGCTGTTGAATTTTTTACAGAATTTATATGATCATAAATTTTATTGGATTATTTTGCCGGTGTCAGATGCCAGATATCGTTGTTGTACTGCTCGATAGTTCTGTCAGAAGAGAAGAATCCGGCTTTTGCAATATTAACCAGCATCTTCTTTGCCCATGTTTTTCTGTCTGCGTAATCAGCCAGTGCCTGATCTTTTTTCTCAACATAATCGTTGAAGTCAAGCAGTGTCATAAACCAGTCTTTGCTTACCAGTTCGTGGTGCAGTCTTTCCAGATTTTCTTTGTGGCCAAGTGCCAACATCTTTTCGCTTACGATGAAGTCAACACATTCTTTGATGTGTTTGTCATTTTCATAAATATCTCTGGAGCAGTAGTCTGCTTTCTCATAATGTTCGATGACTTTCTCACTGGATTCACCGAAGATATAGATGTTATCTTTGCCAACCAGTTCGCTGATTTCAACGTTAGCGCCATCCATAGTTCCCAGAGTAACAGCACCGTTCAGCATGAACTTCATGTTACCTGTACCACTTGCTTCTTTGGAAGCCAGGGAGATCTGCTCGGAAATATCGCATGCAGGGAATAATTTCTCAGCTGCAGATACATTATAGTTCTCAACCATAACAAGCTTCATGTATGGTGCAACTTCCGGATCATCTTTGATAAGATCCTGAAGTGTGAGCAGAAGATGAATGATATCCTTTGCGATCACATAAGCAGGAGCTGCTTTTGCACCGAAGATAAAGGTAACAGGCTGAGATGGTTTCTTTCCACCCTTGATCTCCAGATATTTGCTGATGATGTACAGAGCATTTAACTGCTGACGTTTGTACTCATGGAGACGTTTGATCTGGATATCATAAATGCTGTTTTCATCAATTTCAACACCTGTATTGGACAGGATAAATTCTTTACAGGTTTTCTTAGCTTCTGTTTTGATCTCAAGGAGCTTATTCAGAACTGCTTCATCATCCTTATATTTCAGGAGATTTTCCAGTGCAGTTGCATTTGTTTTAAACTCATCACCGATCAGGGAGGTAATATAGTCTGTCAGCGGATGATTGCAGTGCATTAACCAGCGGCGGAATGTGATACCGTTAGTCTTGTTATTGAATTTCTCCGGATAAATATCATAGAAAGCTTTCAGCTCGCTTGTTTTCAGGATTTCTGTATGCAGGGCAGCAACACCGTTAATGGAGAATCCGTAGTGGATATCCATATGTGCCATATGAACCAGATTGTTCTTGTCGATGATTGCCACATTTTCCTGTGGATATTTTGCTTTGATTTTCTCATCCAGTTTTTCGATGATCGGTACAAGGTGAGGAACTACATCAAGAAGGTAGTCCATTGGCCATTTTTCCAGAGCTTCTGCAAGGATGGTATGGTTTGTGTAAGCACATACTTTGGATACGATTTCAGCAGCTTCATCAAAGTCGATTCCGCGCTCTGTCAGGAGACGGATCAGTTCTGGAATGACCATACTTGGGTGAGTATCGTTGATCTGGATCACTGCGTAGTCTGCAAGGTCATGCAGGTTGCAGCCTTTTTTTGTTGCTTCGTCAAGGATGAACTGAGCAGCATTGGATACCATGAAGTACTGCTGGAAGATACGGAGCTTACGTCCGTCATCATCACTGTCATCCGGATACAGGAACAGTGTCAGGTTGTGAAGGATGTCCTTTTTGTTAAAGGAAATTCCATCGTGAACCATGGATTCATCTGCCAGATCAATGTCAAATAAGTGCAGATGAATGGATTTGTTATTGTAGCCTGCAACGTCGATATCGTACAGGGAAGATTTCAGTGAGAATCCGCGGAACGGTACAGTATAGGAAACACCTGCAGGTGTAAGCCAGCTGTGTTCTTCAATCCATGGGTTCGGAGTTTCCTTCTGAAGTCTGTTCTCAAAGAGCTGTTTGAAAAGACCCAGATGATAATTCAGACCAATACCTTCGCCCGGAAGACCGAGAGTTGCGATGGAATCCAGGAAGCATGCTGCCAGACGTCCAAGACCACCGTTTCCAAGAGATGGTTCCGGTTCAACTTCTTCGATGTCAGCGATGGCTTTTCCATTCTCTTTTAAGAATGCAGCAACATCATCATAGATTCCCAGGTTGATCAGGTTATTGGATAATAATTTACCGATCAGGAACTCTGCGGAAATGTAATAGATTTTCTTCTTTCCATCCTGATAGCCTTTTTCAAAGAGCTGATTTTTTGTATAGATTAATAATGCGTTGTAAATTTCTTCATTTGTGCACTGGCGTGCATTTTTCTTATACAGGTCATAGATGAGCTTTTCTAAATTTTCCATCGTAATCTCCCTTTCTGAAATGAATATGTGTTTTTTTATGAGTTAGATTGCTTATTTTTTAGTTTTGAATAGTGTATTGTTTTTGATTTATATCAGGAAGAGAAGTTCTCTTGCTGACATCTATAACTATATCAGCAGTCAATTCAAAAAAATACAACAAAATTGCGATTTTATGACAGGTTTCTGCGAAATTTGTGAGGAGACATTCCGGTTGCCTGCTGGAACTTTTTGATGAAATAGCTGGTGTTGTTGAAGCCTACTTCCAGTGCGATCTCTGTGACAGAGGAGTCGGAGTGCAGAAGCATAGGCTTGGCTTTCTCAATGCGCAGGTCATTGATATAGGCGATCAGAGTCTTGCCTGTATATTGCTTGAACAGTTTCATAAAGTAGTATTCGCTGTAATTAGAGAGAGCAGTAAGCTCTGCTGCGGTCAGTGACTGTGAATAATTGAGGTTGATGTAGTCCAGGATCTTTTTAATAGAAGCAAGACTTTTGTTCTCTTCCTTATCTGCGGGAGTGATGTAATTTCCCATGAGCATTTCGTAGAAAAAGCTGAAAAACAGAGCCTTTAATTTTACGAAATAATATGGTTTTTTTTCTTTATGGCAGGTATGGATTCTGTCAAAAAGCAGGCAGATATTCCCGTAATTGTTATCAGGTCTGGAAATAATATGGGTAAATTCCGCCTGATTTTCCATCAGCAGGGAAATGACACGTTCCTGACATAAATCCCCCGCCGGACTGGACAGAAAGTTCAGGTCAAAAACAATACTCCGGAAATAAAGGATATTCTTCAGATCTGTTTTTATGCCATGGAGAACGCCACGGTTCACAATGATCAGGTCACCGGCCTTGACGCGGAGGATCTCTTTGTTCAGACGAACCAGTCCGCTGCCGGATTCAATATAAATCAGTTCCATCTCGTCATGCCAGTGGTTGTAGAGAGAATGGAATATCTCGCAGTTGTCTGTATAGGTTTCTATGGGAAGCTCAAAGGAGCCGTGAGAGCTTCGTTCTTTCAGGGTATCATCTACTTCGATTGTGGGAGTAACTGGCATGGAAAGCGCCTCCTTTTTTCAGAGATTTTTTATCTGTAGTAAGACAATGGAATCAAAAGTATCATTATGGTCGATCCACTGATAGGAGCCATTATATCTCTGGCAGATATCTTCAATAATAGAAAGTCCATATCCATGAGAACCCGGTTCTGATTTCGTAGTCTTATGTGTAAAAGTTTGCATCGGGTTCTTGGTATTGTGCATATACACAGTCAGAAATCCGTTGGAAATGTTTGCAGACAGCCGGATTTCTGGATTAGGATTGCCGGAAGCGCTACAAGCTTCGATAGCGTTGTCCAGAAGATTAAAAAATATACTGCTCAGGTCAGCTATATCAATGGAAATCTTTTCCGGTAAAAGGATTTCATAGGATACATGGATATGTTCCTGTTCTGCATGAAGCCGTTTCCCTTCCAGGATTGCCTGCAACAGGTTATTTTGGCAGTAGGGATGAAAACGCTCCTTCTGAAAAGTCTGATTCAGATTTCTGATGGCAGTATCGGTCTGCTCATATTTTCCCTGTTCCAGGAGTGACTGGAAGTCCTGAAGTCCCTGCACAGTTTTGATCTGAAAATCCTGAGTATCCTGTCTGCGGATCTGAAGACTGTAATCCTGTTCCTGTTTTAATTGTTTCTGTTTTTGGAGAAAAGCCAGTTCCATTTCAGCATTGGATTTCTTTAACACATCAGCAAGCACGCGGTATAAGAGAATACAGATAAGGATCATAAACACTGCCAGTATCAGAAACATATGATCAATTTTTTCTGTATAAATCGTAGACAGAAAATATAGCAGCTGGAATACAAAGAGGAAGAGGAATAAAGGAATCAATTTAAAGTTCTTTTTCATGACTGCTCCTCCTCTGGTTGTTTTTCTTTTGGGCTGCAATTGAGCCTGGACAGAACAGAAGCGGTATATGTTTCTGCTTCCTTATATTTTTTCATATCCATCAGATACATGACAGACATGATGTGATTCTCAATATCATGATTCCATTTCCGGAGACTGGCATATTCATTACTTAACTGAACGGAATCGTTTATCTGCTTTTTCATTAACTCAATTTCCATTTTTTTCTGTAAATATTCCCTGTGCTGCTGGGCTAAAGAACGGACTGCACGCAGAAACAGCAGATAACTGCCGATGCATATAATCCAGTAAATGATGCTCAGAGCCAGAACTGTTACGCTTTTTTCCTGAAGGGAAATTATAACATTGAGAAAAACAGGAGCGATCAGTGGCAGTAACAGTTGTAAAAAGGTGAGTATTTTCAAATAATCTATACACTGTCGCAGGATTTCTGATATTTTCCAGAGAAGAAACAGGCCAAGCAGGATGTTGGAGAGTTCAATGATGAAATATTCTGCAGGTGAACAGCTGGATATCAGATTGTGCGGAGTATAGATATGGGTCGGTATAAAAAGATTATGAAGTGCTATGAAAACACTGGTACATAAAATTTCCGGACAGATTATCAGCAACTGGAAAATAAAATAAACAGCTAATTTTTTCATAAAAGATGCCTGGAATAAAAAAAGTGTTACAAGAAATGTTGTAAGCTGAAATACGATTGTAATTCCATTATGCTGTGATTCACGCTTGAACCAAAATAACAATGCCATAAATACTGACAGACACAAAAACAGTGGAAGTGAGATCTTGCGTTTGCAGGGCAGGATCCTGCAGTAAAAGTAAAACAGTCCAAAACACAGATAAAGGCTGGATAGAATACACAAAAATAGATTGATCATATGACTGCCCATTTACTGCACCTCTCTGTGACTGGCAAGCATCATGAAAGCAAAAGCGTCCTTAAACTGCTGGTAATAAGATCTGCTGACAGGGATCTCTGTATTATCAGAAAGTACAATGCCCTTATGACTGTAAGTACGTACAGCATGAAGATTGACGGCAAAGCTGTTATGGCAGAGACAGAAATCTGGTTTCATTCTTTCTGTAAGAGCTGTCAGTCTTTCTTTTGTTGTATATGTCCCTGTTCTGGTATAGATCGTGGTCTGCCTCAGATTCCGCTCCAGATAAAGAATATCGGAGCAGAGCACCTGATAATTGCGTGAATTTCCGGAGAAATACAGATATCGTGTATGCAGTTTCTCAAGCTTCTGGCACGCTGTTCTCAGAGCCAGAGGAAGATACTTTTCCATCTGCTGTTTATGGATAAAGTAAGTGTGTTCTGTCTCATATACTGCGGTAGTATATTGCAGATACTGGCTGATAAAAATGATCTGAGTATCCGGGCTGACATGGTTGATCTTTTCTGCAAGTGAGATACCATTTACGGTGTCAGAACCAAGATCAATATCCGTCAGTACAATGGAATAAGGGCATCCGTTTTCAGCAGCAGCCCGGAGAAATTCATCACCGGATATAAAATGTGTTATTTCAAAAGCTCCCGGAGGATACTTTTGCAGAATAGTATGTATTATTTCATAATGTGAAGGGTTGTCTTCGCAGATTGCAAGTTTCAAAATTGGATTAAGCTCCTTTGGATTAAAGTGGTGGTAGTTTCTTATGTCAGTGACAATATCTGTCGGATATGACAGATGGATAAAATGAATTGTATTTCCAATAATCATACTATAAAAAATGACAGGATGCAATTTGTCTGTGAGGAAGATTGGAAAAAATGGTTAAATATGTAGTGAAATATAGTTGTTTGTGTGAATGCATGCGATTTCGGGAGTCTGTGTGATACAATCAGGATATGGAAACAAGGAAGCGGTTTTAGAATTTTGTACGTGAAAAAAATTATTATTCCTGGTACTTTCAAGCGCTGAATATAGAATATATGTGAAAGCGGTATTGTTTCCATGGGAGAAGAAAAATATATAAGAATGACTGTCTGAAAATCATTATGTACATATATAAAGTGATTGGAAGTATCGGGAAACTTCTGGCAATAACACAAATGACGAAGGAATAGACAGAGAGTGGGAATGGGTTAGCTTACAAGAGCTTCCCATTCCTGCTTTTCTTTTTTGCATAGATAATCGGTAAGATGTTCTTCGTAAAGGACAATCAGTCCCTTTGTTATTTTTCGGAGTATTTTTCGATTACACAATTATGCGTTTTCTGCTTCTTATCATAAGAAATTCCAACAAGCAAAATATTGTCAGTATAATTTACAACAGCCTCAGGGTACTGCCTGTTTTTTATCTGCCGGATTGCGGTCTGGGCATTTTGATTCCATTTTAACTCAACAACAAGCGCAGGGTAATCTCTGGAATATTCTGGCTTTGGAAGGTAGACAAAATCTGTAAAACCTCTGCCTGCAGGAAATTCACGTATGGGTTTAAAATAATACCGCATAGTGCTGAGATAACTGATGGACAGAATGCTGCTGAGGGAGTTTTCGTTGTTGTACTGAATAGCCGAAGCGTATTCATTGTGTATTTTTTCAATGGATCTGGCCACAGTGTCTGCGTCCATGTCCAGAGTGGCATCCAGCAGCTCTGAGGATTCCTGCTGGAATGTCAGAAATTCATTCCATTTCTTTCGTTTAACAGCTTTGGCAAGTTCCTGACGGATTTCTTCGTTTGGAACAAATGCAGAATGAGTATCCTGATCATAACCCAGATAACCCAGATGGATCAGGCAGGTAAGAACATCATCTCTGCAGGTAAAGTTCACCATATCATTCTGGAAAGTCGTAGGATCGATTTCTACGGAATTACCGGACAACATTTCGATAATGGCAGTTTTGAGTCCGTCAAAATCCATATTGATCAGAGGCACAATTGCTTCGTAGGTTCCGGTATCCGACCAGTAACTTTGGAATTTATTCCAGATCATCAATTCTACTACTGCTTTAGGATTGTATACCTGATATTGCTCCAGTAGATAACCGTCATACCAGTGTTTGATTTTGGAGAAATCCCGGTGGTATTTTTCACAGAGCATTTGTACTTCTTCTTCCGTAAAGCCAATATATTTGGAAAAAATCCTGGCGTCAGTCATTGTAAACTCCGCAAAATTGTTCAGAGCTGACTGTGTTTTGATTTTCTTGATTGGAAGAATCCCGGTGAGGTAAGCCAGTTGGATATATTTGGTAGGTTCAGAACCTTTGAACATACCGCGAAGAAAGTTGATGTATTCCTCCTGGACTGCCAGGTCGGTAGAAGCATCTCGGATCAAAACATCCCATTCATCAATAATTACTACGAACTTTTGACCAGTGGCAGTGTTAATGCAGGACAGAGCCTCAGGCAGAGAGTTTATGGAGTCAGGCAGAATTTCAGGGTAATAATTCCTTAATTCCAGGATTGTTTTCTCGGTAATGTAGGAAACTACATTCTCCGGACCGCCGGCTGGTTCCATACACCATTGAATATCCAGATGGATCACATCATATTGATTTAAATATTTCGTGAAATCAGGTGCCTGACCGATTTCCAGAGATGAGAACATTTCTTCGGAACTACAGCCTTTACAGTAATATGCGGTGAGCATATCGGCAGTAATGGATTTCCCGAACCTGCGGGGGCGACTGTTGCATATGAATTTCGCGGTGGTATCCATAACTTTATTTGTATATGCCAGCAAGCCGGTTTTATCTACATAGATTTCTGAATTCAGCGCAACCTGAAAAGCACTGTTTCCGGAATTTACAAATCGTCCCATGGAAATGACTCCTTTCTGTTTAGTGGCTTTTTATTATGTATACGGCTTGGTTTCTTTATTATATTGTAAAATGCTATATTCAGAATGTCAATGAGACATGGAAAAGATATCTGACATCTGATACGGGAATGCAAGCTCCCTTTGATAAACTGCGGAGCAGTTATCCGGTGTAGAGCTGCGTAGCGAAGCGGATTGCGAATATCCACTTGATATGCTCTAAATATGTAGCAAAATATGGTTATTTATGTAAATGGGAAAAATATGTGACAAAAATATGTTACAATTTATATTGCGGAGTTATATGGTAAGAAAGAAGGTCAGGATATAGATCTAGATATAATTATAAATTCTCTAGTACATCGTTTCGTAAATAACTATACCAATCGCGCAGGATGCGGATTCGAGTGTGCAGATAAAAAAACGCAGGCGTAGCGGGCTACGCTGAGGCTTTTTTATCTGTGCAATCGGATTCGCAGACAAGTGAGTGGTATAGTTATTTCGAAAACGATGTACTAGGAGTATATTGGTATATAGAAAAATAAACCACAAGATGAATATATGGAGGAAACTATGGCAAGAAGTAAATGTAACTTTCAACTATCACTAATACTTATAATGTTAATACTGGGCCTGGGTCTGATAAAAACTCATCCTATCAGTGCAGCCAGTTCCATACCGGTAGATTTGAAAACAGGTTATGCATATACCTATTACGATGTTACCGGTGATGGAAGAAAAGATAATTTTACAGTAAAGGCAGTCAGTCTGGATACTTATTATACTGGTGATGGATATTATAATGCAGTTTATCTTTGCGTAAATGGAAAAGGGCAATACATAAAACTTAAAAATATGCAAATGCCATTTTTCAGCCTGAAAGCCAGATTATATATCTTTGATAATGCCAGACCATTATTATATCTTAGTGCCACGAGTGATAATGATCATAAATTTATAAATGGTATTTTGAGATATAAAAATGGTAGATGGAAATATCTGTTAGATATGACGAAGGCTTTTGGAGATTATAAAGATTATGCCCGCGGTGAAGTAATCGACAACAGCGGAAATAATCTGAAAGTACGCTATGAAGTTATGTGCTGGACGATAGGTTTCTGCAGGCTGGACTACACATATATCTATAAAAATGGTGTGTTAAAACCTGCGAGCAGTTATGGAAAAATAATTGATTATCGTACCATGTATAATGGCATGTATAATGGTGATCGTACACTTGTAGCCAATAAATCAATTCGGGCATATAAAAAGTGCGGAGGCGGTGGAACATCTTTTGTTCTTCGAAAAGGAAACAAAGCAGTTGTGCAAAAATGGAGATACACTGGGGGCAGACTTTATATCCGCTTAAAATGTGGATCAAAGACCGGCTGGATTAACGGGCAGAAACAGAAAAATTTTGTATCTTCAAAACAGCAGTGGTTTTCCAATCTTCTATATGTATAAGCAGAATGTGATTTATAGGCAGGTACAGGGATTTATTCAGATGGCAGGAGACAGAAAAATGAATATGAAAAGAATATTTCAAAAAATAATTGTGGTATTATTGGCAGCAGTGTTATGGATATTACCGATACAATCTGTACAGGCAGCTGGTATGTCATATAGTAAGGCGTCACAGTTATATACTGAGGCACAGTGCCAATGGATTGCTCATCCTCGAAAAGTTAAAATAACTGATGATCTGCGGGCCCGTTCAGGATGGTTTGGAAATGATACAGGAAAAAAAGTAGACTTACACAGGCCATTTTGTTCGGATATGTCCTATTGGATACGGACGGATTTGAGCGGAGATGGAGTACCGGAATATCTTGCAGTGATACCGGGTGGTCAATTGATAATCCTGACAATCTATAAAAATAAAGTAAAGGTTCTGGCTGTTTTGCAGACTACAAGTATCATGCCGGACGTTTATTATAACCGTCAGAATAATACATTTACGATTGCCGCTTCAATAACAGCACGGCTTACATCCAGAAATGTATATAAAATCCAGAAAGGAAAACTGTACCGTCTGGCAACATTATCAGATGCTATAGGGCAGATGAATGGATATGGTTATGTACCCGTCAACAGATATTTAAATGGGAAACAGGTTTCTAAGAGCAAATATAACAGATATTACAAAAAATACTGTAAAAATATGCAAATTATTAACTGGAAGGGAGCGCAGGAATAAATTTTGTCAATAAAATAATCCCCTGGAAGTACTGATTAACTTCTGGGGGATTATCTTATGAGAGAGTCTCTCTTATGATACAAATATGTACTGTTATATAGTGCGTATAACGTTTTAATTCCTCGTAAAAATTTTCTCTGGTTCCTGCCAGATCACCTGTCTTTTAATCTTCACATATCATTTCAATAGCTTCTTTGTACAGAGATTTCAGCTTTTTATCGTTGAGTTTTTTCAGAAATTTTGCTGCTGGTGGAAGGATCTGTACCTGTGTCATTTTTCATCCTCCGTTCCGAAAACATCCTCTAGGGAGTATCCTTCTGATTTAGATTCTGCGACCCGGTCTGCTTCGGCAAGCATTGCTTCAACTGCCGGACGGACTTTTCGCTGTGCCTGTTTAAATTTCTCGAGTAATTCTTCACCGCTATATCCCTGTCTGATCAGATCGGCAAGAATCTGTTCGGCAAATTTACCACTGGTATTTTCTTTAACAGGGCGTAAAATCAGTTCGTTGCCACGCATAATACATTCTGCTTCTGTATTAAAACCCAGAAGCGTAAAAAATTTCTGTGGGATAGTAATCTGGCGTTTAGATGAAATACTGACTTTTTTTGATTCCATGGATGCGTTGCCTTTCAATGGGATTGTTGCTGTTGGCATTTGTGTATGCCTCCTTCCTATTTTATGTTCATTTATTCTGTAATATACATGTTGCTTGGTTTCTTTGTTATATTGTGAAATATTATGTTTGGAATGTCAATTCATATGGTAAAGATATCTGATACAGTTTTTTTCATTTTTAGCTTTAATCTTATATACTCAAAAAAATCTATGGGATTGACAGCCATACAATAATCAGCTAAATTTTTGTATAGATATTGTGTTTTTGTGAAAGGCAGGCGAGTTTTTGTTGAAGATGAAGTGTCTTGCATCTGAAAATAATTTAAAGGCTGGAAATACGAAAGGAAAGAGGTATTTTTGGTTAGCAATAGCGTTTATGGCAGTTTTGCTGTTGAGTATTTCTTATTCTCCGGTATTTGCAGAAGAAACAGATGATACAGGATGGGTTACTGAAAATTCCAATACATATTATACTGTTAATGGCAAACGTGTAAAAGGCTGGAGAAAGATTGATAAAAAATACTACTATTTTGATGCCAATTATATTTTGCAGAAAAACAAAATTGTGGGTTCAAAGCAAAAGGGATATTACTATGTGGATCGAAGTGGCGTCCGCGTTACAGCACCGGAGATTAAGTATGCGGTTTCATTTGTGATGAAAAACTCATCTCCAAAAGATTCAAGGAGTAAACGATTACGGGATTGCTTTGAGGCATTGTGCAAGTATCAGTATTACAGAGGCTGGCTGGATAACGATATTTCTGCTGCTACCATTTCATCCTATGCCAAATATATGTTTCAAAATCATCGAGGGAATTGTTGCAGATATGCTTCTTCGCTGGCATATATTGCAAGAGTTCTGGGATACGACAGTCGGGTGGCTGCCGGAGGAGTAACTGCTTATGCACATAATAATTTATCTCCTCATGGATGGTGCGAAGTAAAAACCGGAAATACATGGAAAATGTGTGATTGCAGCATGCAGAATGCGCATAGAGACAGGAATCTGTTTCTGGTAACCCGTAAGGCATATCCTTTCAGACTTCGTTGTGATAAAGTGTTTACTATGAACATAAAAGGCGGAAAAGTTACCTGGAAATAAAGCAGGAGCTTCCGAAGAACAAAATGATCCTACAGGGGAGTAATAATGGAAGACAATTTTGAAAAATTAAATCTGCTTCTTGAGCAGGAACTGTGTGAGTTTGTGGATATTCCGGACAGTTTTACCGGACAGACGGAGAATGGAGAGTTACGTCTGATCTATCTGATGAATGATGCGGTGGAGAGTTTTCTGGTTTTGAAAAATGCCAGGATGACGGGAAATTATGTAAGGGATTATAAGGGAGAGTTTGAGGGTTCTGTAGAGAAGGCAGACAGGGATTTATGTGAGGCAGAGTATATTCTGGTGATTCATCAGGGGCGGAATGTGTTTACTGTATTCTTTGAAGATATTTTGCTGGAAACACATTTGTATAATTATGGAGAGTTGGGACATTTCTGGGTGAAGGGCTATGAAAATCTCAGGGTAATGGAGTACCAGATCGCTATATTGCGTGATAAATATGAGTATCTGGGAGAAGAATATTGCACGGAGCAGGAACGAAAACTGGCGATGTTGCGTGATTTCCCACCGTTAAATTATCTTTTTTATCCGGCAGTACCGGAGAAGTATATTGTTCCGGTGGACAATCCATGGGAGGTAACGGCGGAAGCACTGGCAGTTATGCAGGAACTGGCAGAAGAAGCAGGGGATGAAAAACTGGAAAAAATGCTCAGGCGTTATGAAAAAAATCCGGATATATCAAATGCCAGAAAGATAGCTGGAATGTTTTGCAGGAGCAGTCATTTACCAGTGGTTACTTTGCTTGGAGAAAAAATCAGGGAAGCAGCTTCGGTCTACCCGGACAGAGATTTCGGGAAAGAAAAGAATCAGTATCTCTGTAAATTGCTGGCAGAGGCGGAAAGAAAAAGAAGTGAACTGCACCAAAAGAATGTGCAGACTATTATATACAGAGAAGAACCTTTCATTTATGACTGCGATTCTATATCGTTTCAGGTATATCTTGTGACGGTGAGAAAAGGTGTGTGGAAGCAGAAAATAATGGTTGAGAAAATGTAAAGTAGTCTGAACAGGAATAAAAAAGGGGTTATAATATCAATGGATAAAGATAAATTATTGGACTTAACAAGAGATTTTGATGCAGCGAAAGCTGCCTTTGAAGCATATCTGGATGAATATGACAGAGCGGATGATAAGATTCATCTGAAAATCGTACATACTTATGGAGTGGTTGATGCTGCAGAGGACATTGCCCGCCGTATGGGACTGGATGAGGAAGATATACAACTGGCGAAAGTGATAGGATTGCTTCATGATATTGGCAGATTTGAACAGATTAAACGATTTGACAGCTTTGAACCGGGAACTATGGAGCATGCAGCATATGGTGCACAGCTTCTGTTCGGACCGGAGAAAATGATCCGTAGATTTGTGAAGGATGACAGGTTTGATAGTCTGATCTGCACTGCGATTGAGAAGCACAGTGACTTTAAACTGGAAGGAATTACGGATGAGAGAACTCTGCTTCATGCGAAGCTGATCCGTGATGCGGACAAGCTGGATAACTGTCGTGTGAAGCTGGAAGAATCAATGGAAACACTTCTGGGAGTAGATGAGAAAGGTGCGGGAGAGGGCGTGATTGCTCCGAAAGTATGGGAATCCTGCATGTCAAAAGAATCTGTATTGTCTTCTGACCGGGTTTCGAAGGTGGATTATTGGGTTTCCTATATTGCACAGTATTATGATATTAATTTCCCGGAAACGTATGAGATTATGCGTGAGCATGATTATGTGAAAAAGATTGCAGACAGAGTTCCCTATGCACTTCCGGATACTAAAGAGAAGATGGATATTCTGGTAGCAGAAATGGAAAAATATATGGATGAAAGAATTCAGAATAAAAAGTGATCCGATGCCGGCGAAAATTTATACTGTGGATGCTATAAATAAGAAGACGAGAACGATTTTGCGGATATGGATAAAAAAGAAAAAAATCAGGAGAAATTCACCTGCGGAGAATTCGAATATCAGGTCATAAGAAGTGCCCGAAAAACCATGACTCTGGAGGTGCGCAGGGACGGAAATGTTATCGTCCGTGCACCGCTTCGAACCGGTCTGCCGCGGATTAAGAGATTTGTAAATCAGAAACAGGACTGGGTTCTGGAATGCCTGGAACGGACAAAAGAATATCGGGAACAGAAGCCACTGAGTGCAGGACTAAGCGAAGCAAAGCGAAATGTTTATATGCGAAAAGCAAAGGAAACGATTACAAAAAGGGTGGCTTACTTTGCCAGATTAATGGGTGTTTCTTATCGGAATATCACTATCAGAGAACAGAAAACAAGATGGGGAAGCTGCAGTAGCGAGAAAAATCTGAACTTCAACTGGAAACTGATACTTGCACCGCCGGAGGTGCTGGATTATGTGGTGGTTCATGAACTCTGCCATCTGAAAGAAATGAATCATTCGAAGGCATTCTGGGACGAAGTTGGAAAAGTAATGCCGAATTATGAGACGCATAAATTGTGGCTGAAAGAGAATGGTTGGAAATTATAGGGATATTATTGATATGCTGTAATTTTTTACAGGAAGTAATTTACCTAAACTACGAAGAGGTTATTTGATTATAAATAAGTGTATAATTTTATCCGCATGACTGTGGATTAAGGAGAAAAATGCTAATGAAAATGATAGGAGATCTGCACATTCATTCCAGATTTTCCATGGCAACAAGCAAGGAAGGCACGCCAGAGAATCTGGATTTCTGGGCAAGAAAGAAAGGAATTTCACTGATTGGAACAGGAGATTTCACACATCCGGTGTGGCGGGAAGAGTTGCAGGAGAGACTTATTCCGGAGGGCAATGGCCTGTACCGGCTCAGAGAGGGATATGTAAAAGAAGAGAGCAGGAAGTTTCCGGGGGAGGGAACACGATTTGTTGTTTCCGGGGAAATCAGTTCTATTTATAAGAAGAATGGAAAGACCAGAAAAGTACACAATGTAATCTTACTTCCAAGTCTGGAGGCAGCAGACGCCATGGCGCAACGTCTGGAGAAAATCGGAAATATTCATTCGGATGGTCGCCCAATTCTGGGCTTAGACAGTCATGATCTTCTGGAAATGATGTTGGATGTCTGCCCGGAAGGAATTCTGATTCCGGCACATATCTGGACGCCGCATTTTTCGGTTCTTGGTGCGAAATCAGGATTTGATTCTGTAGAGGAATGCTTTGAAGAACTGACACCATATGTACATGCGCTGGAAACCGGACTTTCCTCAGACCCGGCTATGAACTGGAGAATTTCCAAACTGGACCGCTATCAGCTTGTATCCAATTCAGATGCACACTCCCCGGCCAAACTGGGGCGTGAGGCGAATCTCTTAGATATTGACTGCTCTTATGAGGGGCTTTATCAGGCAATCCAGACTGGAGAAGGACTGGAAGGCACGGTAGAATTTTTTCCAGAAGAGGGAAAATACCATTTTGATGGACACAGAAAATGCGGTGTGTCATTAAGTCCGGTGGAAGCGGAACGTCTTGGCGAAATTTGCCCTATCTGCGGAAAGAAACTGACGATGGGTGTAGATCACCGAGTAGAACAGCTTGCAGACAGAGCCGAAGGTTTTGTAAAAGAAGACGGCAAAAAATATGAAAGTCTTGTACCTCTGCCGGAAGTAATCTCTGCATGTATGGGATATTCCACTGCAAGTAAGAAAGTACAGGGATGTTTTGAACAGATGTTGCAGACACTGGGAACAGAATTTGACATTCTGAGAAATGTACCGGCAGAAGATATCAAATCCTGCGCAGGAGAACGGATTGCAGAAGGAATTGAGAATGTAAGAACCGGAAATGTGAAAAGAATCCCGGGGTATGACGGGGAATATGGAAAGATTGAACTGTTTAATGAAAATTGAAATAGCGTAATGAATTGCATATAGTTGTATATAAAGTTTATGAAGTATTTTAGTTCTTTATAAGAAAGTACGGATGACTTATTTTGGGATTGGAAATTTGTCAGAAGAAAATGATTAGCGAGGAAATGACATATGAAGAAAGTAGGAATTATCTCAGATACTCACGGCCTGCTCAGGCCGGAAATTCTGAAAATCTTAAAAGACTGCGACTGCATTCTCCACGCAGGTGACGTAAACAAACCGGAAATCCTGGATACACTTCGTATGATGGGTTCCATTTATGTAGTTCGCGGAAACAACGACAAAGACTGGGCAGAGGGAATTGCAAAAACCTTACATTTCACCATTGAAGGCGTAAGATTTTTCATGACTCATAATAAGAAAGGTGTAGACTGGAATTTAAAAGACACACAGGTAGTAATCTTCGGACACACCCATAAATATTTCGAAAAAATAATAGACAACCGCCTATGGCTAAATCCGGGAAGCTGCGGCCCAAGGCGCTTTGACCAGGAAATCACCATGGCAGTAATGACAGTTGACAATGGAACTTATCAGTGGGAAAAAATTGCCATGATCCCTGAAAAGTAAGTTTACCACTGACCGATATGTGGTATATAAATGGTCGGGTTGAAAGTTTGGTCCTTCGCCATAAGGCGAGGGACTTTTTTCTAGTGTGCCAAGCATGGCACTAATCTAGTCAGTGAAAGTCTGACCACGGGTATTTACCGCCAAGTGTAGCGAAGCGCAAGTTGGTGTCAGTAATGTCATGGATGAAGGAAGCGCATAGCAAAGTTCTTGAGCCTACGTATAGAAACTTGATAAGGCAATGAGGTGGGTAAGGTTGCTAGACAAACTGAAGCCCTAAGGGTAAATAAGAAATCCTCTGACAGAGCAACGACGCAAAGGAAAATGAAGACAGAAAAATATAAGAAACTGTCCCGGATCAGAAACGGAGTGGAAACAATCCCATCCATCCTGCGGAGGAAATACCAGATAGACCATATGCTGGTAAGAGGGCTTCTCCCCACCAAGCTCCGTTTTGGGATAAAACTGGCAGCCTTGAACTTTAAGAAGCTGTTTGGATATCTGAACAGTGTGGATCAGTGCGCCTTAATTCCCCAAATCAGCTAACAGAGCAGAAATAGTGGTGCGTTTTCTTACCCCAAAACAGAGCCAACAGCGGATATTTGTTGTTTTATATGAAATTTTCAAGGAACATAGATTTCTATGGGCGATAATTATTATGTTTTGACACCCATATCATATTTTTAAAAATCATTCATGAAACAACCCTGTGCATAAAATTTCAAGTATTGACAAAAAAATACCAGTAACCACAAGGGTTGCTGGCTATATATTAAATGTTAAAGTGTCAAACTCAGGAGACGTACTTTGTTTTGGCGATTCAAGTACATGGGGATATAATCCGAAGGATGGCAGCCGTTTTCCGTGAGGAGTGAGATGGACGAGCGCCCTGCAGGAGCAGTTAAAAGATCAGGCAAAACAGTTCGCACCTGACAGTAAAAACCTGCTGATCTCTCCAATCTTTCTTGAGAACGGGTCTGGGAAAAAGGATTTAATCAGGAATTTTCGCCGGAATTCGTAGAAGTCGCCAAAAAGCTGTGAGATGTTTATGAGAAGATCGCAGAACAGTACGGAACAGACTTCTTCCGGGCGGCATACTATGTATAGAGTAGCGAAGAAGATCAGGAGCATATGAATGCAGAAGGACATAGAGTATTCGCGGGAGTGGTGGCAGAACATCTGAAAAGTACGTAATGAGTTGGAAAGCAGGAAAAATGTCCTTTACTTTTTTTACTGAACTTGATATAAAGAAGATGAATAGATTTTGCATTCCCATAGAGAAAGAAGTGGAAATTGTATACAAAATATATCAGCGAGATTTTACAGGAACTTCAGGAATGCCTGAGCAGCGGATCAACTGCGGAATTTGCCATGATAGGTCAGCTTATAGATCAGGCCGAAAAGATATTTGTAGCCGGTATGGGAAGAACTGGATATGTAATGAAGGGGTTTACCATGCGGCTTGAGCAAGCCGGATATGAAGCTTATTGGATCGGTGATACGAATACCCCCGCAGCAGGAAAGGGGGATTTACTTATTCTTGGAAGCGGAAGTGGCGAGACGGAAACACTTAAGGTGTATGCAAAAAAGGCAAAAGAACTACAGATACCAATTATTGTGTTTACGACATGCAGGGAATCGTCATTGCATGCAGACGCAGCTGTTGCAGTTGTGATTAATGCAGATGCGAAGTTTAAAGAGGATACAGAGAAAAAATCTGTTCAGCCAATGGGATCACTGTTTGAGGAGGCTTTGTTTATCAGCCTTGAGGCACTTGTGATCCAGTTGATGGAAAAAAGGGGAATATCGGAAAAAGAACTGAAAAAAAGACATGCGAATTTTGAATGAAAAAGTTCGGAAGATGTGTAAAACATCTGTCGAACTTTCTCGTATATAAATTCCTGTATTGTTATTCAAAGTGAAGAAGTGAAGTGTTATTTCGAAGTAAAGCTTTCAAAATGAAGTGGAAAAATTAAAAAACTATACAAATATAACAAACAATTAAATGGATAAAGATAGTGTATATAGTGCAAAATGATGAAAAAAATATGCAAAATTTACTCCATAATTTTAATATGATATTCTAATTATGAAGTAAGAATTCAATAACTTACTGAAAATGTGGAGGAAAAAGTATGAATGAAATAATGGTGCGCATCAGATTTCAACTCCCATCTCTTCCGCGGGCAGAAAAGGTTGTGGCAGAAGCATTGCTGGAAAATCCGGAAGCAATTGCCAATTTTACACTGTCAGGTTTGGCTCATGAAACAGGAAGCAGTGATGCTTCGATTGTCAGATTTTGTAAAAGAATGGGGTACAGCGGGTACACAGAATTCAAACAGGCATTTTTATCAGCAGCAAATGAAGAAAGTTCAGAACGTCCTGAAAAAATAGAAGCGCAGGACGATATGGTGACAATACTGAAAAAAGTATTTCACAGCAATATGCAGACACTGACAGATACATTGTCATTGGTAACTCCAAATTACGAAAAAGCATTAAACGCTATGGCAAATGCAAAATCTATTCATTTTTTCGGTGTTGGAGACGCCTATGCAGTGTGTCAGCTGACGGATACGAAAATCAGCCGAATGGGTATTAACTGTTCTGCTTACAGTGATGTCATGATGCAGTTAATGACGGCAGCAAATTTAAAACCTGTAGATGTGGCATTTGCCGTATCCTATGAAGGCAGGTCAAGAAATGTGGTGCAGGCAATGCGTATTGCAAAAGAACAGGGTGCAACTACGATATGTATTACTAAAATGAACAAGTCTCCGTTATTAAAAGTGACTGACATCCCACTGTTTATTTCAACCAGTGATCTGACTTGCGGAAGAGACAAAGTGGCACGGCGTGTGGCAGATCAGGCCATACTGGATGCCTTGTTTCTTGGAATGACTTTGAGAAAAGGAAAAGAATACAACAAGCATATGCGAATGGTGCAAAATGCAATTGATTTAAACAAACTATGAGATCAGGAGGGATTTATGATGAACAAAAATGTAGTATCAAGATTGTTATGTGCAGGTCTTTCAGTAAGTATGATGTTATCTATGGGATCAGTAGTATTTGCAGATGATGACTGGACCATTGATGTAGAAGCGATGAAAGAAGAAGCTGCTGCAAAAGACAACAAAGATATTAAACTGGCATATGTGAGTATGAATCTTGCGAATCCATGGAATGCAATGGTAAAGAAGGGATTCGAGGCAGGATGCGAGGATCTTGGTGTTACTTATCAGGTTATTGATTCGGAATACAATGTTGACACACAGTTAAATGCACTGGAAAGTCTGGTAAATGATGGTTACAGCGGATTTACCTTTACTCCGATTGATACACAGGCAACTCTGGAAATTGTAGATAAAGCTAACGAAAGCGGCATTGCAACTGCATGCATTGCTCAGACACAGGAAAATGTAAAGCTCAGTTATACGTTGGACGAGTATGATTATGGACATACCATCGGAGAACAGGCGGCAGAATGGATTAAAGATACACTGGATGGAAAAGCACAGGTATGTATCATTTCACAGGACAATGTAGAGTCCGTTATTCCACGTGGTGATGGTGTGGAAGAAGCGTTAAAAGAGATCTGCCCGGACGTTGAGATTGTTGCAAGACAGGCTGGAGATACGCTGGAAAGCGGTATGAAGATTGTAGAATCCGTTCTGGCACAGTATCCGGATCTGAACGTTGTAGTTGGAACCAATGATTCCGGTGCAATCGGCGGATATCAGGCAATGGTAAATGACGGAAAAGAAGGAGAAAAATATGCTGTATTTTCCGGAGATGCAACAGATGAAGCTCTGACTTACATTGCAGAAGAAGACAGCATCTACCGGGGAACTGTAGATTTATTCCCATATAAGGGTGGTTATGAATCAGCATTTTACTTATATAAATACGCAACAGAAGGTATCCCGGAAGAACAGGAAACCGTATATCTTCCATATGTGAAGGTACCAAAGGCTGACGTGCTGGACGGAACCTATGAGTGGGATGGAAAATAAAAAGTAAAAAAAGATATATCCGGAGAAGGGGAAATGCCAGAGCGCATACCCCTTTCTCTTTAAAAAAGAGGAGACGCAAATGAACGATATAATATTGAAAGTAGATCATTTGTCCAAATATTTTGCATTAGTGAAAGCGTTAGATGATATCTCTTTTGATGTGCGAAGAGGAGAGGTTCATGCGCTCTGTGGAGAAAATGGAGCAGGCAAGTCAACATTTATAAAATTACTGACGGGTGCCTATGAACCTACAAAAGGAACAATTGAATTTGAACATAAGGTGTATGAAAAAATGACACCGAAGTTATCCATGGATTTGGGAATATCGGTTATCTATCAGGAGTTCAGTCTGATTCCATATCTGACAGTTGCAGAGAACATTTTTTATGGAAGAGAAATTCAGAAATATGGAATCAGAAACATAAAAGAAATGAATCAGCGTGCGGAAGAACTGTGTAAGGAAATGGGCGTTGATCTGGATGTAAAAACAAAAGTATGTGAACTGGGAGTGGCTTATCAGCAGATTGTGGAAATTATGAAAGCTGTATCGAAAAATGCCAGGTTTATTATCATGGATGAACCAACAGCACCACTGACCATCAATGAAACAAAGATTTTTTTTGACATCATTGAAAAACTCAGAGAAAAGAGAGTTACTATTATTTTTATATCGCACAGATTGGAGGAAGTATTTGAACTATGTGATCGCGTGACGGTATTTTGTGATGGAAGATATATTGTTACTAAAGATGTAAAAGATGTAACCAAGCAGCAGCTGATCTCTTATATGGTAGGACGTGAACTGACGGAATCCTACCCTGTGAATATCGCTGGAAAAGGGGAAGTGCTGCTGGAAGCAGATCATTTGACCAATAAGAGAATAAAAGAGATCAGTTTTCAGTTGAGAAAAGGAGAAATACTGGGATTTGGAGGACTGGTTGGAGCAGGACGTACGGAGGTGGCAAGAGCCATATATGGTGCCGATCGGATACTTTCCGGGAGACTGAAAAAGAATGGAGAAACTTTCTGCCCGGCAAACCCGAGAGATGGTCTGAAGCATGGAATTGGTCTGATACCGGAAGACCGCAAGAGGCAGGGTTTGATTCTGGGAATGTCAGTAAAGGAGAACACTGTTTTCAGCATCTATGATAAATGTACAAATACGGGAGTCATACAGAAATCAAAAGTAGAAAGTCTTGTGGATGATTATATAAAAGAATTAAAAATAAAAACACCAAACAGGGAACAGATTGCGAAGAATCTGTCTGGCGGAAACCAACAGAAAATTGTTCTGGCAAAAATGCTGGCAACAAACTGCGATGTGCTGATTTTTGACGAACCTACCCGCGGAATTGATGTGGGCGCGAAACAGGAGATCTATGCATTGATGACAGAACTGGCAAAACAGGGAAAAGGAATCATCATGATCAGCAGTGAAATGCCGGAATTGATAGGCATGTCAGACCGGATTCTGGTAATGAGCCATGGAAAAATTGTAGGAGAACTGGAAAGAACAGAGTACACACAGGAAAGAATTCTGGAATTTGCGTCTACAGAGAAAGAAGGAGTAGAGGAACATGAGTAAGAAAAATGATGTATTAACAAAAATGCTGGACTATGGAATCCTGATGGTTCTGATAATTCTGATTATCTTTTTTTCTGTTGCATCCAGCAATTTTCTCAGCATTAATACCTGTATGACAATTTTAAAACAGGTGTCCATTACCGGAATTACATCAGTGGGAATGTGTTATGTAATTCTTACGGGAGGAATTGATTTATCAGTTGGTTCCATTGCGGGTCTGAGTGCGGTAATAGCAGCACTTGTAATGCAGGCGGGAGCACCGGGAGTAATAGGATCTCTTGTTGCTTTACTGGTTGCGCTTGCAGTAGGAGCGCTCAATGGATTTTGTGTGACAAAGTTAAATATGCCGGCATTGATTGCAACACTGGGTACTCAGACAGCATTAAGAGGACTGGCATATATCGTTACAGATGGATTACCGGTTCACAGTTTCAGTAAAACATATGGTAATTTCGCAAAAACATCCATAGCCGGAATTCCACTTATGGTAATTCTGATGCTGCTGGTATTTCTGGTTGGAAAGTTTATTTTGGAAAGAACCACATTTGGACGTTATGTATACGGTGTTGGGGGAAATGAAGAAGCATCCCATCTTTCCGGTGTAAATGTCATGAGAGTAAAACTGATTGTATATGCTTTTGCCGGATTTTTATCAGGTATTGCAGGACTGGTATTACTTTCCAGAACCAGCAGCGGCCAGCCATCTGCCGGAGACGGATATGAAATGGATGCGATTACGGCAGTAGTTCTTGGCGGCGTAAGTCTGTCAGGAGGCGAGGGAAGAATTAATCAGGTAATGATCGGTGTAGTTCTGATGGGAGTGTTATCAACCGGGATGATTATGTGTGGCATCAATGACTATGTACAGAAACTGGTAAAAGGTATTGTTCTGATTCTGGCGGTTGCATTTATGGAATTTTCCGGAAAAGTAAGGAATCAGAGAATGGTTCAGAAATAGGAGGGGTGATATTGAAAAAATATACCATCGGAATTGATTTTGGAACATTGTCAGGAAGATGCCTTCTGGCAGATGTAGAGACTGGTGAGGAAATAGCCACCAGTGTGCTGGAATACAGGCACAGAGTAATGAGTGAGACTTTGCCGGATGGTACCAGACTTGGAGTAGACTGGCATTTGCAGCATCCTGGAGATTATCTGGATGTATTGAGGATCACCATAAGAGATGTAATAAAACAGGCGGAGATTAGGCCGGAACAGGTGATTGGAATCGGGATCGATACAACCGGCTGTACAATTTTGCCAATAAAAAAGGACGGAACGCCACTTTGTTTTCTGGAAAGATGGAAAGGCAGTCCCAATGCTTATGTGAAGCTGTGGAAACATCATGCTGCACAACCCTATGCAGATAAAATGACAGAGACAGCACTGGCGAGAAATGAAAAATTTATTCAGCGTTACGGTGGGAAAATATCCAGTGAATGGATGTTTCCAAAAATATGGCAGGTATTGGATGAAAGTCCGGAGATCTATGAAGATACGGATGCATTTCTTGAAGTGACAGACTGGATTGTGATGCAGCTGACAGGAAAACTGATTCGAAACAGCTGCGCTGCCGGCGCAAAAGCCTGCTGGCATAAAAAGGATGGATATCCGTCTTCGGATTATTTTAAAGCGCTGGATCCGAGACTGGAACATGTAATAGAGGAAAAAATCTGGGGACCGGTGCAGTCTATTGGCACCAGGGCAGGAGTTTTGAAAAAAACAAGTGCAGAACTCACCGGTATTCCGGAGGGAACACCGGTGGCAGTGGGGCATTTTGATGCTCACGGTGCAACTGTGGGAGCAAAAGTAACAGGTCCGGGACGTATGTTGATTATGATGGGAACCAGCAGTTGTCATGAACTGATGTGTACAGAAGAAAAAATGGTGCCGGGAATCTGCGGTTATGTGGAAGATGGAATTGTACCTGGGTATTTTGGATATGAGGCAGGACAGAGCTGTGTAGGAGATCATTTCGCATGGCTGACAGAGAATTTTCTCTCGGCGTCTTATGAAAAAGCAGCAAATGAACAGGGAATCCATATTTATGAATATTTAAACAAACTGGCCGCAAAGAAAAAAGTGGGGGAAACGGGACTTCTGGCATTGGATTGGTGGAATGGAAACAGAAGTGTTCTGGTAGATGGAAGCCTGTCCGGAATGATGCTGGGATTTACATTAAATACCAGAATAGAAGACATGTACCGGACATTGATAGAAGCAACTGCGTTTGGTACAAGAAAGATCATTGAAACATTTGTGGAATATGAGATTCCAGTGGATGAGATTATTGTGGCAGGGGGAATTGCTCAGAAGAATCCGTTTATGATGCAGATTTATGCAGATGTAACGGGACGGCCGATCAGAATTGCCGGTTCCAGACAGAACGCAGCATTATCTTCCTGTATCTGGGGAGCGTTGGCAGCAGGAAAGGAAGCCGGTGGCTATGACAGTGTAGACGAAGCGGCAGAACGGATGGG
Organism: Blautia wexlerae; assembly: GCF_013300825.1. Lineage (GTDB taxonomy): Bacteria > Bacillota > Clostridia > Lachnospirales > Lachnospiraceae > Blautia_A > Blautia_A wexlerae_B. The sequence goes on from NZ_JAAIMY010000012.1 coordinate 74,285, forward strand.
AAATCTTCAAGATAAGACGTATTTTCCAAATGTTGAAAATAAAAAAGAATACGACAGATTATACAGAGAATACGAACTGGTGCATGACTATTTTGGCAGAGGACAGAATGATGTTATGAAGCGGCTGAAAAAGCGCATGAATCAGTGTATTCAGGAAACGGAGGAAAAATGATATGTTAGAGAAATTGAAGCAGAAAGTACTGGAAGCCAATCTGGATCTGGTAACAAAACAGTTAGTGATTTCCACATGGGGAAATGTTTCGGGTTATGATCCGGAGACAGAGCTGGTAGTAATCAAGGCAAGCGGTGTCCATTATGATGTGATGAAGCAGGAGCATATGACAGTAGTAGATCTGGATGGAAAGGTAGTAGAAGGGGAATATACACCATCCACGGACACTGCAACTCATGTAGCGCTGTATAAGGCATTTGCAAAGTACGGAATCAGGGGAATTGTGCATACACACTCCCAGTATGCAACGATGTGGGCACAGTTTGGCAAGGATATACCTGCTTACGGAACAACGCACTGTGACTATTTTTATGGTGATATTCCATGTACGAGATTGATGACTCCGGAGGAAATTGCCGGAGAATATGAAAAGAATACCGGGGATGTCATTCTGGAAAGATTTGCAGAACTGGATTGCAGAAAAATGAATGCAGTTCTGGTACATAGTCATGGACCGTTTGTGTGGGGGACTTCACCAAAGGCAGCAGTATTAAATAGCCAGGTTTTAGAATATATTTCTAAAATGGCATATTGCAACTATACGATATCGGACGGAAAGCTTTCCAGAATACAGGAAGAACTGAAAAATAAGCATTACAACAGGAAATTTGGAGAAGACGCATACTATGGACAGGGTAAAAAATAAAACAGGCTTTGACAGTGTAAAAACAGTATTACAAAAAGAAGCGGCAGAAATACAGAAACTGGCAGATCATTTGAATCAGGATGATGTGAACCAAATGCTGTTACTGTTAAATGAATGCAATGGAAAAGTAATTACCTGTGGATGTGGAACTTCCGGGGCTGCAGCAAAAAAAATAGCTCATACGTTGAACTGCATTAACAGACCTGCATTTTTCCTTTCTCCTTCCGATGCATTACATGGAGGTATGGGAGTACTACAGAAAGATGATTTGATCATTTTCTTCTCCAAGGGTGGGCATACAGTGGAACTTGAATCGATGATAGACAGTTGCAAAAAGAAGGGGATCAGGACGGTACTGGTTACGGAGACGGAGGAAAGTAATCTGGCACAGAAAAGCGACTTTTTATTAAAGATAAAGATTGACAGAGAGCCAGATGCTTTCAACATGCTTGCAACTGCAAGTACCCTGGCTGTAATTGCATTATTTGACGCAATGTCCATTACTCTGGCAAATCATAATGGATATACGAAAGAAGAATTTCTTGTGATCCATCCGGGCGGAGAAGTGGGAGAAAGACTTTTCGCACAGACAGGAAATTAAAGAAGGGAGAGAACAATATGGCAAAATTGTCGCTTTCCCTGTTCGCAGCAGATATTCTGCAAATGAATGAGGAGCTGCAGCAGACAAAACGTTCAGAAATTACATCATTTCATGTGGATATTATGGATGGACATTTTGTACCATTATTTGGATTGAATCCAGTCTGGCTGAAACAGATAAAAAAAGTCTATTCCATTGATCAGGATTTCCATTTTATGGCATATATGACAAAAGAAATGCTGGAGCCTTATTTTTCACTGGAACCGGTAGGAATCACCATTCATCTGGAAGCAGGGAAGAAAAAAGAAAATCTGGAAATACTTCAGCAAATAAAAGAAAAAGGTATACGTGCCGGAATTGCCATATCACCGGAAAGTGAATGGGAAGAAATAAAGCCCTATCTGGACGAGGCAGAAGAAATACTGGTAATGAGTACCGTACCAGGAAGAGAAGGATCTGTATTTATAGAGAGTACATACGAAAAGATCAGGTGTATCAAACATCTGATAACAGAACAAAAGAGAAACACAATGTTAAGTGTGGACGGTGGGCTGAATCTGGAAAGAGCATTGGACTGTATCAGAAACGGTGCAGACCGAATCATTATGGGGCGGGCTTTTTTTGGTAGTAACCAGAAGAAAGAGCTTGTAAAAGAAATCGTGGAGGCATAAATGTCAGGAGACAGAGGAACGCAAAAATCTCTGTCTCCTGATGCTTATTTTTCCGTTTCGGTTTTTGTCTCTGAGCCAAGTCTTCCGGCAAGGAAGATACTGGTCGGTCCATCAGCTCCGCTAATGATAGCTGTGGAGGTCGTATCATCGGCAGAAGTTTCTGCATTTTCTGTATCTACATCGTCTTCTGTCCGGACAGAATCCCAGCCGATATTGAATCCAGTCAGATTCCAGTTCTTATTGTGGGTTGCAAAAAGAAAGACCACGTCGTTATCTGTGGAATCATCGCTTTCCGGTGTAGCGGAAAATTCCGTTTTCTCTGTGGTGTTTTCAGAAGCACTTCCGTAGTATAATAGATGTCCATATCGGTAAGCTGAGTATCATATTCATCTGTTTCCGAATCAATTGCAGTTTCTATGATTGTCTGTGTGTTTTCATGATCCTGTGGCTTTGCTTTGGTATCGTCTGGTTTATTGGCGGCAAATACCGTCAGAGAAGAACACTGCAGAGCAGCACTTAAGCAAATAATTTCATGTTCATCGTAAAACTCCCTTCATGCATGAAAATTATTAGGCGTTTGCGAAATGCCAAACACCGCATAAATACGGCGTTTTTTTGTTGTTAAAATAAAATATCTCCTCAAGGTTTATGGTAAAAGAGAAAGCAAAAATTGTTCTTGATACTCCGGTCAGCCGTGAGGCAATCCGAAGAGCCTTAAAAAAAACAAACTTCGACCTTACAAAAACGACTACTGGTGCATCCCCCAAAAAGATGATGCCGAATTTATAGCATGTATGGAAGATGTCCTTGATGTATATGAACTCGCATACAATCCTGAAAGACCAGTTGTATGCATGGACGAAAAACCTTACCAGTTACTGGGCGATGGAAGGAAACCACTGCCCATGCGTCCGGGTGACAATCAGAAAACAGATTCGGAATATGTCAGGAATGGTATCTGCAGCATATTTGCTTTTATCGAACCGCTTGGAGTCACTCATTATGTCAGCGTGCGAGAACATCGTACTGCCTTTGACTGGGCAGAAGAGATAAAATATCTCGTTGATGTCATGTATCCTGATGCAGAAAAAATAATTCTTGTTATGGATAACCTTAACACCCATAAACCGGCGTCCTTGTATAAAAGGTATCCAGCAGATGAGGCAAGACGGATTATCAAGCGTTTGGAAATTCTCTATACACCCAAACATGGAAACTGGCTTGACATTGCAGAAATAGAACGGAATGTAATGACCAGACAGTGTTTGTCACGAACGATTGAAAACATTGCAAGTCTTCGTGAAGAGTTAGCTGCGTGGGAAGTCGAGCGTAATAAAGTCGCAGCAAAAGTTAATTGGTAGTTCCGAACTGCTGATGCAAGAGTGAAGTTGAGTTCATTGTATCCTACGTTTACAACAGCTTCCGAATAGGAAGTTGTTGTAATGCTAAATATCAATGTGCCGGCACACTGGTGGCAGAACGGTTTAGTGACAGGGTTAAATACTTTTTTACACTGAATGAACCACAGTGCTTTGTGGGTCTTGGATTTCTGAATGGAGAACATGCACCAGGTCTGAAAGCACCTCTCAGGGACACTTTTGAAATGGCACATAATGCGATGAAAGCACATGGAAGAGCAGTTCAGATGCTCCGACAGTATGGAAAACAGCCGCTTATTATTGGTCATGCACCTACATGCGGGATGTGTTATCCTGAGACAGAAAAACCGGAGGATATTGAAGCAGCAAGACAGGCTATGTTTTCTATGCAGTCAGATGACAGAAACTGGACATGGTGTATCATGGTGGTCGGATCCGGTTCTGCTTGGACATTATCCGGAAGAGGGTATGAAACGTTATGAAGCATATCTTCCGCAGATCATGGATGAGGATATGAAGCTGATTTCGGAACCGATTGATGTTTACGGACAGAATATCTACAATGGGAGATGCGTTCGTATGGGAGCAGACGGAAAACCTGAAGATGTGAAACGTTATGAAGGTTTCCTGAAAACAGCAATTGACTGGCCGGTAACACCGGAGGTACTTTACTGGGGACCTAAATTCTTATACGAACGGTATCAGAAGCCGATGTACATTACGGAAAACGGTATTTTCAGTGGTTGCTGATGGATAATTTTGAATGGTCAAAAGGTTATTCGGAACGTTTCGGACTTATATATGTAGATTTCAGAAATCAGCAGCGGATTCTGAAAGATTCCGCATACTGGTATCGAGATGTAATACAGACGAATGGAGAAATGCTGTAAGAAAGTACAGAACAGAAAAAGACTTCTTTATCGGAAATTGGTTGTAATTTTCGAAAAGAGGTCTTTTCTTTGTTTCTTTTGCCAGTTTTTTCTTTTCTGTTTTGGCGGTTTTGTATAACTTAAAAAATTAAGTTGACTGGAAATTAAAAATTAAGTATACTGACAGAGAAAAGAAACGGAAAAATCCATCCAACACAACGGATGAAACAATTTTCGCAGAGACTGCATAACAGAAAGGAGCAGAAATGGCTGTTCAGTTTAATGAAGACAAGAAAATCTTCCGTCTGGATACGGAAACAAGTACTTACTTAATGGGATTAACTCCGGAGGGATATCTGGGACATATTTATTACGGAGACCGCTTATATAAAGCAGCAGAGAATTATATGCTGCGTATGGAGGAGCCACCGTATACACCATCTGTAAACAAAAGAGAGAAATCTTCTTTTCTGGACAGTTTTCCAATGGAATACCCGACCGGAGGAATCGGAGATTACCGTGAAAGCTGCCTGAATGTGCGCAATGAAGCTGGTCAGATGGGATGCGAAATCCACTATGTTTCCCACGAAATTTATAATGGGAAAAAAGCTCTCAAAGGACTTCCGGCATCTTTCGGTACAGAGGAAGAAGTACAGACTCTGGATATCCTCTGCGAAGACGAGATCCTGAGATTGCAGGTAGTGTTAAGCTATTCTGTATTTGAAAAAGAGAACGTGATCACCAGAAGTGTGAAATTAATTAATAAGGGTGATCAGAAGCTTAAAATTGAGAAAATCTACAGTGCATGTCTGGATATGGACAACGAGAACTTTGAGATGTTGACACTTCATGGTTCCTGGGCAAGAGAGCGTCACATTCAGCAGGGACCGCTCCGTTATGGAAAACAGATGGTATCCTCTACAAAAGGAGAATCCAGTCATCAGGAGCATCCCTTTGTGGCTCTGGTAACACCGGGAACCACTCAGCAGCAGGGCAAAGTTTACGGAATGCATTTCGTATATTCCGGGAACTTTATCGGACAGGCAGAGTTAAACCAGTTTGATTCTGTACGTACAGTTATGGGTATCAACAAAGAAGAATTTGGCTGGATCCTGAAAGCAGGAGAAGAGTTCCAGGCACCGGAAGTTGTTATGACTTATTCTCATGAAGGTCTGGGAGAAATGACCAGAAGCTATCATGATTTCTACAGAAACCACATGATCAGAAGTAAATATCTTCATAAGAAGAGACCAATCCTGATCAACAACTGGGAAGCTACTTACTTTGATTTTAACACTGATAAGCTGTTAGATATCGCAAGAGAAGCGAAGTCCTGCGGTATTGAGATGCTGGTTATGGATGACGGCTGGTTTGGCGTGAGAAACAGCGATAACTGTTCTCTTGGCGACTGGAAGGTCAACACAGATAAGATCACAGGCGGACTGAAACATCTGGTAGATGAAGTAAATAAGATTGGTCTTGAGTTTGGTATCTGGTTTGAGCCGGAGATGATTTCTCCCAACTCTGATCTTTACAGGGCGCATCCGGAATGGGCAATCCAGATTCCGGGAAGAGAAGCAACACAGAGCAGGCAACAGTACGTCCTTGATCTTTCCAGATCAGAAGTACTGGATTATGTATATGAGAGCGTGGCTTCTATCTTAAGAAGTGCCAATATTGCTTATGTGAAATGGGACATGAATCGTCAGTTAAGTGACCTGGGAAGCACTTATCTGGGAGCAGAAGAGCAGCAGGAACTTTTCCATCGTTATGTTCTGGGTGTTTATGCACTTCAGGAGAGACTGGTTACAGAATTCCCTGACCTTCTTCTGGAAAACTGCTCCGGAGGTGGTGCACGTTTCGACCCGGGTATGTTATACTATAGTCCACAGATTTGGTGTTCTGATGACACAGATGCCATCGAGCGTTTGATGATCCAGGAAGGAACTTCCCTGATCTATCCGTTATCTACCATGGGCGCTCACGTCAGCGACTGCCCGAACCATACAGTTGGCAGGGTGACGCCTTTCGAGACAAGAGGACATGTGGCACTGGCAGGTACCTTTGGATACGAACTGGATGTGACAAAGATTCCGGAAGAAGACAGAAAGATGATTCCGGAGCAGACAAAGATGTACCACAAATATCATGAACTGGTACGTGAGGGTGACTACTACAGAATTGCTTCCTACAGAGAGAATCATCTGTATGACTGCTGGGCAGTAGCTGCAAAAGATAAGAGAGAAGTTCTGGTAACTTATGTGCATGTACTCAGCACACCCAATGCCCACAGCAGAAGAATCTTCCTGCAGGGATTTGATCCGGAGGCTGTCTATGCGCTTGAGGGAACCGAAGAGAAATATACAGGTGAGATGTTGATGAAGTGTGGTTTCCTTGTGAAAGGGTTCTGGGGAGACTTTAAGAGTAAATTGTATCATTTTGTGAAAGTGACTGAGTAAAGGGGATAAGAAAGGACATATAATGTAATGGGAAAAGTAAGGATGGCTGATATTGCCGCAAAGGTAGGAGTCAGCACTGTAACTGTTCACAATGCTCTGTCTGGCAATAAGGGCGTTAGTGATGAGATGCGGGAGAAAATCCAAAAGGTGGCAGATGAGCTGGGTTATCATCAGATGACGGTAGCAGCCAAGCGTGAAAGAAATAAAGGTGGCCTGCGCAATATCGGTGTCATTATTTCAGAGAAATATTTGGCGGCATATACTACTTTTTACTGGAAAATGTATCAGGAACTTGCTCTGGTAGCTACAGATAAGGGCTGTATGGCTGCTGTAGAGATCCTGAAGTATGACATGGAGGATAATTTCATTCTTCCGAGGATCCAGGAGGAGCATACAGTAGATGCCCTGGTAGTGATGGGAGAGATCAGCAGGGAGTATATCCACTTTATGAAAGAGCGCACAGATGTGCCGGTGATATTCCTGGATTTCTATGACAAAGAGCTGGCAAATGATGCAGTCATCACTGATAACTTCTATGGAATGTATCTGATGACAGGGTACCTGTTTGAGCAGGGATTCACAAAGATGGCGTATGTTGGTTCTATTCATGCGACCAGCAGTATCATGGACCGTTACTGCGGTTTTTACAAAGCACAGTTAGAGCATGGACAGGCTCTGCTGGACGAATGGCTGATTGAGGACCGTGATGAAAAGGGTGCTATGAGCATCAGGCTGCCGGAGCATATGCCGGAAGCCTTTGTATGCAACTGCGATCTTGCTGCGGGAATGCTGATCATGGAACTGGAGAAACAGGGATATCGCGTGCCGGAGGATATTTCCGTAGTTGGTTTTGATAATTACCTGTACCCTGGATTCCCGGACAAAAAAATTACCAGCTATGAGGTAAATACACAGGCGATGGCAAAAGTGGCGCTGGAAAAAGCACTGAAACAGATTAAGAATCCTGCTTCAGGACGAGGCCTGAGCATTGTTTCCGGAAAGATTGTGGAAAAAGAAAGCGTTCGCAAGAAAAACTAAAGAATTAGCAGTTCTTCTGCGCAACTTAATAGATGACTTAAAATAAAAATTAATCAAAAACCACCAAAAGCTTCTGCTACCCGTCAAAAGCGGGTATGACAGGAGCTTTTTTCTTGTGATTTTATACAAAACCTCAACTTAAATATTTCGTACTATTAACAAAAATGTTTATTTAAGTGAAAATAGCTTGATATTTAAGTTAGATGTGGTAAGATTAAATCAACTTAAAGGTAAGCGAATTAAGAAAAGCTTAAGGAAAAGTGAAAAGGGTAAAGGAGGAACCGACATGAGCGTGTCAAAGAAAGTGTTAAGTGTAGGTCTGGCTGCAGTACTTGCAGCATCTATGATCCCGGCAGTTGGTGTTTTTGCAGCAGATGAGGAAATCCCAACACTGGATCAGATCAAGGTAGGAGAAGATTATCAGGATCTGAAAGCATCCATCAAAGTGCTGACAAACCGAACTGATATTGTGGATACTGTATATAAAGGATATGCAGATGAATTTATGAAGATGTATCCAAACATCAAGGTTGAATACGAAGGAATCACAGATTATGAGCAGTCTCTGGAGCTTCGTCTTACAACAGGCGACTGGGGTGATCTTTGTTTCATTCCTACCAGTGTTGACAAGAGTGAATTAAGCAGTTATTTTACACCACTTGGCGATTATGACACATTAGATCAGACATACAATTTCGTACAGGACAAGAGCTATGACGGAACTGTATACGGAATCGCTAACGGCGGTACAGCAAGTGGTATCGTTTATAATAAGAGAGTTTGGAAAGAGGCAGGAATCGATGAACTTCCATCTACTCCGGATGAATTCCTTGAGGACTTACAAACAATTAAAGATAACACAGATGCAGTTCCACTGTATACAAACTTTGCAGCAGGATGGCCAATGGGAGCATGGGATGCTTACATCGGTGTAACTGCAACAGGCGATGCAGATTACATGAACAACACAATCTGCCACACAAAGAATCCGTTTGCAAAACAGGACGATATGACAGGTCCATACGCAGTTTACTATACCATGTATGAATCTGTTGCAAGAGGACTTGTAGAAGATGACCCTGCATCCAGTGACTGGGAATCTTCCAAAACAAAAATGAACTCCGGTGAGATCGCAACAATGGTACTTGGCTCCTGGGCAGTACAGCAGTGTAAAGACGCTGGTGACACTCCTGATGATGTAGGATATATGCCATTCCCGATCACAGTTGACGGAAAACGTTATGCAGGTGCAGGCGGAAACTATTCTTTCGGTGTAAACAATCAGGCGGATACAGACAACCAGATCGCAGCAATGCTTTACATGAAATGGCTCATCGAAGATTCTTCTATCTATGATGATGAAGGAAGCATCCCGGCATTAAAGAGCGGAGATCTTCCGGATGCACTTGCTGATTTCGAAGGTGTTGAACTTCTTGCAGACAACCCTGCAAAAGAAGGCGAAGAGTCCTTATTCAACGAACTTAACAGCGAAAGCGAAGTTGGTATCAACAACGATGATTACCCAGACTGTGAAATCCTTGAAGCTGCTCTGTATGGTTCTAACACATTAGATGAAATGATGGATCAGTGGAATGAAAAATGGTCTGATGCACAGGACAGTCTTGGTGTAGAAGTTAACGAATAAAAAATTGCTGTAACTGTAAAGGTACTGAGCAGTTACAAAACACTCATGAGCGTGTTTGGAAAAGTTTACACAGAAATTTTTCAGACACGCTCTCTATGTGAAAGAAACATAGTTACTTTACACGGAGTAGACAGTAACAAGACATACAGTATTGACCAACGGGAATCTGAAGCAAGATCCCTATCGGTGGATACTGAAGAGAGTTTTATAAGGAGGGAATTATGAGTAATCCGGCAACAGCAACTCCTAAAACAAAAAAGTCGTTCGGAGAATGGATTAAGAGCAGAAAAGGTCAGAAATGGATCGTAATTATCACATTCATGTTCGTACCGTTACTGCTTCTTACTGTTTTTACATATGTTCCGTTCTTTAAGATGGTACAGTTCAGTTTCTATAAGATGAAATATATCGGACCGAGAACTTTCGTAGGCTTAAAGAACTACAAAGAAGTATTTTCCAGAAGTGAGTGCTTCAAATCTTTGTATGTCAGCCTTTATTACATGGGCGGGGCAGTGATTCAGCTTGCACTTGCACTTTTCTTTGCAACATTAATGGTATTTAAGACAAAAGGTGAATCCTTCTTCAAGGGAGCAATGTTCTTCCCATATCTGATCTGTGGTATTGCAGTTGGTTTCATCTTCAAATTCTTCTATGCAAGAGGATTCGTACTTGACTCCATCCTCCAGGCACTGGGAATTAAATTGGAAGATATTCCTTACTGGTTACAGGACAAAAAGATTAACAACATTTCGCTGGCAGCGACTTCCGTATGGAGATACACAGGCCAGAATATGATCCTGTTCCTGGGTGCAATGATGTCTGTAGATTCTGACCTTTATGAGGCAGCTTCTCTGGACGGTGCAAATAAATGGCATCAGTTCCGCTACATTATTCTTCCAAGTATCAAATCTATCGTAGTACTGAATCTGATCCTTTCCATCAGCGGTTCCTTAAGTGCATTCGAGCCGCCATATGTTATCACAAACGGTACTATGGGAACGGGTACATATTTCGTAATCATGAACCGTCTGGCTCATGAAAATCAGAAAGTTGGCCTTGCCTGCGCAATGGCAGTCGTACTTCTGGCAATTATCGTTGTCTGCACAGTCGCACAGAAACTCTTCTTCAAATATGCTTTTGATGACGGTACATCCGATGAGTCCAAGGCAGCAGTAAGAAAGAGAAAGAAAGCAGAAAAAGCAGCAAGAAAGGCAATGAAGGGAGGACAGGCATAATGAGAACAAAAACCAGTCCGATTACAGTTATTTTTAATATTTTTAAATATGTGGTACTGATCCTGGCAGCAGTCATTGCGCTGGTTCCGGTATGCGTGTGTATCCTTACTGCTTTTAAGACAACAGATGAATACAATGCATCTTCTGTATTGGATCTTCCAAAGACATTTGCTTACTTTGAAAACTTTAAAATTGCATTTACACAGGCTAATATGCTTCGCGGATTTATCAACACAGCACTTGTACTGATCGTGGTACTGACTGTTTCCGTATTTGTAGGTGCAATGCTTGCTTACGTTTTAAACCGTTTCCAGTTCAAAGGAAACGCAGTGATCCAGAACCTGTTTATGTTTGCAGCACTGATTCCTGGTATTGCTACACAGGTTACTGTTTATCAGATCATGTATTCCTTAGGTCTGATCAATCATCTTTACGGATATATGATCGTATTAATGGGCACAGATATTATTTCCATTTACATTTTCCTGCAGTTCTTCGAGAACCTTCCGGTATCTTTAGATGAATCAGCGATTATGGATGGATGTACATATTTTGGAGTATTCTTCAAGATTCTGTTCCCGCTTCTGAAACCGGCGATTGTTACTTCAGTTGTTCTGAAAGGTGTTGGCGTTTACAACGAGTACTATATGTCAAACCTGTATCTGCAGAACCAGGATCTGAAGACAATTTCCACAGCACTTTATACATTTACAGGCCCTTATGGTAACCAGTACAACTACATCTGCGCTGGTGTTATCATCACAATCATTCCGATCCTGATTCTTTTCCTGATCTTCCAGAAACAGGTTTATGGCGGAATGGCAGCAGGAGCTGTTAAGGGTTGATGCCTGACTTTATATGAAAGAGGAGAATGACAATGAGCGAAGTTAAAATTATCGGACCTGCAGTGCCAAACGTACCGTGGCAGGAAAAACCGGCAGAATTTATGGGAGCTCCGGTATGGAGATATAACGAAAACCCGATCATCGGAAGAAATCCGGTCAAAGAAGTTGCAAGAATTTTCAACAGTGCAGTAATTCCTTATGAAGGAGAATTCATCGGTGTGTTCCGTGGTGAGCAGACAAACGGAATCCCGTATATTTACCTTGGCAGAAGCAAAGATGCTATTCACTGGAACTTTGATGAAAATAAGATTCAGTTCGTAGATGAAGACGGGAAAGAATTCATGCCTGTATATGCTTACGATCCTCGTCTTGTAAAAGTAGAAGATACTTACTATATCATCTGGTGCCAGGATTTCTACGGTGCAGCGATCGGTATGGCAAAAACAACAGATTTCAAAACTTTTGTAAGAGTTGAGAATCCTTTCCTTCCATTTAACAGAAATGCAGTTTTGTTCCCGAGAAAAATCAATGGAAACTTTGTAATGCTTTCCCGTCCGAGCGACAGCGGACATACACCATTCGGAGATATCTTCCTTTCTGAGAGCCCTGACCTGACTTACTGGGGAAAACACCGTCATGTAATGGGTAAGAGCAGTGAATGGTGGGAATCTCTGAAGATTGGCGGCGGTGCAGCTCCGATTGAGACAACAGAAGGATGGCTTCTGTTCTACCATGGAGTAAGTGGAACCTGTAACGGATATGTTTACAGTATCGGTGGTGCAATCCTTGATATCGACAATCCGTCTATCGTGAAATACCGCTGCCAGAACTTCCTTCTCACACCGGAAGAATGGTATGAAGAACGTGGATTTGTTCCGAATGTCACCTTCCCATGCGCAACAATCCATGATGCAGAAAGCGGAAAGATTGCTATCTATTACGGATGTGCAGATACTTATGTAGGCCTTGCATTTACAGAAGTTGATGAGATTGTTTCCTATATTAAAGAACACAGTGTTGTGACAGAAGAAGATACTGAAATCGGAAAGAGATAATCAACCTGCAATTATAAAACAGGATGAGACAGGGGCGTCGTGCCATGTGTGATGGCGTGAGGCTCCTGTTTTGCCTTACCGGCTAGTACAGTGAATATAGCAGAAACTTAATTTTCGCTGTACTGATCAGTAATATGGGAGATTATGAGATTATAGAAGACAGAGGGCAGGAAGAATGACAATTTTAGCAGATCATAAGAAATTGATTTACAGTGGAAGAATTGACTGGAGTAATCCGCTGGAACCGATTTTTGTATTTCCGTGTACATTTGTAAAAATGAAATTTACAGGAAACGTTTTGAAAGTTCATGTGAAGAACCGTAATGCTTATTGGAACAATTATCTGGGAGTGATCCTGGATGGGGAGCAAAGTTGTGTTCTCCTTCCGAAAGACGGAGAAGCGCTGCTGGATATTCCGGTAAAAGAATCCGAGAAAACGGAACATGAAGTGATGATCTTCAAGAGACAGGATTCCTGCCATGAACTTACTTTCCTGGGATTTGAGCTTGGCCAGGGAGCAGAAATCATGGATTCAGATCCGTTGCCGGAAAGAAGAATCGAAGTGTATGGAGATTCTGTATCAGCAGGTGAGGTATCTGAGGCTGTGGACTACACGGGAAAAGAAGACCCGGAACATAATGGCGAATATTCCAACAGCTGGTATTCCTATGCATGGATGACTGCGAGAAGATTGAATGCGCAGATCCATGATATTGCTCAGGGTGGAATTGCTCTGAGGGATCATACTGGCTGGTTTTACGAACCGGAAGCAATTGGAATGGAGACAGCCTGGAATAAAATACATTATAATCCACTGTTTGGGAATGCAACAGAGTGGGATTTCTCCAAATATACACCGCAGGTGGTAATTGTGGCAATCGGTCAGAATGATAATCATCCGGACGATTACATGAAAGAAGACTACAACAGTGAGAGATCAAAGCAGTGGAGAGAACATTATAAGGCATTTATAGAAGGGCTGAAGAAACAGTATCCGGAGGTAAAAATTGTCTGCTGTACAACCCTGCTCTGCCATGATGAGTCCTGGGACAGATCAATCGGGGAAGTTGTGAAAGAATTGGATCATCCGGACATCACCCAGTGTCTTTTCACACGAAATGGAAAGGGTACTCCCGGACATCTACGTATCCCGGAGGCAGAGGAAATGTCTCAGGAGCTGGCTGCTTATATAGAGAAACTGAATGTGAAGGGATGGGAGAAGTGATGGAAAAGATAAATCTTTCAAGACTGAAAAACTGTATGGCAAGAGCACAGAGAGGTGAAGAACTGACCATTGGTTTCCTGGGAGGTTCCATTACCCAGGGAAGCCTTGCCACTGAGCATGAGAATACATATGCCTACAGAGTGTTTACCTGGTGGAAGAAAACCTTTCCAAAAGGGGAATTTCATTATGTAAATGGCGGGATCGGAGGAACAACTTCTCATTATGGAGTTTCCAGAGCTGTTACGGATGTGCTGATGTATCAGCCGGATTTCGTAATGGTGGATTTCAGTGTGAATGACGAACCGGATGAATTTTTCCAGGAAACCTATGAAGGTGTCATACGTAAACTTCTTCGGTGGAAATCAGAACCTGCAGTGGTAATCCTGAACAATGTATTTTATGACACGGGAAAAACTGCTCAGGATTTTCACAATGCAGTGGGTAACCGGTATCAGGTTCCTCATGTCAGCATGAAAGATACTCTGTATCAGGAAATGAAGCAGGGAAAATATACAAGAGAAGAACTGACACCGGACGGTCTTCATCCAAATGATAAAGGCCATAAACTGGTGGCAGAGAAGATCATTGCATTTCTGGAAGAGGTTCGAAGCCATATGGCAGAGCCGGAAGATGAGCTGACGATTCCGGAACCAATGACCCAGAACGCATATGAAAATGCCAGACGACTGACAATCCGGGAAATTTCTCCGGAGCTTGCAGGATTCCGGGCAGATACAGAAGAGAAAACAGGACATCTGGATCACTTCAAAAACGGATGGATCGGAAAGAAGCCGGGAGATAAGGTTACTTTTGAGACAGAAGGCTCCTGTATTGCGGTACAGTACAGAAAAACCATTCATAAGCCTGCACTGCGTGCCAAGCTTGTGCTGGATGGGGACAGAGCCAATGAGGTACTTCTTGATGCAAATTTCGATGAAGACTGGGGTGACTGCCTGTATCTGGAACCAATCCTTCACCATGGGGAAAACAAAACTCATACGGTAGAAATTGAAATCCTGCCGGATAACAATAAAGACGCAACGCCATTTTACCTGATGTCTTTGATCGTGGCGTGAAATATCAGACAAGGAGAACCGATTATGGGATTCAGAGAAGATTTTGCATGGGGAACTGCAACCAGTTCCTATCAGATAGAAGGTGCTGTAAAAGGCGAAGGAAAGGGAGAACATATCTGGGATGTTTATACAAAAGAACCGGGACACGTGTTTGAAGGCCATACAGGAGAAACTGCCTGTGATCATTATCACAGATATCCGGAAGATGTAAAGATCATGAAAGAGATGGGACTGAAGGCTTATCGTTTCTCCATTGACTGGACAAGAGTGCTTCCTGATGGATATGGAAAAGTAAATGAGAAGGGGATTGCGTTTTATAATGCACTGATCGACGAGCTTCTGGACAATGGGATTGAACCGTACATTACTCTGTATCACTGGGAACTTCCCTATGAAATCTATAAACAGGGAGGTTGGATGAATCCTCAGATTGTAGAGTGGTTTGGCGAATACGCAAAGCTTGTAGCCGAACGATTCAGCGACAGGGTGACACATTATTTTACAGTAAATGAGCCTCAGTGTTTTGTAGGACTTGGATTCCTGACAGGGGCGCATGCTCCCGGGCTGAAATCACCTTTACGTGATACCTTTGAGATGGCGCACAATGTAATGAAAGCCCATGGACAGGCAGTCCGAATGCTGCGCCAGTATGGCAGGCAGCCCCTTGTTATTGGCTATGCACCTACCTGCGGTATGGTTTATCCGGAAACAGAGAAGCCGGAGGATATTGAGGCGGCAAGACAGGCAATGTTCGCTCTGCAGCCGGATAACAGTAACTGGACATGGAATGTTTCCTGGTGGTCAGACCCGGTTCTTCTTGGTCATTATCCGGAAGAAGGGCTGAAACGCTATGAACTATATCTGCCAAAGATTACAGAAGAAGATATGAAGCTGATTTCTGAGCCCATCGATGTTTACGGACAGAATATCTACAATGGAAGATGTGTCCGCATGGGGGCTGACGGGAAACCGGAAGATGTGAAACGCTATGCAGGTTTTCCGAAAACAGCCATCAACTGGCCGGTAACACCGGAAGTACTTTACTGGGGGCCGAAGTTCTTATATGAACGCTATCAGAAACCAATCTATATTACTGAGAATGGAATTTCCTGTCATGATGTGATCTCACTGGATGGAAAAGTCCACGATCCAAACAGAATTGATTTTCTGGCACGTTATCTTCATGAGCTGAAGAGAGCTGCTTCGGAGATTGACCTGAGAGGATATTTCCAGTGGTCACTGATGGATAACTTTGAATGGGCAGAAGGATATGCCCAGCGTTTCGGGCTTGTGTATGTAGATTTCAGAAATCAACAGAGAATTCTGAAGGATTCTGCATACTGGTACAGAGATGTGATCCGGGAGAATGGCAATAATCTGTAAATGGTTTCCGGAAATGCTCGGCAGTATCTCCGGACTTTCAGGCGGAAAGGTAATGCAATGAAGAAAACAGCACTTGATGATGATGCTTATCTTTATCAGAAAAGAGAAGAAAAGACAGAAAAAGAAAAATGGTCAGAAATGAACCGACATCAGAGAATGCAGTATTTTCTGGATTACTATCTGGTGAAGCTGCTGGTTTTTACAGGAATTATCCTGGCAGTTGTTCTGTTTGTATGGAATTTTATAAGTAAGTCAAAAGAAGACACAGTACTCTATGTGGCTGTGGTTGATGAAGTCTTACAGACAGAAGGAACTGAGAAACTGAAAGAAGAGCTTACAGAATATCTGGGGGCAGATGGAAAATATCGGAAAATAATAATCGATGACAGCTTTTATATGGATGATGGAGGCCTTGAGAAGCTGGAAGTGTATCTTTATAATAAGCAGATTGATGTGGTCATAGCGGATGAAGCTGTGTACAAAGAACTGGCAGGTTATGGTTTTTTTCAGGATATCAGTACTGTTCCCGGTGTTTCTTCAAAATATGCAGATCTGTATGTGAAAGCAGCCGGATATAAAGATGAAGATACAGATAAAGACACAGATTCTTTTGAGGATCATTCAACCGCAAAAGGTGAGGAACTTCCTTATGGAGTGGACATTTCCGCAAGCAGGATCAGTGATATTAAAACAAAGATCCAGATGCCTGTACTGTCGATAGCGCAGGGAGCTGAGAATATGGAAAATGCAGTGAAATTGCTGGACTTTATTTACAAACAGAGATAAGATGAAGATAAAAAGCATCTGTAAAAATAATTTAACCAAATCAGGGAAGTCCCCTGCTGAGTTTGCAAAAAAGCAATAAGCAGTGGGTGGGGACTTGTTTGTATCAGGAGGAGAAGAATGGGTACATTTGCAAAGGAAATTGAGGAAGAATTAAAGCAGAAGCTAATCCCTTTCTGGGAGAATTTGAGGGATGAAGAGAATGGCGGATATTATGGCTATATGGGTTATGACCTTAAGGTACAGAAGGATTATGAAAAGGGATGTATCTTAAACAGCAGAATCCTGTGGTTCTTTGCCAATGCCTATATGACACTGGGACAGAAAAAACTGAAAGAGGATGCAGATCATGCATATGCATTCCTGAAAGAGAAGTGTCTGGACAGAGAATATGGTGGCATGTTCTGGTCAGTCACTTATGACGGAAAACCGGCAGATACAACTAAGCATACATATAATCAGGCTTTTGCAATCTATGCTCTTTCTTCCTATTATGATGCCACCGGTAATGAGGAAGCCCTGGAGATCGCCAGAGGACTTCAGAAGGTGATCGAGGAGAGATGTACGGATGAGTACGGATATCTGGAAGCATTCAACCGTAAATTTGAACCGGAAGAAAATGACAAACTTTCTGAGAACGGAGTCATTGCAGAGAAGACCATGAATACACTTCTTCATGTATTCGAAGCATACACCGAATTCTATCGTGTGACAAAGGACGAAAAGACCGGTGACAGGCTGCGTTTTATGATGGATATTTTCGCAGACAAGGTTTATAATAAGGAACTTGGAAGACAGGAAGTTTTCTTTGATAAGACATGGAACAGTCTGATCGATCTGTATTCTTACGGTCATGATATTGAGACTTCCTGGCTGATGGACAGAGGCCTTGAAGTGCTGGGTGATGAGAAATACACAGCGAAGATCGCACCGATCACAGCCGAGATTGTAGAGAACATTTATCAGAGGGCCTATAATGATCATTCCCTGATGAACGAATGTGAAAAGGGTGTGAATGATACAAAGAGAGTCTGGTGGGTACAGGCTGAGACAGTGGTAGGTTTCCTGAACGGATACCAGAGAAATCCGGAGAAGAAAGAGTACCTGCAGGCTGCCGAGGATGTATGGAGCTATATCAAAGCATATCTGCTGGACCCGAGAGAGGGTTCTGAGTGGTTCTGGTATGTAAACGCAGACCACACACCTGCAGATGAACCAATCGTAGAACCGTGGAAATGCCCGTATCACAACGGACGTATGTGTATGGAAGTTATAAGGAGGATGAAAGATGCTGAATAAACAGTATTACGTTGAAAAAGCGAAAGTAGAAAAACTGATCGCAAGAAAGAATCAGAAATCAGATTTTTACAATGGAATTTATGACCGTTATGAATATCCGGTACTGACAAGAGAGTTCGCACCGGTTGAATGGAGATATGACCTGAACCCGAAGACAAACCCCAATTTCCAGGAGCGCCTTGGAATCAACGCAGTAATGAATTCCGGTGCTATTGAACTGAACGGAAAATATTATCTGGTTGTCCGTGTAGAGGGAAATGACCGTAAATCTTTCTTTGCAGTAGCAGAAAGTGATACAGGAATCGACGGATTCCATTTCTGGGATTATCCGGTACAGCTTCCGGATACCTGTCCGGAGGAAACAAACGTATATGACATGCGTCTGACCAAACACGAAGATGGATGGATCTACGGTGTATTCTGCTCTGAGAGCAAAGATACAACAAATCCGGATCTGTCTGCAGCAGTTGCAGAAGCCGGTATTGTAAGAACAAAAGATCTCAAGACATGGGAGCGTCTGGACAATCTGAAAACTCTTCAGTCCCCGCAGCAGAGAAACGTAGTTCTTCATCCGGAATTTGTAGATGGCAAATATGCATTCTACACACGTCCGATGGACGGCTTCATTGAAACAGGAAGCGGCGGAGGAATCGGATTCGGTCTCTGCGACGATATCGAACATGCAGTGATCGATGAAGAGAAGATCATCAGCAGAAGAATTTACCACACACTGACAGAGTCCAAGAACGGTGCAGGTGCAGTGCCGATCAGAGGTAAGAAATGCTGGATCAACATTGCTCACGGTGTAAGAAATACAGCAGCAGGACTTCGTTATGTTCTCTATGTATTCGGAACAGATTTAAATGATCCGTCTAAAGTGATCGCTGAGCCATCAGGTGTATTCCTTGTTCCGCTTGGAAAAGAGAGAGTCGGAGATGTTTCCAATGTAGTATTTACAAACGGTGCCATCGCAAGAGAAAACGGAGATGTTTATATTTACTATGCATCCTGCGATACAAGAATGCACGTAGCAACTACAACTATTGACAAACTGGAAGACTATCTGTTCAACACACCAAGAGATCCACACCGTTCTCCGGACTGCGTAAAGCAGCGCTGCGAACTGATCATGAACAATACTTATCAGCGCTGGTGCGAGGATGAGTACTTTGACGCAGACACAAGAGCTGAGCTAAAAGCAATCGCAGATGATCCTCAGGAGATCAAAGAGAGATTTTACAAAGATCTGGAATTCGGTACAGGCGGACTGAGAGGAATTCTCGGTGCTGGTACCAACCGTATGAACATTTATACAGTAAGAAAAGCAACTCAGGGACTTGCAAACTTTATCATCAAAGAGAACGCACAGGCAAAGGGTGTTGCCATTGCATTTGACTCCAGACATATGTCACCGGAATTTGCAAAAGAGACAGCTCTGTGCATGGCTGCAAACGGAATTAAGGCATATATTTTCCCGTCCCTTCGTCCTACACCAATGCTTTCCTTTGCACTTCGTGAGTTAGGCTGCATAGCAGGTGTGGTGGTAACTGCAAGCCACAATCCGCCACAGTACAATGGATACAAAGTTTACTGGGAGGACGGCGCACAGATCACAGCTCCTAAGGATAAACAGATCATTACAGAAGTTCAGGCGATTACAGATTTCGCTCAGGTGAAGACAATGTCTGAAGAAGATGCAAAGGCAGCCGGCCTTTACGAAGTGATCGGTGAAGAAATTGATGACAGATACATGGAAGCTCTTAAGAAACTGGTTCTCCGTCCGGAAGCTATCAAAGAGCAGGCAGATAAGCTGAAAATCGTTTACACACCTCTTCACGGAACAGGTAATATTCCGGTAAGACGTGTACTGAAAGAACTTGGATTTAACAATGTTTATGTAGTAAAAGAGCAGGAGCTTCCTGACGGAGATTTCCCTACAGTAAGCTATCCGAACCCAGAGGATAAGAATGCATTTACACTGGCTCTGAAGCTTGCGGCAGAAGTGGACGCAGATATCGTTCTGGCTACTGACCCGGATGCAGACAGACTTGGAATTTATGCAAAGAATGAGAAAACCGGCGAGTATGAAAGTTTCACAGGAAATATGTCCGGAATGCTGATCCTGGAATATCTTCTTTCCCAGAAAAAAGAACTGGGTATGCTTCCTGAGAATGGTGCTGTTGTAACTACGATTGTTTCCGGAAAAATGGCAAGAGCTATTGCGAAAGAATACAATGTGGCACTGATCGAGACACTGACAGGATTCAAATACATTGGTGAGCAGATTAAATTCTTTGAGCAGAATCATGACCATGAATTCCTCTTCGGATACGAAGAAAGCTACGGCTGTCTGGAAGGTACCCATGCAAGAGACAAAGATGCAGTTGTAGCTGTTATGGCTCTCTGCGAGGCAGCAGCTTACTATAAATCAAAAGGAATCACTCTCTGCGAGCAGATGGAGAAGCTTTATCAGAAATACGGATTCTATAAAGAAAGCCTTTTCTTCCAGACCTTCCCTGGAGCAGAAGGAAAAGCAAAAATTGATGGTCTGATGGATGCGCTGAGAAACGAGCCTCCGAAACAGGTTGGTCCGTTCAAGGTAACTGCGCTTGAGGATTATAAGAAGAGCGTACGCACAGATATCGCAACAGGCGAAACTTCTGCACTGACACTTCCGGAATCCAATGTACTGTACTTTGAGCTGGAGGATGGTGCATGGTTCTGTGTAAGACCATCCGGAACAGAGCCGAAGATTAAATACTATGCAGGCGTGAAGGGTACAGATGCACAGGATGCTGCAGACAAGCTGGAAGCATTATCCAAGGCAGTTGTGGAACTTTAACACAAAGAGCCTGAAATACTTGTCTGACTAAGTAAAATAGTAGACAGGTAGTAAAGAAAAGGGGCACGCAGGAGAATCTCTCAGGCGTGCCTGAAGTAAATGGAGGAAATTTACAAATGGCAATTTTTAAATTAAAACCAAGCTGCAAGGATTACCTCTGGGGCGGTACAAGATTAAGAACTGAGTTTGGGATTGAATATGACAGGGATCCTCTGGCAGAGTCCTGGGAGCTTTCCTGTCATCCGGACGGACCAAGTTATATTGTAAACGGAGAATATGCAGGGAAAACTTTGCAGCAGTATATTGATGAAAACGGGAAAGAGATTCTGGGAACTGACTGCCAGTCCTTCGAGCAGTTCCCGGTTCTGATCAAATTTATTGATGCAAAAAAAGACCTTTCCATCCAGGTACATCCGGACAATGCTTACGCACTGAAAAACGAAGGACAGTACGGAAAGACCGAGATGTGGTATGTGATGGATGCGGCAGAAGGGGCAAGCCTTTTCTACGGATTTGCAAAAGAAGTTTCTGAAGAAGAATTTGAGGAACGTATCCGCAATCATACTCTCACAGATGTTCTGAATAAAGTAATGATCCATAAAGGTGACGTACTTTTTATTGATCCGGGCACTATCCATGCCATTGGAGCAGGAAGCCTGATCGCTGAAATTCAGCAGAATTCCAATGTTACATACCGTGTTTACGACTATGGACGCAAAGGACCGGACGGAAAAGAGCGAGAACTTCATGTAGACAAGGCTCTCCAGGTGACAAAACGTGAGCCTGCAGCTACTGACAGGGATTTCGGACCACACGTTGCATCCTGCGAATATTTCACAGTAGACAAAGTGATCCTGGACGGACTGAGAAGAAAGAAACTGACAGGAGAAGCTGACGGCACTTCTTTCGTAAGTGTACTGGTTATGAGTGGTGCAGGTAAGATCACTGCAAGCGGACAGACTATGGAAGTGAAGAAGGGTGACAGTATCTTTATCACAGCCGGTTCCGGCGAGTATGAGCTGGAAGGTGATATGGAGGCACTGCTTACCACTGTATAAATAAGCGTACTTCTTAAAAAAATTATTAAAGAAAAAGTTTTTACAGAAAGCCTGTGAAGCCTGTAAAAACTTTTTCTTTTTTTGCTTATCAGACCGGTGATGCAGACCGGATTATTTTGTATTTTTTGAAAAACATATAAATATATGAAGGAAAACAACAGGATTTCCGCAGAAACAGCCTTGCAATTTGTGATGAATACGTTATAATAAAAAAACGTAACGAACCTAAATTGGTTAGACCAATATGAAGGAGTTGAATATTTGAAAAGTAAAAAAGAACGAGACTGGAAGTTTATTATCGGTATGATTGTTCTGCTTGCCATTTTTGCTGTAATGGGAGGTGCTTTCTGGAATATGGTAGGAAAGCAGGCACAGATGGTCAGAGAAGAAGAGCAGAAAGAGGAAGCAAATGCTATTTCTGCAATCTATATCGAAACAGGAGAATTTTTGAAGACCGGAGTTTTTGTGGATCTGAACAATGGAACTATTTTCAGCGCAGACATACCGGCAGAGGGCATTTACAATAAAAAAGGAAAATTAATTTCCGATGATGTATTGGAAAATGGGGATAAAGTAAAGATATACGGCGATGGGATCATGTTGGAATCTTTCCCGGGACAGTATCCGGGCGTGACAAAGATTCAGAGAACCGGTCGTGCATCTCTTGAGGAAACTCAGGAGTATGAAGATCTGGTAAATGGAATGATGAAGCCTGTAGCCGTTCAGTAAGGATTAGAGGAGACTGAAAATGAAATACGTAAGACAATTCTGGATTATTTTACTGATATCTGCAATGGGAGAGGCATTACATGTTCTGATCCCGCTTCCTGTACCTGCAAGTGTGTACGGACTTGTGATTATGCTGATCGCACTGGGAACACACATTATCAAACTGGAACAGGTCAAAGATGCAGCGGAATTTCTCATAGAGATTATGCCGGTTATGTTTATCCCGGCAGGTGTCGGATTACTGACAGCCTGGGGCATACTGAAACCGGTATGTGTGCCGATTATTCTGATTACAGTGATCACCACAGTTGTGGTAATGGTTGTGACGGGGCGTGTCACACAGGCAGTTATTCGTATGGACAGAAAGAAAGGACAGAAAAGATAATGACACAATTTATGAGTAATTCCCTGTTTTTTGGCGCAGCGATCAGCCTGATCGCATATGAGGCAGGACTTCTTTTGAAAAGAAAATTTAAGATGGCAATTTTTAATCCCCTTCTGATCGCGATTATTGCAGTAATAGCGGTGCTTTGTTTACTGCATATTGATTATGACACCTATAATCAGAGCGGTCAGTATATCAGCTACCTGCTCACACCTGCAACGGTCTGCCTGGCAGTTCCGCTGTATCAGCAGATGGAACTTCTGAAAAAGAATCTGAAAGCAGTAGTTATTGGAATTATTTCCGGTGTACTTGCCAGTCTGGTCAGTGTGCTGATTCTTGCAAAGCTGTTCAGCCTGAGCCATGAGCAGTATGTAACACTTCTTCCGAAGTCCATTACCACTGCTATCGGAATGGGGGTTTCCGAGGAACTGGGTGGTATAGTAACGATTACGGTTGCGGTTATTATCATTACCGGCGTTCTGGGAAACATGATCGCAGAGACTGTGATCAAACTTGCGCGCATTGAAGAACCCATCGCTAAGGGGCTGGCGCTTGGAACCTCTGCCCATGCCATCGGTACTGCAAAGGCAATGGAGCTGGGTGAAATAGAAGGTGCCATGAGCAGTCTTGCAATCGCAGTTGCCGGTCTTCTGACTGTTGTAGGTGCGTCTGTGTTTGCGCAGTTTATGTAAGAACAGTAGTAATTGCCTGATAAATTGTTTGGGCAATATATCTGTTGATTTTAACCTAACATCATATTATTTATACAAGAATTTATACAAGAGAACTGTTGTGTCAGATGAACAGATGAACTGACATAACAGTTTTTGCTTGAATGAAAAAGTAAATTCTACATTCTAATATACCTTGATTTTATGCGGGAT
>NZ_JAAIMY010000108.1 GCF_013300825.1 Blautia wexlerae
ATTGCCCTTCAGGGCAAAGCTAAAACAGGCTATCCCCGCGTGTCCCGCGGTTCTTTTTTTATCCGGTTACGGATCTTTTCTGTGCTATTATGCACATTTTTTATATATTCTTTTTCCTTCTTTCAGAATATTGACCGCCGCATTCACATCCCGGTCCATCCGGTTTCCACATTCGCATAGGTATATCCGTTCTGATAATACCAGCTCTTTCTTCTTATGTCCGCATACGCTGCATATCTTACTGGATGCAAAATATCTGTCTACTTTTATCAGATATTTTCCACGTTCTTCCAGCTTATATCCAAGCATGGAAAGGAACTGACCGTATCCGTTATCCTGTATCCCTTTTCCGAAATGCAGGCCTCCGGC
>NZ_JAAIMY010000013.1 GCF_013300825.1 Blautia wexlerae
TGGCTATACTTGTTTGGCATCATGTCACAAGTTTCCGCCTTCGTGGCGCACAATCATCTGCATATACAATTAGAAAGTTATCTCCCTTGCATTCTTTGGTAATAATAAACTTATACCATAGTGTCAATACATTGTGCATATATATGTTTGCTAGGATTGGACTTATGATATTGCCTTGAGCTGAACCTTCTTCATTCGCCATAAGTTCACCATTATCCAGCACTCCCACTTTAAGATACTTCTTGACAAGACCAATTATGTTGGGGTCTTTAATATAAAGTTTGAGAAACTTGATAATCCATTCATGCTTCATATGGTCGAAGAATCCTTTGATGTCAGTATCCACAATATAGCAGATTTTCGTGTTGTTTAATCTCTTACACAGTTCTTTTATTGCGTTATGACATCCTCGATTTGGTCTGAATCCGTACATGCAGTTCAGAAATCTCGGTTCATAGATAGCTTCCAATATCTTCTTTAATGCTAATTGGACTATTTTGTCCTCATAGCATGCAATTCCTAATGGTCGAAGTTTTCCATTGCTTTTAGGGATATATACCCTAATTGATGGCTGTGGTTTGTATGATTTTCTTTTCAGTCTTTCTACCAAGTCATCTAAGTTTTGCTCCAGATTTCTCCCGTACTCTTTCTTAGTAATCTCATCAACACCGACTGCTTTGTTTCCGTCTGATTCTTTGTGACATTGCAAAAGCATTTCTTTATTGATTAGATGATACAACGATGTGAACTCTGGTCCCGGCGAATTTGCCGATATTTCTGCTATTCTTTCTAATTTCGTCTCCATCAATACCTCCGTCCCTGAGTACGGTTGATGTGTCCTCAGAAAGACCATTATTATGTAGCTCCCTTTCCTCCGTTGGCATTACCCAACTTCTTCAGTACTATGAAGCTATCCGACTGCCTACTGTTCTTTTGACATTCTCCTGTTTTGCAGTTGTTTGCCATACTTGCAATGGCAAGAAACAATAGGCTCTCCCCAGTTGACTGAATAATCACAATGTAAAACATAAAGTGCTCTTTGACCCCGCAGAAGCAAACCATTTCTCACCAATGCGAATTGATTTGTATTGCTTTCCGTCGAAATTAGAACGTCAGCCTTCTAAATGTCAAAATTTCGAGGCTCAATCACACTCTCTATTTTCTCGCTGTCTACGCTTAGCAACTACCATTACTGACAGTCACCCAAGACTCGCTACTGGCGGTTGGTTAGACCTTACCAGACAGGCATTCCACCTGCTAGACTACTCGCCCTTATCTGGGCGCACAACTCCGATTTATCATAATCATTCTACCATACCGTTATGAATAAATCATCTCATGCAAAACAATTTCTTCTGCCCGATTGTGAATGTTATTGCAACGCTGCACCCATTCCATCTGACAGATACTCTTTAATTCTTCTGTGACCCCCTCAGCAGCTTTCATCTGCTCTATGATTGTATCTAATCGCTTCTGTGCCTGTTCGTTCAGATCTGCAAGATATGTCCATAATTCCCCTGTCATGGTCAATGTATTCAATCTGGCTGGGTGGACTTCTCTTAAATATTCCCGGTGCATCCGTCCGTACTTTCCGATAGGGCGGTGTTCCTCCGGCAATTTCAAATCTGGTAAATAATAATCTCCATTCAGAGTGTAATGCAGTCCGTTTTTCTCTTCATAAATGTGTTTCTTTAATCCGCTCATATTTTTAATCTCCTCATTCTGGTTTGTTGTTTCTGCAAGTCTGACTCTCCAGAAATATTGGTAAATCATTGGTAAAATCGAGAATTGAACACAAGAAATGCTATTTATAGAAGTATTTAAGACGATTTAAGACTTTTTCTCACGAACAGTAAATCCTGCCGTGGCAGACAAATAACACTCTTATCATTGCTTAAAACTCCTTGAAATGCTGTATTTACGCTGTTTACAGGCATTTTCCGATAATCTTCAATCCTGTCATTTTCCTGTATATCACAGCATAAATTCGTATATTTTCTTATCCAAATTTAGTAACTTCTTAGTAATAACCAGCCTGGAAAACAGGCTTTCTAAGAACCTTATAATCAGATTATTTTTAATTCTTTTTTCTATTATTTTATCATACTATGCCAGTTTTGCAATCCTATTCATCTCTTCTTTTGCATCAATTAATCCCAGATGCGTATATACGTTTAACGTAACCCCTATATCAGAATGTCCCATTAAATATTGGAGTGCCTTCGGATTCATTCCAGCTTTCGCCATATTGGAACAATATGTATGCCTACATACATGTGGATGTGTCAAGTATAGGACAAAAAAAATTTTATTTTTTTCTGCCGAAGACTATCTGACGCTTCCATCAGGTAGTCCCAGCACCTTTATTATCTTCTGATAAGTCCTTCTTGTCCTGCTCAAGTTACCTCTGTTCCGAAAAAATATCGTCAAAATTCCATTCGATTTCAATTTCATCCTGACTATGAACACGGATCACCTTGATAATCTCACGCAACTTCTCTGTATCGAACTTCTGAATTCCCAAGAAATCTTTTAGTTTTATTTTATCAGAAAGTTCATTTTGTTCAAGAAGCTTTTTACTATTCTCCGCATCTTCTATCTTTCGTTTTATTTCCTCCAGCTGTACACTTATCTTTCCAGCTCTCTGCTTATACGAATCACGATCTATACGACCATCTTTGTAAGCATCATAGAGTTTCATCTTTTCCGAGGTCAACTGTCGGCTTTGTTTTTGCAATTCTGCGGTATTGATCTCTTTGTCGTCGCATTGCCTGTTGGAAGATACTTTCTTTTCTTTTTCCAACATTGACGCTGCATACTGATGGACAAGCCCAAGGATATTCTCCTCCAGCGGTTCCCGTCGGATCACCAGACTTCGACACACAGGATCTCCATTGGTTCGAGCATCTGAGCATTTTAGCAGATGCTCCGTTTCTTTTAGTAAAGAATGCCCACAGTTGGCACATATCAGTAATGCCGGCTGTTTTTTACGCCTTTCCAGAGTAAAATTGGTGCGTGATTCCGCAACACTTCTCTTCTTTTTCGGATGCATTTCATTTGCTTTTTCAAACAATGCCCTGTCTATAATTGCCGTATGATGATTTTCCAGGCGAATCCATTCTGTTTCATCATTCAGAACTGCTTTATGACCGGTATGCATACTGCAACGTGTTTTTCCCCAGATTCTGGTTCCAATATAAATCTCATCCCGGACAATTGCCGCTACTGTCGTAGGGCTCCAATGTTTCTTTTTGATCGTGTCAAACCTCTGGAACTGCACCTGATCCCCTCTTGATAATTTCTGCTCATCACAAGTGGCAATCGCCTGTCTGTTCAATTCCCTTGTAATATCTGCAAAACTTGTTCCTTCCGCTGCCATCCGAAAAATCATTTTCACGACTTTTGCAGCCTCCGGATCAACTTCCAGTCTTCCGTCTTTTCCTTTTTTATAGCCATATCTGGCATTTACTGGAAGGCGTGTACCATTTCTCGTTCTTGTCTGTAATGCTGATGAAATTTTCTTGGACAAATCCAGGCTATACATATTGTATACCAGATTCTGCAATGCTACATTCATTCCACCAGTCATTCCGCTGCTTGCTGCACTGTCATAGCTGTCATTAATCGAAATAAATCGAATCTGTAGAAGTGGGAAAATATATTCAATATAAAATCCAACTTCCAGATAGTCTCTTCCGAATCTGGAAAAATCTTTTACAACTACACAGCCGATTTCTCCACTTTTCATGTCATCCTGCAGCTGTTGAAATCCCTGCCTTTTAAAATGAGTACCGCTGACACCGTCATCCACATATTCCAGGATATCTGCCTCAGCAACACCCAACTGATCAATCACAAATGATTTTAACAGAATTCTCTGAGAAGTTACACTGTCGCTCTCTTTTTTGGCTCTGCCATCTACATTGTCATCTTCTGCGGATAAACGGATGTAAACAGCTGTTTTTCTATGATCTGTCATCTTGACTGCGCCTCCTTCTCTTTCTTTAATTTCTGTAAATCTGCAAACTGATCGTCATATACCAGCTTGATCTCATAATCATACTTACCATGGATAATAATTGAATCCACAAAGGCATCTGCCATTTCTTTTGTCAGCTTACGCTTTGACATATAAGTATGTATCACATTTCCCCAGCCTTCTTCAATGTGGTAATCCTGGGAATACCGAACCTTTGCCGCCAATACTGTGTCCAGACGGCTCTTGATATTCTCAATTTCATTGGAATAGATCCGAGAAAACTGTATGTACTCTTCTTCTGTAATCAAACGTTCCGAGTAATCTTCATATAAATCCGACTTACGCTTACTGATTCGGCTTAGTTCCCGTCGGAGTTTCCCCACCTCTTTATCCAAAAGCAGGTACTGTGTCTGATTTTTGGAAGCTGCATTCATTTCCTGAATCATTTTTTCTGTATCCAATACGGTTTTCATATGCGTTTGGATCAGGCGAAGAACATCGTCATCCACATATTCTTTTCTGACTCTGTGCCCTTTGCATTGCTTTCCTCCGGATTTATGGTTAGTATTGGCTCCGCAGATATAAAAGAATGTGCCATTTCTTTCTCTGGACAACGTCATGCGGTTGCCACAGCCTCCGCACCATATTTTTCCTGTATAGAAATTATGATTTCGAATAGCCCCATTGTTCTGCTGATGTTTCTTCTTATAAGCTTCCGTATATTCCTGAATTTTAGATTGTACCTGTTGAAACAACTCTCTATCTATAATCCCTTCATGCGTGTTCTCCACATGCACCCATTCACTCTCTGGTCGATTTCTCTGTTTATTTTCCTGGAAAACACTTTGCTGATATTTTCCAAATACAGAATCACCTGTGCAATGAACATCCTGAAGTACTCGCTTCACTTCATAATTATTCCAGGGTTTAGACTCCGGAAGCGGCTTTTCACCGGTTTTATAGAATTTTCTCTGTAAAGTCGGCGATAAAACTCCATCTTTATTGAGCTGTCTTGCAATATCACTATAATTCCTGCCATCCATATACATAGAAAATATACTTTTCAGATGTTCTGCAGCTTCATCATCAACAATCAGCTGATGATGGTCTTCTTCTGACTTTCTGTAACCATACGGTTCCCAGGCACTTGTAAATTTTCCCTCTTTCCAAAGTGCTTTTTTTGCGCTGCTACTCTTCTTGGCAAGGTCTTTCGAATAGAATTCATTGATGATATTCTTCAGTGGAACTGTAAGATCCACACCTTCTCTGAAAGAATCGAAATCATCTGTCACAGCCAGGAATCTTACATGGAAAAACGGGAATACTCGTTCAATATAATTGCTGGTTTCGACATAATTTCTGCCAAGTCTGGACAAATCTTTTACAATAACACAATTGATTTTTCCATGCTTGATATCTTCCATCATCTGTACGAATCCAGGACGGTCAAAATTTGTACCTGAATAGTCTGAGTCCTTATAAACTTTCGCAACCGAAATATCTTCCGTATCTGCTACAAAGTTTTTCATCAATTCCACCTGGGTTTCTATCGTTCCTCTTTCTAGTGTTTCTTCTGTTTCCATTGAAATTCTGGCATACAATCCTGCCCGGAATGGTCTGCTCATCTCTGTCTGGACGGTTGCACTGCTGACTACTTCCGGAATGTTTTTCCTGCTCTTTCGTGCCATTTTATACAACCTCCTTTACCTTGACCTGCAGATTATTATCATCATCTATTACCGTATCAACTCCCATAGCCGGTAATTGACTCAGCAATGTCTGATAACAATCATCAAAATCAAAAGTGATCTCTATATTCTTTTTATCATATACTCGGATTTGCCTGATCAGTTCTACCACCACAGTGCGGGACAGTTCTTCAATATCTTGATATTTCACAAAATAATCCAGCCAGGTATTGGCATTGTCTGCTTTTTCCAGCTCACTATCCATTTCTTTCTGGATCGCACGGATACTCTCTTCCGCATTTTTAAGCCTCTTTCCATAGGCTGCATGAAGCTCTACATAGTCTTCTTTTGATACAATGCCCTCTTTCATATCCGAATAGAGCATCATCCGTAACTCCTTACAGCGTTCTGTCTCCTGTTTTTTCTTCTCCAGCCTGTCCTGCAGCTTCTTCATATTGATCTCCTGAAATGGCACAGTACCAACAAATTCCAGGACTCTTTTCAGGTGCAGGATATTCTGGATATGCTGTTTCAGCATCACCAGTACGGCATCTTCCAGATCCTTTTCCGGTATTCTATGACTGGAACAGCGTTTTGTTTCTTTATTTGTGGAACATAGATAATAAGCATATTTTTTCCCTGCCACAGTGGAAACCTTTCTTGTCATAGGTGCACCACAATCCGCACATACAGCAATTCCGGATAACAGATATACCTGCTTTTGGTCAGGTGAAGTACGTGTATCCATGCCCAGAAGTCTCTGAACAATTTCAAAATCACGGTCACTCACCAGTGGCTCATGATTTTTCTCAATCCGGATCCAGTCATCTTCCGGTTTCACATAAGTCTGCTTCACTTTATGGTTCGGTGTTGTCCTTTTTCCCTGCACAAGGTTTCCGATATAAACCTCGTTTTCCAGTATTCTGCGGACTGTAACAGAACTCCAAAGTGCCTGTTCTTTCTGTCGGAAGCCAGTTTCATAATGACTGCCACTGCTGATTTTATACTCAAATGGGGAAAGAATACCCAGTTCATTTAAACGATTAGCGATCGCATCCTGACTCATTCCCTGCAGCTTCATCTTAAAAATATCCTGTACTACACTGCCTGCAGATGGATCAATCTCTAATTTATGCTTATCTGTCTTTGTCTTCCTGTATCCAAAAGCTACAAACGGAGTCACGCATTCGCCTTTTTTCCTCTTAATCTCAAGATTACTCCTGATCTTAATAGAAATGTCACGGCAATAAGCATCATTGATTAAATTCTTAAATGGGATAATGATTTCGTCTGCCTGATTCTTTCCCTTGAGACTGTCATAATTGTCATTGATGGCAATGAAGCGCACACCAAGAGCCGGGAATAATCTCTCGATATACTTCCCGGAATCAATATATTCCCTTCCAAATCGTGATAAGTCTTTTACCACTATGCAGTCTACAATCCCACGCCGGATATCTTCCAGCATTGCCTGGAATGCTGGGCGCTCAAAATTAGAGCCTGAGTATCCATCATCAACTCGGACTGAAACAACTTCAATATCTTTTTTGTCTTTCAGGAAATCCAGAATCAAAGCTTTCTGGTTAGAAATGCTATTACTTTCCAGTTTTGCTGAACTGGAAATATCGCCATCTTCTTTAGATAATCTGACATAGATGGCGGCATGATAGATTTTATTGATATTCTGATACATATCTTACCTCCTTTTATTACGTCAGAAAATCCATGTAATAAAAGGGGGCTGCATAATTTGTCCTTACCGACATTCTAACACAGTCCCCTCAATCTTGCCAGTACTTTTTCAGACACTCAGAAGCATATTCTCAAATGCCTGCTCCATAGATATACCGTTATTAGCAAATCTGACTTTTACTTTCATATTACCGATCCGGACCAAATATGGATTTCCTACTTTATTCAGAAAAATATCTCTCCGTTCCTGAAGCGATTTATTTCTGTCTGCTTTTATCATCCGTAGGTCAGTCATTTCATTGATATCTACATCACTGAAATCCTGCTCCAGATAGTTTCTATATTCCTCTGCCGTCATGCCCTTCTCCTTCCATTCCCATCTGAATCCGTACTGCTTTCAGTACCCGATCCAGGCTCCACTTATTTACTCTTCCGCATTTCTCAATAATACATTTTGTAGAAATGCTCATAACCTGTTCGGCCAAGGCTAGGCTTCCTTTTCGGATCCCTGTCATGTCATATTTACTGATAAATACATGTGTTGGCAAATACCGCTTCTTATATATTCTTGACGTCAGCGGAACTACTGTAATGACTGAACTGTATGTATTAGCTTTGTTGTTACTTACTACGATCACCGGTCTTACTCCACCCTGAACCGAAGTTGTCGGGAACATACCGAGATCCGCCCATAAGATATCTCCTCTTCGAATCGTCACTTGTCATCTCTCCAATCCTTTTTTATTTGTAAAGCATTCATAGCGCTATATTAGCTCCACAGGAATACGGCAGAGTTCCTTTCCAAGACGGAAAGCTCTGCCGCATAACCTCTATAGCCAATTTGATTATTAAACAGTGCTCGCTCGATTCTATTTATCCTCGATACCCCGAATCGTTACTCCCGCATATGCAGGAAGGGAATAATAACCTGCCCGGATGCATACTCCGGACCACAACCCGGAAACTCTCGTTTCCAGGCTCCAGCAGTTCATAGGTTTACCAGTTACAGACTTCTCAGGATCTGCAAGTGTATCGCATCTCATACATATCATCGCATCACCAGCCTGCCAGCTGGCTTCGGTCAGTGCTTTTTCGCAGCATTACGGACTGAACTAAAAATCTTTGTTTTGTCTTATAATCCTATAGCGGCATCTTCCTCGTGCTCTTTGCATGAAATGTCACGTCAGTTATTATTGGATATTCAGTTATCATGGTTCATTTTAGGAAGTCCTTTAACTTCCTCTAATTACTAAAGTCAAATGACTTTGGCAGATGCAAAAGATTTTGAAAAATTTTTTAAAAAAATTTATTCATATACATTTCACGCATCTTATTAAGAGTGGATTTTAACTTGTATGACAGCATCTGTCTGGAAATCCCCATAATCTCCGCCATCTGTGTCTGTGTCTTGTTTTCAAAGAAAATACCATAAATAATCATGCGTTCCTCTAAGTTCAGTTGATTGATCACTGTGTGAATATCCTGCTGTTCCATTTTTGTCAGTACACAGTGCTCCACATCACAGTTCAGATCTGGAAAATCCTCAATCATGAAGCCTTCTCCATCAATGGACTGACCGCTGTAAGGTACTTCTCTCAGCATCTTATCCACAACCTCACCCAGTTCATTCTTAATCTCAACTTTTTTTGCCTTGCTGCTTCTGTAAAAATTATTCATCGCATACGCAACTTCTTTTGTAATCTCGATCATTTCTCCATCAATATTTGCGTAATACTTTCCTTCGTAAAAATATGGGTGTTCAATATACATATCCGTTCCTCCTGAATTTGAAATCTTGTTGCTCGTTTCAAATTCGGAAGGAGGACCTTTGTTTAGGATCATGCCTGCTCCGCCTTCATCCTGCCGGGACACATCCGCAGTTATTGGCTGATAAATTCAGGCACGAAAAAAAGCCCCAGTAGTTTTTCTTAACTACTGAGGCTTCTGTCTCTTTCTTGTATTCAGTTATCTATGCCCTCTTTCATCAGCATAATCATTGTATCAGGATAAAGTTCACAAAGTATCCGCAATACGTTCCCATAAGTTCATGTCATAACAGAAATCGTACATATTTCGGTGTTAAAAGTTCACCCTGCTATTCTTTTACTTCTTTTCCATCTATATAGAGTTCAAATATATCAGGATTATTGACAACATCATAATCCTTTCCATATTCTACAGGTCTGTATTCGACTGTCATCACCGACGCTCCGTCTTCAATATCCTCTTTCCATAGATATATATTCATACCAAGGCTCGTCGCATATCCTCTGTCCGTAGAAAACTTTATCGAATAAAAGAACTTTTCTTTAATACTAATCCTATCCGATACCAGTCTTTTCCCTTTCTTGCAAGCAGTAATCCCAGCCCAAACTTCTGGTACATAATCTGCACAATCAGAGATACTTCATAAATTCGTTACTATTTTTCAATTATAATACTCTGATAAAAATATCGAGGACCTCATTTTCAGAGGCCCTCTTAATACAAACTTTCCATGAACATCTCGAGCTTAAATCCAGAAGCAGTTATCCTGATATGTACATTAACAGATCCTGTGTATAATATTGTTAACTTCCTGATGAATTAACTCTCGACTGTACGAGAACCTTATAATAATGGATTTGTGACTGTTTTATAAGTTAACTCTCGAGAGTTAATTAATTCTCGTGTCGTTAACGATATAACACGCACAAACCGCATAAATAAGCCATTTATTTGGAACGAGAGTTAATTTTACAGGAAGTTAAGAAATATACTATAAATGAGCAAATTTGAAAAATTGCACAAAATTATCCTGCTAACTTCATAAATGCCTTAAAATCATTACTTCCTTTTGCAAGTTGGAAGAGATACTGATACTTTTCTGTCTGAATAATGCTTCCAATCCGGTGGTAGCCTTTTTCAAAAGAACAGAATTCACCAGTCCCTGTCACACACATAAAATGTGCCATTGACATAAGAAGCCAGTATCTTCGGACTCCCTGTGCAGAACGTATCTGATAGCTGTCCAGTGCCAGTTTATTCTTACACTGGCGAAAAAATACCTCTATCGGTCACCGGCAGACATAATAAGACAGTGTTTCGTCCAATGATAATGAAACGTCTGTACTGAGAAAAGCACGCAGTGCTTTTGGATTTCCAAATGCTTTTTCCGGATAACTTAAAAGAACTACGGCATTTTCAATACCGTTGAGTTTTCCCTCATAACGATACACGTAATATTTTTGTTTTTTCACTGTCACAAGGCGAAAATTGGAACGTGTGGACGTTAAAAAAGCAGCAAACTCATTAAGTTTCTTTTTGAATCCAAATGGATAAAGCATCCGGTTTGTTTTCAGTGCACCTATGGTATGAAATCCTCCGGCTGCGAAAGTGTTGATTATTTTTTCAGAAGTATACCAGCAGGAAAGCATAACAGCAACTGCCTGGTGTCCGTAATCCTGTTTCCCCTTTAAATGGGATTGGTGAAAGTACGCGTCTTCAATTGGATGCAGAGCCTGTGACGAAGGCTTTGTTTTTGAAGCTGTCGTATCATCTACAATACAGAAAAAAGGCTTTCCGGTGCGAGCTGCTTCTGAATAAATAATCTCTATAA
The DNA here is from genome assembly GCF_013300825.1 of Blautia wexlerae. Taxonomy (GTDB): domain Bacteria; phylum Bacillota; class Clostridia; order Lachnospirales; family Lachnospiraceae; genus Blautia_A; species Blautia_A wexlerae_B. The sequence continues at coordinate 10,958 of NZ_JAAIMY010000013.1, forward strand.
CAGAACGTTTTAACGTATCTGAAAGTGAGGAATCATCCCATTTTCCTGAATTAAGGAAATGTGCGATCGTAGTCCTGTGACAGGAACTGTTTTTAGCAAAGTCCGTGGTTTTCCCATGGTATCCTAAAAGAAATATGCTGATCAGAATGCTCATAAGATGATTTATCACTCGATTGGAATAAAATTTGTATAAGTTTAATTTCTTAAGCTGGTTGTATATGAATGTAGAATGATGTATAGTATTTGCGAGAGACACCTTCTTTCGTAAATGTTGCAAATGTTTGTTTAGGTACTTTCATTATACAACACACGGAATCAAGGTGTCTCTCTTTTATGCAAAATCACGAACTTGCTCATTTATAGTTAATTATCTGCCTACAATTCTATCAAAAAAAGTAAAAAATACTTAAATTCGGAACAGATTACATTAATGGCTCAATATATCCTAGCTTTATTGCTTTGTTATAAGCTTCAACTGTATTAGATACTTCAAGTTTATCATAAATATTTTGAATATGGTTATATAATGTACGTTCACTTATAAAAAGATTCTTTGCTATTTTCTTCTTTATATCCCCCTTACAAATTGCTCGTAATATTTCAATTTCCCTCTCTGTTAATACCTCAATATCTGGAATTTTATTATAATATGTTTTATTACAAAGAACTCTCTTTAATCTTTCTACTAATTCCTCCATAGAAACAGACTTATTTATAAAATCCGCAGCTCCTTTGTCAAATGCCATCTTTTTGTATATAGGCATATCATACGAAGAAAGTATAACTACTTTTGAATCTGGATTAATTGATAATATATCTGCCAATATTTCAAATCCATTCTTTTCAGAACTATTCTTTAAATTTATGTCCAATAGAATAATATCAAATTCTTTTTCTCGAAACGTACGGAAAAAATCATTCTCCCTTTCAACATAGTAGCAAAGTGATACAAATTGACTCTCTATCAGTAATTTCTTTAAACTCTCTCCAAATAATCTATGATCATCAAATAGTAAAATTTTCACTAATCTACCTCCAGCTCGACACTAGACCATAAAATGCCATTTGAATAATTATATGTCAATTTCCCATTGTTTGCCTCTACAAGCACCCTCAAAAGTAGCACACCACCTTTAGACTTGAAAATATTTTCATAATCTATTGCACTCGCCCCATCACTCTTGCAGTTAATTATTAACACCATATTTTCGTCCAATTTTATTTCGTATTTGATATAAGTCGCATTGGAATGCTTAAAAATATTGTTAATCAATTCCTTACTAATCTGTAACAGCATTTCTAAATGCACTTTATTTTTTAGATATTTTTCTGCTTTTTCATTTATATCAATTTTTAATTGAACTTTCTTATTTGGATATATGGCTTGTATAGAATTTAACATATTTTCTAAATTAATATAGGCACCATATTCCAGAAAAATATTTGCCGAATAAAAATTCATCATTTTCCTTGCACGATCTTCCAGATTTAATAAAACCTTTTTCGATAGCACAATATCCGGTTGTTCTAATGCTAATAAATTGTAAGATGCTCTGATATCCTGGACAATATCATCGTGAAGTATTCTTGAAAAATTCTCTCTTTCAGTATTTATATACTTTGTTAAGAAAAAAAAGGAACTTATTTCTCTATAAAATTCTTGCCTATCCTCTATATGTATCATAGTTAATATTTCAAACAATAGCATAAAAACCTGGAAAATCATATTAAGGCAAAATGAATCCCAATCAAAAATATAAGATATATATACTACTAGTGGTATCCATAAGGTTAAAATATATTTTGACTTCTTTGCAGAAGTCGGAAGTATATGTACATATTTGAAATTTATCCATTTATACTTAACAAAAATATCTACCGCCATGCCCAATACTATCATAAACGAAGAAAAAAGGACAAACCGATTAATGTAAAAAAGCAATCCCAAAAAATAAGAAATAAGAACAGTTATTTCTTCCTTATATCTTTTCCTGGCTAATAAATTCCTTGCCTTATACAATAAAAATAATACAAATGCGATTTCAAAAATTATAATACCTGTTCTATGTATCATGGAACTACAGAATAATATAGGAACTGTATAATCAATACTATCCACTATATCTGTTTTTTTTTGTGATGTCATAATATATACATATAATGCACTAATAAAACAAACTAACAATATCATAGATAATGCATTTATCTCTACAGCATCATTTGTAATCAAATTAAATTTATAAAAAAAACTCCACATAACAATTATAGCTATATGGAGCAGAATATATATGCTGTACTTACTCTTCATACTCTTTTTCACCCACATCACTGAAACATCATTTACCGTATCTAGTAGTATGCCATTACAATTCTCTCTTTAGTGGCCATTCGCAGAACAAATACACTAACACACAAACTTATTACATACTTTATTATAACAGTTAAAATAAAATTATTGCTCCAGGAATAAAACATACTCTCAATAATTAAAATAAAAAAATAAAATACTGATATACGCAAAGAAATTCCCTTATATTTATTCATATCTCTTATAACCAAAATAACTGCATTAATAATTATACTGCTTAATAAGGTAAATGTAAAGAAATCAAGTATTTGGGCAACATCAGGTGATCCTATTTTGTATATAGTAATACCTAACAGTGGCATAAGAAGTAAGAGAGTTGATATCCACAAAGAAACTGTATGATTAATAAGGATAGATTGAAGCCTAGTCCCATTTGCAATCAACCACTCTATTCTTCTTGTGATTTTTTCCATTTGTAGTAAATCTTTACTTAATTCACAGGCAAATATAATATATAAAAAAATATACCCCTTCCAAAGCATATCAATATAAGTATATGAGCCAATTATTTTTTCCTGCCCTTTACTAAATAAGGTTAATATACCAAAAATAATTGCTACTAGACTCATAAAAACAAAATTACCTGTTAAAATTTTTTTCACATGAATCCTAATAATAGTCAAATCCATTGTCCAACACTCCTTACAACACTTTCATTGTCTAATTTAGAAATCTTTCTGAAAGAAATAACAGCTAAAATTGTCGCACCAATTATATTCAGAATAATAATAAAAATATACATACTAATATTTAAACCTGATACAAATTCAACAATTTCATTCGCACACATAGCACTAATATAAATCAGAAAAAAATTTCCAAAAAAGACCATATTTTTAAATAACTTATATTTTTCTACAGAAAATGTAATTGTATTGAAAAATAGAACTTCAGTGTAACTCATTATTACTGTCGATATAAAAAAGGCTATAATACCAAAAAATGAAATTTTAAAATCTATGAGATAATAACCTAATACAAATATAATAAAAGGAATTATAATTGATGCTTTTAAAATTTGTATTGTGTAGGCCTTAATAATAAACTTTAAATCAATCCCTGATGCTAAAAAAAACTCCATCCGTTTACTCATTTTATCTTTCACTGTCAAATCTATTATTATAGAATTTGCCTGAAGAAGAGTACATCCTAAAAGAACTACAAAAAAAACTAAAATAAGATAATCTGTTCCTTTTGAATAAAATTGATCCTGTTGAAATACAACCAACATCAGTGTCCCAAGCACTCCTACTCCTAACATATTAAAAATTGTAGATTTACTCTTAAATATAATATAAAAAACAGCTTTTTTAATATTATTCATAATCTCCACCTTCTTTTATAAATAACTCTTCCAGTGTTGTCCCTTTTATGTTATCTATATCCTCATTGAAAACAACCTTACCATTTTCAATCATAGTGACATAATCTGCACTTTTCTCAATTTCACTTAAATCATGAGATGTAATCAATATTGTTTTTCCTTCTTCCTTTAGTTTCTGGATAATCTTTCTTATTTCAACACGAGACAACGGATCTACCCCTGATGTTGGCTCATCAAGGTAAATAATCTCACTGTTGATTAGTATAACGATTAGAATTGACAATTTTCTTTTCATTCCTTTTGAATACGTACTAACACGTTTCAATAAATGTTCTGTAATATTTAATGAATCACTATATTTCTTATAGTCCTTTACGTAGTATCCAAAATACAACCCAAAGATTTTCAAGTTCTCCAAACCTGTTTTATCCTCATATAAATAATCATTCTCAAGCAACATTGCATGTTTACCCGATACAGATATTTTTCCTTCATCTGGTTCGTATAATCCGGTGAGTAAACGCAATAGTGTAGTTTTTCCTGCTCCATTTGCTCCTATCAAGGCATGGACAGAATTTTTCTTGACAGTAAAATTAAAATTTTGAAATAATTTCTTACCATCAAACGCTTTTGAAAGATTGTAAATAGAAATAATATTTGTCATTATATTAACAGCCTCCTAAACTCATTTGGTATATATTGGGAATACCATGCACAATTTTCAAAGCCTTTTTCTTTAGCAGCTACTAACCCACGTATTATGCAATAACTACAAAAGTACTTTTTTTCACACCCTGAGCATTCTTTACTTGTATAATCTGGAGCTTGTATACCACGAATCATATTCATTAATTGATAATTATTTGAAAACAACTGTCCGATATCCTCTTTAAATACATTTCCCAAAGATTTAATCACTGTCTGGTTATCCATTGCACAAAATTTGATTTCTCCCTCTGGCGTTATTGAAGGATTCGATGTAAATGCTCCACAATTCTTTGCGTTGCTATTTCCGTCTTTAATTTTATATAAAAACCCTTTTCCATATCGGGTATTAATGTTTTCTATTACTTTACCAACCCTTTCATGTTGTTCTAATGTCTTTAAAAGCAAATTATTTTTATCCTCTAAATCAGCTCTTCCCATAGGAGTAATTGCTGATATACCATAAGTTTCGATACCTGCTTCTTTTACCCATCCTGCAATATTTTCAATTTGGTCAATGTTTTGCGGTGTTACCATTGTAACAACTCTCATCAGTATTCCTGAATTATTAATTCTCATAATTGTGTCTTTAACACGGTGAGTAATATTGGGTATTTGTGTTCCCATAAACCAATTTATATAATCATCATTATCTCCGTGTAAATCGATTTGTACAACTGTCTGCTCCTTATGTTCTGCAATCAGTGCGAACAATTCTTTATTCCAAAATAAACCATTCGATAGTATACTTACTAATGAATAGTCAAGATTATACGCTTCATTCAGGATTTCTAAAAACCTCGGATGACACGTGACTTCTCCACCTGTAAATTCTACTACTCTTGTCCCTGCTTTACGTGCATCCTTAAGTAACTTCTTTATTTCCTCTGTATTATCTTTAAATGCATTCGTTGCACAATATTCTCCATAACAGTGCAAACACTTTGCATTACACCTATGTGTAATTTCTACAGAAATAGCTGATGGATACTGTGTTTTTCCATTTCCAAGTATTGGTATTTCTATTGGATTTGTTTTTTTTAAATACTCCACAGAAATTCCTGGATTTTTCTCCAATTCATTCAAAAAATTATTTAATTTATACTTAGCCTGTTCTTTCTTCTCTAAATGACAACTGATCATCATGTCAACTAGATCATCAAATGTTTTTGTCCCATTTAGGTTACGTATAATTTCTAAAGCATCTTTGTTAATGCGATACAATGATTCACCCATCTTTTCATAACGGTTATTTATTACAAGAATATAAGAATCTCTTTGTCTTTCTATTGCTTTTACGTTAATTAATCTCAGATACATACCTTCTCCTTATTGTTGTTTAACCTACAATATAATCAATCTTATTTCTATTATCATCTGTAATTATTTTATAGAAAGAACAGGAAGTGAGAATTATTACTATCTAGCGGTAAAATCTCACTTCCAGTCTTCTGCTTGTTATGATTTATTACTCAGAAAAATCCAACAAAGCCTGCTGCACCCGCTGCAGCAATTGCGGATGGTCCACAGAACATACACCCTGTACATCCTGCACATAATTTACATCCGTTTCCCATTGGTGAAATACTAGGATTCATGGCATTTCCTCCTTATGTATATTCTCGACTTTGTTATCGAGTGACTAAATTATATATTAGCTTTACGACATTTACATGAGTAATTACTGCAATGTTCTTAGATTATGTCGATTATGCCATTAAGCTTAATCATTAAAAGCTTTATTTACTACTATAAATATAATATTCCTATTTCCATTTATTCCCCTCTAAATTCAAGATCATATCTTTGGAATGCGATTTCGAAATCTTTACGTCTTCTTCTTGCAACATTTATTTCTTATCCATTTATATTTATTGTTCCTTTTTTATAAGAATCAACATTCATTAAATTTACAATGCCGCTCTTACTAATTCTTATAAATAAATTTCTATCCAACATGTCTTCCAGTTGCACGAGTGAACAATCTCTTCGCATTGTTTTGCTTCCTAATTTCTATTCACATCAATTCTGAGAAAGCACTTTTTCTTTGTGTTCCAATTTCTTAAAAAGAAGCTGCCAGAAAATCATATCTTCTGGCAGCTTCTTTGAAATTCAGTATTTGTTAATGTGCAACACTCATGCTCTCATCAATCCATTTCTGTACGACATCGACGCCAATCTTAACGGCTTTAGCAATCTTGTCAGCAGGTAAACCCATCTCTGCAAGGGCAATCGTTGTCTCTTTTGCTTTTTGCATTTCACCGCTTTCAATACCTTCACTGTAAATCTGTTCCATCTCACGGCACATGAATTCCACCCCTTTCTGTGTTTCCTTCAATTCGTATACTCTGTCAGCAAGTATCTTACTGTGCATATCTTCTGCATTCTTACAGTGAAGATCATGCATCAGTCTGCCTAATTCTGTATCCTCTTGTTTCTTAGAATTTACATAGATAATATGAGCTTCATCCTTAAAATTCTCACTGACTTCTTCGATTTTCCTGTCTATATGATAAATCGGAAGTCCGTATCCAAGTGCATCGTCTCTGGTGATAAAAATCACGTAGCTTTCCGGAAGTTCATCAAAATCCTGTCCTGGATTTAATGTGTTCATATCCATCAGACCACTATGATACCTTGCTCTTTTGGGAGATGCCCCTTCGTTGTCCTGTTGGATTTCTACATCCATCTGCTTGCCTTCAGAATCTCTGGCAACACAGTCCAGAATAGCTGAACGCCCCTGCAAATTCTTATAGTCTTTCTGCAGAACTTGATCAATCACTTTCAGATCCTTTTTATTCATAATTACCTGCAGAACATATTCTGTACATTCCCGTTTCTTGAATACATTCCGCATAAACACATCGCTCATGATGGTAAGGTCTTTTAAGATACCCTTGTATCTTTCGTAACGTGTTTCCAATTCTTCTGTTTTCACGATTTCTTCTTTCGCCACGTCCATTCTCGCCTCCATTCTTTGCTATGTCAGGATAGGTTCCTAAATGTCTCCTATCCCAATTTCATCTTAACATCAAAATCAGCTTTTCACAAGCCACTATTTTATCCTACACCACTTGAAAACAATAATTTCCAATCAGTTTCATCCAACTATTATATTTATTCTTTTCACACACCTTTCGGCAAATTTCATTTTCCATCAATACACAGAACATCTTATCATAATCAAATGCCCAGACAGCACCATTCACATGGTTTTCCACTGCTTTCTGATCTATGTGCTTTAAGCGTGTGACCATTTTTTCAATTTCTCCATTTCCCAAGTTACCGATATTTTTACAGATAAACCGAAAGAAATTCAACGTTGCATATTCGTCATGCCAATGGAATTCTTCTGGATTGTTTTTAATTTTACTGGCTCGCTGCTGTTCTTTGATTATCTGATCAGCTACACCCTTCATCGAATCTTCGTATCTCATATTATTCACCTACTCTTCCTCAACGCCCAGTGATGGTTTAAATCTTTTATCTTTTGCCTGCGGTACCACTATCTCATAAAAATAAAATCCTAAATATCCAAGTGCCTGCTTCTTCATTTTATAAAAAGAAGTCCTGCCTACGCCTAACTCCTGCTGTACTTCCACATCTGTCTTATTATAATGACTGCAAAAGCAGGAATGAAGAATCTCACTGAGCATCACACCATTCGGTGCATAGAACTTTACCAGTGTCATTCCACGATAGATCATATCTGACAAGCCGTAAATAATCATCAGGTTATTCATTTCCCGGTGCATCTTTGGCACATTCAGCTGATTGTTATAAATGCTCAGATAACTCAACGCATATGCCATATCTTCATTGATTTTCTCCTGGCACTCCATATCCAATTCTTCTAACACAATCTGATTTTCCAAAATCAATTTCTGATAGCTTGTCATCAGTTCCTTGATATCTGTATAATGTCTCTCCATCGTTACTTCCAGATAATCCTGTGCATGGCTTGCCATCTGGAAGGTAATCTCTTTCATTGATTTAATTGCATAATCTCTGTCTGTCATCAGTTTCAAAATCTCCTTATCATCATCACACTAACTGGCGGTCTTTCAGACCAGTTCGCTTTCCCCATGATTTTGATGGGAAGCAATTACTTACTACAACTTGCAGAAGCGGATATCCAAAAGGCATTGTGGGAGCTGCCTTTGCTGACCGGAATCCATCTTCTTATGTAAAACCTACAGGAATATAAAGGGAAAGTGACTATCCCTGCCGGTTAATAATCCAAATAATATCGTCTATACCAATCTCTCCTTATGCTGTTTTTCTCTCCATAAACCATTTATCCACTTCATAAAACAAATGGCTTTCCTGTCCCTGTATCATACAGGTATACATCATTCCTACACCGCCTGCCTTTCTGCTGGCACATCGCTCAATTTTCAAAATTCTGTCAATGTTATATTTTTTTCCATCTTCCCAGGTGAAAAATATAGGAACCAGTTTTCCGTCTTTCCGAAACTCTGCCACTACATCTACATACACTTTATTCATACCGACACCTCACTATAAGATCTCTATTGCTCTTGGCGATGCCGGAATCCTTCGGATATATCCGTTTTGTTCCAACTGCTTAATTCTGGAAAAAGCAGATGACGTTGATCTTACTCCGATCAGTTTTCCAAATTCCCGAACTGTCGGCGGATATCCATGCTCCTTCGTATAATTCAAAATGCACTGATAGCTTTCTTCCTGTTTTCTGGTTAATGTCTGTTTCAAATCTATCCCTCCCATTATCCATGAAAATAACTGTGTGGATGAACTGTATGTGTACCAGCGTCCAAGTGGGATAAGACTTTATCCTGATACATAACTGCTCTCTGTATACTGAAATAACCAAACCGTCGTCTGATCTCATCTACAGTGCGATCCATCTTTTCCAATTTTTCCTGTTTCTCTTGATTACCAAAAAGTTCCAACTGGACGGGAATATCATCCAACACAAGATCTACTGCTCGAATACCAAGGCTTCTGATTGGATGCTCCCATTTATAATAATCCTTAAACAATTGAAATGCTGCTGTAACAATCTCATCTGTTATATTTGTTGGATGATGTAATTGTTTCTGCCTCGAAAAACGAAACAAGCCATTGTCTCGGACCGTAATTTCTATCGTTTTGCATTTAAAACCATGTTTTCTTAATCTTGCTGCAACGCTTTCTGCCAGTGCCATCTGAATGATCCAGACATCCAGATCATCTTCTAAATCTCTTGGAGTTGTGGTACTATTACCAATTGACTTCACCGGAGCTGTATACCCATCTTTGCAAACTGGATCATCGTCCCAGCCATTTGCAAATGACCATAACACAATTCCCATCTTTCCAAAATGGCTTTCTAACATTGCTTCATCACTTTCTGCAAGTTCCCCAATGGTTCGAATCCCCAGCTTCTGAAGTTTCTTCCGAGTCTGTCTTCCAACATAAAGCAGATCCGATGCAGGAAGCTGCCAAATCATACTTTTATAATTCTCCCGGTTAAACTCTGTAATCGCATCTGGCTTTTTGTAATCTGAACCAAGTTTCGCATAAATCTTATTCCAGGAAATTCCAATACTTACCGTTACACCCAGTTCGTATTTAATCCGATGGCTGATTTCTCTTGCAATCGTTATTCCGCTTCCTTTCAGATTTCTACTGGCTGATACATCCAGCCAGGCTTCATCAATCCCATATGGCTCGATCTTGTCCGTATACTCCGAATAGATTTCTCTTGCCATCTGTGAAAATCTCAAATACAAGTCCATCCGTGGTGGCACAAAAATGATTTCCGGACAAATCTGTTTTGCCTGCCATAATGCCATTCCGGTCTTTACACCTTTTCGCTTTGCAATATAATTTGCTGTCAGCACAATTCCATGTCTGGCTTCCGGATCACCGCCAACTGCAAGAGGCATTCCGGCAAATTCCGGGTGATGCAGCATTTCCACACTTGCATAAAATGAATTCATGTCGCTATGAAGAATTGTCCTGTCTCCCATTAACTCCACCACCTTCTCTCTGTTTGGTTTATTGTCTTATCAATTTCTGTATGCTTAGTATATATCTCCGTATTGGAGATAGTCAAGCGACATCTTGGTCGTATTATCTCCTTTTCGGAGATTTTTCTTGATTTTTGATTTTATTCGGGTTATAATGCATATAGAAAAATCAAAAAGAAATGAGGCGAACATATGCGTGCTTTCGGAGAAGTATTAGTAGAAAACAGAAAAAGGAAAGGCTACTCCCAGGCGGATCTGGTGGACTTACTTGCTCAGGAAGGAATTGAAGTTACTACGAAAGCAGTCTCCAAATGGGAGAATCTAACAAGAGAACCCTCCTTACACACAATCCTGACAGTTTGTCAGATTTTAGATATTGAAGATATATACGAAGAATTTTTAGGTGAAAATCCATTTGATCATGTCATGGAAAATTTGAATGAAGACGGCAAAGCTAAGATTATTGAATTTGCCAATCTTCTGCGGGCGTCCAGAAAGTATCTTCCGCATAGAGCCGATATCATTCCATTTGAAAATTATCAGCCGATTGCAGTAGAGCCAGCTTCTGCCGGTACTGGAAATTATATTGAAGACAGTGTAAAAGAAAGTTACAATGTCGGTCATCTCGCACCTGAAAAGACGGATTTTGGAATCCGTATATCTGGTGACAGTATGGAACCAATGTATCATACCGGAGATGTTGCATGGGTTCATAAACAAGACAGTATCTCCAACGGTGAAATCGGTATCTTCTATCTCAATGGCAATACCTATATCAAAGAGCTACATGACGGTCCGGATGGAGTTTATCTGGTTTCATTGAATGAAAAGTATCATCCAATCCAGATTTATGAATCTGATTCTTTTAAAATCTTTGGGAAAGTAATCGGAAAATGCAAAGGAGCAGAAATCCCTGGTTTTCATTAAAGATCAACTGCAGACTTCTAGCCTGCTCTTGCTGAAAATAATAAAGGAAGTGATAAAATGGCAATTAACAACACACTTAAAGATATCCGTGAAGAACGAAATCTCGTTCAGGCAGATCTTGCAAAAGCTGTCGGTTCTTGCAGTGATACCATCGGACGCATTGAGCGTGGTGAGCGAAATGCCTCTCTCGAAATTGCAATCCGTCTGGCACATTATCTGAAAATGCCAGTAGAAGAGATTTTTCAAATTGAAGACTGAACCGCAAATATCAGAAAACCGAGGACTGTTCCCCGGTTTTTCTTTTTCGCTAAACTATTTAGAGTCCTTTTACAAACTCAACTGCATTTTTTATATCTTTTCCATCTGGATGTCCTTTTGCTATACCACCCACCAGTTTAAATGGGCCAAATGTGTCATAGCCCTTGCATCCGAATTTTCCGATTGCTGTAGAATGCTTCTTGCCCAAAATCTGCTCTATGGATTTATAATTCGCACTTCCACCATAAGTACAGATCAGAAATACCCCTTTGTCGTCCGGTAGATTCTTCTCTGCAAATCCCAATATCGACTGATGAAATTTTGAAAAATAGATTCCTGATGCAAACCCAATCGTATCATAACTGCTCAGATCTGCATCTGGCTGTTTTACAGCATCAATCAAATCAACCTGACACTCTTCTGCAATGCTCTTTACTAATTTCTCTGTGTTTCCATGATGCACAGATGAATATACGATTACCTTTCTCATCATTCTTCCTTTCCTCTATTCCCATCAATCATATCATAGCTCATATCCAAAAAATCTAATGTCTTTGCTTCACTTACTGAACCATCCAGTAAAATTGTGATCCAGTGCTGTTTGTTCATATGGTATCCTGGCAAAAATCCAAAGGTCTGAATAATCATACTTGTCATTTCCGGATCACATTTTACATCCATAATATCGACAAATTCATTTCCTTCTAATCCTAGTTTGCATTTTTCAACGCTCATGACCACAGCATACCATTTTCCATTCTTATGTCGCAACACAGCATTATCTGGTGATTGTGCCCATAAATACTCCGGCATCGTACCATACTGTTTCTTCACATATTCAAAAATTTCTTCTTTCTTCACAATCTATTCAACTCCTGATTCTCCTGATATCCTGCCCATAATCATACCATATTTTCACTTCCCGTGCTACCTGCCAAATTCTTTTGCATTTTCCCGGTTCTCCTGACTTTAACTAATAGAGGGGTAAAACAGCAAGGACAGGAAGTGAGGATACACTTCCGGGAAATCCCAATTTAGGGTACCCTGCCCTAAATTGAAAAACGTTGAAAGCAACGATACTACTGTCCTCTCAGAAAGGAGAACCCACCAATGGCTGAAAGAAAGAGAAACAAAGAAATCCATTTTTATGTCACCGAAGAAGAAAGGAAGCTTATACGCAGGAAGATGATAGAATCAAAAACCAAAAACATGGGAGCTTATCTGCGTAAGATGGCAATCGACGGTTACATCGTCAACACCGATACCACCCCACTGAAGAAACAGTATGAGGAAATGCACAAGATTGGTGTAAATATCAACCAGATTGCAAAAAAGGTAAATACCACCGGAGATCTATATCCAGAAGAAATGCAAGAATTGAAAGAGATGGTGAAAGAATTATGGCGTATCTTAAAATCTTCCCCATTAAGGTAACTGACAAGAAAGCTCTGGACTATATTACAAATCCAGATAAGACAGATGAAAAACTGTTAGTTTCCAGTTTTGGCTGTTCCCCGGAAACTGCAGATCTTGAATTTTCTATGACAAGAGAAATGGCAAAAAAGAATGGAATGGATAAAGGCGATAACCTGGCATTTCATCTGATCCAATCATTTAAACCTGGAGAAGTTGATGCCGAAAATGCCCATCGCTTAGGTCAACAATTTGCTGACGAAGTGCTGAAAGGAAAATATGAGTACGTGATCAGCACACACGTTGACAAAAATCATATTCACAATCATATCATCTGTGCGCCCATAAGGGGCAGAGTAAATCCGCTTAGCAAGCGGCAGGCGTGAGGTTTCATGCCTGTGGTCAACGGCTAACCTGGATGGGGAAACCCAAAGGGGACAATAGCACGACCGTAACGCTGTGAGTTGGCAAGTTGTCATGCCACGACTGAGCAGCAAGACCAAAGTTCATATGAGGATAAAGCCTACACTGGTTGAACGGCAGTCCGAGGGACATTTGTGGTGGTCGCAGCGGAAGACAGCTATATCCGCTGCGCTGTGCATCTCCGCCAGAAAAGATGACTGGCAGGAGCGAAACCGATGTGCAGCCCGTATGTATCAGCATAAAAGGACGAAAACCGTATCCGACAATGAACACAGCTTTTTACTCTGTTACTAAATGGGGATTGCCTAAGTTGGAATGCTCGCAAGAGCTATGGGTGCAGGCCCTGAAAATCCAATATGGCAACGGAGCCGCCGTAGTAGTCCGAGCGTGTTAATGGCACGCACATGGCGAAGGGCGGCAGTTCATTCGATTCAATGCAAAAGAAAGGAAGGTGCGTGAGGCACTATGAGAAATCCAGAAAATGTATTGAACAGTCTGCAAGAGCATTCAGCTCAATCCGGCTATGTCTATGACAGATTGTACCGCAATCTGTTCAACCGGGAATTTTTCTTACAGGCGTATCAAAATATCTATGCCAGTCAGGGAAACATGACCGCAGGCACAGACGGGAAAACCATTGACGCAATGAGCCTTGAAAGAGTTGACAGGCTTATTGCAGCCCTGAAAGACGAATCTTACCAGCCCAAGCCGTCCAGACGGACATATATTCCCAAAAAGAATGGAAAACTCCGTCCTCTGGGCATCCCGTCCATTGACGACAAGCTGGTACAGGAAGTTGTCCGTATGCTGTTGGAATCCATCTATGAAAACAGCTTTGAGGACACCTCCCACGGCTTTCGACCCAATAAAAGCTGTCACACAGCCTTGAGAATGATTCAAAATCGCTTTACACGGTGCAAATGGTTTGTGGAGGGAGACATTAAAGGCTTCTTTGACAATATCGACCATAATGTCATGATTGGCATCCTCCGCAAGAGAATCAAAGATGAACGCTTCCTGCGCCTTATCCGTAAATTTCTTAATGCGGGATATATGGAAGATAACCAAGTGCATCAAAGCTACAGCGGCACGCCACAGGGCGGCATCATTAGTCCTATTCTCGCCAATATCTATCTCGACCAGTTCGACAAATATATGGCAGAGTTTAAGAAACGGTTTGACCGTGGGAACAAGCGAGCCGTCAATGTGGAATACCGCAAGCTGAGCGATAAGAGAATCCGACTCAAAAGAAAGCTGGCAAAGGCAAAAACTGAGGAAGAAAAGCAGTCCTTACTGGAAAGCATCTGGGAACTGGACAAGGTTCACAAGTCCATCCCCTGTAAAGACCCTATGGACGAAAACTTCCGCAGACTGCAATATGTCCGCTACGCTGATGACTTTCTTATCGGTATCATCGGAGCCAAAGAGGATGCACAGGCTGTGAAACAGGAAATCGGCACATATATCGCCGGACAGTTGAAATTGGAACTGTCGGACGAAAAGACGCTGGTAACCAAAGCGACAGACCGGGCAAAATTCTTAGGATTTGAAATCAGGGTTACACCGCAGAGCAATCACACCAAGAAAACCAAAAGTGGTTCTACGGCCAGAAATTACAGCGGCCATGTCATGCTGGAAGTCCCAACTTCCGCCATTCAGAAGAAGCTGCTGGAACTGGGAGCCATGAGAATCGATGTTCGCAATGGAACAGAGATTTGGCAGCCCACCCATCGCGGAAAACTTGTCGGGCGAACGGACCTGAGTATTCTTGACCAGTACAACGGCGAGATACGAGGATTCTGTAACTATTATGCGATTGCAAACAATCGCTCCAAGCTACACAAGTTCCGCTATATCATGGAGTACAGCTTTTACAAAACTCTGGCCTGTAAATACCGCACAACAAAGCGCAAAATCATTGTTCAGTATCGTATCGGCAAAGACATCGGTGTGAAATTTCAGGACAAACATGGCAAGGAGCGTATTCGACTACTGTGGCAAGGCAGTCTTGCCAGAGACCCCTATCCTCTGGGAAAAGAAGCGGATATTATCCATAAGCCAAAAGGCATTCTGAAGAAGCCCAGTCTTGGCGCACGATTGAAAGCAAATCGGTGTGAATGGTGTGGAAAAGAAACTTCAGTGTTGGTGATGCACCAGGTAAGAACGCTGAAAGAGCTGGATGAAAGTCAACCGTGGGCAGCTTTTATGAAAAAGATTAACCGGAAAACACTGGTAGTCTGTGAAAGCTGTCACACTAAAATACACAGTGCAGACTGTGAATGAATGGAGAGCCGGATACAGCGAGAGTTGTAAGTCCGGTTCGGGGGCGAGTGTCCGGAAACCTACCGCAGCAATGCGGCAAGGCGCTGGGTACTTAGCCTACTCAACGCTGCAAGCTTTGTTGATCATCACAAGTATGTTTCCAATAAGCGGAGCTACCATAAACTCTGCAGAATCAGTAATCGTATCTGCCATGAAAATGGACTTGCCACCAGCATGCCAACCGGAGAAAAAGGTACAAGCTATAAAGAGAACATGGAATATCATCGTGGCACCAGTTGGAAAGCCAAGCTACGTGTCGCAGTTGATAAATCAATCTGGACTTCCATCAACTATGAGGAATTTCTGCAAAAGATGCAGTTAGCCGGATATGAAGTCCGGCAGGGAAAGCACCTGTCCTTCCGTGCACCGGAGCAGAAGAACTTCACTTATATGAAATCTCTCGGAAGCTATTATTCCGAAGAAAATGTTCGCATCCGTCTGGCTAAAAATCGTAGCAAAGTAAAAACTCCAAGACATCTGTCCAGAGAAGCTCGCTTGTATATCAATATCTCCACTTATGTCACAACTGGAAATCGAGAGGGATTTGAACGATGGGCAAAGCTCAATAATCTAAAAGAGGCAGCCCGCACCTTCAACTATCTTTCCGAAAATAACTTGCTGAATTATGACGATTTCAGGCAGCATGTATCTGACATTGAAGCTTCTGTGAAAGTTGCCGACCAAAGAATAGCACAAATCAACAGTGAGCTGAGCACGCAGAAAGTCATTCAGAAACACTGCAATTCTTACCGGCTTTGTCGTAAAGTAATTGAAGATTGTAAATCTGCTAAAAATCCAAAAGCATACCGCACCAAACATCAGGCAGAATACCAGCTCCACGATTCACTAAAAAAAGAGCTTCAGGATCTCGGTATCACCAAAATCCCAAGCTCTAATAAAATCCAGAAGCGGATTGAAAATCTTGAATCTGAACAGGATGCTACTGTCCGGGAAAAACAGGAATTGCAGAAAAAGCAGAAAACCCTAGAGATCATTCAGCAAAATTTCACTGTACTGCTCGATGCTCCAGAGATCAGTTCAGACTTACTTCCGGCAAAAAAGGAACCTGTTTCTGTCACAAGAGAAAAATAAGATTGCACTGGCAACTCACTCATTTTCTTCCAAATCTTCCCAAGGTTTCAAATCCTTTTCCTCCCAGGTGACACCATACGGTGCACCTCCGGAGGTATAACCAGCAATACAGAAAAATCGGTCATCTTGCAAGATCTCTTCTTTGGTCAGATTATCTCTTGCTTCTTTTTTCCGTTTTGCTCGCCTCTGTTTCCTCTTTTGTTTCGCAACAGCTGCTTTTTCTTCCGGCGTTTTCCTATGTCCTTTTGCCATAAGTGTTTCTAGTGTAATTCCACTCTGAATGTCTTTTAGTATACGAGTTTCATACCCTGTTTCACGTTTCTCAACAATTCTATAGTATGATGAACATAAAAGATTCGGTGAATCAACATTGTACTAATACTTTTTTTCAACCGAAGTTTTCAATTTTTCAAAAGCTTCTTCACTGATTACATGTTCTATCCGACAGGCATCTCTTTCTGCAGTTTCCCGATCAACCCCGACAGCTACAAGCTGCTCCGTAAAGAACTGATGGCGTTCATAAATTTTCTCGGCAACCTCCCGCCCGGCATTAGTCAGATTGAGGTATCCATCTTCATCGACAGTCAGGAAACCGCCATTCTTTAACACACCTACTGCATGGCTGATGCTCGGTTTACTGAATCCCATGTGCCGGGCAAGATCAATGGATCGGACCATACCCTGCTTCTTTTGAAGAATCAGCACAGCCTCCAGATAATCCTCCCCGGACGCATGAATCTTCATCGGTTCCTCCTTTATGCAAGGCTCCAGCCGGAAGCCTTTTTACGGATATTTACAAAATCCTGATAAATCCCGGCTTTTGCCATAAGCTCGTCATGGGTTCCCTGTTCGCTGATCCGTCCATCAGAGATCACCAAAATCTGATCTGCCTGACGGATGGTATTCAGGCGATGTGCAATCACAAGTAATGTTTTACCCTTTACCAGCTCATTGATTGCCTCCTGGATATAGCTTTCATTATCGGTATCAACACTTGCAGTCGCTTCATCCAGAATGACAATCGGTGCGTCCTTCAAAATGCATCGGGCGATAGAGATTCTTTGCTTTTCGCCGCCGGACAGAGTAGCGCCGCCTTCACCGATGACTGTCTGGAATCCATCTGGCAGCGCCATGATAAAATCATAGCAGCGGGCTTTTTTTGCAGCCTCATAGACTTCTTCCTCGGTAGCGTCCGGTTTACCCATGCTGATATTGTTGTAAATGGTATCCTGGAACAAGTACACCCTCTGGAAAACCATGCTGATCTGTTCCATCAGTTCGGCGAGAGGTACATCCCGAATATCTGTACCACGGATTGTCACTTTGCCGGATTTCACATCCCACAGCCGCGCCAGAAGGTTCGCAATCGTGGATTTGCCACCGCCAGACGGTCCCACAAGTGCGGTCATGGTATTCTTCTGCATAGAGAAGCTGATGTTGTGCAGGACTTCCTTGTCCTGATAGGCGAAGCCCACATCGCTAAATTGTACTTCTGGCTGATCCGGCTGTGCCTGTGACAGAATATGTTGATTTCCGTTATCGGGAAGTTCGGGCTCGTCCAAAACAGCTTCAATGCGGTCTAATGCGGCATTCATCACGGTCAGTCGGGTTGCTTCTCCATAAAGAGCTTTCAGAGGTCCAAAGAGATCAAAGACAAACAGCAGCACGCCCAAAAGATAAGCCAGGGAGAGTACGCCTTCCTGATGTAAAAAAACGGATAAACCGAAGATAGCGGCAATACCCACGCCATAGAGAATGTTTAAGCCAGTGGTCCACGGTGTCATTTTCTGCTCAAACTTCGTATTGACATCCCTTGATTTTTTGAAGTTTTCCGTTAATTCGTCAGATTTTTCTCCGAGCAGATTGTAACTTTTGATAACCCCAATTCCTTCAGCAAAAGACAAGACCGCATCCGTCAAATTCTCGCTTTGGTTTTGACGCCCGACAGCCTCCTTGAAGGAAACCTTATTCATATATTTTGCAACCAGTGATGCCAGCAAGGTAATGATTACCGCAATCAGCCCAAGTCTCCAATCCAGTACGAACATAAAAACAGCTAAAACCAAAGTAGACAGCATATAGCTCATCATGTTGCCAATGGTACTCATAGAAACTTCCTCAATGAATACCATATCCGTACTGAGAACAGAGCTGATTTTTCCAATATTCCCCGATGTAAAGTAACCCATCGGCATTTTTCTTAAATGATTTCCCAACTCCATCCGTTTATCAGCAAAGATCATAAATCCAGCGGCACTTTGCAGACGGTCGCTCAAATAGTGAACCACTGTCTGAACCACTACAACAGCTAATAATCCAAGTCCGACAAACAGACAGGTCTTTCCAGTCAGCGTATTATCAGCAAACCCGGCCAAGACAATAAACGCCATGAAGATCGGCATTTTGGAGAGAATGGACTCGACAAATGCACATAGAAATGCAGCCTGAATACGGCTTTTATACCTCCCGGAGAGGTTCAGGATTCTTGAAATCAATGCAAACATTTATCTTCCCTCCTTTGCAGTAGATACTTTCCACTCGGCGCTGTCCTGAGCCGCTTTCCACAACTTTTGGTATTCTGGGCAAGCTTGAATCAGCTCCTGATGTTTTCCGGTTGCCACCATCTTTCCGTGATCCATAACGCATATTTGATCTGCGTTCATTATAGCGGGAAGTTTGTGAGCGATAACTACCAAGGTTTTTCCCTCCACCAGCTCCGCAATAGCAGCCTCCATTTTTTCCTCATTTTCTGGATCAGCATAGGCCGTAGCCTCGTCAAGCACTACAATCGGGGCATCCTTCAATATTGCCCGCGCCAGGGAAATTCGCTGGCGCTGCCCCCCGGAAAGCATTTTCCCCGCATCGCCCGCCATGGAGTGAATACCTTGCGGCAGCTTTTCCAGAAACTCCATACACCGGGCTTTCTTCGCCGCCTGCATTACTTCCTCATCGGTAGCATCCAAACGTCCAAGACGGATATTTTCCAGCAGGGAGGTGTTAAACAGGTACTGATCCTGAGCCACATAGGAAATGCGGCTGTTCAATGCCTCCAGGCTCATATCACAAAGTTTATGCCCGCCAATGGAAATGCTCCCTTTCTGCGGGTCATAGTAGTGGATCAACAGTTTTGCAAGGGTGCTCTTGCCAGAACCGGATTCACCAACTAGGGCAGTTTTTTGTCCTGCTTGTGCCACAAAGGTAATATCGTGGAGGACTTCGTTTTCCGCTATTATCGGTTTCCCATCTGGGCCAGGCTGTGTCGTCTGATACGCAAAGGAAACATGATCGTAAGAAATGTTAAAATCCTGTCCGTGGAAATCATCCTCAGCAGCTTGCAGCGGTGCCGTATTTAACATCTGTTCAAGTGCCGTGATCTTATAATTCAGATTCGGAATCGTCTCCATAAAGCCCAGTGCTTTCAGGAGAGGAATCCCAATGCTGAGGGAAAGGCAGAGGACTAAAATCAAATCAGGTAAAGTGCTTATGCCACAGAGAACAAACCATGCCCCAAGAGGCAAAGTCAGAATAACAGTGCAGGGCAGTAGACTTCCGTATATCGCCATCCAGGGCCAGGCGGCCTTATACCATGCCAAGGTATAATCCCGATAGTCCGTTACATCCTTGCGGAAGTTCTCGTAAGATTCGCTCTCCCGGTTGAAAACCTTGACAACCTCCATACCATTGATGTACTCAATGATCGTGTTGTTCATTTTCTGTGCAGACTGATAGTAGGGACCCATGCGCTTCATTCCAACAGAGTACATAATGACCATGGAGAGCAGGCTGATCGGGATAGAGGCCAAAGACATAAGAGCCAGTTTCCAGTCCGCACAAAACATAGCAACATAAATCACCAGCGGGATCAGTAAATTTGCGATACCCTCTGGGACTGAATGAGCAAGGAGCAATTCCAAGCTGTCCACATCATCGACAAACAGCTTTTTGATTGTCCCTGTCCCTTTTTCCTCCACAATGCCAAGGGGAAGTTTCTCAAACTTCTTTTGCAGAGATACCCGCAGCCGCAACAATGTGTTATATGCTGCTTTATGAGAAATTGATAATCCCCATCCATAAAAAAACGCCTGCAAAACAAGACAGATCAAAACCCCTATAACACGCAATAAAACAAATTCTGTTTCAACAGAATCGCCCATAACCAATGGCGAAATGACCTGATAGGCCAGCACAAAAGGCAGGATACCCGTAAGAACGCTGACCAGTACGACAACCGTGGCCACATACATATTTTTCTTATATGGCCCTGCGTACTCAAAGATTTTTTTGAACATAAGCCCTCCTTATATTGAGCCGTACTGTCTGTGCTTCAAAAACAAGAGGCCGCCAAAGTAAAGTGGCCTCTTATCATTATCTTTCTGTCCAGTCAAGGCGGCCCTGACATTCATAATTTCTAAAATTCACTGGCGGATTCGGAAAAAATCCAAAACCTTTTTACTGCCGGATTCGTCCAATGGATAGCTTTCTTTTACTTGCCCTTTTTCCATATGGACTACATACGAACATCCCGCCATCACCAACTCCGGATCATGCGTAATAACAAGAAGCGTTTTGCCCTGATCCGCGAGTGACTTCAAACTCCGCGCAACTTCCCTCATATGTTTGAGATCAAGCCCGCTTGTTGGTTCGTCAAACACAATGATCTCCCGGTTACTCACAATGGCAGACGCGATCGCTACCCGCTGTTTTTGCCCGCCGGAAAGAGAAAGCGGGTGCCTGTCTTTATATTCCAGCAGATCAAACTGTTTAAGGATTTTATCCACAACAGTTTCATCCTTGTTGTCCATGCTCAGAAGCACTTCATCCGCCACGCTTTCGGTAAATAGCTGATGGCTGGTATCCTGCATTACCATGTAGCAATGTTTGAGCCGGGCTTTCCAATCAAGGGTTTTCCCCTCAACCTGCAAAAAGCCACACTTCTTTTCCAGTCCGCAAATACAGCGGGCCAGAGTAGATTTTCCAGCGCCATTCAGACCGATAATGGCAATCGTTTCTCCAACAGGCAGTTCTGCACTCGGAATATGGAGGCTTTCCGGTTCCCGCTTTTTATACGCAAAGCAGAAATTTTGAAATTCCATCTGTTTAGCTGTATGCGCCTGATACTGATTCGCAGGCTTCAACTTCGAGAGAGAAAACGGCCGCAGCCCTATTTCTTTTCGAGTGCCATCCGATAAGCTGTCAAATTCAGCAGGCGTGTATTCCCGTTCAATCTCCCCATCTTTTACATACAGCACACGATCTGCAAGATCGTGAAGGTAGTAAAGGCGGTGTTCTGCGATCAGAATTGTTTTGCCCTGCTTTTTCCAGAGGCTTAGGACCTGCCGCAGGTCATCAATAGCAGCCATATCCAAATTAGAAGATGGTTCGTCCAGGACCATAATTCCCGGCAGCAATACACTTGATGAAGCACAGGCTATTTTTTGCTTTTCGCCTCCGGACAGAGCAAACACGCTTCGCCCCATCAAATCTTCAATATGATAATCGGAAACTGTCCGGTCAATCCTTTTCAGGATATCCTCCTGAGGATAGCCTAAATTTTCACAGGCAAAGGCTAATTCACTATCCGTATCCACGTTGAAAAACTGACTTTTGGGATTCTGGAATACAGATCCCACCATAGCAGCCAAGTCATAAAGCGGCGTATCTGATACGCTTTTTCCGTCCAGAAGGACATCGCCCTCTAATTTGCCCTCGTAATAATGAGGCACCAGCCCGTTTACCAAACGGGTAATCGTTGTTTTCCCACAGCCGGATTCTCCCGTGAGTAAAACAAATTCCCCTGTGTTTATGGTGAGATTGACATTTCTAATCCCTCCGCCGCTGGATTCTTCACCATAAGAAAAAGAAACATTTTGAAAATCTATCATGGCAAAATCCCTCCTGCGGAAATTATCGGGGAAGCAATCGCCCAAAACACTACAAAGCAACAAAACAAGATCAGCACCACATCGGCAAAATTGAATTTAAGCTGGCAAATGTTTGTGCGTTTGACAGGAGCGCCGAGGCCACGGGTAATTGCCGCAGCGGAAAGTTCCTCACCGATTTTCACGGAGCAGGTAATCATCGGGATCAGCTTATACTCCAATATTTTTGAAGATTTTTTCCCTCCAAGTTTAATCCCACGCATTTTCATAGCGTCACTGATTGCTTCTGACTCCTGAAAGACAGTTGGAAAGAAGCGGAACATGACCGTTAAGGGGATCGTCACTTCTTTAGGCATATGGATTCTTTCCATGCCGGAAATCAATTCACTGACCGTTGTTGTTTTCACTGCATAGGCAGCAATCGCAACACTGGGAAGGATTCGGCAGAAGAATCCTATTGTAAACAGAACAAGGAAATTCAATATCCCCGTAAGGTGCGGCAAAACATAAATTTGGACAGCATAAAAAACAGAAAACACAGCAATATAGCCCACAGCTTTTGCACATTGTTTCGAGGTAAGCAGCAATATAGCCGGAACCACACAAAGAACAAGGCGGATCAGTCCCATAGCTTCTCCGCCTGTTCCACCCATGACAAAAATGCTTATGATGAAGATGAGCAACAGTTTTGTACGCGGATCGAGCCGCAACCCTTGTTCTGTTTTTTTGCTGAGCAGAATTTCCCGCGCCATTATGCAATACCGGCACGCTGGAAGTGCTTTTTGCAAATGGCTTTCCCAATCATACCTCCGACAAGGCCAAACACAAAGCAGGCAACCAGCAAAATAGGCGCAATCCACATAGGCATATATGTATTAAGGGTAGCTGCATATTCAGCGCCGTATCCTTCAGTCAGCATTACCATATAGCTTTCACGGTTCAGGAAAATGGGAGCAAAGTTGCCAAACACCCAGATGCTGAACACACCGCAGGAAAGAACTGTACTCTTTGCACTTTTGTAGTCTGCCTTTTTCAGGATCACGTCAGCCAACAGGCCGCCAACAAGACCAGTTACCATAGTAAGATAGCCGTTGCCGAAGAACACCATGATTAGGCCAATCAGGAAACCCATGATTGCAGTCATCCCGAATTTTTTAGCCTTTGTAACATACAGCATATAGGGGATGCCGCCAATCAAAGGACACAGCACCGCCATCAGCGGAATAAAAATGGGGATGAAGCCAAGCATCGCCACCAGCATAACAATGACGACATAGATGACGGTGTAGATGCCGATAGTAATTAAATCTTTTCCCTCAAGCCGGGAACTTTTTTTCTGGGAACTCATACCAGTATCCTCCTATCTAAAAAATGGTGTAGTTAGCATTTTCTAACTACACCACATATAATAACAATTTACGCCTACATTTCCAACCCAAAAACGGTTTTATTCTACCCAAAATCGGTATTTTTTAATTTTAACCAATCGTATTTTCCGTTTTATAGTTTTTAGGAATTACCCCATACTTCTTTTTGAATGCCGCAGCAAAGTTACTCGGTTTTGAATAGCCTACAAATGCTGCCACCTGACTTACGTTCAAATTACTTTCTAATAGTAGACTTGCCGCCTTTTCCAATCGCTGATCTATAATATACGCATGAACCGATGTTCCAAACAGCGAGGAAAAACCCTTTGACAATTTTGAAGTACTAATATTGACTTTTCGCGCCAATTCCTCACAACTTGGTGCCAAAGCAAGCTGACTGTCAATGATTCTCTTCGCTTCTATGATGGATTCTCGGTCACTTCTGGAAATTGCTATATAAGTTGACGCAAGAATACTCAGTTCCAAAATCTCACTCAAATATACAGATAACAACTCAAAAACTTTGCTTTCCAAAAACAGGTATCCCAATCCGCCGCGATATTGCGTGAAGTCTTTCAGTTCCGCAAAAATGTGCTCCATATAGGGAGTAATACCTACTTTTGATATACCTTCCAATAGTTTTTTCTGATAAACCTCAATCTCACCAACATCAAAATAGTCATTCATAATTTTACGGAAATACGACAGTGGTACTTTTACATTTTTGAAAAGGAAATCGTTTTGTTTGGAATAGCACAGATATTCCATTTTCCCGTGTCCACGATAAATACAGGACTCACCTTTTTGTATGCTGATACTTTGTCGGCTATCTGCAATATTCCAGGAAACACCATCATTGAAGCAGAACAACATTTGAATGTATTCTTCGCTACTCACTCCCTGCACGTTCATATCTGAAAAATAATTCATTTTCCAGTCCGAAACAACTGCTCCCTGTTTCGTGACCACCTGTAAAATCTGCCCTGTCCCCATGTCTGCTGGAATATCTATGGTTATTGTCTGCGGTGAATTAGAGAGCAGATCACGATAAAGATTATTCATGTATTGGTTTGTCATGTACAAGCATTCCTCCCGAAGTTAGATAAGACTAATTAAATTTTACAACTTCCAAAGTAAAAAGTCAAATTTTGTAATCATGTAAAAAGCAGACACTACTTAATGTAAATTACAAACTTCACTTACTTCCATTTCTTTCTGCATCTCACAAGACGATAAAGTCACTTTTAAAACCCATTGTACTGACAATTTAATATTAATTCTCATTATTCTCCCTGCACATCGCTAAATTATCTTATAAATATGGCATTTTAGGAACACCTGACAGTTCGAGAGTTAATTTTATCTGAAGTTCATATTTATCGTGCTTTTATTGCAAGTAATAATGTTTCTGATAATTTAGCTGTTCTAAAGTGCATTTTTGTCAATTGGTTTAAAATTTTTTCCACACTCTGATAATTCCACGACATTAGGCTATCTACAGTACTAACTATGTTTTTACCACAAAAAACTTTATAGGTCAATCTCCATGTCCATTGATCCATCCCCACTTGCTTTATATCGGTAATATACGTCTCATAGCGCAATCTTCCTTGAGTAGCCACCGATATTCTGCTTCCTACTGGCGCAACAAGAAATTTCGGTTCTAAAAGTTCTATCAGGATTGGGACATTTATATTCAAATTTTTATCTAATTTATACAATAATTTTTCTTGTTCATCCCTTTTTAAATGACCAAGTACTCCCATGCACATTACACCACTTATTTTATCTCGAAATGAATATTTACCTACATCTATCGGCAATAGAGAAATTCTCTCTTTAACTTCATTATGCTCCATTAATCTTGCCATAAACGCTGTTCTCATATAAGCCGATGGTTCTAAAGCAATTATTTCTTTATCACATATCATATTAGCCATCTCTATTGTTGTTTTTCCAGTTCCTGCACCTATATCCAAAATGATTCCATCTAAATCCTTAACCATATCAGCAAATTTGTTTAAAACAATTTTTTTGTTCCCTATCTGTGAAAGAGCTGATAAATCATAAAATTCTACTGTCTCTCCGTATACATTCTCAATTTCATTCAATCCCGTCATTCTCCTTTTTTATTAAATGTCTTTTTTCCAAATCATAAAATATATTTTTTATGTCACCAAAATTGTCATAATCAACGATATTCATATAGCCCACTTTCTGACATATTTCAGACCATAATTTTGATACATATATTTGATATTGCGCCATGGACATTTTTTCTGTTCTATTTTGCTTAAATAAAATCTCTAAAGCTTTCTTTACTGCATCCGGCCATATTTGTTCAAACGTTTCTTTTACTGATGGTAACATTACATTTCCTATAGTAACACCAGAGGGTATATTTACTTCCTCTTCTACATTAATACTTAGTGTTCCATATTCATCTCTTGGCATATGCAAGAAAGGAAGCCATATTACCGGACCATGGGTATTGACCAGACAGAGCCGCCCTGTGGAAAATGTCAATTCTATTCTATGATATAAATGTAATGGATGGTCTATATCGTTACGATCCACATTGGTATTCACTATAAATGTTACCGGAACCATTCCAATTATACCACTAATAACTCTGTTACCCCCTCCTGCCATAGAAGTTGTATAAGATTCTGCTACATTTCCCAATTTCCATGTTGATAAGCCTCCCAACGCACACCCCAATATATCTATTCCATCATATAATACATGTATAGCGCATTCCAAGGATGCATTTATAAGATGAGCATGTTTACTTATTATTTGTGCCGCCTCTAAAAAATCTCGAATTGGCTTGATATACCGATAAAATGGATTCAACATAAAAGCGGCACTTCCGGATTCTCTTATACAATTAACAATTTCTACCTCATGAGCAGGATGTTCTAATAATGTTGGTATCCCTTTTGCAAGTATACTTTTAGCTATATTGGCACCGTTTCCACCTCCAGCCGCATTAGGTACAACTACACATGCTGCATCAACATTTTGATTTATTTCTTTAATATCCGTATACATTGGCACATTTAGATTCTTTGAAAGAAGTCTGGATCTATCGCTTCCTTTTCCCAATATACCCATAAGCTCATATTCTTTACTTTCTGCAATAGCTTTCAAATAAATTTTCCCAAATCCTGTTCCACATACTAAAATCTGTTTTTTCTTCATATCTTTCCCTCTGATTTGAACTTATCTATTTTTTTAAGTTCATCTAACACTTGATATTTTTCAAGATAACTTGCCATTGTATAAATTCCATCCTTCCTAGGCATTTCAAATATTGCATTGGCAGTAATCGCTAATATTTCGCCAGTTAAAACACTCGGATTTTTTCCTTCAAAATAAATGCATCTACTATCATTTCCTTTATTTTGTCTTACCCATATAAAAGCTTTTTGGTTGCTATTTTTCTGTCCCATTAATGCATTTACTAAATCTTTTTTTTGACAATGCGCCTTATTTACTATTGAAAATAAACTTACAGGTGCCGCCGTATATGAATCAATATTAAGCATATATTTCCCTTGTATAATTTCTTGAATTTCTTCTGTAACATATGGCAATATAGATAATTTCGAAATTCTTGTTGGAAGATTCAGCGGACTTCTTTTCTGAGCAGGTAAAATTTTTCCATTTCGCACACATGCCATAGGAATTCCAGCTTTATAACTTTTTATTTCTTCCACATAATCGATTGCGGCAGCTTTTGAAAAATTATAGACACCTCCAATAATCATCTCTATTAAGTCATCATTGAAAGCTTCTTTAAGCACAGAAGACAACATCCATCCTGATAACCCCGGAAATATTCCCGAACCAACTATAGCGGTACCTTTCATGCTAGAATTCCTCATTTTTCTAATTAAATGAATTCCTCCTGGGTCAACATACGGAATATTCTCTGCCATTGCTCCAAGTAACATTTTTTCACTATAGTCTGCGGAAGGTCCGATTGCTCCTATTACCAAATCACTTCCTTTAAAGAATTTTCCAATATTACTTTCCTTATCAATATCAAGTTCAAATAATTGGATGTTGGGAGCCATATACATTCCTGTATCTTTTATTGTTTCTATATTCCGTACACTGACTCTTAATGAATAGCCTAACTTACTTAAAACCTTACACGCTGTCACACCAACAGTACCTGTTCCGCCAAGAATACAGATTGTTCTGCGATTATTTATCATTTTCTAGTTCCCTCATAATAATATCAAAAATGTCATTACTATTAGATTCAAATTCTCTAACGTTACCTAAAACAGCCTTTTCCCAAGATTTAATAGCAACTGAATTTCCGTCAATTATGCTTATATCTCCTAAATATAAATCACTTTCTTTTGCTTTAGATGGATTTATTAAAAAAATGCGGTTAATAATAATGTTTTCCCCCAATAGTTCACTTGCCTTAGTTATGCATAAAGAAGCCATTTCGGAAAAGGCAATAATATATTTCTTTTTAACATTTATGTCTTCATGACATCTTTCAATTATTTCTTGCCCTCCCACTCTCTTACAACTTATGTTTGAAGCGCTCAACTTTTCTATAAGAACATCTCTTATTTCATTTTCGTTATCCCCAAATATATATACAACAGTATATGAATTTCTTGTTTGATTTCCTGCATTACTATGCATTTGATTTTTTGAAGGATTTTTACAATCCGATATATACTGAGCAATCCCCATAATTGTTGGCATCGTCAACGATGCCCGTAATATTTCATCAAATCTCATGCCTTGTGCTTCTTGTATGTCACTAACTATGCGCCCAGAAATCTGAGATAATAACAAAGAATCAAGTCCATTTTCTAATAAATTATCTTCATAATCAATATAATCATTTCCAGAAATAGAGCATACGATTTTTTTGATACTTTTAGCAAGTTCTACATATTCCTTCTTTTGCGAAATTAAAGTTGCTTTTGCATTATGCTTTACCTTGATGTTCTTTTGTATACTCTCTGCCAGTCCTTTTCTGTCTATTTTGCCATTAGTAGAAAGTGGAAAACTCTCTACATTTACAAACTCTGAAGGAATCATTGCTGGTGGCAAAAAAAAGGCTAACTGCTTTCTGTATTCTTCTTTCGTATAGGAAATGCTCGATATTTTATTTTTTATAAAAGCTATCAGCACACCCTTCCCTATACTTTGATTATAAACCACGCAACAATCTTCAATATTTTGCATTCCACGTATTGCATTTTCTATTTCCGCAATTTCTATTCTATGCCCATTGATTTTTACCTGATTATCTAATCTGCCTAAAAATTCAATGTCGCCATTCTCTACATATCTTCCATTATCTCCAGTGAGATAAATCCTGTTCTTTTCTTCTTCCAGATAAACAAATTTTTCTTTTGTTAATATTGTATCTCCTAAATAGCCTTCTGCCAAAGAATATCCTCCTATGGCAATTTGCCCCGAAACATATTCCGGACAAATTCTCAATTCCTCGTCTACAACTCCCATCCACTGTCCAAGCAAAGCTTTTCCATATAATATAGTAGGCCTTTCTTCTATTTCATCAATTTCATGATATATAGACCAAATCCCACCTTCCGTAGCGCCTCCCAAACTAATCATTTGAGCGTTGGTCATAATCTTTCTTAGTCTTCCTGGCAGACTA
This sequence comes from Blautia wexlerae, assembly GCF_013300825.1. Classification (GTDB taxonomy): domain Bacteria; phylum Bacillota; class Clostridia; order Lachnospirales; family Lachnospiraceae; genus Blautia_A; species Blautia_A wexlerae_B. The sequence continues at coordinate 40,697 of NZ_JAAIMY010000013.1, forward strand.
GTATTTATCCAATCTCCGGATAACAGTACTAATCTAACTGTCGGATAACTCTCCGATTTAGACGCAAAAGCATCTAACATTTCCGCCTGCGCTGGAACACTATTCCACAAGGTCACTTTGTATTCATTAAGTAATCTGCCCCAATGGGATGCATCTGGTCCTTTTTCTGGATTCGGTAATACTAATGTTCCACCAACTCCCAATACACTAAATATATCAAATACAGAAAGATCAAATGACAGTTCCGCAATACCAAGGATTGTATCCTCTTCCGAGATATTATACATATTTTCAATAGATATAAGAGTATTTTGTGCCGCAGTATGTGACATTACTACACCTTTAGGCTCTCCTGTAGAGCCAGAAGTAAATATTACATATGCAATAGGATTTTGGAATTCTGGATGCTTTTCTAATCGGTATTCCAAATTCTGAAGTATCATATTTACTTTTTTCTCATCCAATTCCACAATAACATTTGCTTTTGATAAAATTTTTTCTTGTCGTGCCAATGGCTGTTTTATATCAATAGGTAAATAAGAAAATCCAGCAATCAAAACACCCATTACTGCTGCAATTTGATTTACAGATTTTTTCATTCTTATCGCAACCAGTCCAGTTCTATTTTCCACAAATTCTTTTCTTAAATAACCTGCTATATATTCTGCTCTTTCCAACAATTCTCCATATGTCACTGTTTCAACAGCATCTATTACGGCAGTTTTATTAGAATTCTTTTTCGCATACTTAACAAATCTCTGTTGAATACGAGATTGATTCGTAATACCTTTATTTCGTTCGCAAATTACTTTTTTCTTACTCGCACTTGGCACTATAATTTCCAATGGATTCTTCCATTCTTCCGAATGTTTTATTCCAAGTATTCTTATTGTTTCAGTAAAAGACTCAAACATCTCCGTTACAATAGATTCTTTTATCGCACCTTTTCTTGTATCCCAGCTTATCATCAGGCCTTTTTCTTGATCTTCTGAATCTATCTCATCGACTATCTGACAATCAATCCATACTTGAGGGGTATGACTAAACCCATATTCAATAGTGCCTACAGTGCCATCAGTCTTCAAAACCCCTGTAAATACGATCGGCATTAATAATTCCTTTTCTTCAGACACTTTACTCAGTTCTCTTAGCACTTCGACACCAGAAAAAGAATTATGCTCTAAATCCTCCATCAATCTTTTTGTAATTTCTTTGACTCTTTCTATAAAACTCATATTTTGAGTTACATTTACTTCTAGCAAGTTCACTGCTGTAAAGTCTCCTACTATGGAATTAGTATTATTTCCGATAGTTGGTCTATTTTGAATTGGTAAATTGAGTGTAAAATGTTTATTCGAACTCCACCTTGAAATAACTTCTGCGTATATACCAATAAGCACCGATGAAACTGTTACTCCGTATTCTCCTGCAATTTCCTTTATACGTTTCCAGTCAGACTGATTAATATGTTTCTGAAATCGATAAAATTCATATGTATTTTCACACTTATCTGCGGCTCGTCCATCTTGTGGAAGAATTGGAGCCTCCGGTAATTTTTTCAGTCTTTCTAACCAATACATTCTATCCTGATGCCATTTTAAACTTCCTTTACGTTGTTGATTGAACATTGCATAATCTGAAAACTTATACCTTATTTTTTCTAATGAAGCTCCTTTCAAAAGTTCTCCCATTTCAGAAATCAGAAGTTGCACACTTGCAAAATCTGAAACAATTAAATCAACAAGTAGATGGAAAAAATTTCCTTCTATACGCTTCGTTATTAGCACTTTAAATAATGGAGGTTCCTCCGTATGAAAAACATATTCACTAAAATCTTCCCTAATCTTAGATAAAGTATCTACTTTTTCCCTCTCTGCCATTTTTTGTAGATTTACTATTTTAATTTCATAATCAATCTCATCTCTCTCTAAAATTTCAAATCCGACCTCTGTTACTTTCGCTCTTAGCATTTCATGCCTATTTACCAATACTTTCCAAGCTCTTGATAGTTCTTCTGCACTGTAGGAACCAAAATCAACCTCAATATATCCTTTACATCCAATTCCACCCCACTTCACAGCTTCTGTTTTTCCAACTAAATAGGCTGCTTGCACATCAGTCAAAGGATATACATTAGTTTCATAATCATTATCCGTAATAAACTCGTCTATCGTTTGTTTTTTCTTCAAAATTTCAATTATTTCTTCTTTATATTTTTTAACTTTCTCTTTAGAATTTTCTGTAAAATTCCCTTTGGAATCTTTATATTTTAATTTTCCATCAACAGTTTCAAAAGTAACGCCTTTTTTTTCAAGCTCTACTAATAATTCTCCTGCTACTTTTTTCGTGTCCTGCATTTTTTAAATTTCCCCCTCTTCTACAAATTCTGCTATATCTGTATTTTTTCTCTTATCAACCAATTTTGTTAGTGCGTTAATTGATGGATTCATAAAGACCTCTTTCATGCGTACCTCTATTCCGCAACGAGCATTAATAGCCGCAACAAATCTAGCCGCAAGCAAGCTGTCTGCACCTATCTTAAAAAGGTTCTCATCCAAATCAGCCACTTTATTTTTCAATAGCTCCTCCCAAATCATCAGTACAATATTTAATACTTTGTCAGACATTATTTCCACACTATCAGTTTTCTGATATTCTGCCAATCTTCTTCTATCAACTTTTCCATTTGCATTAAGAGGAAAATTTTCTAATCTGTTTATAGAATTCGGTATAGAATACTCAGGAAGATGTATCTTAAGATAATCTTCTATTTCACTCTCTGCAATGTACTCTCCCAAGTAAAATGCAACTAATTCTTTATGGTATTTATCCCCCTGAGCAACAACTACGGCTTCTTTTATTCTTGAAATACTTTTTAATACACTTTCAATTTCTCCCAACTCAATTCGATGTCCACGTATCTTTACTTGGGTATCCATTCGCCCTAAAAACTCTATCGTTCCATCTGCCCATCGCCTTCCCCGATCTCCTGTTCTATACCAACGTTCCCCTTTTACATCCGTAATAAACTTTTTCATTGTTAGCTCTTCATCATTAATATAGCCTTTCGCCAGACTTCCACCTCCAATTTGCAATTCACCAGGAATATCAACTCCGCACTCCACAAAATTTTCATCCGTAATCCTATATTTCTGTTTTGGTAATGCTTGCCCATAAGGAATAGAATTCCACAATTTATCTACTTTTGAAACGCAATAATAGTTGGACCAAATTCCGCCTTCTGTCGCTCCGCCCAACGCTACAAATTGCGAGTTTGCTGAAGTTACTTTATACCATTTCTCCGGTAAATATAAAGGAATCCAGTCCCCTGACACTAATGCCAACCGCAATTTACCAAAATGATTATTTTCCCCCATTATCAAAAACATGTCCAATAACGCGGGGGCACTATTCCAAATAGTAATTCCATAAATCTCTATCAGATTTTTCCATACTTCTGGATCTCTAAAGTCGTCTTCATCAATTAAAACAATTGTCCCTCCAACAGTTAAAAGACCAAATATGTCAAAAACCGACAAATCAAAATCAAATGCTGATATATTTAATACGGAATCTTCCGCACCAATATTCCACATATGTAAAATTTCTTCTATTGTATTCATTGCAGCCACATGACTCATTTCTACTCCTTTAGGTTCTCCGCTAGAGCCCGATGTATAAATAATATAGGCAGTATCTTTTGAATTATTTTCAATACACCCAGTCCATGGATTCTCTTCTAAAAAGGCTTCATCCTGCAATACAAGAGCCGGCTTGACATTTTCTATGATTTTTTTCCGACGTCCTAACGGCTGCTTCATCGCAATCGGAACATACGCTGCACCTATTGCAAGAATTCCTAACAATGCAGCTACTTGTCCAATACCTCTCGGCAATATAACTACAATCTTATCATTTCTTCTTACTCCTCTTTGCCACATATAGTTTGCTGCACGCAACGCATATAAACGCAACATCTTATAAGAAACTTTCTCATTTTCATAGATAAGCGCAATTCTCTCTGGATATTTCAATGCATTTTCATAAAATTCTCCATGTAATGTTTCCTTTCTATTAGAAAACTCTCGATCGTTCATCATATACATTTCCTTTCCTCAACTATTCCACATTCTTTTTAAGCCATTCTACGACTCTCACAATAACCTCATCTTCTATAGTACCGCCTTCATCCTTTAATGGAGAACTTACCTTAGAAAGTGAATGTCCCAACCCTTTAAACAAAATTATATCTGCATTATTCCTTGCTGCCTTTGCTATTTGCACAGCTTCTACCGGAGAAATCCATCCGTCATTCAAACCATGAAGTACTAAAATAGGTAATTGGATTTTTTTTATGTCATCTAATATTCCTGCCCATGTTTCTCCAGGAGCATTTTCAGCAAATCGAATTAAAGTAGTAGGATCTGCAACTATTTCATCTGCCAATGGTATCCAATTATCTATTATGCTGAATCTTCCTTTCCCTTCTGGATCAAGTTCTTCATTAAATTTCATATTTCCCTCCTTATCCGTACCAAGAATAAGTAAATACAGAGAGAAAGAGATAGATGTGGAGTCCGGTATGCAATTCAAAAAATCCGAAATTTCTAATATGCTATCATTATTGTTATCCAACTCTTTCAACTTTTCTACTGTAAGTTCGCGCAATATATAAGAGAAATAGGAACTCCATCCTTCTGCAATACCCGACTGAAGAATCAAAGCCTGCGCATTCGGAAAATCTGAAACTAAAGTTGTACAAACTCGTACTCCTTCACTCCATCCATAAAACAGAATTCCTTCCACTTCAGACAAGCCAGAAACAAATCTCGTTACCTCTCTGGCATCCCGAATAATTATTTCTATATCATAATTTTCTCTTTTATCATAACGAAATACCGCATATCTAGCTTTCACAAACCCTTCGCTCAATAAATCAAAATTACGGGATACTATACCTCCCATGGATTCAACTGTAGCGTGCCGATCAGATGGACCGGAACCATGAAATAAAATAATCGTTTTCCATTGACCTTGCCTTTCTGGCAAATCTAATTCTCCTGAAATTTTCATTCCATTTTCCAAAGTAATTTCCAATTCTTTTACAAACATATTTTTATTCTCCCTAATATTTTTCCATAAATTTCTTTATATTATTTACATAAGCGCCAAAAATATCAGTAATATATTGTTTATCAAAGATGTCAATAATATAATCCCATGAAATCTTCAAATATCCCAAATCATCTCTTACATGGTGATCTAAAACCACCTGCGGTGTTTGGCTTATCGCATATTCTTCTTTGAATGAATATCTTTTTTTTGTTACCTTAGACACATTCCCCTCCAGCATACAAGTAAACACTACTGGCATAATCGCTTTTCCTGCTCTACCTGAAGAAAGCATTTTTAATATATTGCTTCCTTCAAATTTTCTATATTGAACTAACCGCCACATCTGTTCTTGAGTTGCTCGAATAGCATCCAATAAAGAATCCGTTTTTTCTTGGTATGATATTACTGCATTGTTAGTAAATTCACCCAGTATCCCATTCACATCTTCATGCAATAACTGTCTATTAAACAATGTTACATTTATGGAAAGTCCTGGAGTTTCACTATATTGTGCCAGTGTTTTCATAAAAATTGTAGAAATTACTGCAGCAGGAGTAAAATGATAGTTTTTTATTTTCTGATATAATCGTTGTGTTTCTATAAAAGAAAAATCACATTCAATTCTATCAAATCTTACATTCTGCACTTCTGCAAATTTTTTCTGGTAATTCAGTTTGGGAAAGCTCGGCATATTTTTTACTTTTTCTTTCCAGTATTCTTCAGCTTCCAAATCTCCTTTATCTGTTTTTAATCTCATGTAATTCATAAAAGAGATTCGTGGAAATTTAACATCTTTTCCATAGTACAAACTGAAAATCTCGTTCAACAGTAATTTTGCACTCCATGCATCCAAAATAATACAATCAAAATCTACATGTAAAACACTTGTCTTTCCTGATGTTTTCCCAACGCAAAAATGGAACATGGGCCATTTATAATAATTATACCTATGATGACTTCTCTCTAGCCGCTTTTGCTCTCTATCATTCCCATCATATAATGAATAAACTGGCACAGAATAATATGGCACATTATCTAAAAAACTCGCTTTCCCCTCATGTGTTACAATCAACCGTAATGCATCATTTTTAGAAATAACCAGATTTATCATTTGCTCAAGTCGTTCAACATCCAAAGATTCTATTGTATATTCGATGTAATAATGCGCATTTATATTTCCCAACTCACACCCAGCCGTTTGTCCCACAACATAAGCTGTTTGTATTGATGTTAATGGAATCACATTTTTTTCGATCATTCGAAAGAAATCTAAAATTTGACCTTTAGCCATTTTAAGAATCCTTAATGTTTCCGGTGCCAATTGTCTGTTTTTAGATCTGTATCGAATTTTCTCCCCTTCTCCCCAAATTTGAATGCCATTCTCTCTAAGTTGCTCCAAAAACTCCAAAATATCGGTATCATTATTAAATATGTATTTACTCATTACGTTTCCTCTAATATATATCTTTCGATTTTGCTGATAGTCGGATACTCAAATAACTTGCCGATATCCATAAAACACCCTATTTTCTCCGTCATTTGGTTAGTAATTTGTATTGCCTGTATCGAATTTCCACCTATTTCAAAAAAGTTATCATTTATATCAATATTTTCAATTTTTAAAACTTCTCTCCAAATTGCGAGTAATTGCTCCTGAAGTTGAGTAAGCTGTTTACAATTATTATTCTTTTTAAAAATAGGCTTTCTATTTTTTTCTGCAACAATCAAAATTTTATGAATATCCTTTTTCCCATTTGAATTAAGCGGAATAGCATTCGTTTTAATATATTCTGTTGGAATCATATAGATCGGAAGATCTTTTTTTAACATTTCCTTATAAAACTTGTCTATCCGGTCACGATACCTTTTTTCCTCTACTAATACAGCACATATGTCTTCTATCGCATTATCCCTTTTAAAAAAAACAAACGCTTCAGTTATACCTTGAATCCTTCGTAATGCAGCTTCAATTTCGCCCAATTCTACCCGATATCCATTGATTTTTACCTGATTATCCAATCTTCCAAGAAATTCAATATTACCTTCATTCCAATACCGTCCCACATCTCCAGTACAATACAATCGTTCCCCAGTTCTATCTAAAACAACAAACTTTTCTTCTGTTTTTTCATTATCGTTTAAATATCCCTGTGCAACGCCATCTCCGGCAATATAAAGTGTTCCCGGTACCCAGTCAGGGCAATCTTCCATATTCTGATCCAGAACATAATACTTCTGGTTTGCAAGCGGTTTCCCATACGGAATACTCTTCCAATCTTCCGGCACAATCTCTGGGATCTCGAAATGATTGGACCAAATACTGCCTTCCGTCGCTCCTCCAAGTGCAACAATCTCAACATTCTGAAACAGATTACGGATTCTCCCCGGAAGTGAAACCGGAACCCAGTCGCCACTCATCATTACCAACCGCAACGATTGTGAAGTTACCTGCCTTTGATATTCCTCATATTCTGCCAGCATTTCTACAAAAGCTGGCACGCTGTTCCATACGGTAATATTCTCATGATTCAACCAGTGAATCCAATGCGCTGGATCTTTTCCATATTCCGGATCCGGAAGAACCAATTTCCCACCTGCGCCTAAAACGCCAAAAACATCATAAACAGACAGGTCAAAATGAAGATTGGAGATTCCAAACGCCGTATCCTGTTCTGTAATCTGATAGCGTGCATTGATATCCAGTATTGTATTCACTGCATTATGGTGAGTAATCATTACTCCTTTCGGCATCCCGGTTGTTCCCGACGTATAGATTACATACGCAAGGTCTCCCGCCTTATTCTCCTGTGCTTTGTATTCAGAATCGGTTTTTAATCCAGACACAGAAATACAATCCCACTCGTGCAGCCATTCGGTATCCTGATCATACGCCTGATTCTGCACAAGAATGATTCTTGTTCCACTGTCACGGAGAATCTTTTCAACTCGTTCTCTCGGATTATGGATATCTATCGGAAGATATGCGGCTCCGGCAAACAGGATTCCATAAACAGCAACTACCTGCTCCCACCCTTTTTCCATAAATACAGCTACCGTCTCTTCTTTTTTTATTCCCATGCTCTTCAACTGCCCGGAAATGTAAAACGCCTCTTCTTTTATCTCCCGATAAGTCATCCGCCTGCTGCACGTTACCAGCGCCTCCTTATCCGGAAATTTGTCTGCCGCCTCCAAGAATAATCCATCCAACGTTTTCTCTTCAAATTCAGCCGCCGTTTCATTCGCCTGACGCCGTTTTTCTGAAATTTCCGCTGTTACCAGACTTGCCGTTTTTTCCTGCATGATCTCCGGATGAACTGCTAGCGTATGAAGCAGGCCGGTATATGCCCGGAACATCTCATCCAGCATTCCCGGATAAAATAATTCGTCCACGGAATCCCAAAACAGGCATAAACAGCCATCCATTTCAACCACCTGATGATCCAGCCACACCTGCGGCGTCTGTGAAATGTTATAGTTCAGTTTTCCAAGCCACTTTCCTTCATTCCACTGCTCCACGCCAAGGCCACTGGTAAACACTACCGGCATAATAGCGCCCCGCATATTTCCAGTCTTTTTCTTTAATTCGCGCTCCAGTTCAACCGCGCCATAAGCTGTATGCTCCAGATCTTCTGTAAGCTGCTTCTGAATTGCCTTTGTCCTTTCCGCAAAATTATTCCCTGCATTCTTTATCTCCAGCAATGTCAGTGTTGTAAAATCTCCAACCAGATTGTTCACTTCCGGATGCAATTGTTTCCGGTCAAACTGCGTCAGATTAAGTGTAAAATCCTTATTACTGCTCCACAAGCGGAGAGTCTCCGCATAAGCACTCATCAAAAGAACAGAAGGCGTTACCTCCAGTCTTCCCGCCGCGTCTTTTACAGACTGCCATTCTTTCTGTGACAGTTTTGCGCTCCGGCGACAGAAACGCTGCTCTGTAATCTGGCTTTCGTTCTTTGCAAGCGGCAGATCCGGTGCGTCCGCAAAAGTCTCCACCCGGTCTTCCCAATATTTTTTATCTTTCTCATAAGCAGAGGTAGACTTTATCTGCTCCAGTCCCAGCACGTAATCCCGGAAAGACAAAGTAATCGGCATTTCCGCTTTTCCATTTCGATATACTTCTGCCCACTCATTTAAGAGATGGAACATACTCCAGCCATCAAAGATAATATTGTCAAAACTGATATGGATTCTATGCTTCTGGTCCTCTATTTTAGTGATTCGCACATCAAACAGAGGCCATTCATCTGTCTGAATTACCTGATGAGACATCTCTGCCCGTTTTTCATCCAATGCCTTTTCTTTTTCTGTCACTTCCAATTGTCGGATATCCGTCACGTCAATATGATACTGGGGAGTATTCTCCAGTATGCGCTGCATACCATCCGGCTGGATAATAACACGCATCATCCCATGCCTCTGTATCAACAGATTCCATGCCGTCTCTGCGCACTCAGTATCAAGGCCGTCTGCATCCAGTTCAAAATAACAGTGCGTTGCAACATTCCCCAATTCATACAATCCGCTTCTGCCAAGCCAGTAAGCATACTGCACATCGGTTAATGGGAACGGATGATATGCTTCCTCCAGATTCGGTTTGATCTGCAGTGTATCTTCTTCTTTCTGTTCGGACTGTTCAATAGCTTTTGCCAGAGATTTTACGGTCAGATTTTCAAAAATCGTGCTGATCGTTATTTTGCAGCCGAAGGTTTTCTGTACTTCCGAGATCAACCTTGTGGCAATCAGCGAGTCTCCCCCAAGGCTAAAATAATTATCTTCAATTCCGATATTTTCATATCCAAATAATTGTTTCCAGATATCTAAAAGCTTTTCTTCTGTTTCTGTCGTTGCCTTTGAAAATCGGATAACCGCAGTTTCTTCTTTAAAATCTTCCCGCAATTGCTTCCTGTTAATCTTCCCATTGGACAATGTTGGGAGCTGCTCCATGAAATGATAATTCTGTGGAACCATATACTCCGGCAGTTTTTCTGACAGATATTCCCTTAGTGCTCCATTATGATAGGACAGGACAGACGCCTGCTGTCTGCTGCAGCATATACATCTTCCATATCTCTCTGTCACAGCACAGTCTTCGCCCAATCCTGCCTCTGATAAACATTCTCTCCACAGCAGGCAATCCGGGGTAACCAGCCCTGCTTCTTTTCTCTTGTCCCGAATATCCGCAAAACCATTTTCCAAAAAAGCCGCTGTAAGTTCCTGAAGGTATGTCCTTACCACAAGGTCAGTCATCAGCAATATTCCGTTTGGCTTCAGTAATTCCGCTACTTTCTTTACCGCATCAGCAGCATCAATATTTCTATGTAAAGCATTTACCGATATCACAATGTCATAACTATGCAAGGACATCTGCTGCTTATCCATGCCTTCTTCCAGATTCAGCATCTCAAACTCGACTCTCTCATATCCCGCAAGTTCTTTCTCTGCTTCCTGCAGAAAATATTTTGAAGAATCCGCATAAGTATAAGCCACGCTTACATCTTCCAGTGCATTCAAAAACTGTCTTGTAATTGCAGTGTCCCTTGTACCAATTTCTATAATCTGGAGTGGCTCTTTTCTGCGTTCTTCTGCCAGAAGCCTTAATCCCTGCACCAGTCTTTCCACTGTTTCCTCGCAGCCCGGAATCCTCCGAAGCAGCATATTCGGAGCCAAAGCCGGCTCTTTCTGGTAAAATACGTCCAGCGGAACTTCATTCCCAGTAACCATATGCTTCAGATACGGCTTCAGTTTATTAAAATACGTTTCCGTATCTCCAGCTTTTTCCGGTACAGCCACTTCCTTCCCGGTACGCGATAGTCTGCCGTCCTCTTCTCTCAGGATTCCTTCCTTCTTTAAAATTTCCAACCATCTTGCCACAGTATTCTTCTGTGTTTCCGTAATGCTCCCTTTTTCAAAAATTTCCTTCTGCGAAAGAACTTCCTTCTCTGATACAAAAATGCCTAACTCTATGAGTGTCTCCAGCATAAGCTGTACACATCTCTGGTCTGCATAGGCAAGGAAATTTTTGTATGCTGTCTTCCGTTCCTGCTGCATCTGCCAATTGCTGACATCATCCTTCAGTTCTTTCCAGCCCCCGCCAAAGATATCTGTGCCGTACAAATACGTTGTAACTTTAGAATCTTCCTGTATCGGCGCTCCGATATAAGCAGCCAGCGTTTTATTGCCATGACCATCACTAACTGTATCAACAACTGCATGAGCCACACCCGGAAACTCCTGAATCGCATGTTCAATTTCTCCCAATTCAATCCTGTGTCCACGGATCTTTACCTGATGATCTTTTCTTCCCAAAAATTCAATTATCTCATCATCCCAGATTCTTCCGAGATCACCGGTCCGATACCATCTTCCATACTGATCTGTGATAAATTTCTGCCCCGTAAGCGCAGAATCTCCCCTATATCCTTTTGCTACACCAAAACCGCCAATCCAGAGTTCGCCTTCTGCCCAGTAAGGGCAATCCCTTCCATACTCATCCACAACACGATATGCCTGATATCTGAGTGGCTTTCCATAGGGAATAGATTTCCAGTTTTTCGGCATCGGCAGGGTAACATTCTGATAATTGGACCAGATACTTGCCTCTGTAGCTCCTCCCATAGCGACAAACTGGCAATCCTCTGTCCATGCCGCAACCCTCTGCGGGAGATCCATCCCAATCCAATCTCCGGAAAGCATAACCGCCCTGATCGGCAGTTTCTGTTTCATGGATTCCGCCCGTATCAAAAGCATATCCAGAAGCACCGGCACTGAATTCCAAACGGTAATCTGATATTTCAACACTTGTTCCAGCCAGTAATCCGCATTCCTTCTCTCCTGCTCTGGAAGCAATACCAATGTTCCTCCTGCGCCTAAAATTCCAAAAACATCATATACCGACAGGTCAAAATCCATAGCTGATACAGCCAGCGCCCGATCTGCACTTGTCACATGGTACTTTTCATTAATATCCTGAACCGTATTCCATGCGCTTTCATGCGCAATCTCTACACCCTTCGGAACACCTGTAGAGCCTGACGTCATGATGATATAGGCGCTGTCCTTCGGCGACACCTCTGGCAGTCTCACATTTTCCTGTCCCTCTTCCATACCTTCCATCACAAGGATTTCCGTACCTTCCGGCCAGTCCAGTTTTTCGGATAATTCCCGATTCGTGACCACATAGCGGACTCCCGTCTTCTCATGGATTAACGCTCTCCGATCTTTAGGCTGGCTTAAGCTGACCGGAAGGTATGAATTTCCGGAAAGCAAAATTCCTAATGCCGACTCGATCTGTTCTATCCCGCGCGGCAGGGTAAGTGCAACCGGGACGCCCTTAATATCCTTTTCTGAAATTCCTGCCGCCACTGCTGTTGCCCGTGCTTTTAATTCCCCATAGGATACCGATCTTCCGCTTCCCGCATCAATAAGCGCAATATCTTCCGGGCAAACTTCCGCATGGTTCATAACAGCCCAATGCAGGCATTCCACACGCTCCGGCACTCCTGTACGCGCTGTATCTTCAATTTCTCTTTTTCTTTTTTCAGGAAGCACATCAAATCTCTGATTCCAGTCCTTCTTTCCCAATTCATGCAGAAGAATCTCAAAACTCTCCAACATATCCGGGATCATATTCTCCGGGAATAACTCATCCACGCTGTCCCATGTAAGCTGTACGCCATTTTCATCTTCATAACTCTGAAAATCATTCCACACCTGCGGCGTCTGGGAAATCATATAGGAAAACTGCCCCAGTTCATTCCGGAACGTATCATTTACCAACGGCGTTCCCAGATTGCAGGCAAAAACAACCGGCGCCACTGCCGATGCGTCACCACACATCTGCGCAATGTCTCTCTGTACTTGCACGCCGGAATATGCCGTATACTTCATATCCTCATGAAGCTGCTTCTGAATCCTGTCCAACAATTCCGCAAAAGTCGGATTTTCTTCGCAGTTAATCTCCAGCAATAACAGAGTAGTAAAATCTGCTATTACTTCCTCTAACCCCTGCTGCTCTGTTTTCCGGTTAAAAAACGGAATGTTAATAAGGAAACAATGATTCCTGCTCCATCGTTCCAGAACCACCGCATATGCAGTAAGAAGAACCATTGCCGGAGTTGTCTGGTATTTTTTTGCCCGCATTTGCAAATGATCCCATTCTTCCTTTTCGATTCTCACAATCCTGCGGTTGAACACCGTTTTTTCCACTTCTTGCGGACGTTTTGCCAATGGAAGGTCAGGGCCTTTTGGCAAATGCTCTAAACGATTCTTCCAGTATTTTTCTGCGTTTTTCCGTTCCTCCCCTTCTTCCTGTTTCTGCCGTTCTAGATAGGAAGCAAAATTCCACCCTTTTGATTCTTTCGGCAGGTTTTCCCCTCGGTAAGCAGATGCCAAATCCCTCAATAATATCTGCAGACTCTGTACATCAGCAACCAAAAGTGCCATGTCCACATGAAGGCGTGCCTTATTTTCAGGAAAAAGCGTAAGCTCTATTCCTGCTACTTCGCCTTCCTCAATCTTTAACTTCCGATGGGATAAACGTTCTCTGACAGATACTGCCATTGCCTCTGCTTCCTCAGATGACATCCGGGAAAAATCATGAACCTTTATTTTTTCACAATACGGCTTATCCAGGATTTTCTGTGTTCCATCATCCAAAAAGCAGGCGCGCAGCATAGGATGATGATACTGCAGTACATTCCATGCTTTTTCCAGACGCTCCGGATCTATATTTCCCCCATCAAACTCTAAATACGCATGACAGTCTATTCCTCCAAGAGCCTGTTCTTCATCCCTGCCAACCCAATATGCATACTGTACGTCTGTTAAAGGAAACGGCTGTTTCATATCCTTTTCCGGCGTTATCTTAGATTCTTGCGCCCGTTTTTTGCCCGCTTTTTTCTTCATGCTGCGCTGGATCAGCGCCCACCAGCCTTCAAGGGTAGGATTTTCCATCAATGAACCGAATGAAACCTTAACCCCCTGTTTTCTCCACTGGTTTACCAGACGCATGATTGTCAGGGATGAAAGCCCAAGCTCCAGCAGATTTTCGGAATCCCCCAAATCTCTGGCTACCGGCAGCTTTTGTTTGATCTGTTCCTTTATCTCTATATATTCCATGATTCTGTCTCCTTCTATTTTTCCTGCGCCATACGTTCTAATGCTTTCTTATCTATTTTTCCTACGCTGGTCAGCGGCCATGTCTCTACCCGTTCTATCTGATCCGGCATTTTATACGCCGCAACGCCTATTTCCCGCAGGAACCTGTGTATTTCCTGCAAATCGATCCCGGCTTCATCATCGGTCACAAGGAATGCACATATCCGGTTTCCAAGGGTTTCATCCGTAACGCCGACAACGGCTGCCTCTTTGATTTTCGAATGCCTGCAAAGATAAGCTTCAATCTCTGAAGGCATGATCTTTTCTCCGGCGCGGTTAATCTGCTCTTTGATCCTCCCGCCCAAACGTAACCTTCCGTCTTTCGTCCACATAGCTTTATCGCCCGTCCGGTAAAATCCGTCCGACGTAAAGCTCTTTTTATTCGCTTCCTCCGCCATATAATAACCATCAATCGTATACGGGCCTCTGGATAATAATTCCCCAAAAACTCCTTCCGGTACGGCCTTATCTTCTTCATCCACAATCTTCACTTCATCCGCAGGAGACACCGGAGTTCCCTGGCATCTTGCGATCAGGGAACCTTCATCCTCCGGGCTAGTAAAGGACAGTAGCCCCTCCGCCGTACCAAATACCTGCATCAGTTTACACGGCCATTCTTCAATGATCTTATCCGCAAGGGAATCTTCCAGCATTGCGCCGCCCACCTGCAAAATCCGCAGGCTGGATATATCATAATCTTCATCCCATTCCAGCATTTCCATGCACACAGTAACCATAGCAGGAACCAATGCCGTTATCGTGACACCTTCCTCTGTAATTGCGTCAAGGATATCATCCGGGCTGGTCGCAGACGCAAGCACAACTTTTCCTCCCACGTCCAGCGTGCCTAAAAGCCCCGGGCAGCATAACGGGAAATTATGAGCTACCGGAAGAGACGCCAGATAAACGTCACTGCTATCCAGACGGCATCTCTTCGCGGACATGCGGGCATTATACATATAATCCGTATGGGTGCGCGGAATCAGTTTCGGAACCCCTGTCGTCCCGCCGGACAGCAAAAGCACCGCCGTTTCATACCCATCCACAGCCGGAAATGCTCCATTTTCTCCATACGTTTCCGCAATCATTCCACTGATATCCCCGGATTCGCTATCTACAAATATATGCCGGATACATGAATATTTCTCTTTCATCGCATTTGCCATCGGCACATATGAAAATCCCAGATATTTCTCCACCACAATATAAGCGGCCGGCTTTGCCAGTTCAATAATTCCTTCCAGTTCCGCCTCCCTGTGGGCCGGCAGCATCATGATTGGCACCGCCCCAATCTTGGAAAGCGCAAAAAACACGATCACAAAAGAAATCCTGTTCGGAAGCTGCACAAGCACTTTGTCTCCCTTTAAAATCCCTTTACGCAGAAAAGCTGCCGCAAGACAATCTGCTTTTTGCTTTAATTCCATATAACTGATCTCGTCTTCACTGTCCGTGACCGCAATTCTTTCTCCATATTTTTCCGCCCACCTATCAAGCTGTTCTCCAAATCCACATCTCTCCCAGCCTTCCAGATTCTCATATTTGCTCATATCTTTCTTATAACCCATTTTATCTGTCTCCTTTCTTATGCGCCGCCACATACGCAGCATATCCTTTGATCCTGACCGGATACAGAAACCAGTCCTGATCTTTCTTATCTTTTTCTGCAATTTTCTCGTTTCTGACAGAGAAGAAATCCATTCCTCTTCCTAATCCAATTCCAAGCGCCTTTACATATGCCTCTTTCGCCGCCCAGTACTGAAAAAACAGATCCGGTCCTTCATTTTTTACATCTTCCGCTTCTTCTGCAGTATAAAAATTTTCCGCTATCTCCCTATAGTCCGGGCACTCTGCCATCTCCTGCACATCTACTCCGATATCCATTCCGACAGCGAATACCGCCAGTATGAATTCACCCGAGTGCGAAATGTTAAAATCCACTGTCCGCTTTCCCGCAATCTTTTTATGATAAGGCTTACCCAGTTCATTGACAGAAAAATCAATCGTTTCCATATCTAAGTATCTTTTTAAGAGGATCCGCACGACAACCTTCCCGGCTATATAACGCATCCTGTCTTCAGGAAAACGGAATCTTCCGGCTTGCTCCAATTCCTGCCCACTCAGGATATATTCATGGTTCTTCCAGAAATCTGTCATTTCAGGCCAGCGGATACACCATATATGTATCTCATTTTCACGGATATAAAGTTTGTCTGCTGACAGAAATTCCTTTTCTCCGTATCGTTTAATCTCCATTTTTCATTCTCTAAAGCAGTCTCATGACCTCACTTATTACTTCGTCTTCACAATCCCTCAGATAAAAATGTCCTCCCGGAAATATCCGGTAGTTAAAATCATTGTCCGTATACTTTCCCCATTCCAAGATCGCACTCTCATCCGCTTCGTCGTCCTTTTCTCCGCCAAATGCAGAGATAGGTGTATGCAGCACTACTCCCGCTTTATCATAATACGTTTCATCCATGGTAAAATCCGCCCGCAGCATAGGCAGAAAGAAATCCAACAATTCCTGATTCTCTAGTATCTCTTTTGGCGTCCCTTCAAATCTTCCCAGTTCCCTCTTAAACGCTTCATCCGGAAGATGATAGATTGGATTTGGCTCCGGAATACTAGGAACCCGGCTGCCGGAAATAAACAGACATTTTGCAGTATATCCCGCTGCCTCCAACCGTTTTTCCAGCTCATAAGAGATCTTCCCACCCATACTGTGTCCCCATAAGGCATACGGTCCGTACACAACCTTTCTTACAGCCTCTTCCAGGTCATCTAACATAACCGACATATCTATATACGGTTTCTCCATGATCTGTTCTTCCCTTCCCGGAAGCTGAACTGGACATACCGTTACTTTCCCCTGCATCTTTTTCGCCCACTGGTTATAAGCAGAAGCACCGCCTCCCGCAAATGGCAGACAAAACAAGGTTATTTTCTCTTTACTAATATTTTCCGTATTTTTTATCAATTTCATATTCACTTTTATATTCCTCTGGCATAATGTTCTTTTTCTCTCTGTTTACCATCATTTTGTAATATGTTTTTCTCAATCACTTCTTATTTCTACCTGTAATTAGTTATATCTAACTCTTTGTCAAAAAAATTTTTGATCCATCCCAATATCAAACCGGACGCCAAAACAATATGCGCTACCATAATCCCGTTTACGATCAGGGAATATCCAATCACAGAAAAAACACCTGCTATCGCGCATTCAATAACTAAAATTACCCTCGCGCGCATCCCATAAACTTTTTTCTCTTTCGCATCCAACTTCTTGCTGCTGGCATCTACCGGCGCCATGATAAATATAACGCCAACTGCGACAAACCATATGATCCGCATTTGCCATATTACAGCCGGAGCAGACGCCAGATACAGACTGCATAGAAGGACAAGGATACCGGAAACAGCCATGCAGCCCCCTGCCTTTTCCAAATGAATCCCTCCGGCATACTGCCTTAAAACAGTAAAGGGCAATAAAAAGACTATCATCTCCATCCAATTCCCCGTTATGATGCCAAGTATGACGATGATAAGGTATATTACCACCCTGCCCAGCAGTACGCCGTAAGCATATTCATACAGCCTGCGGTCTTTCTCTTCAAGAATCCCATTCCTGCTTTGTAGTTCAAAAAGCCGGCCAGCCATTTTTTTCCACACTAGAATTTCCTCATTTTCTTAACTTCTTCCGGCTCATCTTCCTGATAGTACAGCCAGTTGCACGCCAGATTTGCCGTATACGCCGTCAAGCAGAGTGCAAGACAGTTTACAGCTCCAAGCAGTTTGATTCCCAGGTTTTTTCTGATTATTTTTTTCATAGTTACAAAGCCTCCTTTTTTCCGAAAGTTTACACAAAAATCGCCCTCTTTTCAATTACCGTGGCAAAAACGGTAACTTTTTGGGCGATTTTTGCACGTCCTTATTTGATTGTAAAGATCAGCTTAACAGAGAACTCCCGTTCTCCTGCCTCCACTCGCATAATTCCCGCATACTTTTTAACCAGTTTTCCAACCGTGTGCAGTCCGATCCCGTGACTGTCCGCGTCTCTTTTGGTGCTTATGTACCTGTCCTTGTCCTTTAACAGAGGGACGACATACCCATTGCAAAATTCCATGACAAGGAAATGCCCCGCATTTCCCATATACATCCTGCATTCCACATATCTGCCATCTTCTGTCTTTTCTGCCGCTTCCAGTGCGTTATCCAAAAGATTCCCTACGATCGAGATCAAATCCAACTCTTCCAGAAAATCCAGTCTGAGATCATTACCCAGGGTAATCCTATAGGATATATCCTTAGATTCTGCAAGAAATTTTCTTTCACATAGGATGCTGTTCAAGATCGGATGCTCACAATATACACTTTTTTGAAGATTCTGAATCCGGACGCCTAAATGTTCCATGATGTCCTTAACCTCTTGATTCTCTCCTTCTTCTATCAAGCCGGCTACTGTACAGATAAATTTATTTATATCGTGTAAGAATGCTCTGTTATCCTCATTAACCTTATTCATATACTGCAGATTGGCAATCTCCGCCCTGCTTTTCTGGTATAGCCGGTCCATCTTCTTCACTTCTTCTGATTTTTCTACAAACCTGTCAAATACTGTGAAAATGAAGATATTCGTCATTAACAGAAGCGAAGCTCCTACCGGAACCATGACCCTGTTCATTCCTTCAAAAGAAGTGTGCGAATAAAACATACATCCTAACATAACGATCGTTGCGGTTGGCAGCATGAGCAGCACTGTAAATGTTTTATTTTCAATCGTCAGATAATCCCTTTTCCTTGTTACCTGATTAATGCATTTAATAAACAGAAATGTCATGGTACTCATCAGCAGGAGTGCTAATGTCTTTTCTGTTTCAGTCCTGAAGCCCTCGGACGCACCAGTCACGCCATATGCATTCGTAAGTGCCGCAAAGAGAAATTCGGGAATAATTGCCAGCACATAATAGCAGCATACCGTAACCAGCTTCTTCCATATATTTCCCCGGAACACAACCATAGACGCAATCATATAGATTACCGGAATCATTACCATATTAAGTATTGAGGATTCCAGGCGGTTGGTTCCGAACATTGCCAGTGCTGCGATACAATATACGAGAAATTTTTCCCAGAATCTTTCTCTTCTGTATGGGAGTATGTTCTTTTCCAAGTCCTCCAACAGATACATCTGAAGAAGACAAATCAAATAATCTCTTATTATCATACCATGCCGTTCCTTTCCCCAAGAAATGTTATCAGTGCGTCGGCAAACTGTCCTTTTCTCGACCTCGAAACATTCAACTGGATTCCAAACGGCAGCAACGCAACGTTCTTTTCCAATCCTTCCACTTTTGCCAAATTCACAATATAGCTGTTGTGTGCATACTCAAATCCCCTTCCGGCCAGACACTCATACAGATCACTTAAAGATTCCTTGCAATGCATCTCTTCTATCTTTCCCTGTCTGGCAATGTATATCGTACAGCCCCTTTTCGCCAGACAGATATATAAAATGTCTTCCGTATGGATGCGCATTATCCTTCCCGCCGATGTAACTGTCACGGAAGAATCTCCACAGCACAATTTCACTTTTAATAAAATCATAGGTATTTCCTTTTTCAGACTTCTGTCATGCAGATCCTTCATGATGTACCGGAACGGTTGTCCAACATTAATGCTGTCAGGAGTCGGTTCAAAACAGCCGGAGCAGAACACCAATATCGCTGCTTCATTATATTCCCTCAGCTTCAGTACTGTTTTATTTCCATCCAATCCAGGCATACGCATATCCATAAAAATCAGATCATGCAAAATATCCGCATCTTCCAATAATTCTTTTCCTGATTCATATTCATAAAACCGTATCTCATTCGAAGACAGAATCCCTTCCGTTTCTATGACCGTCTTTATTTTCTCCCTGTATTCTTTATCATCGTCGCAAATTGCTATTTTACACATATTCATCCTCCAGTGTTAGTTTCTTCTAACCCTTTCCCATAAAAAAACCATCTTGCAGAATCTGAATCCTAAGATTATTTGCCTGTTCCTATAACTCCGGTTCCAAATCTGCAAAGATGGGATCTTCAAAAAATTCCTGTATTGTAATATCCAATCCATCGCATATCTTTTTAATTGTAACTACGCCAGCATTCCTGCTTTGTCCATACAAAATATTTTTCAGTGTTGAAGGCGGGACGCCTGAGCGCACCGCCGCTTCATTCACTGTGATATCTTTCTGCTTAATCAGATCGTTTAACCGATATATGACCGCTGTTTTTATATCCACGGTATCGACCACCTTTTTTTCTTCTATTTTATATAAATCGGCTTTAAAAGGTCGCCCATATATAGTCTTTTTGATCTATGCACGATATTTTTTTAACAGTTTTTCTTATTCTAGCAGAAATCCGCTAAATTTCTATATTTTATTAGATACATGAAACCCTGTGAGAACATTTCTGATCCTACGCAGGGTTTTCCACTTTGTTATAAAATTTTTATATTTTGCAGTATGCTGGATCGGAGTTATCATTCAACTTTCCTTCTGCTGCCGATTGTAAAAACATATTTTTACGAATAAATATTCAGCAGTTCTTCCGGAGAAAGCAGTGTAATCCAAAAGGAAAGAAAATCCTTTTTATTCCTTGTCACAATCGCATCACACTGATTCTCCTTCGTACAAGTTGCAAGTAGGCAGTCTTCAAAATCAGATACTCTCTGCAAATAAGCAGGCAGCACATCTTCGTTCGTCACTGTCAGCACTTTTGCTATGTCCAAAACGGAGCCAAGTGCCTTTCTATAAATTTATACCGTTCTTACATCCCGATCAGCTCCTCTCTCCAGCTCATCTTTTCCCTGCTTTTCTTGGATTTTTCTCTTATTGATTTCCAGTCGTTCATGAATAGATGGCTTCTTTGCCTTCGTAGTTGCTTTATTCTTTTCTGTTTGCATACTCGAAACTACCTTTTTCACAGCTTTGTCATTATCCCCTTTTGTCACATTCGCTGCTCTTGACGCTTCTACTCTGCTGTCCTGCTTTTCTGCAACCTGCCGTTCCTGCTTTTCCTGCACACTTTTTTCTTCCAGACTGCAAAAGCTCTGCAAATATGGCAGCACATGGTTCTGCATATCGGTCAGATCTTCCATACACTTCTGAAACTCTTCATTTCCCTTGTTTTTCAGATAACCAATCCAGCTTTCATCCGTAAGTTTCAGTTCATTTTGGAGTTTCAGCTGACTTAAAATACCGCCATTTCCTGTTCCAATATCTATTTTCCCTTTGAAATGTTGCATCATTTTATCGCCTTTTTCCGCATAATATATAGTAAAAAACATCTGGGCTGTTACCATCGGCTCATCCGTCCTCGGATTACGGTCTGCGTACCATTCCTTATCCTTCTGTGCAGTACGGGAATCCAGATCTGAGAGCTTCTGACAGCGTGGTTCCATCAGCTCTCGCTTTTCACAGTAATTCACATACACCATCGGCTCTGTTTCTTTGGATATATCTGGTTCGTAGGATTTCAGCCGTTCCAGCAAAACACCTGCCCACACGGACTGCTCACAGTCTTCTTCAATCACATCCTTCAGAAAGGAAATATAAGAACCAACATTTCCACTTTGCAGATCCAGCATGACTTCCTGTATGGTATCCTGCCCTGGCTCTACATGGTCCCGATAGTCATACGGATCGAAGTCTTCCGCAATCTCATCCAATGCTGCTGCCAGTTCTTCTGTTGTCATTTTTTTCGGATACATTGCCTCACGCACATCCTGAATCGGGATATATTTATAATCAGGCAATGCTTTATGAATCTTCTCCAAACCTT
The DNA here is from genome assembly GCF_013300825.1 of Blautia wexlerae. Classification (GTDB taxonomy): domain Bacteria; phylum Bacillota; class Clostridia; order Lachnospirales; family Lachnospiraceae; genus Blautia_A; species Blautia_A wexlerae_B. The sequence continues at coordinate 62,800 of NZ_JAAIMY010000013.1, forward strand.
CACGCACCACCGGCTGATCTTTTAAAAACCGCACATTATCCAAGAAGTCGCCGTGTATCGTTGTTCCCATTACAATTAACAGTTCTGTTTCATCAAACAAGCTATCCTCCGGATCACGATAAATAATCCCCATTCCACTGCCTTTATAAGCGTTTTCCGGATCTTCTCTGTACTTCTCATAGATTGCTGCGATTTCTTTCACATCTGTGCTTTTCTCATAAGCTCCCATATCATGAATTTCATCACATTCTGCAGCATAATATTCCAGATAAGCTTCTTTCTTAGGCGGCATATTATTGAGTACATTATCAATCATGTTATAATTGGCCTCTTCCAGTTCCTCCACCTTTGCCAATGGCTTATATTCGCCCTGGCTTTTCTGAATCTCTGCCATTACAACTTCATCCATTTCTTCTACTTTCTCCATCAACCGATCATAATCTCCACGGATGCGTTCTCCAGTCCAGCCTTCGTCTTCCAAAAGTTCCTCCGCCGCTTCTTCAATAGAAATTTCATCATTCTCATAAACGCCACCATCCATCAAGCGGAAATCTTCATCGTAAAAGGAATAATCATATCCTTCTTCTGTTCTCTGAATAGCAAAGTAACGTTCTCCTACCTCATATGCCAGTTCACTAAGGACCTGTTCTTCCAGATTCAGGAAAGAATCTAGCTGTTCAAAACTGATACTGTCTACAAAATGAGCAGTTACTTTTTCCCCGTCATTCAGAACTACGATATCACTGACAGACAGGGAATGCCCACGGAAATCTTCCGGTCTATCAATGTTGAACCTTTCAAAAATATCATCCAGTGACATATTTCCTGATAATTCACCAACATAGACCAGCTTGTAATCTTCTTTTTTTATCTTCATACCATGACTTTCAATAAAACTCATATTCATAAAAGCATAGTTTTCGCCCGGTGAATCATCCCGGATCTGATAAATACCAAATACCCTTCTTGTTCCTAACAACAGGTTTGCTTCTTTCAATGACTGAATCTGTGGATATTTCTGCATTTCCCATTCCAGGTTACGGAAACGCTCCAGTTCTGTCATAGACATCTGATAATGCTCTGGTCCTCGTTCAATTTCCATACGTTCTGTGACATACATCGGTGATGAAAAATTAGTGATCAGATAGATATCTGCTCCTGCATCGTATAATTTCAGTGCTTCTTCCTGCTCAATGACACTCATAGGCTCCTGAAATGCTCCTAAATTTTCTTCTGCATAATCTAGGTTGTTATCCTTTATCCGTTCCCACATCTGCAATTCCATTCCAAACAAACCGTCGTGTGCCTGTATCATTTCTTTACTCGCATATTCACCTTTACTGCCATCACTTCCAAGGCAATAAATCTTAGAACCCATTCTGTGATAATCCAAGGCTGCTTCTTTTCTAAGTGGCACCATATCTTCTGCTGTATATCCATAGTCACGTAATTCCAGCTTACCTATGGTTGGATCCAGCAGTTCTTGAATATCCATTCTTGCGTCATCCAGCAAATCCTCTACACCTTCTTGATCTGCCTGACTCACTGCATCTGCCAGATTTCTTACCAAATTCCTAACTTTCTCTTCCTCGCCGATCAGATTCGCATATTCAAAAATCTGTTCTTTTACATCTGTTGAAAATTCTATATCTCTACGCTCTGCCTGAGCAATCCGTTCCTGCGTATATTCCTGCATTTTCTGCGTTTCTTTTCCTGTTATCATATTTCTCGCCATTCAAATTCCTCCTGTGTTCTAAAAAATGGCATAACAGGCAGAACCTTCTTCTACCAAATTATGCCATCTTTCCTGTTTATTTATTCCAGACCGAAGTCCCGTTTTCTGTTTTCCTTGCCAGTTTCACTTTCCCGCTGACTCTTTTCTTTATAAATCTGCAGTTTTTCATGGATAGAACCACGTGTCGGTCTTTCTTCTTTCTCATCTGATTCAGACACCTCTGTTTCTGCATCTTCCCGTTCATCCATATTGAGCAATGCATTTAATTCTGACAGTCGCTCCAGTTTCTGGTTCAACTCCTCTTCTTTTGGAAATGGCTTTCCAACCTCTTCTTTTGCATTTGCAAGCTGTTCATATACTGTTTCCAGTCTTTGTTGTGCTTCTGAAAGCTTCTCTGGATAACTGTCCAACAGATTGTTGATACGAGTAATATTTCCAAGTGCATCTGCTCCAAGATGAACTTTCGAGACAGCCTCATGTTTGACAGATAGAATAAATTCTTTACTCCATCCATCAAACTGAATCCTCATATTGAATCCCTGATAGTTTCCGATATCCATCGCAGCATCTACAGCTTTAATATCTTTACATACCGCCAGAAGTGCTGCTCCTGCCTCTTTCTTTTCTGTGAACTCTTTGCCGCCAATCTCCATAGTAAACTGCTCTGGATCTGTGATTTTATGCTCTGAGTAATGAGCGATGTCTGCCTTGTAGCTGTCAATGATTTCTGTCAGTTTTGCAATCTGTTGTGGAAAATTCCTTGCAATATCATCTTCCAGGCGGTACTGGTTATTCATGTGGTTGGCTTTTAAAAGTTTTAATTTTGCCACATCAACATCCAATGCCATCTTCTCTTTTACTGCTGGATTTCCGGTTGCAAGAGCTTTGACCTCTGCATAGGAAAGTGCCGCTTCGTCCACATCCTCACAGCTTCGCACAGGTGCTTTGCTGGTCATAATCTGAGAAATGAATTTCTGCTTGTTCTCAATCAACTGCCACATGTAGCTGTCAAATGTGGATTCAGTTACATACCGGAAGATATGAACCTTTTTATTATGATTTCCCTGACGGATAATACGCCCTTCCCTCTGTTCCAAATCAGATGGTTTCCAGCCAATATCCAGATGGTGCAACGCAATCAGACGGTCCTGCACGTTGGTCCCGGCACCCATCTTTGCTGTTGAGCCAATCAAAAAACGAACCTGCCCGGATTTCACTTTTCCAAACAGCTCCGTCTTCTTTGCTTCTGTATTTGCATCATGAATAAAAGCAATCTCTTTTTCCGGTACACCTTTCGCTATCAGTTTCTGCTTCAAGTCATCATAAACATTGAAACTGCCATCACCTTTCGGTGTGCTCAAGTCACAGAAAATCAATTGTGCAGATTTCTGTGCTGCCGTGTCTTTCCAGATCTCATAACTTTTCTCTGCACAGACTGATATTTTGCTTTCTGGATTATCTGGCAATAATTCGTTCACCAAACGCTGATCCAATGCCAATTTTCTTCCATCATTGGTAATTTTCAGCATATTATCAACCGAAGCATCTACCCCTCCGTTTCTGACAACTTCTGCACGTTCCCCCAGACTTTCTACGATTTCTTTCTGCTGTTCCGTTGGTTTCAGCACCACTGTTTCATATTCCGCCTCTGGCACAGGAAGCTTTAACTGATCGGAAGTCTTGATATCTGCAATCTCCTTAAACATATTCATCAGTTCCGGAATATTATAAAATCTTGCAAATCTTGACTTTGCACGGTAGCCTGTTCCTTCTGGTGCAAGCTCAATGCTCGTGACTACCTCGCCAAAGGTGGAGGCCCAGGAATCAAACAGTCCAAGTCCCATATTTTGTAATTTGCTGTTCTGCAGATACCTCTGCATAACATACAATTCCGTCATGCTGTTGCTAATCGGTGTGCCCGTAGCAAAGGTAATGCCTTTTCCTCCGGTAATCTCATCCAGATACTGACATTTATTAAACATATCCGCCGACTTCTGTGCTTCATTCTGTGCAATCCCGGCTACATTTCTCATTTTTGTATAAAGAAATGCGTTTTTATAACTGTGTGCTTCATCTACATATAAATGATCCACTCCCAGTTCTTCAAACGTAACTACCTGATCTTTTTTCTCTTTCTGATTCAGTTTCTCCAGCCTTGTCTGCAATGTTTTTCTTGTCTTTTCAATCTGTTTGACGGTATAACGTCCACCATCCTGTTCATACCTTGCACTCTGGATTGCCATTTCCAGATCATCAATCTGCCTCTGAAGCATGGCTTCCTGTTTCTCATCAGAGATTGGAATACGCTCAAACTGGGAATGACCAATAATAACAGCATCGTAATTTCCCATAGCGATTCTGGCACAGAACTTCTTTCGATTTGCCGGTTCAAAATCCTTTTTCGTTGCTACCAGAATGTTCGCCCCTGGATATAACTGCAGGAATTCTGCTCCCCACTGCTCCGTCAAATGGTTTGGAACTACAAAGAGGTTTTTCTGAGATAATCCCAGACGTTTGCTCTCCATTGCCGCCGCTACCATTTCGTAAGTCTTCCCAGCTCCTACTACATGTGCCAGAAGCACATTATCACCGTATAGCTGATGTGCGACTGCATTTTTCTGATGCGGTCGAAGTTCTATTTCCGGATTCATTCCTGGGAAAGTCAGATGACTTCCATCGTATTCACGGGGACGGATACTATTAAAACGTTCATTGTACACGCTTACCAGTCTTTCTCTCCTCTGCTGATCCTTAAAAATCCAATCTTGGAATGCAGCCTTCAAAGCATCCTGCTTTTGTGATGCCAACATAGTTTCTTTTTTATTCAAAACTCGCACTTCATCCCCATTGTCATTTACGACTTTATCATAGATTCTAACATCTTTTAGATTCAAGGTATCTTCCAGAATCCGGTAGGCATTTGCTCTCTCCGTTCCATACGTTGCATAGGCAAACGCATTTCTTGGACTGTCGGCGTTCTTTCCTGTAATCCTCCACTCACCATTTATCTCAGAGAATTTTACCTGTATTTCCTTCTGCGCAAGATACCTCGGCGTATGAAGCAGTTCCACCATAAACTCCTGATAATCCGAAGGTTCAATCCAGGTGGCTCCAATACGCACTTCAATCTCCGATGCTTCCAGATCTCTCGGCTGAACTGCCTCCAATGCACGGACATTCGGTGTGAATTCTGGATGATTCTCTGCAAAAGTTCTCGCTGTATTTAATTTATCCCTAACATTTCCGGACAGATATTCATCTCCACTTTCCCACTGGTCTGTCAGTGGATTTTTGAAGATAACTCCAACCAGCTCTTCTGTGATTTTCTCTTCGGTCTTTCCGGTCAACTGTGCCATATATGGGAGATCTACTTTAGCCTTTTCATTTAGGGACAAAGCAAGTGCTTCTGTGGCTGTCTCCACACTTGTCACAGCGACCGCCTTTTTAATGGTTCGTTTGGTAAACATGTCCGCTTTCCGCTTCAATGTTCCATCTTCATTCAAGTCTTCCAGGGAACACAGCAGACAATAAGAAGAGTCATCAGAAAATGCACGTTTGTTAGCATTACTTCCAATAACTCCATACTTTGCTGTGTAGGTATCATACACCTGATTCAGTTTTTTCTGCTGTTTCTGGATTTCTTCGTCTGTGACAAATTCTTCCATCTGCATGGCGATCAGTTCACGAACGGTATCACGGATTGCAACCATGCCTTTTACACGTTCTGCAGTGGCTGCAGGCATTTTCACCTGATTCATCAAAGAATTGACACGGTAATATACCTGATCATCTACCACCGTATAGCTGTAATTTCGAACATTCGGATCTGCCGGAATACTCTCTGGCATCTCATCCAGTTCTGCCTCTATATCTACTGCCGCTACCATGCTTCCCTTGATGTGTTTTACAGCTTCTTGTAACTGTAATTCCAGATCAGCTCCTTCCATTGGAGCACAGGTTGTTTCCATACCATACGGACCGGACACTTCTTTCATCTCACCAAGAATCAATCCCGGATGCTGAACAAAATACTTGTTAATGGTAATCCCATTTGCATCACTCTCCAAATTCACCCAGTCTGGCATCTCTTTTGTGAAACTCTCACGCTTCTGGAAAAACAAAATATCAGCACTGACTTCTGTTCCTGCATTTGCCTTAAAAGCTGTGTTCGGCAGTCGGATTGCCCCCAGCAAGTCTGCACGCTCTGCCAAATATTTCCGGACTTCCGGTGATGCCTTGTCCATAGTTCCCTTTGTTGTGATCAACGCAGCTACACCACCTGGACGTAACTGATCTATAGTCTTGGCAAGAAAGTAATCATGAATCATAAAATTGTAGCGGTCATACTGACGGTCATTGACCTTATATGCACCGAATGGCACATTTCCGATTGCCACGTCAAAGAAATCATTGGGATAATCCGTCTTCTCAAAGCCTTTGATCTGGATATTGGCATCTGGATAGAGAAGTTTAGCAATTCTGCCACTGATGCTGTCCAGTTCCACTCCATAGAGTTTGGACTGGTTTAGATTCTCTGGAAGCTTTCCAAAGAAGTTCCCGACTCCCATAGATGGCTCCAGGATATTTCCCTTTGTAAATCCCAGATTCTCCAACACCTGATACATACTTTCAATCACAATCGGCTGTGTATAATGAGCATTTAATGTGGAAGCTCTGGCTGCAGCATATTCTTCCGGTGTAAGGACGGTCTTTAATTCCAGATATTCTGTCTCCCATGCAGATTTTGTCTCATCAAATGCATCTGCAAGACCTCCCCAGCCAACGTACCTGGATAAGATTTCCTGTTCTTCCGGTGTTGCATTGCGATTCTCATCCTCACATTTCTTTAACAACTGGATAGCCATGATATTGGCACGGAACTTTTCTTTTGCTGTACCCTGTCCAAGCTCATCATCTGTGATGCGGAAGTTCGTTGCTGGAATCGTTTCTGATATTCCGTTAATCTCTTCCAAAGATTCTTTTTCTTCCGATACCTCAACTTCTCCAGATAATTCTTTTTCTTTTTTATCATAATCTGTCCACACACGTTGAGAAATAGCAGTAAAATACAAGGACTCTTCCTCCATAATTTCTTCCCTGATTTCCCGTAATTCATCTAAAGTATCCGCATTTACAGTTTTGTTGTGATAATGATAATAAAGTACTTCTTGTCCGAGTTTTACATCCAGACGTTCCAATTCTTGTGTTGACATTCGATTCCAAATATCATCTTTTTCCGTATGAATCGTGAAACCTTCTCCATCATCATGATATTCTAATGTGTATTGAAGTCGATTCGCTTCTCCCTTAACTTTGCAATCAAAATCGTGGATTTTTGTTCTGGTACCAGACATATATTCTGAATCAACTAATCGCAAATCAGTTATATCTTCCGCTGTCAAAGTATCCTGCTCCAGCTGTTCTCCTAACATCTGCTGTGCTTCTTCCAAATCTGCCAGTCTTTGTGCTTCCTGTCGTTCTTCGTACTTTTCCATTTCTTCCGGTGACAAATAATCATCTGTGCGGATTAACTGGCGAACACGTTCTGCAACCTTGTTCCACTTTAATAAAACTTCTACCTCTGGACTGCCAATTTTCCCTTTTGCAAGTTTTAATCCTTTTGCATCATGGGATGCGTCGGAAGCATCTGCTCCTGGTATTCCGGGTGAAGAACCACCTGTTCCATATTCATTTTTCAGGAACTCAGCTGCATCTTTCATATCATGGTGCTCCATGAAATACTCATAGATTCGGTTACGTCCTCCGGCAGTAATACCGCCTCTTCTTAACACTGCATCAATTTCATCCTGTGTGATAAAGGATAGTGCCGGACGTTCGACCGTAAATTTCTGGTCTACCCAGGAACGCTCCCTCTGAAGATCCTGAAAGCGTTGGAAATATTCCGGATTATGCTGAATCTCCCAGCGGTAATAATCTCCCGGATTCTCATCCATATATTTCTGCAGCCATTCAAAACGATAGACAATCGCATCTGCTTCCTCTTGATCTGTCCATGCTCCACTCACTACATCCTGCCAGTCTGAATATGATTGTTTCTTTTCCCAGTTTCTGCAAGTATCCCGAAAATGAAGTGCAAGAAGATTGGTCATTTCTTCCTGCTCCTGTTCAATGGCATTATTGGAAATCAAATTATCCACGTAATTTCCATCCTCATACATATCCCGAATTCTGTTCGCTGCTTCTTCCCACGTAACCATGCGGTCAAAGTTTCTTCTGGCAGAGTCCCCTCGCCGGATACGGATACCATCATTGTCATACCAGATACTGATTTTCTGACCATCTATGGTAAATCCTTTGCCACCAGTTCCATATTCATCTTTCAGAAAACTCCGCATTTCTTCATTATCCAGACCTTCAATCAGTCTTGCTGTAATATGAAACAGTGTATTTTTCTGTCCGCTTCCCGTGCGGAGAATATCATTTACCACTTCATCGGAAATAAGAAAAGCGGCTGGCTGTTCCAATGCAGCTGCCGCTTTCCTTATTTCTCCTAACTGTTCCTCTTCTGTTGGGAACAGACTTAACTGTAAATAATCTCCTGAATCACCAGCTCCTCTGCCTGTGCCTTGATCTGGTTCATGTGTCTGGTCCATGCCATCCCGTCTGCCATTTTGTCCGGTGCCGGATCTTTCTCCAGAAGTTCGTTCATCAGGTCGTCTACTCTCTGTCTTGCCTGGCTGTCGATCTCCATCAGATGACTGTCCAGACGGTTCTGCAGTGTCAGAATGTTGAACCTGGCTACCTTGTGATTTCTCAGATACTCTTTCCGCATCATTCCGTACTTGCCGATGGTTCCTCTCGTCTCTTCCAGGCTGATATCTGGAATCTGATACTCTCCGTTCTGGCTGTAACTGATCTCTCTCATAGTCTGTTTCCTCCTTTTTTTCTTCTCTATCTTCTGTGTTATCTGTATTGCTTTCGCGAATTAACGTGTTAAATTCATTATAAGCTACTTCTTTTTCTTTTGCAACCGTTTTCAGGTCATTTTCCAGATCATTCAGAACATATCGTCCAATCTGCATCAGAACTGGTCTGCTGATCTCGTTGACTGCACTTCCCAGATGTCCTAATACTTTCAGCTGATTGAAGTCCGTAATATGCCGAAAATCCTCTGCATCCAGATATTCCTGTACATCCAGTCCACACCTGTTTAGTAATACATACCAGACACTATTGGTCATCAGTTCCCGGAATTCTACTTCCTGATTCTGTTCGTCCAGTTCTTCCAAAAATGTCCCTGTCACATCCAGTCTCAGTTCTTCCAATGCATCTGGAAGCCATTCCTGCATACTCTCCTTCGCTGCCTGATGCAGACTTTCAGCAAGTCCTCCTTCTGTATCTTCCAGTGATAACTGCTCCTGCAGATAATCTGCCACCAGATGTTCTCCTTCTACTGGAAGATTCCATAACTGAGGATCCTTTCCAAGATTCCGCACTTTATAAGTGTCCTGCACATCAAATACATACCGAAGTTTTGTTTTCGGTCCGGAAGTATTGTCAATCAAGGCAATCCCCTTAGATCCCTTTTTGATCCATCGGTACATCTTCTGATTCCAGATTTCCATGGATGCTACGGCAGTTGCTTCCGGTCGCTGTGCATAAATTAAAAGCTGTTCTGGAAAAGTGTATTTGTACAGTCTGGATGCAGTGTTTAGGAACCGCATCCATTCCTGCGGACTGGCAGCTACATCTTTTGCCACCTCTTCCGTCAGCTGTTCCATTGCATATAATTTATTTGCCATGCGCTACTCCTTTTCATAAAATCAGGGACTGCTTAGCACAGTCCCCTTAAAATCATCGTTGCTTCTCTTTATAATGCTGTGGCAAGATCTTTTGACTTATTCTTCGGCACTTTCTCTGCTTCTTTTGCCTTGATCTCTGCCTTGGCTTTCTCCAGCTTTCCGTGTATTCCTCCTTTGGCTTCTTTTTTTACAGCTGTTTTTTCTGCTTCTTTTGCTTTTTCTAGCCGTGCTTCCCTGCGTTCAGCATTTTCCATGACTGCTGTCTTTCCATCACAGAACTGAACCTTATCTGACAGCTGTTCCTCTCTTTCTACCTGTGTCTCATTGACTTCTTTTACCATCGCATTTAGTTCCGGGACCTGAAAAATTCCGTTATCAGGGAGAATCAGCACTTCATGAATGGAAGATGGGATGACAAAATAATCACTACCCAGGCATTCCCCAATCTGTTTACGAATATCTTCCTGCAGTAACAGGGAAGCTCCATTCATCTTAGCTTTGTTTGTCAGACAGAACATTGGGTTTTCCATGGCTTCCATATCCATTTTTTCATTCAGCAGGTTTTCTGGTTCTTCACCAAAAATCGTAGATTTGATAATCTCATTCATATCCATAAGTGTGACACCACGTTTTCGGTCTGCCACCATCGCATCCGCTTGAATCTGTTCGGCAGATACTCCCCACTCGTTCATCAGAGAAACAGTTACCGGAATACTGCTGATCCCTTCTCCATTTTCCTCCAGATTTACTGCATAATAAGCTGCAAAATCTCCGTGTTCTGTGACTACTTTATCTGCAAGAAGATCGGTATTCCATTCCTTATCACAAATTCTCATCTGTAATTTGTCCTTCATCTTTTCATAATCCAGAATATCTGGAACTCCCATATCAAAAAATTCTGCTTTTCCCTGTGCCTCAATACGCATATCAGCCACATCGCCAACACAAGAGTCTACATCTTTTCCATGGATATATTCCTGGTAGAGAGAATCCAGATAGACTGTCGGTACGATTCTCTGATCTCCATTCGGAATCGTAATACCTGTCAGCTTCAAACCATTGTTTTTTTCTACTTCCTGAAGTTTAATTTCTGCGTCCTTATAAGACTCTGGCAGATACTCCTTTACATTGTCTTTGACATATTCATAAAATTCTTTTCTGTTCATCATACGCTTTTACCCCTTTCTGATCATGTGATGGTTCATTCTTTTTCTGTTGACCATCTGCTCGGATTTCTTCTGATAAGCCATCATTCTCTTTAAAGTTTTCTCCTGGTTTTTTCGTGCTTCCTGTCTTTTTTCCATTGCTTTCATCATAGTTTTCTGTTCCTTTCTGTGATATTTTTGTATGAAAAAGGGAGCCTCACATAGAAGCTCCCAATCATAACCGTTGGTTTTAGTTTCCTTATTTCCTTTTCCTGCTGATATACAGTCCTGCCATACCTCCTGTGGAGATTACAAGAAGCAGGATCGGCAGCCAGATATTCGTGCTGTCACCTGTTTTCGGTGCGTTTGATACCTTTGTCTCTTCATGGGATTGTGGTGTGTTCGGTGTTTCTGGAACTTCCGGTTTCTCATTTGTCAGATTAAAGGTAACTTCTACAACCGGTGTACTGTCATCTGCATAGGCAAATGTCACTTCATGCTTGGTCTGATCCAGTGTGTATCCGTCCAGTGTCTTTGTTTCCACCAGATAATACTTGATAGCGGTATCATATTTGCCGTTCTTAAATGTGGCAATCTCATACAGCTTACTTTCTGCATGACCGGCAGCATCTGTCTTTAAGGTTTCCAGAACTTTTCCTTTGCTGTCACGAAGTTCAAATTCTACCCCTTTCAGCGGTTCTCCTGATGATTTATCTGTCTTATTGAGAATCACTTTTCCCTTGGCAGTGTCATCTTTCATAGCTACTTTCTGGATCTTTCCAGTATCCTTTACTTCAAAACTAACATCCGATGTCAGAAGATATCCTTTCGGTGCCTGCTCTTCACGTAAGGTATATTTACCGATTGGAAGTTTTTCGATATAGTGTGCTTCCTCTGTGGAAGTCCAGCTCTCTACTACCTGATCATCCTCATCGAGAATCGTCAGTTTCGCACCTGGAATCTCAGTTTCTCCTGTGATATCAGTCTTACTGATCTCTACTTTTGTCACATCATCTTTCATCTCATGCTTCTGAACCTCTGCTGTATTCTCTACTGTGAAAGTAATACTTTCTGCAGTGACATATCCATCTGCCGGTTTTGTCTCTGTCATGGTGTATTTCTTACCAACAACCAGTTCTTTGATCACATGGGATTCTTCCGTAGAAGTCCATTCATCTACTGTATTGCCATCTGAATCCGTTACTTTCAGGTGTGCACCTGGAAGTTCTTTACCTGTTGTCAGGTCTGTTTTGGACAGCTCCACTGTGGTTGGCTGATTTTCAAAAGTAAAGTCGTAGCTTACTTCTGCCTGGTCTTCTCCGGCATATTCAAAGGTAAATTCCTGTACTTCTTCTGTTGTAACAAATCCGTCCGGCGCAAAGATTTCTTTCACATAGTATTTTCCGTCTACCGGAAGATCTGCCGTAAAAGTAATCTGTCCTTTTTCATCCGTTACCCGCTGCTCGATCAGACTGTCTTTCTCAAGGAGTACCTCGCCCTTTGCATTTTTGATATCTTCACTGGTATAAAGACCAAAGACACCACCTGCAAGAACACGTTCTGTATCTTTTTCTTTCTTCAGAACCGTAACCTTTACTTTCTGACGGGCATTCTGCCATTTCTCATCATAAGTGATGACTGGTGTGTCCTGATCACGGTAGGAAAGGTCAACATATCTCGGCTCTTTGTCCAGCACATAACCGTGAGCTGTTTTTACTTCCTTCACATAGTATTTTCCAGCCGGGAGATCTCCCATCTGTGCAATACCATTGGAATCTGTGGTAATGGTTCCTACTTTTTCATCTGCTTTGAAATAATCTTCACTGACACCATCTGCCGCTTTGATATCTTCCGCAGCAAATACATCGAAAGCCACATCTGAAAGGCTTCCGGTTACATACTCAAAAAGATGCTCCACGGTACCTTTTACATGATCCAAAAGTGTCACCTTATCCAGAAACTCTCCATTTTTGTTGATGATCAGAAGTCCTGTTGGAACTTCATCTTTCATCTCTACTTTCTGAATCTCGGCAGTATCTTCCAGTGTGAACTTCACATCCGTCGCTTTCAGATATCCATACGGTGCAATTTCCTCTCGAAGGGTGTATTCTTTACCCACAGTCAGTCGTTTGATCACATGTGGCTGATCTTTTACAGAAGTCCACTGATCCACAACATTTCCTTCTTTATCAAGAACGGTGAGTTTTGCCCCATCCAGTTCCACACCTGTTGTTACATCAGATTTTGTGATTTCAACTGTTGTCGGCTGGTTCTTTTTCACTGTTTTCAGTTTTACTGTCTTCACATCCTGCCCCTGGTAAGAAGCATCCAGATTCAGAACTTCATCAGAGGATACAAATCCCGCCGGTGCTTTTAACTCTTTCACATAATACTGTCCAAGCGGCAGATCCAGCGTACATGCTGCAAGACCATCGTTATCAGAAGTCATTTCCTGCAGAAGTGTATCTGCCTTTACAATGATCTCACCTTTCTCATTCTTCAGATCTTCTGTGTTATAGATGCCAAAGACAGCTCCTGCTACGGGTGCACCATTTTCTGCATCCTGTTTTTCTACCTGGATTGCAACTTTCTGGCGGTCATCGCCAACCATCACTTCCTGTTCGATCACAGGTGTATCCTGATCCGCATAGACAAATGAGACATCCGATCTGTCATGGTTCAGGACGAATCCTTCCGGTGCAGTCTTTTCTACCACATAGTAAGAACCAAGCGGCAGGTTATCAGCAACTGCTTTTCCGTCTTCCCCGGTCGTTACCGTTGTTACCAGTGCATCTTTTGCATAGATCAGCTGTCTGTTTCCGTTTTCATCTTTCTGATAATCCGGTGTATAGATATTTTCAGCTGCATAGACATGAAATGATGCACCCTTCAGGTATCTTTCTTCATAAACAAAATCCTTTTTAAATCCGGTCAGCATCTCACCTTTTTTATAGATCGTCAGCTTTCCTTTTACCGGATGGTTCTCGTAGTCTACCGTAATAATGGCATCTCCGCTCTCAGAATCCATCTGGTATGCTGTATTTGCATCCACCGCAATCTCTACATAGTTCTTATTGATTGTGTACCCTTCCGGTGCGTTGACTTCCTCAATCCGGTAATGTCCGATCTTCAGATTCTTCGGCATGATCAGATATCCCTGGCTGTCCGTAAAATAGGACTTGTGAGTAGTTGTCACTGGGTAAGTTGTTACCTGCTCCACATACTTCTTGTTGTCCAGGTCATATACCTTAAATTCTGTTCCGGCAATCAATACAGATTTCTTTGTTTCATCGTCTTTTTTCACGATTTTCAGTTTTGCCTTAAACTCTTCATCCAGAAGCACTCGCCAGATCTGTGGCTCGTTTGGATGATGTTCTGTGATATTCACTTCAAAATCATCGACTGGCTTGTAATTGTGCGGTGTTGTAGTTTCACGCACGATATAGCTTCCAAATGGTAATGGAATACTGCAGGCATACCCTTTTTCATCTGTGAAAATCTCAGTTGCTCCATTTTCTCTACTCACTACTGGTTTGGCAGAATCAAAATCATAGCTTCCATCTGCTTTCTTTGTAAGGGAAGATTTCAGATAAACTGTAAATCCGGCTCCGGATAACAGATCTGCATCGGTCTTTCCATTGTTGGCTGCTTTGATGATCTGAAATGGCTGTTTGATGACCTGCTCACTGGAAGTGCACTCTCTTTTTACTTCTGCTGTCATATCTCCTTCATAACTGCACACAAGATCATGCTCTTCTGTATCTGCCAGGTATCCGGTCGGCGGTGTGATCTCTTTGACATAATATTTGCCAAGATATAAACCTTTTACAGAAGACTGTCCTTTGTCATCTGTTGTAAGAGATGCTACCTGTTCTCCTGCTTTATAAATAGTTCCAGTTGCTCCGTCCGGATGCACGATATCTTCACGGGCATACAGACCATAAACTGCACCTTTCAGTGTGGCATCTCCCTGTGGTACTGCTTTTCCTGTTTCTTTATCAACTTTGAATAAATTGATCTTTGCTGTCACACGGTCATTGCTGAAGGTATGGGCAAATAATACGGTTGCTTCTTTATCATTGGTGTAAGAAAACTTGAACGTATACACATCTTCTGTATTTCTTACATAGCCTTCCGGCGCCTGATCTTCTTTTACGGAATAGGAATATCCAATCGGAAGATCTGCTGTGAATTTTGCAGTTCCATCTGCTCCAGTAGTTGCTTTCTCAATCAGTGTTCCTTTTTTCACAACAACGGTTCCGTCTGCATTTTTAATATCATCGGATGCATACAGAGCAAAAATACCGCCATTCAGTGGTTTCTTTGTATCTTTATCCTGTTTTACTACGGAAACATCTGCTTTCTGTCTTTCGTTGTTAAAAGTCACATCTGCAAATACAACTTCTTTATTCTGTCCGGCATAAGTCAGAGTCACTGGCTTTTCTTCGCTGCCGTTATAGAAATTGTCCGGTGCTTTTGCTTCTTTCACCACATAGCTTCCAAGATGCAGGTTCTTCAGTGTAACAGAACCATTCTCTCCCGTAGTCAGATTATCTTTTACCAGGTCACCTTTGCTGTACACTTTTGTGCCATAAGCAGTTACGATATCTGCCCCGGCATACACGTTATACACTGCATTTTTCTGTCTGCGGTTTTCATACTGGAATACCGTTCCATTTTCACTGACATCTGCTCCGGTAAGAACCTGTCCTTCTTTGTAAATGGTAAGCTCTGCCAGCTGTTCCTTATTTTCCACAGTTACCGATGAGGTTTTACTTGCTACCAGTTTTACATTTGTTGCCGTTGCATTTACCACATATCCCTGTGGTGCGGTGATCTCTTTCAGATAAACAGTATCCTGTGTCTTGATGATCGTAACAGAAGATTTTCCATTCTTATCTGTTGCCGGCATCTGAATGATCAGCTTTGTACAAGCCTCATCGCTGTATACACCGAACACTGCACCTGCAAGATTAACATCCGCTGTATCGTCTTTCTTTACGATTTCGATCGTAGCCTGTTCAATCCAGGACACCTTTAAGCTTACATATTTTTCATCAGCGACACCTTCTCCAAACACAAATGCCAGATCCTGAACACTTGCATTCGTAGTCAGTTTATATGCTGAATAATCTTTTGTAATACTTCCCTTCATTTTTGCAGAAAAAGTAGCACTTACATCTCTTGTCTGTGTCAGAGGAGCTGAAAGATAAAACGTGGTTCCGCCTCCAATTGTTACGCTTGCACCTGCCGCACTTACATTTCCAGTAGATACATTATAAAGCTTCACTCCCTTTGGTAAGTCCATTGTGATTTTCTGCTGGGAAGATGCATTGAACTTAATGTTCTCCGTTCTCTGAACATTTCCATCTACATAAGCTTTTACATTCGGTTTGGAAAATGACATCGCTACATCTGGTATTTCCGGCTTATTTGCACAATAATTATAGAGTTCTTTTGCCAAAGCCTCGCCTGTAGCATTTGTTCCATAGAATGCATCACTGCTTCCATTGGCATAAGATGCAGCCATGTGAATAATGATGAATCTTTTTCCTTCTGAAAAATCCGTGTGTTTATTCGCAAAAAAACTTTCGCTTCCTGCGGCATCTGTACCGTAATAACACACTTTTGCTAACGCCTGATTGTCCCCGATCTTTGTGATTGTATAATTTCCAGATCCTGGTCCTGGTTTTGCCGGCTGTACACAATACGCAGTTGCTCTGACGCTTCCGTAGCTGATATAGTACGGCTCTGTCAGATAGGTTCCAAGATTATAATCTGCATATCTATACAGAGGTCCTTTTTCGATTGTTACCTGCTGTGTACTTCTTGCTGAATAAGCCGAAACTGCTTCAAATGTTGCAATCTCTCCCTCTTCCATAGAATCAAGATCCACACCTTCGTCTCCTGCCTGTTCCAAAACATCGTGAAGCTCTAACCCGGATTCTTCATCATAGGTATCCTGATTCTGTGCCTGCTCTACTAAATCATCAAATTCATCAGCATCAATATCGGTAATTTCCGAGTCTGATTCTGAATCCTCCGCTTCTTCTGTCTGCTGTTCACTGCCAGCTGTTTCAGATTCGGTTACTGCTTCACTCCCTGCAGTTTCTGTCTGCACTTCTGTTTCTTTCTCACGCACAATCAGCTTTCGGCTGATCTGATACTTCGGATGCTCCTGATTTACCGGTTCCACATAATAGACCGCTTTGTAAGTGTCCACATGATCTGTCGTAAAATCCTCATTCTTGTCGTTCTTTGCTTCCTCAAATGTGACTTTAACCTTGTCAGCATCCTTGATTTCCAGTCCTGTGTAGTCTGATTTCACATCAAATACACTGCCTGTTTCAAGTTCATAATCTTTGGCAGTCACCACCTCCTCTTCATCCAGAAGGTCTTTCACTTCCTCATAAAGTGGCGGTTTTTCCTCTGGCTGGATCTCCGCTGCATATGCAGTCATCGGAGATAACACTGTACTAAGCATTGTCATGCCTGCCAGCAATCCAGATACTACTTTCCTAAAATTACCTTTTTTCTTCATGCTAAGGTCCTCTCTTTCATAATATTTGTATGAAAACAGACAGTCCTTAGACTGCCTGCAATACATTACTTATCGTTGTGGGAAAATCAGATTGAACTGCACATTTCCCTCGCCGGGATCAATCATTTCCACAGTTGCTTCATACTGTCTCCCTGTTTTTCTGGATACCAGATCCTTATAATGGATTTTTCCTTTAGACAGGAACTTCTTTGCTGCCGCCTTATCCATCTTTTTCCCCTGGCTTGCAAGGAATTTATCATTCTTCCATAAGGTAAAAGCACAGTTCCGGTCGGAACAGTAAAAGTTTACTTTTCCTTCCCTGACATCAGCTCCACATCGGGGACATTTGCCAATGACTTCCCCTTTTGCTTTTCCCTGAAACTGCTCTTTCTTTTCTTCTGAAATAGCCTGATATCTGGCAACCAGTTCCTGCATCAGCTCTGTAATCCCATTTAGGAATTCATCTGCTGTCTCTGTATTCTGGGCAATGTGATTCAATGCCATTTCCCACTCTGCTGTCATCTTCGGAGATTTAATCTCATCCGGCAAAACCGTAATCAGTACATTGCCATCATCTGTCGGCACCAGATTTTTCTTTTCCCTTTTCACAAAACCAGACTGAATCAGTTTTTCAATGATTGCTGCCCTTGTTGCCGGAGTACCAAGTCCTTTCTTTTCCGTATCTTCGGTCAGTTCTTCATTCCCAGCACGTTCCATCGCAGAAAGCAGGGTATCTTCTGTGTACTGTTTCGGTGGCTGTGTAAAATGTTCCGATACAAAAGAATCACAAGGACCGTAATGCTTACCTGCCCAGATATCCAGCTCCGGCTCTTCTTTCTCACTCTTTACGCCAAAGAACTGTTTCATTTTATTTTCGATTGCCTTGAATCCTTCCTGCTTTGTTTTCTTTGCCGTGAGATAAAACGTATGATAATTACAGGTAATCTGGCTTTTATGGCTTTCATAAATATAAGGATCTGCAGTTGCTGTCAGTACCCTGGCACTGATCAGATACAAAATCTTGCGGTTTCGCTCTTTCAGTTTACCTATATCTGCCTTTGCTACTTCCATGGTCGGGATAATTGCATGGTGATCAGATACTTTCTTTGAATTTAATACCTTACTCACGTCCGGTTGATATTCCAGGCTTTCAGCATAAGGCATTTCCCCAAGTAACATCTGAATCAGAGTTTCTGTGCTTTCTCCCATCTCATCTGTCAGATACTGGCTGTCTGTTCTCGGATAAGTGACAAGCTTCTGCTCATACATCTCCTGCACTGCATCCAATGTCTGCTGTGCGGTATAGCCAAACATTCTGTTAGCTTCCCTCTGAAGGGTGGTCAGATCATAAAGCTTCGGAGGGCGGACTGTTTTCTCTTTCACATCATCCTTTTCCACTTCGCACATCCGCTCCAGGCAGTCCGCAGCCACTTTATCTGCATCCTCTTTTTTCTGAAAATGCTCTGTAACTGCATCCATATCATCAAACTTGATATGAGCCATATAATATTTTTCTTTGGTAAATTCCTTAATCTTCTGATTTCGATCCACGATCATGGCAAGTGTTGGTGTCTGCACTCTTCCGACTTTCAGATTCTGGTTATACAGAACGGAAAAAAGACGGCTCGCATTGATTCCCACCAGCCAGTCTGCCTTTGCCCTGCAAAGTGCTGACTGATAGAGACTGTCATAACACGAACCGTCTTTTAATGACGCAAATCCATCTTTAATTGCCTGTTCTTCCATGGAAGAAATCCAGAGCCGCTTCATCGGCTTTTTGCATCCTGCCTGCTCATACACCAGACGAAAGATTAACTCTCCTTCACGTCCTGCATCAGTAGCACAGATCACTTCATCTACATTGGAATCTCTCATCAGTTTTTTCAAGATTCCGTACTGCTTCTTTGTTCCATCCAAAACCTTGTGTCTCCAGCATTCCGGCACAATCGGCAGATCTTCATATCTCCATTTTTTATATTTTTCATCGTATTCCGATGCATCGCATAATCCAACTAGATGTCCTACGCACCAGGAAACGATATAACCGTTTCCCTCCACGTAGCCATCTTTTCTTGTTCTGGCTCCCAGTACCGAAGCCAGTGCCATCGCAACCGATGGCTTTTCTGCAATCACTAATTTCATTTACTCCTGCTCCTCTTCTTCATCTTCCAGCACATTATCGTCAAAATCTTCATCTCTCAGGATTTCCGGTTCTGTACTTTCTTCCTGCTCATCTGCATCATCTACTTCCCGTTTTTCTGACTCTGAATCTTCGGATTCATCTTCATCCTCTTCCATCTCATCCTCGTCATCATATTCATGTTTTGGTTTATAGACTTTGAAGTAATATCCTCCTGCCGCAGCTCCGACTGCAACCAGTGCAATCAAAAGATACGTTCCAAATGGACTTTTATCTTCAGGCATCTGAATATCATCCTCTACCTTATCTTTCTCATCTGTCTCTGTCGTTTCCGGTTTTTCTTCCTCTGCTTTTTTCTCTGGTTCTGCATAAACCGTATCCACTTCCGGAAGTGTCACCGAATCAGAAAGTGTGAAGTTCATCAGATCTTTTTCACTGACTTCTGTAAGAAAATACACATTATCCTGAGATTTTGAATTGTCAATAATCAGATAGAAAATCTTACCACTCTTAGTTGAAATGGTATAAAACTCTTTTGTGCCTTCCGTAGCTGTTTTAGTAACAGAATCTGCTGTCTCGCCTTCTTTATTAAGCTGTTCCTCAATACCTGTCACTGTCCGATCATCCACGGTTCCTTTTGCATCTGTCGGCTCAGAAGCCTGTGCATCCTGCGGAAGCGGTGAAGTCGTTGTTTTCTCAGTCCCAGTTGCATCTGCACTGGTCGTGGTTGCCATTGCACCATTACTGTCAATGGAAGTTTTCTGTTTCTCTGCCTGCTTCTTTGCCCATTCATAATAAGGATTCTGTAACACATACTTTTCAGACGTATTTCCGGCACCGTCTGTTACCGTAATCTCAATCTGTTTTGTAGTAAAATCTTTCTGTGTCAATTGCACTCTCAGCATTCCATCCTTCAAGTCTTTATAAGTGGTGCCATTGACTGTTACTGCAGTAATCCCTGATACTGTATCATTCCCCTGAATCGTCAGCACACCATCTGTCAGGGAAGCAGAGAGTGTAGGCTTTTCCGTGTCATAACACTTAATAGAGCGATTCTGCTCATAGACCTTCCCCTCACCATCTGTCACACGCACATACACTGTCTGGTTTCCAGTGATCGTGATACTTCCACTTCCGGTTACATCCTGCCAGCTTCCATCTTTTCCTGCTTTTGCTTCAATCTTTGCTATTGAGAAACCTTCCGGCATATGACTGGAATCTACCGTAACAGCAATGGTTGTTTCTCCCTGTTTCCAGCCATCCGGTTTCTCAATCGTGATTGCAGGCGTGGTATTCTCAGCTGCATAAGCAGTCTGTGTCTGGAGCAAAGGTGTTGTCAGGCAAAGAAATGTCGTTGCTGCAAGCAAGCTCTTTTTTACCCTGCTTTTAGTAATTGTTCTCTTCTTCTGTTTCATTTTTTCCAGATTCATCATCGGCTTTTGTTTCCTCCTTCTGTATTTCTACCCTGCCGGGCAGTTCATTTTTCATTCTCTTTTTGAAAGCTTCCAATTCTGGAATACTCATATCCATTGCACGGATAATTCTTACAATTTCCAGATTTTCCGCTTCTGTTTTGGCAATCTCCGCAGCCTTGAAACGCTTTAAATCTGCTTCATATCTGGCTTTGGAGGCTTCCATTTTCTCTTTGGCTTTCTCATAATCCGCCGTTGCTTTTTCAAGACTTTTCATCGCTTCTCCTTTCCGGACGGCTGATACAGCCGCCCTTTTTTCTTACCATCGTCCGAATCCATAGAAATGGCTCTGCCAGTATGGGGAATTGATGGACGTATACTGCACCGGATGTCCACAATGGATCATCTGACCATTGCCTACATAGATTCCGATATGCGTTACCGGCTCCCCTGCGTCGTAAGTTCCAGTAAAGAAGATCAAATCTCCCGGCTGTGCCTCCGACTGGGATACTGGTGTACAAATGTTGTACAGTCCCTGTGCTGTTAGTCTTCCTGTATTCCTTACACCAGAGTTTGTCAGACAGTAGCTTACAAATCCGGAACAATCGAATCCACTTGGGGAATATCCACCCCACACATACGGTGTCCCGAGATATCTCGCTGCTTCATTTAACAAACGCTGTGCTGCTTCACTGGTATATTCATTGCCGCCAAAGCCTGCTCCTTCTCCAGTTTCCAGATAAAAGATCGGGTTTAACCGCTCTCCATTTTTCAGAAGTTCAATATGAAGATGGCTTCCTGTGGAATTTCCAGTATTTCCTACAAGACCTATCTCATCACCTTTCGTGACGGATGCTCCTGCAGATACACTCCGGCTGCTTAAATGTGCATACCGTAGTTCATAGCCTTTACTGTCCTTGATTACAACATAATTGCCATAGCTGTCGTTATAAGCAGAAGTTGTAACTGTTCCTGTCAGTCCTGCCATCACTTTTGTTCCTTCCGGTGCCCCGATATCCATGCCATTGTGTAACTGATTAGCTCCAGAAATCGGGTGAATCCTGTATCCATAATAGCTGGTCACACTGGAATACCAGTTAAAATCAACCGGTGTCGCAAACATCTGCAAGTTGCCTTTTGTATCGTTGTAGGCACTGAACAGTTCTTTCTGGAAAAATCCCAGCCTGTCCTGACAGATCGACATCAGATTTCCGCTGTTTAAGGTGACATTCAGCACATCTACATCTCTTGTCCTGGTCACTTCCACTTCCTGGCTTCCATTATCATCTGCCAGATAGCATTCCCAGGTCTTATGACCATGTGCGGATGCTGCCGCATGACTGTCATAATAGACATCAAACTGTACACCGTATCTTGCGAAAGCTCCGGTATCTTCTACCGTATATTCGACACCATTCATGACCACCTTTGTTCCCATTGGAACAAACGGATTGGAAGCATCTACTGCTAAGGTATGATTGGCTGTTGGATATGCTCCACTGGCAGTCGGTCCTCCACTCCAAATACCACAACAGATTGGACAGTTACAATATCCGCTTGTTACAACCTGTCCCAACGATTCTCCAACTCTTACTGTTGCTGTCTCTGTCACAGTTTCATTGACTGCTTCAGTAGTCAGATGATATTGCTCTGCAAACAATGCATCCAGTTCAGGCTTGACCTGTTCAAAAGTAAACTCCTCATACTTTGCTGACAGATAACTGATTAGGATAAACGGATCATGCTCAATAGGTCCGATGTTATATCGGTATTCCTCATGTCCCGGTTCTTCAGACTCCATGTTGTTAATCCGCTCCTGCAGATTAGCTTCCAACTGTGTATAATACAGTTCCGCTTCCCGGATTGCCTGATCCGATGACAGATAACTGGTTCCCGTGTAAGTGATCACATTTTGTAAAAATACTGCAGAGCATGACGTGACATTCGTTATAATCAGAAACATCAATCCGATCAGAACTGCCACACTGATATACACCTTCCGGTTTTCTTTAAAGAAGTTGGTGACTTTGCCGCCAATCTTCTTGATATAATCAATCGTACCTTTTGTAGCTGTTCCTACTGTCTGTTCACTTCGTTTTGCTTTGGCATAATCCCGTTTGATCTGTTGCTTCTGAATCTGTTTTTTTAGCTTCTTCTGCTCCTGACGGGCTGCCGCCTGTGTCTGTTTCTCTGCCTGTCTCTCCAGTCTGCTTCTCTTTCTGGAAGCCCTCTGTTTCCTTTGTCTGGCACTTCTCTGTTCCAGCCGGTAAATACCTTCGCAGCCTTCTTCCAACTTATGGGCACCTTCTACTGCCGCATTATCGTCTTCATTTTTACTGATCTCACGGTGCAATGCTGCGGAAGTTGCACTTCCTGCTTTCTTAACAACAAAAGCTTTTTCTGTTTTCACAGATTCCCCTTCGCCAAACTTCAGGCGGGATTTCTTCTTTCCAGAACCCTCTCCTTCATTTGCCTGATAAACCTGTGCCTTCTTGGAATGCTGCTTTGCTTCCTTTTTCTTTCTTGGTTCCTCATAAGAAAACTTTTTGGCTTTTTCCTTCTGTTTCTGATGACGGAAATTGACTCCATCCGTATCCATCTGGTTCAATTTCTCCATATCTTTGTCATTTTTCACAGAAGCACCAGTCTCTTCATAAGCAAATTTCAGACGCTGTTTCTGCTTTGGTTTCTTACTTCCACCATTCTTCTTACTCCGGCTGTCTCCTCTGTTTTCTGAAAGATCCGCACGTTTTTCTTTCAGTCTCCCTGACTGGCTGGCTTCGGATTTTTCCGCAAATCTTGATTCTTTTCTGTTCACAGCACGGATTCTTTTCCGGTTTTGTTGCTTTCTATTTTGTCCAAAATCCTCACTTTGGTTCTCCGTTCGCATCAGTTCCGGTGCATCCCTGGATTTTTGCACAGAGGGACGGATATTTTTCCCACTTCGCTTAGACTGGCGGGGAGACTTATCCACAAGGTTTTCTGCTTTTTCCCCCTGTTTTATTCCCATCTGCACATCACTGACACGGTTACTGACACGAACAGAAGATTTATCCGTCAGGTTTTCTTCCACCAGACCATCTTTGGTCATCTTCTGGACTTTCTTATCCCTGACTTTCATTCTCTGTTCTGCCACTACTTACTCCTCCTTTTTCGGATACCCTTTCCCTGCCTGTAATAAACAGAGAAAAGCGATGCCAAATACAGCACCGCCACTAAAAGTTAATACATATGAAATTGCTCGTAACATTGTCTTCTCCTTTGATTTAACCTGCTTCGGAAGTTTCCTCTAAGCGGGTTGTCATGATTTTATAGAGGGAATTCTTCGGGAATCTGTCTACGAACGGGATAATGACATTTCCATAGAACAGAAGTCCTTCCCCCTCATTACTGTTGGTTACATAGGACAGCTGGGTTGGTGAGATATTCAGCTGTTTTGCAAGAATCTGCCTGTCTCCGGAAGCCTGGTTCAGCATATAAATAAAATCTGAATTTTCAAATATATTCTCTATTTCCCTGGAAGACAATAAATCCTTAATATTCTGGGTGATGCCCGTTGGGATACCACCCCATTTACGGAATCGCTTCCAAATCTCCACGCTGTAGGCTGCAGTCTGCTCTTCCTTCAAAAGAAGATGGAACTCATCCACATAGTATCTGGTGGACTTATGGGCAGAACGGTTCATCGTTACCCTGTTCCAGACCTGATCCTGGATTACGAGCATCCCAATCTTTTTCAGCTGTTTTCCCAATTCTTTGATGTCAAAGCAGACAATGCGGTTATTGATATCCACGTTTGTCTGATGGTTAAATACATTCAAAGAGCCTGTAACATAGATCTCTAATGAAGTAGCCAGCCGCTGTGCTTCCGGCTCTTCCTGTTTTCTCAGAAGGTTGTATAAGTCCTCCAGGATTGGCATCTTCTCCGGTATTGGATCGGCAAGGTATTCCTGATATACTAACCGCACACAACGGTCAATAATCGTTTTTTCTACCGGTTCCAATCCATTCTTTCCTCCAACAATCAGCTCACACAAAGACAGGATAAAATCTGCTTTCAATGACAGCGGATTATCTTCCTCAGAATAATTCAGGTTCAGATCCATTGGATTGATATACTGGTCAGATACCGGCGAAACTCTTACCACCTGCCCATGCAGCGCCTGCACAAGTGCCGAATATTCGGCTTCTGGATCACAGACAATGATATCGTCCTCCGTAATCAAAAAGCAGTTTGTAATTTCCCTCTTTGCTGAGAAGGACTTACCGGAACCTGGTGTACCAAGAATCAGTCCATTCGGGTTCTTCAGACGTTTCCGATCAACCATGATCATGTTGTTGGATAATGCATTCAATCCATAATAAAGAGCTTCCCCTTCCTGAAACAGTTCCTGTGTCGTAAATGGCACGAAGATCGCTGTTGAAGATGTGGTAAGCCCTCTCTGAATTTCAATTCGATTGACTCCAAGCGGAATACAGGACATGAGTGCTGCTTCCTGCTGATAATCCAGCTGTTTTAAGGAACAGTTATATTTCTGTGCGATCCCCTGCACCTGGAAAATATTATTATCCAGCTTCTGACGCTTCTTTGCGGTATTCATTACCAGAACTGTCACAAGGAACATTCTCTCATTTCTGGACTGCAGATCTTCCAGCAGATTCTTTGCCTCTTCGCCATAAGTCACAAGGTCCGATGGAAGCACGTCCATATCATAACCGGAACGTACCGCACGCTTCTGCTCTTCGATCTTCATCTTATCAAGATCAGAAATCTTACTCTTGATCATCTTGATTGCTGAACTCTGATCAATGGACTGGATATGAATGTTGACATTGATGCTGTCATCCACATCCAGAAAATCTGCAAGCATCCGGTCTGTCAGCTCCGGTGCAAGAATCTGAAGGTAACTCACACTTCCCATCGTTCTTCCCATCAAAAATGTCTGATTCTTGGAAAAGTTAAAGGAAGTCGGTGCAATAAAATCTTTGGTCTTTAATCCGGTTTCCGGAAGCATCTTGTACTGGAACTTAAATGGTTCAATCCGATCCTGGTTGAACACATGATACAGAATCTCCAGCCTTTCCAGTCCATTCAAAGAATGTGCCTGTGCTCCCAGAACCTTAAAGTTATTTAAGATATCTGTTTCGATTCTTTCAAGCCTTGGTCTTGCTACCTTCAGACTTTCTGCTTCAATTCCAAAAGTGATATACTTCGTCTTTACCAGACCATTATTTCCTTTGGAAAGCTGATTTTTCAGCATAGTACGGTATTCTTCACGAATGGCATTGAAGTCATCGTTCTGATCCGGAATATCAATACTTTTCTCAAATTCTGCCACATCCACCTGCTGATTGATAAAGGACAGCTGCACACTGATGGAAGAATCAAAGTAATTTAAGAAATCACAGTAATTCTCAAATATCGTGGTCTTATCCTCATTTAAAGCCAGCTGATAATTGATGTCATAAAACTGAATCGTCTTAGAGAAAAAGGTCTTTGTCACCTGGCAGATACCATCCTGCAGCATCCGAATATACGGAATGCTCTGCTGTGCAGTTGTAGGAATGCCTTTCTGTTTCCTGCGATTCCGTTCCTGTTTCTTCTTACGCTTTTCCTGTTCTCTTTCTTTTCTGCTTTTTTTGTTTCTTCTTTCCTGACGGTTTCTTTTTTCCGCCAG
Organism: Blautia wexlerae; assembly: GCF_013300825.1. Lineage (GTDB taxonomy): Bacteria > Bacillota > Clostridia > Lachnospirales > Lachnospiraceae > Blautia_A > Blautia_A wexlerae_B. The sequence continues at coordinate 89,214 of NZ_JAAIMY010000013.1, forward strand.
AGACAGACGCTCCTGCTGAGCCTCCTGCTTTGTCTTTTTTGCCATCCGGCACACCCTCCTTTTTTACAAGGGTGGAAATCTCCTGATAAAAATTTTCTGTCTTATATGGTCTTACCGCTGGACAGATAAACTTCTGTCGAATGATATTTGCCACCACTTTTTCAAAGGGAAGCCCGTCTTTTTCATACATCGCCATGAAGAAAAATGGAAGCATGATCGTTACCATCAGAATGGCAGCAATACTGGAACCGATTGGTTTTCTCATGAACAGATAAAACGGAATCCCCACAACTGCGGCAAGTGAAAAGAAAATCAGCTGCCGCTTTGTCAGATTTAACGCTACTTTTGTTTTGACCTTGGTAAGGTCTTTTGGTACTGGTACATACGCCATGGTATGCGCTCCTTTCCTGCCCGTTAATGGGCATTGAATATTGATTTGCTAAGGCTTCCGGTCTTGAATAATGAAAATGCAAGAATCACGGTATAAGCCGCTACTGAAAACATTGCTGCATGAAGGTCACTGGATATGGTCATTGCATTTACTAAAACTGCATAAATTCCCACACAGACCATCATGAAGAATCCCTGAAATGCCAGTGCGAACAAGCCTTTTAAATAGTTGTTTCCGATATTGCCCCATTCCTTATTGGTCATGGTGGCAAACGGAATTGGTGCTATGGAAGTATAAAGGTAAATTTCTATCATTCTTCCGTACAAAATAACGGTTATGATGATTGACAGAATCCGCATGGTAATACTGATCAGCAGCGTTTCCATGGATAGCAGGAACAAATCCCCTAACTCCATATCCTCCAGGGCATCCACAATCCGTGTAATTGCTTCTGTTGCATCCACCGCAGTGTTTCCTGATATCACCCCGGCGGCATTGTTGACCACATGTTGGCCAACGTCAAAGACCGCCATCGTGATATTGAACGTATTTGTCACCAGATAAATGGCCACATACGCTTTGAAGATCCAGAGGAAAATGTTATAAGTCTCAAATTCATGGAAATTGTTTTTCTGTGTTACCATCGTGATCAATTCATAGCACAGGACAAAGGTGATGATCAGTCCCGCAATGGGGACGATCACCGTTTGGGATATATTCTGAATCAGATTAAAAATCCCTGCATTCCATCCCTGCGGTGTCTGTCCCACCTGCCCGGCTATGGTTCCCACCTGCTCATTGACAGACGTGAACATGTTATCCAAACATGACTTGATAAGTCCGATCAGGATATCCTTTATCGCTTCCGTAATTCTCTCAATGATGGTGTTCATCTACCACTCCTCTTAAGAGAACAATGTTGCCAGCTGTGGAATCAGGGTAGTTCCCAGCAGCATGATTCCGGCACCAGCCATCAGCTGTTTTATCCCCAATTAGGTGTAAAACTCTGCTCGATGGCGGGCGGCGGCGTACAAAAAATCTATATGGTGTTTTTTAGAGAACCGTCCCGGCGGGACAGGTCAGGCAGTGACCTGTTCCACCTCCGGGATGGGTTTGAGATTAAAATGAATTTCGATAGAAATGTGTCTTGTTTTATCTTCGTCAATGCGTTCATGCACGACGATTTCTTTGATTAAGCGGTTAAGGGTGGCTGCGTCCAGCTCTGTGATGTTGGCATATTCCTGAATGGCTTCCACCCATTGTTTTGCGTCATTGGCAAGCTGGACTTCATCAGACAGCCGCTTTCTGCCCTCGGACACTTTTGCTTTAAGCTCCGTCTGCTCGGTCTGTGTCTTTTCCAGCATGGTGTTGAAATTCTGCTCACTGATACGCCCTGCAATCATATCCTCATAAAGCCGCATGACCATTTTGTCCAGAACCTCAATCCGTTCCTCGTCCCTTGTAAGGGAGCGTTCCATTGCTTCCCGCTGTTCCCGCTGCTCTGCTTCACAGGTATTGGTCAGGCGGTCGGCAACCGCTTCCCCGTCCATCAGGGCAGCTCTGGCACATTCCCGGATTTTCCGCAGCACATGGCTGTAAAGGGTGTCATAGTCAATCCGGTGCTGGGTGCAGTGGTTCTTTCCAAAGGCGTTGTAGGTCTTGCAGGAATAAATCCGCTGGGGATGTTTTGCGTTTGTGTAGCGTACCGTCAGCGACTTCCCACACTCGCCGCATTTTAACAATCCGGCAAACAGGCTGATTTCATCGGTCTGCCCCGGACGCTGGCGGGATTTCATCTTGTTCTGCACAATGTCAAAGCTCATGCGGTCAATCAGCGGTTCATGCTGTCCCTCCACCACAATCCAGTCCTCCGGCTTCTTTTCCCCAATTGTGCCGATTTTGAAACGGTAGTCTTTTTTCTGGGAAGCAATCGCACCGGTGTAGACGGGATTCATCAAAAGGTCTTTGATAACGGAGAAGTCCCACATATACCGCCCGTTTTCCGGGTCTTTCTTTTCCCATTTGGTTCGGGTGTTGCGAAGCCCCCGTTCCCGGTTCCACCATGTGGGGCAGGGGATTTTTTCTTCCTCCAGCCGTCTGCGGATATAGTTCGGACCATGACCGTTCAGGGCATATCCGAAAATCAGCCGCACAATCGGGGCGGTTTCCTCGTCAATGAGCAGATGGTTTTTGTCCTCCGGGTCTTTCCGATACCCAAACGGGGCAAGACACCCGGTAAACTGTCCTTTCTGCGCTTTCAGAAGATAAGAGGAATGGACTTTCTTGGAAATATCCTTGCTGTACATCTCATTCAGGATATTCTTGAACGGGGCGATGTCGTTGTTATCCCGCAGGGTGTCGATACCGTCATTCATGGCAATATAGCGGACACCGTTTCTTGGGAAAAAGTCCTCAATCAAATGCCCGGTTTGCAGATAGTTACGCCCCAGTCGGCTGAGGTCTTTCGTGATGACAAGGTTGATTTGCCTGCGCTCAATAGCTCTCAACATCCTCTGTAAATCAGGACGCTCCATATTAAGACCTGTGAAGCCATCGTCCTGATAGACTGCCACAACCTCCCATCCCTGCTTTTCGCAGTATTTTTCCAGCATATCACGCTGGTTGGCGATACTGGCACTTTCGCCTTGCAGGTCATCGTCCTTTGACAGCCTGCAATAGACCGCCGCACGATAGCCCCCGGCAAGTGCCGAACCGATTGTTCTGTATTCCATTTCGTTCATCATAGCCATTTACCCACACAATCCAGACGGTATCTGGCTCTTTTGAACCTCATCTTCATTATAGCCTATATCTTTCTTTTTAGCAAGATATTCTTTTGTATTTATTTTACCGTATTTCTGGGAAATCAGGCTGACGAACACATCGGTTGCGTCCAGTTCCCCGTCAAATACAGTGGTCACATGAATCTCTGTTTTGTTTTTTGCCATAGGCAGTTATCCTCCATACATGAAAATAGCCAGACAGAGGGTGTCGGCAACGAAGTCCGGCAACGGGCTTCAAAAGACCTTGCAAACAATCTCAATCTGGCGATGGTTACTATTTATACTTTTCTTTTATTTTTCTGTTGTTTTGGTTGTTATAAGGGAGAAAAGCCCGGAAATAAGGGGTTTTCCCCGGCAACCGGCTCGGCAACGGGATAGCAACAGGGGGTGCAACGGGCGGTCATTTTCAGAATGGAAGCTCCATCTGTTCTGTGACCTCCACAAAACCATCCATCGTTTTTTCAGACGGGTTGCCGGAGTCCGTTGCCGGGTTTTCACGCTCCC
>NZ_JAAIMY010000109.1 GCF_013300825.1 Blautia wexlerae
ATAGATATTATTCTGATGAGCAACTCAACCAGGTAATAAATGTAAAGCCTAAAAACCGCATTACAATTGGGTATTGTCGTGTTTCCAGTCATAAACAGAAAGATGATCTGGAACGACAGATTGATAATGTTAAAACATATCTTCTGGCAAAAGGACAGCCGTTTGAGATAATAAGTGATATCGGTTCCGGAATTAATTATAAGAAAAAAGGGCTCCAGGAATTGATCAGGCGAATATCTCAAAATCAGGTTGAAAAGGTTGTTGTTTTGTATAAAGATCGGTTACTGCGATTTGGTTTTGAGTTGATAGAATATATCGCTTCACTTTATAATTGTGAGATTGAGATTATTGATAATAC
>NZ_JAAIMY010000110.1 GCF_013300825.1 Blautia wexlerae
TTGCTTCCTGAAACTGTTCCTCCGGGGATTTCTGCCGGGGCTTTGGCTTTTTTGCCTTTCCCGGCGGTTTCCAGTCCTCATAGGAAAACCCGAAGTCCTGTGCCAGTTGTACGGCGGCTTCTTTCTTTCCCAGCCCATACAGGGCGGCGGTAAAATCAATCACATCCCCATCAGCACCGCAGCCGAAGCAGTGGTAACGCCGATCCAGCTTCATACTTGGGGTTTTATCGTGATGGAACGGGCAGCAAGCCATCCCGTTCCGACCTACATGGATTCCATAATGCTCCGCAGCCTGTCTTGTTGTGACGGACTGCTTCACAGCTTCAAATACATTCAAATCTATCCCTCCTTGAA
>NZ_JAAIMY010000111.1 GCF_013300825.1 Blautia wexlerae
TCCTATCTGCGCAGATCTGCCATCCGGCATGCACTGGGGACAGTATCCTCTTATAGAACACGGCTGGATCTATGGGAAAAGACAGACGGAAAGAGCGGGAAACCAAAGCTTGTATATGAAAACCACGCCATGCCGGTCTTCTATCGTGATGTCATGTACCGTGAGGGAGCGGAAGGGAAAGACGAAGCATACCTGAAACTCTATGACGGCCATGACTGGAAATGGTTCTGTGTACGTCTGGAGCATACAGATATGGAATATCTGAGAAAATACTGGTCAGGGAAAAAGGCATCTGCTCCAACTCTGGAAAAGAGACACCGGAAGTATTTTTTGCGTTTTTCCTATACAGAAG
>NZ_JAAIMY010000112.1 GCF_013300825.1 Blautia wexlerae
CTTCTTTCCTTTCCAGTTCCTGCGAAGATATTCCATATCGGTACGTTTTAAATATACACGGAACCATTTCCAGTCATGCCCGTCGTACAGTTTCAGATATGCTTCATCTTTTCCTTCTGCTCCTTCGCGGTACATCACATCCCGGTAAAAGACCGGCATGGCATGGTTCCTGCAGGTAAGTTTCGGCCTTCCGGACAGCACTCCGGTCTCTTTCCACTGCCCCAGCCGGGTCTCATACGAAGATACACTTCCAAGCGCATGCTGGATCGCGGACCTGCGGAGGTAAGACGGCATCTTCGGAAAACGAAGGTCAAAATCAAACCGGGCTGTGTTTTTCTTCGTCATGTG
>NZ_JAAIMY010000014.1 GCF_013300825.1 Blautia wexlerae
TCCAGACGTACACAGGACCATTTCCAGTCATGACCGTCATAGAGTTTCAGGTATGCTTCGTCTTTCCCTTCCGCGCCTTCACGATACATGACATCACGGTAGAAGACCGGCATGGCGTGATTTTCATATACAAGCTTTGGTTTCCCGCTCTTTCCGTCGGTCTTTTCCCATAGATCCAGCCGTGTTTTATAAGAGGATACTGTCCCCAGTGCATGCTGGATGGCAGATCTGCGCAGATAGGAAGGCATCTTTGGGAACCGGATATCAAAATCAAAACAGGCATGGTTTTTCTTCGTAGTATGTACCAGATGTTCTGCAACATTAAAACGCCTCTTTGCATCCGGGATTTCTGCTAATTCTTCCCATACCTGCACATAAATCCCAATCAGATAGCTGACAGCAGAACGGTAGATCTCCAGTGTCTGGCGGATCGGGATATTCTGTTTTCGTAATTCTACACCATAACTGGATATTATCTGCATTTTTATTTTTCCCTGATAACTCTTTTCTCAGATTCTGTTGTTCTTTCTACTACCCATGGCTATATTTTAGCACATATAGTGCTAAAAATAAACATATGTTTTCCTTTGGGTAAAAAATTTCCAGGCTAAAGTAACGAGAATGCGACGCGCAATTATTCAATACATCCGATGAATGGTTCTCTGTCACCGAAAATGAAATATGGAACTGGGATTCTTACTGCATCCATTCCCATGGATTTAATTCTTGTGAAGTCTCTTTCTGTAATGTACTCAGAACGATGGATCTTGATTCTTGCTTCATAGACTTCTTTCTGATATTGCCTCCAAAAATATCTGGGTGGAACAATCCAAAGATTACATTTTCAAACATTTACATGAAAAAATCCGCATCCAGGATATTGCAGAGTATCTGCATCTGAATGCGAATTATCTTTCTGAACTATTCAGGCAATGTGAAAACGTTACTCTTACAGATTTCATTTTACAGGAAAAGGTAAAGCTTACCAGGAATCTTCTGGCTTGTTCCCCCTATTCTTATATTGAAATCGCCACTTATCTGGGATTTTCCTCTCAGAGTCATCTGGGAAAAGTGTTTAAAAAATATACAGGAATGACTCTGCGGCAGTATCGGGAAAAATACGGGCAGAACTTTAATAAATGAATGCTTTTCGCTGTTATGCCATTCCATTCACTGTTTTATACTTATACAGCATCTCTGCATGGTTCTGTTCCTCAATCTGGATATCTGCCAGCAGCTTGCGTACACCACTATCGCCAAAGGCAAATACATCATCATTGTATGTTCCTGACACCAGCTTCTCTGTACCGATACAGTCTGTTGCAAGAAACGCATCGTGCTCTTTGTCTTCCGGTGAACTCATGGCTGTATAGACTGCTTTTGGCTGATAGTCTTTGCCTGACCTGTCATTACAGTTACATTCAGGCACACTTCCGGAAAGAATCATTGACAAAGACTCATAATGCTTCTGTTCTTCCTGCTGGATATTCCGGAAAAGATTTTTAAGCTCCGGGTCCCTGGCCTGTTCTGCGTATTTTCCATACTTTTCCACACAGCTTTTCTCTTGTGTCTGAAGATCTTCGATTACTGAACGTTCCTTTTCTTTTAAAATCATAGTCTGTTGTCTCCTTTTTTAAGAAATACTGTATTTTGTTACATGAAAATAGTATGGATAAAAAATGCTTTTTTATTCTCTGTATCATGACTTATGACAATTTCAGAGAATATTTTGTGTTACTGTTCACATGCCACTGTCCCGCGAGGTGTTTTGGCATGAATATGCCAAAATCCCGAGACATACGAGCCAAAATTCCATTGCCGCAGGCAATCTGGAATGAATTTTGGCTACGTTACTGTGAACGGAGTGAACAGTAACTATTTTGTTCCAACACCACTGCATCAGAGTGAATTTCTGTTTACTTTATGATATACTTATATGCACGATAAAAGTTTTAAACTTAGGAAGATTTATAATGAAACGAATTGATTTTGAAAACGGAACTGTAACCAACAATATATTAAGTGCTGCACTTCCCATGCTGGTAGCGCAGATATTGAATCTTTTATACAACATTGTGGACCGTATCTATATCGCCAGGATCCATGATATAGGAACAACTGCACTTGGCGCTGTGGGCTTATGCTTTCCGATCATCATGATCATTACTGCTTTCAGTAATCTCTTTGGTTCCGGAGGTGCACCAATTTTCTCTATCAACCGCGGAAAAGGAGATTCCAGGACTGCTGACATGATCATGAATACTGCTTTCACCATGTTATGTGGAAGTGCTGCTGTGCTGATGCTGATCGGATTTCTTTTTGCCCGCCCCTTACTGACTCTGTTTGGTGCTTCAGATGATGCTCTGGTTTATGCGTATCCCTATCTGATGATTTACCTTCTGGGTACTCTCCCTTCCATGATAGCAACAGGAATGAATCCTTTTATCAATGCACAGGGATATGCCATTATCGGTATGCTGTCAGTAACAGTCGGTGCAGTGGCAAATATTATTCTTGATCCGATTTTTATTTTTGTTCTGGATATGGGGATTAAGGGTGCAGCGATTGCTACTGTCATCTCTCAGATTCTCTCTGCCTTGCTTGTATTTTATTTTCTTCATGGAAAATCAGAATTGAAGGTAAGATGGATTCATATAAATGAGATTTCTGAGTGCACCAGACATGCCAGGGATATCATCAGTCTGGGGTCTGCTGGATTTATCATGCAGCTGACCAACAGTCTGGTAAGTATTTGCTGCAATAATGTTCTTTCCGTGACAGGCGGTGATATTTATATCTCTGTCATGACTATTATATCCAGTGTTCGCCAGATGGTAGAGACGCCTATCCATGCGATCAATGAGGGAACCTCTCCTGTTCTCAGCTACAATTACGGAGCCAGACGTCCTGACAGGGTAAAGAAAGCAGGGGTTGTTCTGATCATTATGGTTCTGATCTATACAGGTATCATGTGGAGCGTCATTCTCATTGCCCCTGAATTTCTGATCGGGATCTTCAGTTCAGACAAACTACTATTAAAGGATGCAGTTCCTGCACTGAAACTTTACTTTGCAGCATTTATTTTTATGGATCTGCAGTATATTGGTCAGACTGTGTTTAAATCATTAAATAAAAAAAAGCAGGCGATTTTTTTCTCCCTGCTTCGTAAAGTATTTATCGTGGTTCCGCTGACTTATTTCCTGCCCTATGGATTACACATGGGTACAGATGGCGTGTTTATGGCAGAGCCGGTATCTAATGTAATCGGTGGTTCTCTGTGCTTTATTACCATGCTGGTTACAATCTTGCCTGAATTAAACAAAATGGGAAACTCCCGATAAGCAGAAAAGTCCTCAGTATTTATCTATTTTTAACTATCGCATAACTTTGCAGAAATTGTAAAAAGGATAAACAATGAGGACTTTTATTTAACTGAACATGAGAGTTCTTTACATAGCTTCATATATTTCCCAATATAATATTAATCAGGTTCTTATCGAGCATGATCGTCCGATTCCATGGGTTAAGAATAATTCCCTCAATCTCATTTACCTGTAATGCTGAATGAAAAAGCTGATCTATGTCTGTCAGAAAAGTGGATTGTACGCTTCCGCCGCCTTTCAGTTCTTCCTCAAAGCTTGTAAATGCCGCCCACCAGACTTTTCCATCTCCGGTTTTCACTGTGCCGATCCGGAGCTGGTTGTCTCCTGTGGGCGGTTCTACTGAAAGGATAAACTGGCCGTTTTCTCTCATTCGTCTACGGATTACAGTCAGTGTATGTGCCAGCATTTCCTGAGTGGCTTCCTGCTGCAGAGCAGCGATCGCCTGCTCTATTTTTTCATTTCCCTGAAGACCTTTATCCTGATTTACATTCTTATTATCGCTCATATTAATATCTCTTTTATGCCTTTCATCGTTTTATTTCCAGTACATTTTCTGAATTTTTCAGCTTTTTGATGGCTTTCTCAGGATTTCATGCGGTGCTTCTATCTCATTTGCCAGCGTATGTTCTGTCAGCTCTGATAACAGTTTCAACTTCTTATTGAGCAGAGGCCGCATACAGTTCGGAACATGTTCCTGGTGTGCTCTGTGGATTGCCACACATTCCTTGCAGTTTCCGTGATAACGACAGGCTTTCTGGCAGGAACAGTGATCCTTCTCCTTGTATTCTTCACGAAATTCTGCCGCGAATTCCTCCTGCAGACGCAAACCCTCTGCACGGTTTCCTTTATGAAACTCAGCCATTGCGTCTAATTCCTTCTGATTTCCTTCAATCTTCATATGTTGAATTTCCTTTCCCAGCCTTCATTACGGATTTTCTGCTTTACTTAAGATCTCTTTTTGCGTTCTCTGCTCTTGTTCTTAATTTTTAATCCTGTTTATATTTCACAGCAGTTCCATACGCAATAACTTCTGCTGCCCCTGACATTACCTGGGAGGAGCCATATTTCACACCGATCACAGCATCCGCATTCATCTCTTTGGCTTCATCTACCATACGCTTGGTGGCAATCTGTCTTGCCTCATTGAGCATTTCCGTATAGCCTGTGATCTCTCCGCCTACCAGAGTCTTCATCCCTGCCATGAAATCTTTTCCTACATTTTTTGTCTGTACAACTGTTCCCTTTACAATTCCCAGTGCCTCAAACTCTACACCCGGAATGTATTCAATACTTAGAAGCTTCATCCTCTTCTCCTCCTTCAATCTCTTTCATGCGTCCTGCAAGTGCTGCCAGAATTCCTCCGATGATCACAACCGGTATGGCGATCAGAAATATCAGCAGTCCGGTCGGTATGGGATCTTGTGTATTTGCCCACAGCATAAGCCCTATGGTAAATCCCATAAGCAAGATCATAACTACTGCTCCAATGATCGCTCCTGTCCTTCTTTTCTTACGGATATCTGTTTTCTTTATATCCATAAACCTTGCACCCTCTTTCTCCATCTGCTCGATTTCTTCCAGACAGTTCTCGGCATTCAAGGTATCCAGGGACTGATGCTCTGCGATCAGGCGCTCACACATTTCCTGCATTTTCACAAGGCCCTCCCTGCGGCGTTCCAGTTCTCCCAGGTGCTGTTCCAGACAAAACTGCAGGCTTTTCCTCTTTTCAAAAAGAGCTCTCATCTCTTCTATGGAAATATCCATCTTCCGGAATAATTTGATTTCCTGAAGTCTGGCAATATCTGCCGTATGATATTCCCGGTATCCGTTCTCTGCACGCTCCACATTCAGGAGACCCTGCTCTTCATAAAAACGGATATTCTTTCTGGTGATGCCTACCAGCTCTTCCACCTGTTTGATCTTCATACTGCTACCTCTTGCTTTCCTGACAGCAGATATAGCTGATCCGCTGCTCTACTGCCCTGTCTGTGCTTTCTTTATACTGCTTCCACAAGGAGGAAGGTCAAGTATTTTTTGAAAGAAATTGAAAAAAGTATAGCTTCCGGCAGGGGGAATCTTTTAAGCTCCTGTACGGTCTGAGCCTCTCATAATTGTGATCAGAGAACTGAACAGCAATAACATGGGGTAAAACAATTTCGGCATGATCTGAAATGCAGAAATCTCACCACCCAGCTCATTCACTGCTGAGATCGCAACCAGCATCTGTGCACCATATGGAATCACTCCCTGGAAAACACAGGAAAAAGTGTCCAGTATGGAAGCTGTCTTTCTCGGTGTAATCCCATACTCCTCTGCCATTTCCTTTGCGATGGGGTTTGCCATTACGATCGCCACTGTATTATTGGCAGTGGCAATATCCATAGTTCCTACCAGAAGTCCCATTCCAAGCTGTCCGCCCTTCTTTCCGCGGAAAATTTTATGGATCCAGCCAAGAAGTGCATCGAATCCACCATACTTACGTATCAGCGCACACATGGCAGCTACCAGAATCGCCACCATACAGGTCTCAAACATTCCGGATACACCGGATCCCATATTTTTCAGGATCTCTACAGGTGTGGTATGTCCTCCGATCAGCATAATAAATGCTCCGGATACGATTCCTGTCAGCAATACCACAAACACATTGATCCCAACAATTCCTCCGATCAATACCAGCACATACGGTATTACCTGTGTCAGATGATAGGGCTGGATCACACGGCCCTGGATTTCTGTCTGAAATGACAAAATCAGAATTAAAATCAATGTAGCAACGGCTGCCGGAAGAGCGATCCAGAAGTTTTCCCTGAATTTGTCTTTCATCTCACATCCCTGACCATTACATGCAGCAATCGTCGTATCTGAAATAAAAGAAAGATTGTCCCCAAACATGGCTCCTCCCATAACAGAAGCCACACAAAATGCCAGATCAAATCCTGATGCTGTGGAAACTGCTGCTGCAATCGGTGTCAGAAGGGTAATGGTTCCCACAGAGGTTCCCATAGCCACAGACACAAAACAGGCAACTATAAACAGCACAGATACTGAAAATCTGGCAGGTATCAGACTCAGCATACAATATGCAACACTCTCAGCACTGCTTCTTCCCACAACCCCAACAAAGGAACCTGCTGCAAGGAAGATTAAAAGCATAGTGATGATATTTTTGTCCCCAACTCCCTGTGCCATGATTTCCAGTTTCTTATCAAAATCCAGTGCTCTGTTCTGCAGACAGGCAACCAGGATTGCAGCCAGAAATGCTACTACGATCGGCACATTATAAAATCCCATAGGGATTTCCATCACATACTCAAACAAAATGCCCAGTCCAAGGTATAATACAAGAAATACACCAATGGGAAGCAAGGCAATTCCTTTTCCTTTTCTCATCTTTCATCCTCTTTCTACCATAATCTCTTTATGGTTATATAATCACCCTGCTATTCTATCATACCCACAGCTTTCCTGCCATAATATTTCTCACAGTTTTGGCTGATAGCGCATATCCGATACATTGTAAACTGTCACAAAGGCCTTTGGATCTTCATGATTGATGTAAGCCATCAGCTTCTGATATTCTGTTTTGTCTACGATCGTGATGATCTCATTGCGTTTCTTCATATTATAGGCACCTGTCGCTTCATAGATAGTTGCTCCGCTATGCAGATCTTCGATAATGAATTTACGCAGTTCTTCCTCTTTCTGAGTGATGACACAGACACGACGTTTAATATTATGGTCAAAGATAAAGTGATCCAGAACCATTCCATTAAAGTATGTTCCCAGAATACTCAGCACCACTGTTTTCTTATCATATACAAGCGCTGCGGAAAGAGCCACACACATACCGGAAAGAGACATTGCTTTTCCCAGTTCCATGTGGAGATATTTGTTCATAATCTTTGCCACAATATCCAGACCACCGGAGGATGCATTTCTGTTAAAAAGAATGCTCAGTCCTACACTGACTATCAGGATATAGCACAGTACATCCAGCTCCTGACTGTTGGTCATAGAGCCAAAATCCGGGAATAATTTCTCAAATAATCCGAGAAATAAAGGCAAAACGATGCTGGTGTAAACCGTTTTTACGCCAAATTCGCGTCCGCAGGTAAAGAAACCAATAATCAGAAGTACCACATTCAAAATCATGGTGATTGTCGACAACGGCAATGGTACAAAGTTTGATAACACGATACCAAGACCGGAGATACTACTTACAGAGGTATGGCTCGGCACCAGAAAGAAATAAACTGCTGCCGCAATGATCGCTACCGCACCTGTCAGGATCAGAGCTTCCTTTATGATATCTGCATAATTTAGTTGTTTTTTCATTGTTAATTTTCCTGTCTTTCTTTCCATATTCTTGTTCTATTGTAACATATGGGAAGAGAATGTCCATCAGCAATTACAAAAAGAGGCTGCCTTCCATGACAACCCCTTTGTAAATCCTTATAACCTATAGGACTGCTATAAAATTCGCTTTCATATTTTAGATCGTGTTTGAAAAACACTCTAAGATTTTATCCTAACGGCTCTGTATGTTCTTCAGATAAATAAGCCTTCTGTTCTTCCTCCGGAGCTTCCCAGATTGTTGTTGTAGTTCCATCCTTATCTACATACACTTCTTTTATCTCATCTTTTTTCAGAATCTCATGAAGATTATCATATGGATAAAAAATACAGCTTACATATTTTTCCCACAGGCTCTGTTCAAAATGGATAGTCATTACACCTGTTTCTCTGTCCAAAGATGTTTTCCAGCGATAATTTCCTTTTATATTCATTCTATATGTTACTTCATCTTTATTATCCTCAACAATAGTAATCCCGGCATCTTTGTAGTTGATATATGTGACATGTTTATTCATAAAGGTAAACACTGCCACAAAGCAAACTATGGTTGCTGCTATGGAAAGCAGGATTGTTTTTGTCTTTTTTTTCTTTAAAAATTTCCTGAAATTCTTCAGGTCATTTGCTTCATTGCTGCTTTCTTTTGTCTGCACTGAAACCTTCATATCATTTTCAAGGTCTGCCTTTGTCTCATGGTATACTCGCTGGCAGATTTCGCAGTTTTGCAGGTGTTCTTCTACAAGTTCTTTTGTGTCATCACTTACCACATCATCAATGTATAATGGCAGAATATCCTGGATCACATTGCAGTTTATTTTTTCCATGTTACTTTTCCTCCTGACTTATCTGTGCTCTTATCATCTGTCGTGCACGATGGCAGGTTACTCTTGCCCACCCTGCACTTTTCTGATAGCATTTTCCGATCTGCTCAAAGGAGAGCTCACCGTATATCCGCAGGTGAAATACTTCCCTGTAGGGTTCCGGTATCAGTTCTGCATAGCGTTTGAGATTCCGAACTGTCTCATCCTGCACGATCTGATCCAGTACGGCCGGGGATGTATCCCGCATGGAATCCTGCATTATTTCTGAAAATTCTTCACCCACATAGATTTTATTTCGTCTGCAATAGCGGAAATATGTATTCTTCGCAATTACAAATAGCCATGCGCGGATATCCTTCCTGCCGTCAAATTTCTCAATATTATTCATTGCCTTCAGGAATGTTTCCTGGGTAATTTCCTCTGCCAGACTTTCATTTTCGGAAAGTGCCCGGATATAGAGAAAGACATCATGGAAATACTTACGGTAGATTGTTTCGATTTCTGATTTCTCCATTCCTGCTCCTTGTATTTTTATTATCCTACTGCATCTTTCGGGATTTTCAATGGTCCGGTCTGGCCGATCGTGGTGCCATCCTTATCCAGAATATAACCATCTTTATCCTGATATGACCCTGCCGGCGGTGTCCACATAGATCCATCTGACGACCTGATCTGTCTTCTTCCATTGAATGTCTGAACACGGTTCTGATTTTGTTGCATCTGCATTGAATATGCACGGCTGCTCACCTGAGTATCACTGTCTGTATCAGATGCACAACCTGATAAACCAACCATAACTGTCAGAATGAATATTCCTAAATATCGTTTCATGATAATCCTCCTGTCTGCTGTATCATTATTTTATCTGATGTCTTTCTATATAATTAAGTCACAGACAGAAGAAACGTTACAGGAAAATTTATATTTTGATATTTTAACCGAAGCAAGTAAGTTTCTTCTTACACTACCTGTTTGACTTTATAATGCAATATTCCTTTGGTCAGAGACACTGCCAACACACCCACAGCTATTACAGCTACAACGTACCAGATACTGTATATATCATTCAGATTCACCTGCATAATGAGAAACATCGGCATCGAGTCCACCAAAATCCATACAAATCCACCAAAAAAAATCCGTACAAGCAATGGAATTGCCCAACATATTGCAGTTGCAACTACAGCTCCAAACATACTGTCCTGATATGCTGAAGTGCACAATGTAATGGCATTTAATGATAAAAATGCCAACATCCCCAATATCAAAAGCACTGACAAATAACTGAAAAATGGAACTTTATCCACTGTCTTCCACATACTTCCCGAAATGACTACTCCTGTCAGATTGTATCCTCCCTTTAAGTCATACACGATTTTGCATAATCCCCATGCACTTCCTGTAATTCCTGCATATAACAGAACTGTTATCGTAAAAGAAGCCAGAACTTTGGCTGAAGTATCCTTCCTTTTCCCCTCCACTGTTGTAAAGATTAATGGTAACATCTTTGTCTGACTTTCCTCTGCAAAAATACCTGAAATCACACAGATGATCATAATACTTCCCAAAATCAGTCCAAACTGTAGCAGTTCTCCGAAAACTTTCCAGCCTGTGGTATATTCCAGTGTTGGTTTGAGCTTCCACATTGACAATATCTCATTTTTCATCTGTTTCTTATCGTTTTTTTCTGATTTGCTGTCTATATTTTCATTGTATTCTTTATAGGCTTTCCATAAATCAGTGTCCTTAAGCCTATATCGCTCTGTAGGTTTTACTCCATTCTCCCAGCTTCCATTTGTAAAAAATCTTGTTACAAAATCATTCAGATAATTACCGTTCTTCCAGCCAGGCATATTTTCATTTAATTCCGAAGGAAGTCCATATTTATCTACAATCTGATTGATTTTTTCATCTGTGACAGTACCCGCATACTCTTCTGTAATTTTTTTATTCATCTGTACTGCTTCATATCCTGAATAGCTCCAACCATCTATTACACATCTCTCATCTCCCACTTCCGCAAACCAGAAATACACAAACATCAGTCCCAAGATTGCTAATATTCCTATCCAGAAAATCTTCCTGTGAAAAATTTTATAAAGTTCCATCTTATACAACTGCATTCTCATCTCTTCTGCTCCTTATTCTGTTAATATCCTGTGTTTGATAAAGATATGCATCCTCCAGTGTTTCCTCTGCAAGTTCAGCAGCGGGAAATGGGCATTTTTCTGAAATAATCCTCAGTTCTGCCTGATTTTCCTCACTGCCGTTTCTCAGGTTACTTACCATATACTGGTTACAAAGTTTTTGTGCCACATCAGTCGAAACATTACATTTCCAGACATATCCCTTTACACTTGCAGTAATCCCCTGTTCTGTTCCACTACAGATCAGTTCGCCATCCTTCATAATTAAAATCTGATCAGCAATGTATTCAATATCGGATACAATATGTGTCGAAAGTAATACTGTTTTTTCTTTTCCCAATGAACTGATAATATTTCTAAATTTTACCCTTTCTTTCGGATCCAATCCTGCAGTCGGTTCATCCAGAACCAGAATTTCCGGATTATTGAGCAACGCCTGGGCTATTCCTACTCTCCGAAGCATTCCCCCTGAAAAAGTTCTAAGCTTTTTCTTTTTATCCTTCTGAAGTTCTACCAGTTCCAGCAGTTCCTGAATCTTCTGCTCGGAACACTCCGCTGACATAGCTTTCAATGCAGCTATGTATCTCAAGAATCTTTCTGCTGTAAAATTGTCATAATAACCCAGTTCCTGTGGCAGATATCCCAAAAGCCTGCGATATTCTGCTCCCATCTGAGCAATTTCCATTCCGTCATAATAAATATTTCCTGTGGTTGGCTGCAAAACTCCACAGATCAGACGCATCAGAGTTGTTTTTCCCGCCCCGTTTTCTCCAAGCAGACCATAAACTCCATGTTTAAATGTATAACTTACCTGTTTCACCGCTGTTTTGTCTTTATATTTTTTCTGAACCTCGTATAACTTTAATTCATGCATATTATGCCTCCTCAAACACCATTTCTCCTGCCGAGAACAATCTTTTCACCTGCACAAATGTTAATCCTCCTGCCACTGCACACACACCTGCCCATATACTGATTGAAGCAGAAAATAATGCGCCGGAAATGTTTGATACCACTATACAGACACCTGAACAGATAAGAATTCCTGCTGCCATTGCCACCGATGCTTTTTCTCCTGTCTTAAAAAGTAAAATCCCGAAATCTAATGAACCTGATACGAGATATGCTGTCAAAATATATATCACTGTCTGCAGATTTGATACTTCCCATGTATTTCCTGAATATAATGCCAATAACATAATAACTATAAAATTAACGCTTCCGATAACCATCAGCCCTGCTGCCGCACACATTCTGGTATCAAAATAACAGGTTGCTCCCAACTCTGCCATTTTTCCAAAATATAACTTGTTAATCCCCCAGACAGAAAGCGTGCTCAGACAACCAGAAATTATCATACTTACCATGATCGCATCATTTTTCCCTGTTCCTGCATACTGCAAAAATACCATCAGCGCAAAACCTGCAAAAACTACCATAATATACACAATTACATATGTTTTATCTATAAGCCTGAATTGCTGCCACAAAATATCCCTCAATGAAATCTCTGTTCTTTTTCTCTGCTTTTTATTTTCATTTTTGTCGATCTCATTTTGAAGATATTCATACATTTTTAATATCCGCTTCTGTTCCGGACAAACCTGTATTTCCGCTTTTTGAAAAAGCCGTCTGATATCTTTATCCTGCATTCTCATTGATCTCCTTCCTTTATCATATTTTTCATCTGCTGAATTCCAATACGATATCTCGACTTTGCAGTAGAGAGACTACAATTATCATCTTTGCAATATCTTTAAATTTCAATTCCTCATATGCACGCAAAATGATTACCTCCCTTACCTCCTGGGAAAGTCTGTTCAGTAGTCCTTTCAGATAAAGATAATCTTCCATTTCTTTCATTTTATCTGTTCCGCAAATATCCGGATATTGATGGATATTTTGCGTATTTGCACTTATTTTCAGGCTTCCGTTTTCATTCTCAGCTTCATAACTGCGGAGATTTTTTCCTGCCTCTTTTTTTCTCTGCTGATAATCAAAGCAGCAGTTTCTGGCAATAGTAAGAAGATATCCTTTCAGATTGTTTCTTTGATAAGATGTCCCATATTTCATAAACTTCAGGAAAGTTTCCTGCGTAATATCATAGGAATCTTCTTCGTTCTGTATCATGTAAAGACAGAAACGGAAAATGTCCGCATAATATTGTTTTATAATATCAGATAATGCCTCTTTATCTCCGTCCCGTACTTTCTTCAGCAGCTTTCTGTCACTCATTATATATTCTCCTGTTGTAAAACGTCTTACATATTATATAACCATAAATGATGTAAAAAAGTTCACAAAACTTATTACGTTTATAAAATTTCTCATGGAAAAACTGCATTGAAAGAGTTCTTCTGCTTTATATTGCATAATTACATGTTTCTGATAAATTACCCGATATGGGTATAGAAGTTATAGATGTGCATAATCGAATACAAAAAGATTCCGAGCATACATTAGAAAAACAGGGAGATAAATTTCTTATCTCCCCAAAACTGACGATTCGTATTTTAAGCTACGATCCACTTTTCCTCACTCATGTAACTCATATGATGTTCCAAGCACCTGATCCAAAACAGCAAGTACGGGTTTATTATTTAATGGTTACTGAGCAATGACCTGCGTTTCGGTACCCCCCCGCCGCCGGATTTTATGCTTCTTATTGTCTTTTCCAGCGTCTTCATATCAACCGGTTTTGAAATATGGGCATTCATACCAGCTGTCAGAGAATGCTGAATATCCTCTGAGAATGCATTGGCAGTCATGGCAATAATCGGAATTGTCTTTGCCAGCTCATGGGAGCTTCTGCGGATTGCCTTCGTTGCCTCATAGCCGTTCATGACAGGCATCTGCACATCCATCAGGATCATATCATAGTCACCCGGGACAGACTGTTCAAATGTCTCCAGGACCCTTTTACCATTTTCACAGATCGTACACTCCGCGCCCTCAATCTTTAACAGTTCTGTCAGAATCTCCGCATTCAGCTCATTGTCCTCTGCACATAGGAATCTCATTCCTTTCAGGATATTGCCATCCTGCTCTTCTGTTTCTGTCTGCGAAGCCGGAGAAACAGATCTTTCTTCTGCGATTTTCAGATCCATAAAAACTTCAAAACAGCTGCCCTGTCCCGGTTCACTTTCTACATCAATGGTTCCGCCCATCAAGTCAACCAGATTTTTGGTGATTGCCATTCCAAGACCGGTTCCCTGTATCTTATTTGTCAGGGAATTTTCTGCACGGGTAAAGGCATCAAAAATCCTGTCCTTGAAATCTGCCGACATTCCCATACCATTATCGCAGACTAAAAAACGATACTTTGCATAAACAGATGAATTTGATTCACATTCCTCTGCCAGAAGCTGAATTTCTCCGCCTTCCTGTGTATATTTTATTGCATTAGACAGCAGATTGCTGAAAATCTGCATCAGATGAACCTGATCCCCATTCACCCACTCATGCCGGATGTTTTCTTTTGTAATTGTAAGAGTCTGCTTCTTTTCATATATCTGAGAACGAAATATAGTATCAAGCTCCTGTATAAAATCCGAAATAGAAAAATCAGAATACTTGAAAACAGTTTTTCCTGCTTCAATCTTACTCATATCCAGAACTTCATTAATGATCCCTAACAGATGCTGTGAGGAAGTATCAATTTTATCCGCATACTCTATTACCTTGCCTTTATCACCGGCATCATGTCTGATCAGGGACGTAATACCAATGATTGCATTCATAGGAGTACGTATATCGTGAGACATATTGGCAAGAAAACTGCTCTTGGATCTGTTCGCTTCCTGTGCCACCTGAAAAGCATCCTCTGCCGCCTGTTTAGCCTGACGCAGTTTTGTATTCACTGTTTCCAGCTTGGCATTATTTTCCCGTTCCAAACGGATTGCTTCCTGCTGATTTCTGTACATAACAAAGAAAATCCCCATCATAACACAGGCAGCTACGATAACCGTAAAGATAACGATAAATACCATAATAAAATTGACAAGTTTTAATGTATTCGTAGCAACATACTCCGCCGGAACCAGAAAGATAAGTGTCCATTCGGCATTTTCCATTCTTTTTAATCCGTAAAAATATTCTGTTCCGTCCAGAACTGCATTAGAATAACTGCAGCCTTTTTCTTCCAGTTCCGCCTTTGTTTTCTCAAAGGAAGAATTGTGAAGATACTTCATATTCTGTAAAACAGAAAATACATTATGGCCCTTGATCAGTTCCACCTGATTGCTGTTGAACAGTTTAGATCCATTATCATCCAGTACATACACACTGTTGTTTCCGTTATAAGCTTCGCAGTTAAAATATGGATTCAACTGTTCCATGTCCTGGGCAATTCCAAAATAGAGAATTGAAGTTTTCTTTTCTCCGTTTTGAAGATGTATGGGCTCCGGCAGACGATTCAGAAATACCATCTCTGACTGATTATCCGTCATGGAATCAAAAACAAAACTGATCTTTTCAGGACTTTCTTCAAAATAGTCCAGATCCCGGAAAAGTCCTCTTTTTCCGGATTCTGTATAATATCCACCTTCTGAATCCACTGCCATCAACGTGATCTTATGATCTGCATATGCTGATAATTCATATTTCTTTTTCATATGTCTGCAGAGTTCATCTGTAGTCTGTACGTTTGCATCTCTCAGATAATTACATTCTTCCGTTACCCGGTCCCAGTTTGAATCAATCACATCCTCCAGATTTTGAAACATCTGACGGGTAATCTCTTCCATCTGGTTTAATCGTTCTTCATAGATAATATCCTGGATATAACTATGATACAGGAAAAAGAATGCAAGAAACATCGCTATACCAGTCATACAACAACCCAATATTAAGTTCCGGTAATTCTTTGCCTTATGCATCCTTCCCCTCCGCTTATTTCCATTCAGCGTCTGCTTCACTTAAAGTCTTAAATTGCCCAAAAAACTCTTTTGCCGCATCCATACCTACAATACCACTATCTGTCACTTCCGTTTCCGATGCCAGTTTTTCACTGATTCCGGAAATTGCAACCTGATAAGTCTTTCCATCCTCCAGTTCCATATCTTCAGGATTTACCAACATATATGGATAATTCTTGCCTGTACCAACTGCATCATAACCTTCTTCATACAATGCCTGAATCTGTTTTCCTGTCAGCCTGATTGTTTTAATCGTCTGTGACCAGCCAGTCGGAAGAATGATACATACATCATAGTCTGTAATATTCTTTGCATACAGTTTTCCGCTCACACCATCATTGTTCTGGTTCGTACCATTTCCACTGATCCATGTTCCAAGGGATATAAGAGCAACGTCACTTCCGGTTGCCTCGGCAAAGCATCTGCCCACCAGCTTTGCACAGCTTTCCTGTGAAATTTCCTCTGTAGCTGTTGTGATCACTTCCGGCTGATTATTTACCACGCTGTCCTGATCTTCATCCAGCTGATCTGCCACATCCTTTATTGATGCCTTATCCTGCATGAATTCCTGCATTTTTGTTCCGGTATTTACAATCGTATTTTCCCATCCGGAATAAATAAACGGTGTCGTATTCCCTGCATTGATAAAATCCGAAATATCTGCATAGAAGGTGTCATCTGCCTTTGCATCTTTGAAAGGAAGCAGTCCTGCTTTTAATGTACTGTCCGGATACAGGGCACTGGTTCCTTCTACCGTAGACAGCACCTTCATGACTTTTAATGCATCTTCAAGTTTCTCAGGATCATTCTCCAGCTTTTTATTCAATCCATAAAAACGGTTTACATTTAAAATAAATATATTCTTGCTTCCATCTTCAGACAGGTATGGCATCAGACCAAATTTGTCCGTTGTATCTTCTGATTCCATAATGCCATTCTGTGGTCCCAATAGAAACAGTGAATTTCCCTTTATAAAAGCTTCTCTTGTTTTACTATCATCTACCGGATCACTGTTGCTGCAGTCAAGCATACCGAGATTTTTCCATTTCTGGATATATTCCATGCTGTCCATCATGCCTTCCGTGTCACTGACATTTGCCTTTCCTGACAGGTAATCTTTCTGCCACTGCTTTCCAGACATAGTACCAAGGAATCCCGCATCCGCAATATTACATATATACTGGAAGGCTGAACCAGGATACTGAATCTGTGCCATACATAACGTAACTCCTGCTTCTTTTGCCTTGTCTGCAAGTTCTTCAAGCTCTGTAAAAGATGTTGGCAGCTTCCAGCCATGCTTCTCAAGCAGTGTTTTATTATAGGTGATTCCATAACAGTTGTACAAAGATGGAAGCATATAAAGTGCACCCTCATCGGATACATCTTTCAGACGTGATTCCACATAATTATCTGTAAAATCGTATCCTGAGAGATCAATCATCTTATCACTGACATCCACCACATCTGGCTTATAAAAAGTCTGTGTGCAGATGTCCGGAAGATCATCTGCCTCTAACATGTTCTGCAGACAGGTTGTTGTATTTGCTCCGCTGTACGGGACTACTTCAAGCTCAATCTCTGGATATGTTTTATGCACTTCTTCTATAAAATTGTCCACTTCCAGATAAGGAGCCATAAAAGTAATTGCTTCGTGCTTCTTTGGTGTTTCATCTGTTTTCCCACACCCTATAAGTCCTGTTGCCGCTATACATGCCAAAATAAGACATGCACTTTGTACTTTTTTGATTTTCATATTTTTCTCTCTTCTCCGATAAAATCATTATGGTTCCGTTTATGAAATAACATCCCTGCTGCAGGATTCTTCGCCTGCGAAGGGTCGCTTCAGCGACATAATTCCCCTCCGTCGCAGTGCGATCCTGCCCGGAGGGCTTTTTTATGTTATAGGAACATTACGGAGTAATTTCCTATAACATAAAAAAATACCGTCTCACAGACAGCGCACATCATTTCATGCAACTGGCTGCCATTTTACAGGCCCTGTAGCTTTGCGTCACAGACTTTCATCTGCTTTGCCGATCGTCGTTCTATTACAGATTGTAAATTTATGCAAAATATTGATTTCATTATACTCCTACATTCCACTGTACACAAGAAAAACCTCGCCGCTTTAACGCTAAAAAAAGAACAGCCGATTATATATTCGAACTGTTCTCCTACTTCCGAATTCCACGCAACATTGACATTACTGTTTTCTGCTCATTTGTACTTATAGCAATCCTCTTAAATGCATTATTTACGAGGATTGCTATAGATTGATTATTCCATATTCTTAAAACAACAGCTCCATCTGATCCCCCACTTCAATTCTCGCAGTGACAAGTTCATCCGGTTCTTTCCCTCTTTTGTGTTCAGCTTTCAGATACTGCGTACCGCCCTCCAAATGACCGGCTGCAATGTATTCAGCCGATGGTCTGCAGTATAGTCTTCAGAAGATCTCCCTGAAGATAATAGGTTGTCTCAAAATGAAGATATGATAACGATACCTTATCCCACAACAGTAAAATCTTTGGCAGGAATTCTTCATCCCCATCCCAGAACTGAAGCAACACAGAAAAACCCGGAAGAACAGGCATTTCAAATGTCAGATCCGCCCCTGCCAAACGCTCCGTCTGCTTTCCCCCCAGACAGGTGCAGGCCTGCTTTACCTCTTCCACTTTTCCTGAAAATGCTTTTGCATACTTTTCCACAAAGGGGGCTGTTGACGGACTGCTTCCGGCAGTTACAAACCTGCTCACAGGCTGCCACTGCCCGGTCAAAGGCGGCAGTACTTCCTGTCCGGAGCAACAGAGAAAATCATAAATTGTCATAACAATTGTATATTCTCTGCAATCCGTCCATTCATCATCCGCAACATATTCAATGGCACCATTTCCGCGATCGATCCGATATTCTGTTCCGATATATTTCAAATACAGATATTCTTCATCATGTTTCAATCCATATTTCTCTATCAGCTTATCCTGATCATACTTTAGAAACAACTTTCTTCCCGTATATACCTGTTTTTCATAATTATCCATAATATACTTTATTCCATTTCTTATTTAACCGAATCCGCCCGGCACACTACTCTCTTTTCATAGATATATTCTAGCAAACTGTCTGTCAGAAATCAATTATGTTTTATCGTCTCGGGATTTGGGATAGTTGTATGTGAACAGTAGATAAACAATTTATTGACAAATAACCGACCAGATGTAATAATACCACTCAGAGATAGTATTTGGACTCAAAACTATACTCTGGCTGAAATCACTGGAATCTTATATAAAAACAGCCAGCCGGAACCCGAAAGCGGAAACGGAAGGATGTATGTAATTTTAAAAGATAGGAGCCGGTATTTATGATACAGGAAATCAGATTTCCCCTAATCTATGGAATAACAAGCCATATTTTATGTATCAGAAACAGGACTCAATATACAGGGAATCAATCAGAAGCGTTTCAGGGTCAAAGTGTATCCTGATGCGCTTTTTTTGCAGATCATAAAGGTATATTTCCTTTTTATGGAGCTGCATGACTCTGATTTTTCCCGCAGGAAAGGACTATATAAGATGACAATAGAAATGTTAAAAGGAAAAATCCACAGAGCAACTGTTGTCCAGGCCGAACTGGATTATGTGGGAAGCATTACTGTGGATGAAGAACTGCTGGAAGCTGCCGGAATACTGGAATATGAGAAAGTTCAGATTGTAGATGTGAACAACGGCAGTCGATTCGAGACATACACAATCTGCGGAAAACGCGGAAGCGGTATGATCTGTCTGAATGGAGCAGCAGCAAGATGTGTAAGCACAGGTGACAAGATTATCATCATGGCTTACGCAGGGTATGAGCCTGAAGAGGCACGTACTCATAAGCCTGCAGTTGTATTTGTAGATGAAGAGAATAAGATCAGCAGAGTGACCAATTATGAGAAACATGGTCTGCTGAAAGACATGGCCTGAAAACATTGATATCAGGTTAGAGACTATCATAAGATGAAAGTGAATTCAGAAAAGAGGCTATCTCAAAATCTATGATACCGGTCCATTGACCGAGAAAGAGGAGATAACAATGCAGGTAACAAAAACAGTAGAAGAAACAAAAAAACAGATCAAAGCATGGAAAAAAGAAGGTAAAACTATAGGTCTTGTTCCAACAATGGGATTTCTTCATGAGGGACATGCAAGTCTGATCAAAAAATGCAGAGAGCAGAACGACATTGTAGTTGTGTCTGACTTTGTCAATCCAACACAGTTTGGTCCGACAGAGGATCTTGAGGCATATCCAAGAGATTTCGAGCGAGACAGTAAACTCTGTGAGAGTCTTGGCGCAGACCTGATCTTCTGCCCTGAACCTTCTGAAATGTATCATGATCCCCATGCATTTGTAAGTATCGATACATTATCTGAAACACTTTGTGGAAAAACACGTCCTATCCATTTCAAGGGTGTGTGCACAGTTGTAACCAAACTGTTTCATATTGTAGCCCCGGACAGAGCATATTTCGGACAGAAGGATGCTCAGCAGCTTGCCATCATCCGCAAGATGGTCCAGGATCTGAATTTTGATATAGAGATCGTAGGCTGCCCAATCATCCGTGAGGAGGACGGACTGGCAAAATCCTCCAGAAATACATATTTAAGCGATGAAGAGAGAAAGGCTGCTCTCTGTCTGTCCAGATCCGTAAAACTCGGACAGGAAATCATCCACGCAGGCATTTCCGCAGAAGAACTTCTCGGCAAAATGCGTGCAGTGATCGAAAAAGAGCCTCTGGCAAAAATCGACTACGTTTCCATGGTAGATGCACTTACCATGCAGCCTGTGGAAAAAGCAGATCATAATGTTCTCGTAGCAATGGCTGTCTATATTGGCAAAACAAGACTGATCGATAACTTCAGCTACGAGGTATAATATATGGAAAATATTTTAAAGAAAATCGAAAAAATCAGCAGTTTTGCATCCAGATATATTGGAATCATCATCATTGCCTTTTCATGCCTTGCCTTTTTCTGGAGGGATGGATTTGCATGGATGACAAATTATACGTCTGTTTTTCTGGGTGTGATCATGTTTGGCATGGGACTGACCATACGTCTGGAAGACTTCCGTGCAATTTTTTCCAGACCAAAGGAAGTGATCATTGGCGCAGTTGCACAGTATACGATTATGCCAGTCGTGGCCTGGGTATTGTGCAAAGTCATGAATCTTCCTGCAGATCTGGCTCTGGGTGTGATCCTTGTGGGATGCTGTCCTGGTGGAACAGCCAGCAATGTGATCACCTATATTGCAGGCGGTGATGTTGCACTTTCAGTAGGAATGACAATTGTTTCCACTCTGGCTGCTCCTGTTATGACTCCATTTCTTGTGTACATTCTGGCAGGTGCCTGGGTGGAAGTATCCTTCTGGGCAATGGTACTGTCTGTTGTAAAAGTAATTCTGATTCCTGTACTTCTTGGAATCCTTCTTCGTACACTTGCAGGAGAGCATGTAGATAAAGTTTCAGATGTCATGCCATTGATCTCTGTTGTTGCCATTGTTATGATCATTGGCGGAATCGTGGCCGTTAATGCAGAGAAAATCTTAAACTGCGGAGTTCTGGTCCTTGGTGTTGTTGCAATCCACAATTTCTGTGGTATGATGCTTGGACTCCTTGCAGCCAAAATTTTCCATGTAGAATATACACGGACAACAGCTATAGCTATTGAAGTCGGCATGCAAAACAGCGGACTGGCAGTTTCTCTGGCAGCAGCTAACTTTGCAGCCAATCCACTGGCAACACTTCCAGGTGCTATTTTCAGTGTATGGCATAATATTGCCGGCTCTATCTTTGCAGGGATCCGCCGTTCCGGCGCAGAGAACCAGACACGCACAGGTGAAAATGGTGTGTCTGCAGCATAAATAACAAAAGAACATAGAAAACAGAAAAACCCCGGAAACCTTACGGTTCCGGGGTATCTTACGTTTGTGAGGTTCTTAAAATCTCATTATTTTCTATGATTTTCGTGTCTATATTGTCCTGTATTGCGGATTTTCCAAGCTATATTTCTATTCTCTTCATTTTTTAGTATCAAAATGGTATCACAGCCGATTTTTCATGAGCTGTCAACTTTCCGGTTGCAGATTCCCACCTTGACTGTTATAATCGAAACATGGGTGCTATCATAACGGTAGGCGGTTAGTCCTTCAGCAGAGGTTGCTGAGTGCCAGCGGCACTCGTTTTGCAACGACCGAAGTGAAACGGAGACCTGTGACCCTCTGATTACATAGAAACTCGAAAGAGAATCCACTGGAAAGGAGGGCTAAGCCATATGCAGAAATGTCAAAAAATTTTTATTCTACTTTTTGAAGTTTTGACATATCCAATCCATGCCGGATCATCATCAGAATATCCCATTTTTAATTCTATGTACATTAAATTGTTAATCATTCTTATTCTCTCCTGATTCCAAATTTTGCAACATCTCAACAAACTGGAAGCTGTAAACCTGATTGTTTCTAAATTAACTGTGGCATACCATTGATAAACATATGCCATGCCTGTCATTTTTCGCACTAAGTTTCCATCCGTGCATTTCAACGATTTCTTTTGAGAGGGCAAGCCCTATTCCGCTGTTTCCGTTTTGTCCCGTATGAAAACGTTCAAACATATGGGAAAAATCCTCTGTGCTAAGTTCTCCTCCATCGTTCCAGATGGAAAGGACTTGATTTTTCCACGATATTTCGATTTGACTACACGCATATTTTACGGAATTAGTTATCAGGTTAGCAACAGCGTGTTCCAGCTTCTCCGGGTCTCCGTTGACATATCCTTCGTCCAGTTCTAACGATACTGAAAGGTTTCGCCTGTTCACAATTCCTTCAAGCGGCATCAAAATATCTTGAACCAGTGATGCCATTTCTATTGGTTCACACTTTAATGGTTCCGTACCGCTTTCCATTTTTGATAAATACAGGATATCCTCAATAAGTTTACTCATACGCTCCGTCTGAGACACTATCATTCTGCCCGCTTGAGAATAATCGGTAATGACTCCCATTTCAATCTCCTCCGCATATCCGCAAATTGCCATAAGCGGGGTTTTTAATTCGTGAGATGTATTTTCAAAAAAGGTCTTCTGAGCTTTGTCATTTTGTTCAAGTTTTTTCCCGAGAAAATATCCAATGGCAGCACCGAGAGCGGCAATGACAAAAGCATCCAGCAAAACACCAAAACTGATTTCTTTTACGAGTTCTGGTTCGCCGGTAACATCCACATAAGCAAGTAATCTCTCATTGCTGTCTTCGTAATACTCTGTTCTGGCTTTCATATAATAAGTTGCTTCGTTAATTTTTGCCCTTTGCATTTCATCAGACGGGTGTGTTTCATACCAGTCAATAAGTTTCTTCTCTTTGGGTGTCAGAATCTGATATATGTCATCCCTGTTTTCTGAATCTGCCCCCATATATACAAGTGAGGCATAATATAAAGAGCCCGTATCATTTTCAGATTCGTAATTCAAATATTCGTCTGAATTCAAAGTAAAAACGTTTTTAATTGCATTCTCAGCTCTCAGCTCTATTTTTTTATTAAAAACTATGTTCAGAATCAGCAGGCTCAAAAGCATGGCTGCCATAACGGCGGAACCTGTAAGTGTGGCAATTTTATAACGTGTCTTATTCATTACAATCCTCCAGTTTATAGCCATAGCCCCAGACAGCACTAATGCGAACTTTGCTGCCTGCGGTCTTCATTTTCTGCCTGACTCTTCTTACTGTCTCATCGACAACTCTGGTTTCTATCTCCGTAGAATCTATTCCCCATACTTTGTCGAGAATTTCATTCCGGGGGATTGCCGTTCCACCATGTTCCATAAGACATCCCAGAAGCGAAAATTCTGTCATAGTCAGACCAATATCATGCTCTTTCACAATGGCATTATGCTTCTCCCATGAAAAACACACATCACCAAAGGAAATATCTGCCTTTACCGGTATATTCATTTCAACTCTTCGGAACAACGCATTTACCCGGACAACAAGAAGTGACGGCGAAAATGGCTTAATCAGATAGTCATCCCCTCCATACATAAATCCCTTCATATGGTCAGACTCTGAATCCTTTGCCGTCAAAATAATAATAGGAACTGATGATATTGTCCTTAACTTTTTACATATGGAAAGACCGTCTGAACCCGGCATCATAATATCAAGAATAACAAGATCACAGGGCTTCTCCTGAAAAACAGAAAAGAGTGTATCACCATTCTTGTATGCTGTTACCTCATATCCGGCATTGGATAAAAATTCTGTGAGTATTTCTCGTATATCCTGTTCATCATCTGCCAAATAGATTTTTTTTGCCATATCTTTAATCCCACATGAGGGGAGTCCCTCAGAAATTCCGTGAGATTCCCCATATTATATCTTTCAAAATCAGTATGTCTGTATTTTAGTTCCACCTGCTTTCGCTTCAAGAGCGATTGCCTGTGCCTCCAAAGCATCAATCTCATCTGAATACTTCGCATAGCGAGAAGCAAATTCCTCGTCAGAGAGGTTATCAGAGCCGTTATAAATATTGTCATAGATTGCATCAATTTTATTGTAAATACTGTTAAGCTGATTGACTTCATCTTCGCTCAAATTTCCATAGTATCCCTCATACCAACCCGCTTTCTTTTCAAGCGTTTCAATCTGTGCGTTCAGTGATGTAATCTCGTCATCATACTTTGCATAGCGGGCTTCGATCTCATCGTCTGAAAGATCATCGTCCGTCCACACTTCCGCATCAATTTCTTCGATTCTTTCATATGCTTTCTGAAGCTGTTCTGCTTCCTCTGCGGTGAGTTTGCCTGTATCGTACAGAGCATTATACCCATCCTCGGAATATTCATATTCCTCGTTGTCGATCCACCCGGCTTTTTTATCAAGCTCCTCAAGGCGATCCATGAGGGTATCGGTTTCATCCTGATACTGATCGTATCTGGCATAGATATCTTCATCAGAAAGACCATCTGCATCTTTCATTACCTCTTTGTCGATAGCGTCAAGTCGGTCATAAATGGAGTTAAACTCTTCAATCTCCTTCTGAGTGAGAGAACCATAATCTACATTTGTTTGTGTTACCTCTGATGTAGTCACTGTCTCCTCCTGTGTCTCCTTCTGGGCAGCCATGGCAGGAATACCTGCGGATGTAGTCATTGCTGCTGCAAGTGCTATTACCATTCCTCTTTTGAATAATCTGTTCATCATTTTAGTACATCCTGATTTTTTATTTACCGGTTGTTCGGTATGGCTAAAGTATAGCTCAGGCAAATGTAAAAATATCCTTAGAACAGTCATGAAAATGTCAAGAAAGTGTAACAGCACAAGATTTCCTATAAACCATATTTACTCTCGCCTCTTAAGGGTACAATCTTTTTTCAAATACCCCAAATTTTTCTAAATCTGCAATTCCGATTTACCTTCACCTTATTATACCATAGTGCTTTCTAAAGTGCTATTCTAATATATACAAAAGTGTAAAAGAGCGATCTCGTTACTGTTCACTCCGTTCACAGTAACGTAGCCAAAATTCATTCCAGATTGCCTGCGGCAATGGAATTTTGGCTTGTATGTCTCGGGATTTTGGCATATTCATGCCAAAACACCTCGCGGGACAGTGGCATGTGAACAGTAACGCGATCTCTTCTCTCACACTCACACATATACCATGTTTTTCAATATAATCTCTTCTGCACTAACTTTTATATTATTCATTAACCCAACCCACTTCATCTGATCCTGTACCTTTAATTCTTCAGTTACACCCTTTTTTTCTGCCATCTGTTTCATAAGCATTTCCACCTGTTCTCTGGCTTCCTGATCTGTCTGGTTCAGATGTTCATTCAGTTTTCCAGTCAATAACAGATACTGATACCTTGCTGATCTGTATTCTTTTAAGAACTGCTTTCGTAACATTCCATATTTTCCATATGTCGGTTCTGCTTCGTTCAAAACCAGATCCGGCAAATAGTAATCTCCATGCAACGTATAACTCATTCCGTTTTTCTCATACCCTGCAATGTTGCACCCTTAATTTATTCCGGCTTAACTTTATCTAAATCCCAATACCATGAATTACCGATTCGTCTTGCCTTAATTCCAAGTTCCTTTTTTGCATTTTCCAGTGTTCTTTTAGAAATGTTCAACTCTTCTGCCTTATCAAAAATTTCACTGCTTTGCACAGAAGCTGATGTTTTTGCCAGTTCCCTCAGCATCTTCTTTGCCTGTTCCAGTTTATTTACCTTTGGGGCAATTCCACCAAGCACCTCATCTGCTGTGATTTCATAGTCACCTATCCACTCAAATCCTGTTTCTGTCAGGTGAAATGCTTTGGAATGCCCAAATGCAGCCAGATTATTTTTAATCTGAACCACTGCTCTTAAATCCGATTCTCCCTCTATTCTTCCTACCAGTAATACGCTTCTGGCTACCGCAAGAAAGTCAATCGAACCCATTCCTCTATGTGCAGCTTTATTTCCCCCAGCTTTATTCATGTGTCCGATTAATAAAATTGCACATTTATACTTTTCTGCCAGCAAGCTCAATCTTTTTGTCATATCCCTTGCTTCATTTGCCCGGTTCATATCCATTGTTCCTCCAAGGTATGCCTGAATCGGATCTAAAATAAGCACTCTCGCACCAGTCTGTTTGATAGCAGATTCCAGTCTCTCATCAATCATGAATCCAATGAACTGGATATAAATAATAAACTTCCCGGTGATATAGAAACAGAAACACAGAAATGGTATGCCGGACTTCGCTTTTATGGAAATAATCCGGAACATTCTTTAAACGCAGATATGTGTAATTTTCTTGCTGATCTGCAGGAGAACAGAGAAAGCCTGGAATCTTATTTCACAGGCAAAGATATGTTTGATATGTGGAAAAAGCAGACGTTGGAATACTACACTTCCAAACCTGTCACCCATAAAGAAATTGAAGAACTGGATTTTGAGACACGAATCCGTAAACGAGATGAACTTTTAACACAGAAATTTTCCAATAACGAACAGAAATAGTATCATAACAGTATCACAGCCAGATTTTCATGAGCTGTCAACTTTCCGGTTGCAGATTCCCACCTTGACTGTTATAATCGAAACATGGGTGCTATCATAACGGTAGGCGGTTAGTCCTTCAGCAGAGGGTTGCAGAGTGCCAGTGGCACTCGTTTTGCAACGACCGAAGTGAAACGGAGACCTGTGACCCTCTGATTACATAGAAACTCGAAAGAGAATCCACTGGAAAGGAGGGCTAAGCCAATGAGTATTGTGGACTTTATTGCAGTCGTGAGCTTCGGCATCACCTGCTTTTGTGCCGGATACACATTCGGCAAAGATAATAACAAGACACAAAAATAACCGCCCCAGCCTCGCAAACTGAACGGTTATTTTTAATCAATTAAGTATGTGGACTAACCGTCTATCGGTAGCACTCTTTTTCTATAATCATATTAGCACGCATGTGTGAAAATGTCAAAAATTTTCTTCATTCTTGGTTATTAATCTCCTTGATCAACTGTACTGCCTTCTCTGCATCATCGGTTTTCACAAATATATCCACACCATATATTCCAAATCCTGGTGCCCCATGCATTGCAACATTCGCACCTGCTTCCTGAGAAAAAGCTACTATTCCATTTTGCTTTAACATTTCTACAAGTTGTTCTGTCTCTACTATATTCTGTGCATTATAAATTTTTGTCCATTCTGCCTTAGATAGAGAAGTTTCCTTTTTCTCCTGAACATTTGACGAATTCTGGTTTCTTTTTCGATTAATAAATGCCAAGAGCCTAAGAATAATAAATGCCACAATAATAATACCAATCAGAAATCCCAATGCTAATCGTGTTACCTGTGTTTCTGTAGCTCCCATTCTAAATAAACATATGCCATAGATGACTGTAAAAATTCCTGCACATATCACACTGGTGAGAAAATCTCGCCATATAGTAGCACTTTTTGGCAAACATTTATCCCATATTCCATTATACACCATAATAGAGGCGTACAGGATTCCTCCTACCAAAGCAGTTGCTGTCTCTCCTAAAACCAAGCGAATATCCACAGTTAATAACATCTGAATAATAATCGCTAACACACTAATCACAAACATTGATGCAAATGCAAGATTTCCAGCCTTTAATGCTTTTTGTTTCACCCATCCTTCATACACCGCAACTTTGTCCAGTGTTTCTTTCATCTCTTTATTCATAGTCTGGCTCCTTTCTCCATCCAGGAGCTCTCTCATCTCAACATCGTAATATTCAGCAAGTTGAACAAGTATACTGAGATCTGGCATATTTATTCCTGTTTCCCATCTGGAAACTGTTCTTGCAGATACCTCAAACTTCTCGGCAAGCTGCTCTTGCGTAAGATTCTTTTCTTTACGACATTGCTTTAAAAAAGCTCCAATCTTTTTTGTGTCCATGTCTCTACCTCTCTTCCACTTACAGCTTACCAATATGTGACAAAATTACCACGACATAAAACGAGAATCCGCTAATTTTCAACCGGACATCGTATGTCTAAAACAAATAAACGGCATTTTCACCCCGAAAACATTCTATTTTTCTATAAATCAACTTTCTCTTTTATGTCTGTCTATAAGCAACAGAATAAACATAACAAACCATATCGCCCATGCAATTAAACAACCAGTTCCTATATGCCAAATATCTATAATCATTCCAGCAATAAAAGGAATTGACATAAACATCATTCTCTTCCCATATGCCTTACACATAGCATTTTCATCATATTTTTTTCGTTCTTCTGCTGATTTCATATTATAACCAGACAAGAATTTGGATGCTTGTCCTTTTGACCTATAAAACCATATTCCAAATAAAAACATAATCACTGCCATTGCAAAGTTAAAAACAATATAGAACATATAATGCTTCCTTTCAGTCGATTCCACAAACTTGAAGTTATTGATCTTCTGAATCCAATCCAAGTTCTTTCAACTCTTTTTCGTTTTGGATATCTTCATCAGTTTTCTTTCCAGTGATAGCACTGTAGGCTTCTTTGATGCCATTCTTCACTGCCCATTTGATAACGAAATACAGTGCAATCAAAATAACAATTGCGGTTCCACCGCTTATACCTAATTCATTCCACATAATTCAATCCTCCAACTTCCGATTTTCATTTCCGCCAATTGGAAATTAGCTATTTTTTCATTCCTTACTTTGTAAAATGTTTATGCAACAAAAATTCTGTCGGAATAATTGTAAGCACCATAATTCCTAATTGTAAAAACACCAAATAAACAGAAATCATTTCAAAGTTTGTATCATCTTTCGTTAAAATCAAAATAAAAATCGATAGTATCACCAGGATGATTCCTAAAACAAAGTTTATCCAGCCCCAACACCTGTGTGCATATCTCCATGTTTCATCATTCATCCTTGACATAGTAGTTCGATATCCCGAACTCCCCTGCCGATCTTTAGGAGGCTTATCTTTCCACGTATATCCCAATATAATCATAGATAACGGTACTAAAAGTGAACACGCAGATAAAAATATAAACATTACAGAGATCTCCTCTCAACTTCTGATTAATTTGCTCTAAAGACTAAAGTTGTCATCAAATAAACCCTACCCATATTCCAACCGCTATAAGTATCATGCCTAGTATTCTTCCAATAAATCTCGCCTTTTTATTTCCAAATAAAGCAGTTGTTTCTGAAGTAGTAAATGGAAGCAAAACAACAGTGACCCCCATTACTATAATTCCACTTCCAATCATGCAATTGCGGCTTGACACAACACCATAAAACATAGCTAAAAACCCTAAAATAATGCTCGAAATGAAATACTTAATTTTATGTCTATCTTTTTCAATTATCTTTCTATAGCTGTTTTCGCACTCACTGCTACAAAATTCCAAATTACTATCTAATTCTTTGCCACAATATCTACATTTTTTCATAGTAACTTCCTCGATAATTTTCAAAATTTTATCCAAAAGCTCTCGATTTGTCTTTACTTTATTCTACCATAGTTCATTTTAAAATACTATTCCAATACACACAAAACAGAAAAAAGCGATCCTTTTCGACCGCCTATTTCCACCTACATATATATCGTATTTTTCACTACAATTTCTTCTGCACTGGATTTTATATTAATCATTAATCTAACCCACTTCATCTGATCCTGTGCCTTTAATTCTTCCGTCGCACCCTGTTTTTTCACCATCTGTTCCATAAGTATTTCCACCTGCTTTCTGGCTTCCTGATCAATCTGATTCAGGTGTTTCGTCAGCTTTCCAGTCAATAGCAAGTATTGATATTTTGCTGATCTGTGTTCCTTCAGGAACTGTTTTCGCAACATTCCATATTTTCCATATATCGGTTCTTCTTAATTCAACAGCAAAGATTTCATCAAATATCCATATTTTAATATAGAATTATTTTTCATAATTTTTATGTTTCCAGGCAACAGAAAAACCCCGGAAACCTTACGGTTCCGGGGTATCTTACGTTTGGACACAATGTACCTTGCGGTACTCAATATATATAATTTAAGATGTTATGCTAAAATTATTCGATGATTGTAGCAACACGTCCTGATCCAACAGTACGTCCACCTTCACGATACTTTAATCCCGTTTTATCTCATATTTTTTATGGTTTTCTCTCCAAAATACAGTGAAAAACAGCTGAATTGCACCACCTATTTTGATTTGCCTGATTTCTTGGCACCGTTTTGGCACCGGAGAATACTCAAACCGATTCTCTTCTGTAGATACTAGATACTTCTCTACCAACTTTATATTGCACCGGTAATTTTTAACTGTTATAATCGAAACATGGGTGCTACCATAACGGTAGGCGGTTAGTCCTTCTCCAGAGGGACTGTGACCCTCTGATTACATAGAAACCTGTAAAGGAATCCAGTGGAAAGGAGGGCTAAGCCAATGAGTATTGTGGACTTCATAGCAGTAGTGAGCTTCGGCTTAACCTGCTTTAGTATCGGATATACATTAGGCAAAGATAATCATAAACCACAAAAATAACCGCCCCAGCCTGCAAACTGAACGGTTATTTTTGTAATCAATAAGTATGTGGACTAACCGTCTATCGGTAGCACTCTTTTTCTATAATCATATTAGCACGCATCTGTGGAAATGTCAAAAATTTTCTTCTTTCTCAACTACATCTATTTCCATACATTTTTACAACCTATTTCAAGTGTTCCTCAAAAATTGATTCGAGTTCCTTATTCCCCCTCAAGAATTCATACTCTTTCTTATTTTCAATTTCCGAATACAATTCACGAACAAAATTTTTTCCAAGTCCCGAAAAAGCTTTTCCCTGTGCAGTATCTTCATACCTGTAATACAAAGGGGATTGTGTCATATTCCAAGGCTTCTGTGATTCACTTAATAATCGCTTAATTAACTGGATACATTTTTCTACATCTTTTCGATATCCAGCAATCAGCAGATATGGAACTGTGTTGCCATAATTCCATAGTCCAAACAATGATATCATGTGATCTGTAATCTCAGCAATTTTCTCTGCTTTATCATGATTTCCTGTCTCTTCTTCCATTTCTATTAACTTATACAAGTAGCTTTGGATATTGATAACTGCCTGTAGCAATTTCCCTTCTAAGAATAATGCAGCAGTATCTGTTCCTTCCTGATGTGCTAATACACTTGTTTTCATAATCGTTGCATCAATTACAGTATCAGGAATTTTTTTCAAAAGGGCATTTGCTTCTTCATATTTCTCCATTTGGACATATTTTGTTGCAAGTATAAAAACGCTTGAATTTCTCACTCTTTCATCCTGACTATCTGCTGTTCGTTCCAGCCACTCAATAATAGCTGTATTATATTCCATTCGTTCTTCGTCATTAAGATCTGACAAAGTCAAAGATCCGTTCAGAACGGTTGCGATCGTATATATTAATAAGTCGCAATGAGGATACTCCTGTATTTTACGAGATGCCATCTCGAAAGCCTCTGTAAAGCTGTCCAATGAAACTTCCGAAAGTTCATTCACAAATTGTCCAATCTCTTTTTCTGTCAATTCTTCATGAAACGAAAACAATTCATTCATATCAATTTTCAATAGTCGTGCCAAAGCTGGAAGTAATGAGATACGGATATATGGTAACGCTGTATCAGCTCAAAGAATATCTGTAAACTTGGGTGCTGCCCCTTGTTCTCAATGTTCGCAAGGTAGCGCGGCGAGATAAACATTTCGTCGCCTACTTTCTTGCGGCTTTCCTTGCGTCCTTCACGCGCTGCCTTTATCGCTGCCCCAAAAGCCTTGAAGTCGTATTTTGGTACTGGTCTTTTTGCCATAGTTATTCACCCTCTTACATTTTACTGTTCCCCTTTCTTCTTGGATATGTCTACATAGTTCTATCAGTTAGCCAAAATAATTCATATATATATATGTTGACAACAAGCTGCTTTTGTATATAATATTATATAAAAGGGGGGGAATGTTTATGTTACATAGCATGCGTATTCGATAAGCATTGAAATCAAAAAAGATTTTTCCCATTTTCAATATGGGCTTTTTTGTCATGCTTATTTTGCGTATGCTATACAACAAAACTAACGACGTATAGACATAGTATAAAAACTATGCCTTAATTTTGTTGTAGTATTATATGTATAAATGCAGGTCAATGCTCATGTTGAGAATTGACCTGCATTTTTTTGCGCAAAAGGAGAAATATTATGCTTGAAAAATATTGGATAAAATGTCCAATTTGTAACGGAAAGACGAGGGTTCAAGTATTTTATAATACGGTATTAAGAAATTTTCCTCTTTTCTGCCCTAAATGTAAATTAACGCATATCGTTGATGTTGAAAAACTAGAAATCATAATCAAAAACTCTGAAAAACAAACTTTTTAATTTTGAAAAGGAAGGATATTTAAATGAAACACTTACCTAAAAGTACACCTACGGAAATATTGAATGACCCATACGGATTTACTTACAAAGAAATGTCGGAAGTAATTGGAGAGGATAAAGCAAGAGCCTTATATACGGAATTGTATAAACAGCCATTTCACAAAGAAAATCTATCAATATCAACAAAAAAAGTCTATAAAAGTAGCGATACTGAAAAGTATGTTTATGAATTGAAAGATAACAGGTATATTGAAACGGTTTTTATTAAACGGCGAGATGGTGGGACTGTTTGCGTAAGTACGCAAGTTGGTTGTTCTGTTGGCTGTATTTTTTGTGAGTCCGGACGCAATGGTTTTGTTCGTAATCTAACACCGTCTGAAATTGTGCAGCAGGTTGTATTGATACGTCAAAAAGTAAATCGTATCGTTTTTATGGGAATGGGAGAACCTTTATTCAATTACGACAACTTGATTGCAGCAATCCATATTCTTCGAGATAGAAATGGACTTAACTTTCCAACCGACGGCATTACCGTATCAACAGTTGGTCCAGTTAATCAATTAAAAAAATTGCGCGAAGAACATCTAAAAATTCAGTTGACAATATCTTTACATGCAGCAACACAGGCTGCGAGAAACTGTATCATTCCTCATATGCACATGTACGCTATTGAAGATGTTGTTAAGCAAGCATTGTCCTATTCTCAAAGGCATAATCGAAAAGTGGTATTTGCGTATTTGCTTTTACCAGGTATAAATGACCGTTCCTCAGATATAAGGCAACTTGCAAAATGGTTTAAGGGCAAAAATGTTATGATTAACGTGCTGCAATACAACCCGACGAGTAATTCAAAAATTAGAGCACCACAAAAACAAGAAATGGTTGCGTTCAAACATCAATTAGAGCAAACAGGACTTGAAGTTACCATGAGAGTTTCTCATGGTAGAGAGATTAAAGCAGCTTGTGGACAGTTAGCTAATACATATAATAAAGCCAAAAAACAACAGAAATAATTTAATTAAAAGAGCCAGACGCACAGACGCAGAGCCGATAATATGCAGTTTGAAATACTGCTGTTATCGGCTCTTTTTTGATTTTAATTTGTGCCCCTAATAACCATATTGGAGCAAAATCAGAACTGTTGCTTGTCGTTCTTTGATTTCCGCAGCAGCTTTGAAAAATCAAAGCCGCCGTTTCTTTTTATCTTCTAATGAAATGACGCGGTATCACTGTTAAAAGCGGCGGCTAAAGGAGGTAGCCGCCATGAAGCACATACCCTATCGACAAAATCCGACGGTCATTGACATATCAAAAAAAGCCCGACCACCGCCGGGAACCTCTCTACCCTTGACTATGAACTGTCTAATCATCTAAATACTGCTTACAATACCTATACGCCTGTCCGGGCTTTTCGGACAGGCGTATTTTGCTGCTCAAAAAATTTTTTGAAAAAATTTCAAAAAATCTTCGGCGTTTTTCAAAAACGCCGTATTGCCCCGCGAAAAGGGGGAAGCACCACCAACTTTCCAACGAGAAAGGAGGTGAGAATGTGGAACCTAATAGCAGGGAGTTTTACAAACAATGTGCTTTTCAGAAGTTTCAACACCATTTCTTCTGCACTAGCTTTTATATTATTCATCAGTCTAACCCACTTCGTCCGATTCTGTACCTTTAATTCTTCAGTTACGCCCTGTTTTTCTGCCATCTGTTCCATAAGCATTTCCACCTGCTCTCTGCTCTCCTGATCAATTTGATTCAGGTGTTCCGTCAGCTTTCCAGTCAACAACAAATATTGATATTTTGCTAATCTGTGTTCCTTCAGAAACTGTTTCCTCAGCATTCCATATTTCCCATATATCGGTTCTTCTTCATTCAATACCAAATCCGGCAAATAATAATCTCCATGCAAAGTATAGCTTAATCCGTTCTTTTCATCATAAATGTGTGTTTCCATAATCTTATCTCTCCATTTCTCTGTTTTTTGATTTAGTTTTCTTACGCTGCTGATTCTCCATCTCGCTTTTTTTCATTCCCCATGCCAATCTTTCATGAATATTTCCCTTCGGCATTTGTTCCATCCGTCGCTTTTCTTCCAGGACTTTCTCGTTTTGAATATCCTGCTGTACTGCTGTATCTACAGTTTCTATTCCAAGAACACGCACAACACGATCATACCTATCAGAAACACCTTGTAATATATCTTTTTCTTCTGACAATTTCTGATTATCTTTACGTATATCATCCAGTTCTCTCTGAATAGCATTATATTTTTGTTTCACCTTTTGATATTTTCTCTTCCAACCTTCCACCTCTTTCGTAAGTTCTTTAACCTGAGCCGCCATTACAGCAACCTTATTCTTTATTTGAAGAAACAGTGGTTTAATTTTTTTATCTCGATAGGTTACTGCCCGTTCTAGCGTGCCCGCCTCCGGCAGTAACATTTTAACCGTTCCATATTCTTTGATTTCTTTGCTCACACTATCCATAATCGGTTGTAGCTGTTCTCTGCGATCTTCCAGGCTTTTTAGTTCTTTTTCTGCGCTCCCTGCCTTTTGTTCTGCTTCTTGCTTCGCCTTGATTGCCTGTTCCTTATCGTCTTTTAAATTCTGGATATCTGCTCTGGATTCTGCAATTTGTGCTGTTAATTCTTCTTTTTCAGCAGTTAGATGCTCTTTCTCCTGCTCCAATTCCTGTACTTCCTTTTTCCGTTCTTTTTTCTTGAAGTTATAGACATCCAGATGTTCCTCATGAGTACCTTTCTGTTCCCATTCAATTCCATACTGCTTTGCAGTCTCTGCCAGAACTTCTTTTTCATGATTTATCCACTGATTCAGTTCCGTATCATGCTTATTTCCACCTTGAAATCCAAGACTTTTTAATGCCTGTTTCAGTGAAACTCTGGTATCCATTCCTTTTCCTTTCCAGTCCGTCACATAAGGAATAAAATCAATATGGAGATGTGGAGTAGCCTCATCCTGATGCAGATAGCAACTAAATACCCGAAGTGTCGGATTCCGTTTCTGGAAATCTTTTACATACTCATCCAGTACGTTTACAGCCAGATCTCCTGCTTCTGTTCCAACAGCCATATCTTCTCGGTTTCCAATCTGGAAAATCACTTCATGGAACAACTTTTCCTGTTTTCCTTGGCGAATCTTTTCATAATAATTTGTAATCTGCCGATCTTTTCTTTTCCCGACATTATACCGTTCTACAGCTTCATCAAACAGCTCTTTATAGACTTCTTTCAGATTCTCATTCCGGTAACAAATATTTAATTGCACTCTGTCTGGATCAACATTTTCTGCTATAAAATCTCGTCTGTTATGAGCCAGAGACCCTGTCCCGATCATACCACTGATTGTTCGTTTCATCGTCATATTCCTCACCCCGCTTTCTAAAACCAGTGCCAGACATGGCACATAAATTTGTATCTTTGCCAGCTATAGTATAAAAAGAAATATTCGCCGGATACGGCGGTTTTGTTACTTTTGTCAAAAGTAACGCAAAAGCACTTTCGACAGCCGTACCGTCCATCAAAAGTACCCTTGCGCCCTCCGGGGGTACAGAGACCTTTACTCCGGTATCCTTGCCCGAATATATTCCAAATCACCACAATACGGTGTCCCTACAAGATACCATTCTCTTGCAGGATTCATTTCCATTCTGGTCTG
Source organism: Blautia wexlerae (assembly GCF_013300825.1). GTDB lineage: Bacteria > Bacillota > Clostridia > Lachnospirales > Lachnospiraceae > Blautia_A > Blautia_A wexlerae_B. The sequence goes on from NZ_JAAIMY010000014.1 coordinate 36,215, forward strand.
AACCCATTCATCATCAAGCAACACTTCCAGGCATTCTCCACAGTGAAATCCTGTATCAATCCATAGATCTGATGATAATAATCCATATCTTTTGTTATAACTGTTATATCCTAATCTTCCTTCTCTCATTGTGCCAATCTCCTTTCATCTACCGTTTCCGCAGGGGCGCCCTGAATCAGGGCTCCCTTTTGAAAATTCTCTTCTACGCCAGTCAACTCCCGACTACACCTTACCAACATTCTCCTTGTCTGCTATCTACAGGTGCGTGACACGCTCCTGTAATAAAGTGTTCAGAAAGAACCTTTACCATCGAAAGTTCTCCGGTATTCCCCGTCTGTCCAGATATTCCTTCCGGAACTTTTCTCTTTCTTCTTCCGTTGGTGCTGTTTTGGATTTGCTGTATACTTCACGATTCACCATTGCATCCAGTTTTTTCTCCAATCCCAACCGTATTATTTCTTCACCATCGTAGTTATCCATCAAAAAATATTGCAAGAGCTGAAAGAATAACTCGTATGGAATCTGTACACTTTTATTTTGCATCTATTCTCCTTTCAAGGTAGCAAGATCCCCTCTTCTTAAGAAATGGTAATCTTGCCATCTTCCATTTTTATTCTGGCAACATCCAATACCATTGCTTTCCACGTTTTACGGAATCAATTTCAAGTTCCCGTTTGGCGTTCCATAGCGTTTTACTTTTGATTCCTCTGGCTTCTGCTTCTTCTGCAATTTTCTTCTGAGTCATTCCTCCATTTGCCAGTATCTCAAGGAGAAATTCTTTTGCTTTCCGACTTTTCTGTCCTCTTCCGTCTCCATTAAGAAGTTCATCGGCACTGATATCATATTCTCCAATCCATTCAAACCCATTATTCTTATCCAGTCTGAATGCAATGGACGTTCCTTCCGGTGCAAGAGAACTCTTCGTATGACATACCACTCTTACTTCCGGTTCATCTTTCACTCGCCCGACAATCAGAACACTTCTTGCAGCAGCCTGAAAATCAATGGAGCCAAGTCCTCGATAAGAAGATTTGCCGTTGCTGTTTTTGTTCATATGACCGATTAAAATAACTGCACAGTGATATTTTTCTGACAGCACTGCGATACGCTTCATCAGTGGTCTGATCTCATTTGCCCTGTGCATATCTACGTCCGCTCCCAGAAAGCCCTGTATCGGATCAAGAACAACCATTTTTGCTTTTGTCTGCACGATTGCTTCTTCCAATCTGACATCTGCCATTGTCAGTGGCTGGTCACTGTCATCAATCACCAGCACCTTTGAACAATCTGCACCTGCAGCAAGTAATCTGGGTTTGATAGTATCTCCAAGTCCATCTTCTGCTGTCTGATAGATTACATTTACAGGTGACACAGAAGACTGTTCCTGCATATTATCTTCAGCATCTAAATCTTCATTCTCACTATCGACTTCATCACTTCGTTTTTCTTTTGTTTTCGTTTTATCAGTAACAGGAAGAATCGGCTCTCCTCTGGTCAGTTTTGCAATAATCTGAAGTACCATCGTTGTCTTGCCTTCTCCTGGATCTCCCTGTATAATGGTCACTTTTCCATAAGGAATAAACGGATAAAGCAGCCATTCTACCTGTTCCACCTCTACTGAATCCATATTGATCAGTTTCAGTTTTGGTTCTATTCTACAATTCTCAATTTTATTTTTTTCATTCATATTCATTCCATCATCTCCTCCTGCCCTTCCGGGCAAGTCTCTGATGAACAGATATTCGGGAATTGTCGTATTTCCCGATTCGTGATATACTGAATCTGCCAAGATGGTATATCAGTGAATCTGATTATCAGAGAACTTGCTCAGATTATTTATCTGGGCTTTTTCTTTTGCCTTTTCAACATTCATCTCTTTCTTCTCCCAATCCGGTAACAGCATTTCCATTTTCATTATCCAGAAGATTTGCAATCTTTCTCTGCTGATTTGGATAAAGATGTCCATAAGTGTTCAATGTGATACGAATATCTTTATGACCTAATCTGTCCCGAATCAATAACGGTTCCACACCTTTCTCAATAAGATAAGCCACATGGCTGTGCCTGATATCATGCACTCGAATTTTCTTCACTCCTGCCAGCTCAATCTGCCGTTTCATCTTATGCTGTACCGCTTCCTGAACAACCGGAAATAATCTTTCTGTATCCGGCATTCCGTAATGACCATCTACAAATTCCTTAATTTCCTCTTTCAGAAATTCCGGAATTTCGATTGTCCGAAAGGACTGTTTTGTTTTCGGTTCTGTGATAATATCCTGCATTCCTGTCCGGTAATAAGTCTTATTGATACTAAGCTGATTCTTTTCAAAATTGATATCAGCTTTTGTAATCGCAAGCAGCTCCCCGATCCTGCATCCAGTCCAGAACAGCATCTCAAACATAAGATAATATCTTGTTCCCGGCTCCATTGTCTGTATAAACTGTTTGTACTCGTCCAGTGTCCAGAAGTTCAAACTTCTTGAATCTGAATTTCCCATTCGTTTCACTTTCTTGCATGGATTAACCGGCAAGTCATAGATTTTAGCTGCATGTGTAAACAGACTGGTCAACTGATTCTGAATCATTCTCAGATAAGAATCTGAATAGCCTTTTTTCTGAATTTCATTCTGCCACTGAATAATCTGTGAAGCCTTGATTTCACTCATCATCTGATTTCCGAAGTATGGAACGATATGCTGTTGCATCATATATCTTTTATTTTTGATTGTTCGATCTTTCAGATCATTTTGTTTGTCTGAAAAATAAATCTCAATAAAATCGCTCAGCTTCATATCCATACTTCGCTCATTGCTCAACTTTTTGCTTCGTTCAAACTCCAATGCTTCTCGCTTTGTTTCAAATCCACGCTTTCTGCGTTTTTTCTTCTCACCCATGACATTTGTCTCAAACCACTGGGCTGTCCATTTTTTTGTGTCTTTTTCTCTGTAAGCCATATTGATCCTCCCTAATTTTCTGCTATTTCATAGCCATACATCTTTTTTGCCCAAAACGCCTTTGGTATTCTTCCAGCCATCGTAATATATCCCTGTGCAGATAATTCTTTATTCATAGCTTTCACCAGTTTATAGGCATGAGATTTTGAGCAGTTTAATTCCTGTGCCACTTCATCAGCACTCATCATATAATTGTAACTTGCCATATTGCCTCCTCCTTTCCTCTCCAGATATAGAATACGTTTACTGTATTTCTATATCTGTACGATTTTCGTAAATTGATAATATCATGTATTTCTATCGTTGTCAATATTTCGTAAACACATTTTTACGAACTTCGTACACTATTTTTTCTTTATTTTATTCCACGTCTGTGTTATGATATTTTATAGATTTATGTTTTTCGTAATTTTCTAATATATGAAAAAGGAGGATTCTATGGGTGACGGTAAAAATTTAAAGAAATATCTTGATGAAAAAGGCACAAATGTCCGCAAAATTGCAAAGGCAACCGGAATCAGTGCTACAACCTTATATTCAATTATTCAAAAAGATTCCAATATTCGATTTGATTTTGCATTAAGACTTGCGAATGAATTGCAAATTGATGTGAATGAGATATGTTCTGCCAGTCCATTTTCTGGCACAATTAAGGAAGAAGAGATTTATCCTACACTTCCAGACGGTTTGAACGGAGCATTAGACGCAAGTCGTGTAAAGACTTACTTAAAAAATTCTATGTATCCGCTGATGTACCTTTTCGGTAAGAACAGTATGCCTGATGTAGATAATCTGCTTACATCGTTCTATCAGCTTGATGATGAATCCAGACAGGAAGTTGTGGAAACTATCCGTCTGAAATTACAATATCATCGTGATCCAGAACGTGCTGAACAAATCAAACAGATCAAAGGCTGGTAAAAAAATACTCCTGTGAATAGCAAACATTCGCAGGAGTTTCTTTTTGGCACCGTTTTGGCACCGCTGGTCTTATTTTTTAATTATAAATTTATCTGTATTTCATCTTGCTGATAAATGTTTCACTATTACTAACCTGATAAATTTACGAATAATTCTTTTCTTAGAGTACAGAAAAACCCCGGAAACCTTACGGTTCCGGGGTATCTTACGTTTGGACACAATGTACCTTGCGGTACTCAATATATATTAGTCAGTGATTACTCGATGATTGTAGCAACACGTCCTGATCCTACAGTACGTCCACCTTCACGGATAGCGAAAGTAAGACCCTGGCTCATAGCGATTGGATGGATCAGTTCGATTGTCATTTCGATGTTATCTCCAGGCATACACATTTCTGTTCCTTCTGGAAGGTTGCAAACACCTGTTACGTCTGTTGTTCTGAAGTAGAACTGTGGACGATAGTTGTTGAAGAATGGAGTATGACGTCCACCTTCATCTTTTGTCAGAACGTAAACCTGAGCTGTGAATTTTGTATGGCATGTAAGTGTTCCTGGTTTAGCAAGAACCTGTCCACGCTCGATTTCGTTTCTCTGAACACCACGAAGAAGTGCACCGATGTTATCACCAGCCTGAGCTTCATCAAGAAGTTTACGGAACATCTCGATACCAGTTACAACTACTTTACGTGTTTCTTCTTTGATACCAACGATTTCGACTTCGTCAGATACATGAAGTACACCAGCCTCTACTCTACCAGTAGCAACTGTACCACGACCTGTGATAGAGAATACATCCTCTACAGGCATTACGAATGGTTTATCTGTGTCACGCTGTGGGTCTGGAATGTAGCTGTCAACAGCATCCATAAGTTCCATGATCTTGTCTCCCCACTCACCGTTCGGATCTTCAAGAGCTTTAAGAGCAGAACCTTTGATTACCGGGATATCATCTCCTGGGAAATCATACTCGGAAAGAAGTTCACGAATCTCCATCTCAACCAGTTCAAGAAGTTCTTCGTCATCAACCATATCACATTTGTTCATGAATACAACGATGTAAGGAACACCTACCTGACGAGCAAGAAGAACGTGCTCTTTTGTCTGAGCCATAACACCATCTGTAGCTGCTACAACAAGGATAGCACCATCCATCTGAGCTGCACCTGTGATCATGTTCTTAACGTAGTCAGCATGTCCTGGGCAGTCAACATGTGCATAATGTCTCTTCTCTGTCTGATACTCAACGTGAGCTGTAGAAATTGTGATACCACGCTCTCTTTCTTCTGGAGCTTTATCGATATCTTCAAAGTTTTCTACTACGTTTCCAGCAACTCTCTCAGCCAGAACTTTTGTGATTGCAGCTGTTAAAGTTGTTTTACCATGGTCAACGTGTCCAATGGTACCAATGTTACAATGCGGTTTTGTTCTCTCAAACTTAGCTTTTGCCATTTTAAAACGTCCTCCTTAAAACAATTGGCTCTTATATTATTATAGAGCATCTTTTCGGTTTTAAACTTGCTATCCTTGATTATATTGCATAATCAGAATATTTGCAAGCATTTTATACAATTTGATAACTTGCATTACCAATTGTTATATCATTACAGTTCACCCACGCCGCTATCACACGAGGTGTTTTGGCATGTATATGCCAAAATTCCGTTGCAGAAAACAATCTGGAATGAATTTTTGGCAACGTTACTGAGAACGAAGTGAACAATAACGTTATATCTCCTGCAGTCCGTTGGCTTTAAACACCAACAGACTGCAGATGATCAAAATTATCAGTCTTTCTTAGCAAGGATCTTTTCCTGTACAGACTTCGGAACCTGCTCATATTTCTCAAAGAACATAGAGTAGTTACCACGTCCCTGTGTTCTGGAACGAAGGTCTGTAGCATATCCGAACATTTCGGAAAGTGGAACGTATCCACGGATCATCTTACCACCGCCGATATCTTCCATACCCTCGATACGTCCACGACGGGAGTTGATATCACCGATTACATCACCCATGTAATCTTCAGGTGTTGTAACCTCTACCTTCATGATCGGCTCAAGAAGTACAGGAGCTGCTTTCTGCATAGCATCCTTGAATGCAAGAGAACCTGCAATGTGGAATGCCATTTCAGAGGAGTCGACTTCATGGTAGGAACCATCGTATACGTTAGCATATACACCGACTACAGGGAATCCGCCAAGGATACCAGCTTTCATAGCTTCTTCGATACCTTCGCCGACTGCCGGAATGTATTCCTTCGGAATAGCACCACCAACAACTGTGGATTCGAACTTGTACAGTTCTTCTCCGTTGGCATCCATAGGCTCGAATTTAACTTTACAGTGACCATACTGTCCACGACCACCAGACTGTTTTGCATACTTACTGTCTACGTCAACAGCTTTGGTGATTGTCTCTTTGTAAGCAACCTGAGGAGCACCTACGTTAGCCTCAACCTTGAATTCACGAAGGAGACGGTCAACGATGATATCCAGATGAAGCTCACCCATACCAGCGATAATAGTCTGTCCAGTTTCCTGATCTGTGTGTGCACGGAATGTCGGATCTTCTTCTGCAAGTTTTGCAAGAGCTTCACCAAGTTTACCCTGTCCAGCTTTTGTCTTAGGCTCGATAGCGAGCTCGATAACTGGTTCTGGGAATTCCATGGACTCCAGAATTACCGGATGCTGTTCGTCACAGATTGTATCACCAGTTGTTGTGAATTTAAATCCGATCGCTGCAGCGATATCACCGGAATATACTTTATCAAGTTCCATACGTTTGTTAGCATGCATCTGAAGGATACGTCCAACACGTTCTTTCTTGTCCTTAGTAGCGTTAAGTACATAAGAACCGGAATTCATTGTACCGGAGTATACACGGAAATATGCAAGTTTACCAACGAATGGGTCTGTCATAATCTTGAATGCAAGTGCGGAGAACGGTTCTTCGTCAGAAGAATGTCTCACTACTTCGTTGCCGTCCAGATCAACACCCTGGATTGGAGGGATGTCTGTTGGAGCTGGCATGTACTCAAGAATAGCATCAAGAAGTTTCTGAACACCTTTGTTTCTGTAAGCAGAACCGCAGCAAACCGGAACAGCAGTACACTCGCATGTCGCTTTTCTTAATGTTGCTTTCAGTCTCTCAACAGTTGGTTCTTCACCTTCAAGATATTCCATCATTAAGTCGTCATCAAGCTCACAGATTTTCTCAATGAGCTCTGTATGATAAAGCTCAGCATCTTCCTTCATGTCTTCAGGAATATCAACGATGGAGATATCATCACCTTTTTCATCGTTGTAGATGTAAGCTTTCATTTCGAATAAGTCAATGATTCCTTTGAAATCATCTTCTTTTCCGATTGGCAGCTGTAAGCAGATTGCGTTTTTACCAAGACGAGTCTTGATCTGCTCTACTGCACCGTAGAAGTTTGCACCAAGGATATCCATCTTGTTGATGAATGCCATACGTGGTACATTGTAAGTGTCGGCCTGACGCCATACGTTTTCAGACTGCGGTTCAACACCACCCTTAGCACAGAAAACGCCGACAGCACCGTCAAGTACACGAAGAGAACGCTCAACTTCTACTGTGAAGTCAACGTGACCTGGGGTATCAATGATGTTGATACGATGTTCCAGAGCACCTGGCTTCGGTTTGCAGTTCTCTTCCAGAGTCCAGTGACATGTTGTAGCCGCTGAAGTGATTGTGATACCTCTCTCCTGCTCCTGTTCCATCCAGTCCATGGTAGCAGTACCTTCATGAGTATCACCAATCTTATAGTTGACACCTGTATAATACAGGATACGTTCTGTAAGAGTTGTTTTACCCGCATCGATATGAGCCATAATACCAATATTTCTGGTACGCTCTAATGGATATTCTCTTCCCTCTTTAGCCAATGGATTTTCCTCCTATATTAGAAGCGATAGTGAGCAAATGCTTTATTTGCTTCAGCCATCTTGTGCATGTCTTCTTTTCTCTTAACGGATGCACCTGTGTTGTTCATTGCATCTAAAAGCTCATTTGCAAGTCTTTCTTCCATTGTTTTCTCGCCTCTTTTACGAGAGAACATTGTTAACCAGCGAAGAGCCAGTGCCTGACGTCTGTCTGCTCTTACCTCGATCGGAACCTGATAAGTAGCACCACCGATACGTCTAGCTTTTACTTCAAGAAGTGGCATGATGTTATTCATAGCCTCTTCGAAAACTTCAAGTGCTGGTTTACCAGCTTTTTCTTCGATTCTGGCGAATGCACCGTAAACAATTTTCTGTGCTACACCTTTCTTACCGTCTAACATGATGTTATTGATAAGTTTGGTAACCACTTTATTGTTGTACATTGGATCTGCCAGAACGTCTCTTTTCTGAGTATGTCCTTTACGTGGCACGTTACTTCCCTCCTTAATCATTGTGATTAAATCATCGGTACTCACGCAGATAACTATTGCATGTTCGCACTGGTAAGGTCCTATATTTAACCCGCAACCGGCAGGGTATATGGAATACCGTACAAATTCATAGTTCTAGTCTTCCGTGAATTTTCGATTGATTAATTCCTGCTGTCCTAAACAATAGGATCAGTTCTTAAAATTCTTATGAAACCTTTTTAGAATTATTTCTTTTTCGGTCTCTTAGCGCCGTATTTAGAACGGGCCTGTTTTCTGTTAGCAACACCTGCAGTATCAAGAGTACCTCTGATGATGTGGTATCTTGTACCAGGTAAGTCCTTAACCCTTCCACCACGGATAAGAACAACGCTATGCTCCTGAAGATTGTGACCTTCTCCTGGGATGTAGCTTGTTACTTCGATTCCGTTGGAAAGACGAACTCTGGCGATTTTTCTAAGAGCTGAGTTAGGCTTCTTAGGAGTTGCAGTCTTAACTGCTGTACAAACGCCACGTTTCTGTGGTGCAGACTGTTCAACTGCTTTCTTTCTTAAAGAGTTGAATGTTTTCTGGAGAGCCGGAGCTGTAGATTTCTTTACAGATGTCTGGCGTCCTTTTCTTACTAACTGGTTGAATGTTGGCATTCCATTTCACCTCCCGATTTATTTCTCCATAGATTTTTCTATGGGGCCTTGCGGTTGCTATTCGTGTAATTACGCGCAAAAAAATTAAACGCTCCTTTTGCACGCTTGCTTATTATATCCCGCAAAACTCGCACTGTCAAGGGATTTCTCGTGAATTTTACAGTATTTTTTCATATTTTTATCATAACCAAAAAATCCTTTCCTCATACACTACATCACCATATTAAACTTATCTGACAATATGCTCTCCCTCCAACCACTTTACTGCCACTTCCCCACTGCAAATCCCAGCGCCGGATAATATTTATTTTGTGTGCATTTGCAGGATGCTTAGAGATACTTAATCTGCAGAAATCTGCGTTATGAGCAGACCGTCTCACGTGTTTGAGCGAAGTTTGCAACGTAGCGAGTTTGAGAGGGCTGCTCATGCTTTTAGCAGATTTCTGCAGATTTAGTATCTCTTAGCGTCCGAAACCGCACACAAAATAAATATTATCCGGCGCGTCCCCTTCACTAACAATTGCATTTCCCCCTCCCTTTTATTATAATAACAACCAAAGCAAACAAATCAACTTGCAGACACACTATAACATTCTATAAACTCAGGAAAGGACACTATAATATATGAAGAAACCCAGCATGATCAGCATCCTTCTGTTTCTGACAGGACTCCTGTGCATCATAGCCCTGATCTTCTTTAACAGGACCACACTGCACCAGATCCTCACTACCGAAAAAGAAGTCGACACAATCTCCGAACAGATCACTGCAAAACACGACGAAGTCAAACAGGCAGTAGACAAGTACACTACCGCCATAGACACAGTCCAGTCAAATATCAATCGCATGAAACAAAAACAACAGACAGCCACACAGAAGAAAACCAAAGAAAAAGCTGAAATCCCGGAAGAATCTTCATCAAGACCTTCTGTATTCAGCCAGACCAGCACCATCGCTTCTTCTGATTCCAGTGCCGGCGTGTTTTCCTCCGAAGCAGAAACAGGCGGACATATAATAGGAATTGATCCTGGTCATCAGAGTGAATCCATAGATATGAGTGCCCAGGAACCAAACGGTCCCGGTTCTTCTGAAATGAAGGCTAAATGTACCAGCGGAACTCAGGGAACCTACAGCGGTGTTCCCGAATACCAGCTCAATCTGGAAGTTTCTCTTCAGCTAAGAGATGAACTGGAACAGAGAGGATATCATGTAGTCATGACACGAACAGACAATGAAACAGCTATCAGCAACATGGAACGCGCACAATATGCAGCTGCACAGGGTGCAGAAATCTATGTCCGCATCCATGCAAACGGCGATGATTCCCATACTGCATCAGGAGCACTGACCATGTCGCCCTCTCAGAATAATCCTTATATCCCACAACTGTTTGAACAGTCTGATCGATTATCCCGGTGCATCATCGATTCCTACTGTGCTGCAACAGGTTTTCAGAACCTTGGGATTCAGTACACTGACACGATGACAGGAATTAACTGGAGCACTGTTCCTGTTACAATCCTTGAAATGGGATTTATGACAAGCCAGAATGACGATCTGAAAATGAACGATGCAGAATTCCAGAAAACAATGGTACAGGGAATCGCAAATGGCATTGACAGCTACTTTGCATCATAATGATGTTGACTTGATATCTGCGGATTGCTACGCAGCTTCGCAGCTCCCGCAATCCTGATTACAATAATCACGAAAGGAAAACCGCAATGAATAAAAAGCCAAATGAAAAAAACATTTTTCTCTATATAGTGATCGGTATACTGACCGTTGCAGTGATCGCACTTGCTGCTGTCTCATTTTTATCACTAAACCATCTCGTCACACTACAGCAAAAAGTGCAGACACTCTCCAAAACCGTAGAGGAGATTTCCACTGATACAAATACCCTTATCAACCAGGCAGATCAGTTAGATGAATTAAGAGAACAGGAAAGCTCTGTCAGGGCAGCGACAGGAGAAACATCTCCTGCACAGTCAGAATCAACTGAACCCTCTTCAGAATCTGAACAACAGGACGGAACTCTTTCCCCTTCCTCCGGCACCACCTTCACTGACAATACTGACTCCAGTATGGATAATCTCCTGAATCAGGTGCAGTCCCTGCTGCCAGCTGATAATGGAACATGGTCTGTCTATGTCTGCAACTTGCTGAAAGATTCTGAAGGTATGATCAATGATACTCCAATGCAAGCAGCAAGCCTGATCAAACTGTACATTATGGGGGCTGTATATGAAAGCTACGACACGCTTTCCCAGTCTCACAGCGGAGATGAAATCGACAGTAATATTTCAGCCATGATAACAGTCAGTGATAATGATGCAGCCAACACTCTGGTAAACTGGCTTGGAAACGGCGATGACTCTGCAGGTATGGCAAAAGTAAATGATTTCTGCCAGGAACATGGATTTACCAGCACACAGATGAACCGTATGCTTCTTGCCGGCAAAGAAAATGGTGACAATTACACCTCTGCAAAAGACTGCGGAACCTTTTTAAAGCAGATATACCAGACTGTCAACGGAACCCTTCCCGCTTCTACTCTTTCAAATGCAGATGCCATGTATTATCACTTAAAAATGCAGCAGCGCAAAAATAAAATTCCTGCACAGCTTCCGGAGGGCGTCGGTACTGCCAATAAGACCGGCGAACTTGACACTGTAGAAAATGATGCAGCAATCATCTATGATACAGCCAAAGGAATTGACCTTGTAGTATGCTTTATGTCACAGAATCTTACTGATACCGGTGCAGCCCAGAGCACCATTGCTGCAGATGCACGCGCTATCTACGGATATTATAATGAATAAACACAATCTTCTGAATCTACAGTCTATCCAGATAATTGTCATAAACCAGACAGATATTCACAATTGAAACAAAAAACTTACTTGATTCGATTAAAAGAAGGAGGCACATCCCTTAACGGGTTGTGCCTCCTTCTGCAAATTCAACAGGAAGAATCGTCAATGTCTCAATCTCTTCCCCTTTTATTTTCTTTAATAAAAGTTCCACAGCCTTTCGTGCCATATCCGACACCGGCTGTACAATTGTTGATACCAGATATTTTCCGATACATATGGCTCAACATCCTGATATGTAACGCAGATAATGCCATCCACTTTATTCTGCTCTGCCATACGATAATAATATTCTTCCTTCTCAGGCATTCCCTGTGCCACATCTTTTATTGTTACCATATACAACTCCTGATATTTTTTACTGTATATCGCTTATAAAACGGACAAAATCATCTACTTCCACTATATGCTCATGAACGCAGACGCTTCGAGATCTGCGCTCATGTTTCTCATCCGGACAGACTATAGTTGAAACAGGATTCTTACCTGATCCGGTAAAAATCTTTATTTATACAGACACATCTTTTCTGAAACTTTTAAATCTTCTGTTCTGAAAACTTCCCAGTCCATACCCAGAATATTCTCTTCTGTTTCCGCTGCGCCATATACCTTTCCGTTTTCTGCAAATACCTCAATAACTTCCTGATCAAAAATGAAGCTGATTTCCTGTTCTGTTGAGATTCTTTCCCTCATATAATATACATGTGTTTCTGTATCCTCAATACTCAGGATATTGCTGTAGAAATCCACTGTCAGTCTCAGGCTTCCTATTGTCAGTCTCCACTCTCCCTTAGTACCTGCTTCCGGAGTCAGAACGATCTTGCATGCCTGTCCCTCAGGAGAAATTGTGCTTTTTAGACTATCATACCATCCTGCTTCCAGATTCTCAAGCTCTTTGGCAGGTGCAAAACAGATTTTATAGTCATTGCCTTCTTTTTCAAGGGATAATTCTGTAGGAATGGACATCAGTCCTCTGTAATTTCCTCTGTCATTCTTCATACGGAGCCATGCCATACTGATCACCCTGTCATCTACACCACTGAATGTCTGAGCTGCATAGGGCAGTACAGAGCTATACCCGGATTTACGGCATCCGTCAGGTTTAAATTTATACCCGTCAAATTCTCCGGTCATATAGTAACCATCTGCGGACCAGAATACCCATCTCTTTTCCCCTGATACATTTTTAACTTCCAGTTCAAGAAGATCCGGACACTCCCACATTCCAGGCTCTGAAATTCTCTGAGTTTCTTCCCAGTTCAGCAGATCTGTTGAGCGATAGACAGCAAAATCATATCCGTCCAGGTATAATACCATAATAAATGCTTTGCTTTCTTTATGATAAAAAACCTTAGGATCTCTGTTCTCATTTACAATATGCGGCATACAGAATTTTTCTGATCTCTGAAGAGTTTTTCCTCCATCTGTAGAATACGCCAGTCTCTGGGTAAACAGATTTCCTGCATCCACAGACCACTGATTTCTGCCGCCTGCAGCTGTATAGAAGTACAACAAAGCTCCTTCGCCATAGCCTGTCAGATTATCTTTATCCTGAATTCCGCAGCCGGAGTAAACAGTTCCTGTTTCATCCGGTGCAATAGCCAGTCCTTCCTGTTCCCAGTGATAGAGATCCTTACTCTTTACATGACCCCACTGCATATTTCCCCACATACTTCCATATGGATTCCACTGATAATAGAGATGATAAAATCCATCTGCATAAACCATACCATTAGGGTCATTATGCCATCCTGTTGCAGGTGCAGCATGCAGTTTCGGGCGATAAGGATATACATTATCATAAGGTTTCCCGTAACAGAAAATTCCTTCCAGAAGTTCCTTGTCTGCACCCTCTATCTGCAGATCTTTTCCTAAGAACGCAGAAGCATCCCAGCATCCGTAAAATTCACAATCTGTTTTTCCAAGATGAATATCAATCTCCTGGATTTTTTTTTCTTCTATATAAAAATGCAGTTTTCTCTCCGGTGCATTCTTGCTTACCGGGAGCCAAATATATGGTTTTTCAACGTTTAATATCATTTTGTATCCTCCATTTAGCTGTTCCATTCAAAAATCTTATACTTCCAGTTATTGCTCATTTCATTTTTTATGGCTTTAGCAGATTAGTTTTTCGCTCCTGTAGATGCAATTCCTGCCACATAGTATTTCCGAAGACTAAGGAAAATAATCAGTACCGGAATTGTTACCAATGTCAGACCAGCCATAACATTTCCATAGTTAACCGGCTGGATACTGAACAGACTGCTCAGAGCCATCTGGATGGTCTGCTTGGAGCTGTCTGAGATTACCATAACCGGCCATACAAAATCATTCCAGCAGGCAATAAATACAAGAATACCAACAGTTGCATACACCGGTTTTGCCAGAGGCAGGACCAGTGCAAGATAAGAGTTTGAAAGTCCCATCTTATAGATAATAGAGAACTGCGGAAGCATAACTGTCTGAGCCGGAATGATCATAACTGCCAGGATAAAAGTATTTTTCCATCTACCGGATTCAGATAAACACTTTTATGAATGCATTATTGATATCAATGGTTGTTTCAAAAATGAAACGATTCATTTGATAGTTTTATTATATAGTTGAAACGATTCATAGTCACGAGTCAATTATGCTATTTTTTACTTTTCTGATATTTTCAACAATACTATATATCTTTTTTTATATATTATGCACAAATCGCAGTGTTTTTAACAAAATAATACGAGCAAAAAAGAAGCCCTCTGCCTGTGTAGAATAGAACAATCTACGTCCGGCAATCCCGAACTGATTTATCCTGCTTAAAGCAAAAGGCTTCTCCTGTTTATACCATTATGCCTCTTCAGCTTCTCCTTCTTCATAGGACTTCTCCCATATCTCCGAGAACACTGCCAGAGGGCAGTCCGTCAGGAGACACATAAGGAGGAAACATTCATAAGGATTCACTATGTAGATTTCGCCCATTCCGCATTGAAGCAGAATGTCCTGAATCTCATCAAGGAAATGTTTGTATCTGTTAAATGGATCATCATCCTCCATCTCCTGCGATACAATAAAAAACTCCAGAGTGATCAGGTCAAAACGCTCTACCGGAAGCTTATGATTCAGAATATTAGTAATCCTCTGCCTGCTGAAACGCTTCTGACTGAAATGTTTTGCCAGAATGGAGGCGGACATTTTCTTCAGGTTACCCATTTTATTGATGGGGATTCCGCTGCAGATTACTTTTTCCACATCAGAAGGTGTAATCCGCTCTGCTGTCCACACCTTATCCCCACCTTTTTCCTCTTCATCATGCTGATAGAGCCCGGCGATGATCTGCTTCGCATGATATAGAAGCTTCGTAAATTCCTGAAAGGCCTGACTCTTCTCAGATATGGGATCTACTCTTTTTGATTTCAGGCGGGCGAGATAATCAATTAATTTCTCCTCTGTATCAAGGCACAGATTGCTTCCGCATAAAACCTGAGTATTCTCCACTTCTACAGGAACAAGTGCCTCATATTTTTTCTTCAGTTCCTCTGCCTTGTGATAACCCTGCTGCGTACTGTAGCAGTACCAGTAGATCACCTCGTCCGGATTATGAAAATCAAAATCCTGTTCCTTCAACACCCTTGTCAGAAAATCTGACACATCTTCGGTGGTCATTTTCAGTCCAAATCCAAGCAGAAAAACAGTTTCTCTTTTTACAGAGGCCTGATTCAACCAGTTATTCACCAGGGCTGACAATTTGGTAGATGTAGGATTCATGGATTTTGGCGTATAAGTTTCCTTAAAAGAATCCACGATAATCTCTTTATACACTTCCTGTGAAACCTCCGAGAAAGGTTCTTCCAGTTCTGCCCTTTCATAAATATATCTCTTCAGATGATTGCCAAAAGACACCAGTTCCATCTCTTTATATAAATAGTGGAAAATAACATCCGCATCTTCGTCTTCAAAACTGTCCAGACTTACCACCTGTCGAAATCTCTGTGCCGCCCTTCTGGTAAATTCATAATCCTGTACTTTATCAAATGCAACATTCTGTTCGAAGTCCAGATCCTGCATACGATTCTTCATGCTGCCCCACCTCTCATTTTTTATCTTTCAGATTTTTCATCCATTCTTTCATTCTGCGGATCGTATCCAGCTTCTGTAACTCACAGAGTACGATCGTCACATTATCTCTCCCGCCCTTTTGAAGAGCACTTTCAAGAAGATTATTTACAATCTCCGGGATTTCCATATCCTGTGACAGAATCGCCTCTATCTCACTGTCCGAAAGCATGTCTGTTACTCCGTCTGAACATAAAAGATATCTGTATCCTTCCTTATGTTCGATTTCAGCCACAGAAGGTTCCAGTTTCTGAAGCTCCTCAGGCAGTCCAAGGTACTGGGTTAACAGGGCTTTTCCAACTGCTGTACTGCCAAGGACATGGTCTGTGGAAATCTGCTGAAGCTTACCGCAGTCCATAAAATAAATCCTGCTGTCCCCAAGATTACAGGCAAACATAGACTCCGGTGTAAAAAGAAGCATTGCCATTGTACTTCCCATAGTCTGGATGTGATGATCCGACCCATATCTGCATACTGCCTGATTCATCCTTTTACATACACCGTCTATAAACTCTTCCGGCATATCCCTCAGCATTCTTTTATTTGTATTATAAAATTTTCCAAATTCTTCAGATGCAAGAAAGGCTGCAACCTCACCGCAGCTCTCTCCTCCCATACCGTCAAACACCGCCATCGCCGGTACTTTGTTTTCCGAAATGATTTTCGAACACACACCCTTTGTTCCTTCATTATCCATTGGAAGGGATTCCCCAAAGCACCAGAAATTATCTTCATTATTTGCCCTTATATTTCCCATATGACAGGTATATGCACACTCAATCTGATACATTGTCATTATTATTCTTTGTTCCTTCTCCCTTCAATGCTTTCAGTGAATTATTCCAGTATTTCTCGCCACGCTTTACAAATTCCTCATTATCCGTTTCATTATCGTGGCATTTTCCATTGGAATCAATCCACCGGATCAGCTCGCCATCATCATAGTAATAGTATTCTGAAGTTTCATCATACCAGATATATGCAAAGAATAATTTCTCTCCCCAGTAGAAATATTCTTCGTACACCTTATCTTCCGACTCTGCCGGATAAACCAGAGCTTTCATGCATTCACTTTCAATATCCAGATTTCCATCTGCCTGCTGAGTGGTCTTCACCCTCTTCAGATATCGCAGGACAGTCCCTTCCGTTCCAACCCAGTCATAGCTGTCCAGATTATTGGTGATAGTTGTTGCCTGCTCCTTGATCGTGTCCAGAGCCTGAGAAAAATCTTTTGAGTCAGATTTTGTAGTACTGTATTTCTCATTCTCCAAAATTGCAATCGGATTATCCTCCTGCTCTTCCTGAGTATTATCCGTACTGACTCTGTAATAAATAACGGCTGTCAGAAGTATTGCAGTTCCTGCCACGATTGCAAGCAATGTTCTGCGCAGTAACTGTTTCTTTCTGCGTCTTCGCTTTCTGGCTTCCACAGCACGCGCAGATCTTATCGCAACTGTTTCTGATGGCGTTTCCTGTGGCTGTATTTTCTGTTCTGTTACAACTGACATTGTTTCTTTATCTGTAAAGCTGCTCACCGGAACATTGTTTACAGCACGTTTTCTTTTTGCAGCATTCTGAAAATCTGATGTTTTTCTATTTTCCTGGGTATTCTTCGCTGACGTATTCTGTGCTGACATATTCTGCGCTGTACTTTTCCGTACATTTCCGGCATCTGATGCAATATTCTGTACAGTTGCACTATATGATTTTGTTTTACCTGTTCCTGTTTTCTGAACACCGTTGGACAACTGCCGGCTTCTGACAGCTCTCCCATTCTTCAGATCATCCAGCGCACCATAAAGCTCTTCCGGTGTCTGATATCTCTGCGCAGGATCATAGGCACAGGCTTTCAGGATAATACGGGCAAACTGTTCCCCCGCATCTGCAGGTATACCCATCTGTTCTCCTGCAACACGTTTATTTAGCGCATTTTCCTTATCCCTGTAGGTAATAAACTGCTTCTCAAGACTCATAAAAGGCAGCCTGTTATGGTTCATCAGTCTGTACAATACAATTCCAAGGGAATAAATATCTACTCTGCTGTCATATTTCTCACCCTTATACATCTCAGGTGCCATATAAGAATAGGTACCTTTCTTGGAAAATCCACTCATGGTTCTCTCAAGCTCACGTGCAATTCCGAAATCTCCCAGCTTAAAATCTCCGAATCTGGATACAAAAATATTCTCCGGTTTAATATCCCTGTGAATAATCTTAAGTTTTCTACAGTATTCCAGTGCTTTGCTCAGATCCATCCCCAGCTTTATTACTTCTTTCTCGGTAAGCTGCTTTTCCGCACAGTAATCCATGAAACTTGTAAGATATTCCATCCTTATGGAGATTTCCCAGCCAATGGCATCCAGATACTCCATTACCTTAAAGTCCTCTACAGAGACAATGTAGGAGTTTCCTCTGAAATATTCCATGGTACTGATTTCCTGAATACATTCCTCCACCAGATTCTGGAAATACTGTCTTGCGGACTGGTCATCTCCTGTCTCAGAGCGCACACTGTTAAGTTCACTCTGACTTCCGGGGATATTAATAATTTTGATAGCAGAATAGAAAGATTTTCCACGTTCTGTTCTCTGTGCCTTATATACCTTGCCAAAAGAGCCTTCGCCGATTTTCTCTATAATCTTCCATTCCGGCCATGCGGAAACCGGAAGTTCTTTATCCATATCGCACCTCCATTTCTGTTCAATTTCTTTATCATTTTCCATTCGGTTCCGGGTAATGCATTTCATAAACTGTTACCGGAAACAAAAATATATATTTTCATAATCATAATGTATTGGTATTATAACACAAAAAACAGTCTCTTTGTATTTTTCTCTTTTTTTGACAATGGAATGTTCTGGAATTTATAGCAATCCTGTGAAACAGTGCATTGAAACGATTGCTATAATAAGTGAAAAAGAGAACTACCTCGCCGGCAAAATCTGTCGGCACAGATAGTTCTCTTATAAATTCATATTAAATCAGTCCGGATAAATTATCTACTCCGCTGGATCATTCGTTGTCTTCTGTATCGTCTAAAGCTTCGGCCTGATCATCAGCTTCGTCTTCAGCAGCCTCTTCTTCATCAGATTCTTCAACATCGAATTCTTCATCCTCCGGAAGTTCTTCATCCATTGTGATCATCTCATCATCTTTGATCTCTTCATCTTCAGGAAGTTCTTCATCCATATCTTCAACATTTACTTCCGGTTCAGGCATTGTGCTGCTGAGTCTTACGTCTCTGTAGCGTTTCATACCAGTACCTGCCGGAATCAGTTTACCGATGATTACGTTCTCCTTCAGACCAATCAGCGGGTCAACCTTACCCTTGATAGCAGCTTCAGTAAGAACCTTGGTTGTTTCCTGGAAGGAAGCGGCTGACAGGAAGGAGTTTGTAGCAAGAGATGCCTTGGTGATACCAAGCATAACCTGTTTTCCATCTGCAGGCTGTTTGCCTTCTTTTTCCATCTGCTCGTTAACGTCCTCGTATTCAAGGAAGTCAACCAGTGTTCCAGGAAGGAATTCTGTATCTCCGTTATCTTCGATACGGATTTTCTTCAGCATCTGACGAACGATAACTTCGATATGCTTATCGCTGATCTCAACACCCTGGAGACGATATACACGCTGTACTTCACGGATCATATAATCCTGAACTGCACGTACACCCTTGATTCTCAGGATATCATGCGGATTTACGCTACCTTCTGTAAGTTCATCACCTGCTTCAAGGATCTGTCCGTCTGTGATCTTGATACGGGATCCGTAAGGAATAAGGTAAGTCTTGGATTCACCTGTTTCCTGATCTGTAACGATAACCTCACGTTTTTTCTTAGTGTCGTTAATAACAGCAACACCAGGAATTTCTGTGATAATAGCAAGACCTTTCGGCTTTCTTGCCTCAAAAAGCTCCTCGACACGGGGAAGACCCTGTGTGATATCCCCACCGGCAACACCACCACTGTGGAAAGTACGCATAGTAAGCTGTGTACCTGGCTCACCGATAGACTGAGCAGCGATAATACCAACAGATTCACCAACCTGTACCGGCTCACCGGTTGCAAGGTTTGCACCGTAACATTTCGCACAGATACCAACTTTACATTTACATGTAAGGATTGTACGGATCTTAACCTTCTCGATAGATCCGCCTGTCTGATTGTCCACGCCCTCTTTCATGATACGGGCTGCACGTTTCGGTGTGATCATATGGTTTGCTTTTACAAGCACTTCGCCATCTTTATTCTTAATTGTCTCACAGGAGAAACGACCTGTGATACGTTCCTGAAGTCCTTCAATCTCTTCTTTACCATCTACGAAAGATTCTACATACATACCTGAGATCTCATCCCTGTTTTCACAGCAGTCTGTCTCACGTACGATCAAATCCTGAGAAACGTCAACCATACGTCTTGTCAGGTAACCTGAATCGGCTGTACGAAGAGCTGTATCGGACATACCTTTACGTGCTCCATGTGCAGACATGAAGTATTCCAGTACGTCAAGACCTTCACGGAAGTTTGACTTGATAGGCAGCTCAATGGTGTGACCGGTTGTATCGGCCATCAGTCCTCGCATACCTGCAAGCTGTTTGATCTGTTTATCGGAACCACGGGCACCGGAGTCAGCCATCATGAAGATGTTATTGTATTTATCAAGACCGGACAGCAGAGCATGTGTAAGCTCATCGTCAGTCTTTTTCCATGTATCAACAACTTCTTTGTAACGCTCTTCTTCGGTGATAAGACCACGTTTGTAGTTCTTTGTGATAAGGTCTACAGTATCCTGAGCCTGTTTGATCATCTCCGGTTTCTGTGGCGGAACTGTCATATCGGCAATGGCAACAGTCATGGCTGCGCGTGTGGAATACTTGTAACCTGTAGCCTTGATAGCATCAAGAACCTCAGCAGTCTTTGTAGCACCGTGAGTATTGATGACTTTTTCAAGAATCTGTTTCAGCTGTTTCTTGGCTACCAGGAAGTCAACCTCAAGAAGAAGTTCATTTCCCGGAACACTTCTGTCTACGAAACCAAGATCCTGAGGAAGGATTTCGTTGAACAGGAAACGTCCAAGTGTAGATTCTACTGTACCGGTCAGAACAGTTCCATCCGGCATTGTCTTACTGCAGCGAACATGGATTCTGGACTGCAGTGTGATTACTTTATTCTCATAAGCAAGGATTGCTTCGTTTACGCTCTTGAAGAACTTGCCTTCACCCTTATTTCCAGGTCTTTCCTGAGTCAGGTAGTAGATACCAAGTACCATATCCTGTGAAGGAACGGCTACAGGACCACCATCAGAAGGTTTCAGCAGGTTGTTCGGTGATAACAGAAGGAAACGGCACTCTGCCTGAGCTTCCTGTGAAAGCGGAAGATGTACGGCCATCTGGTCACCATCGAAGTCAGCGTTGAACGCAGTACAAACCAGCGGATGCAGTTTGATTGCTTTACCTTCTACAAGGATTGGTTCGAATGCCTGGATACCAAGACGGTGCAGTGTAGGTGCACGGTTCAGCATAACCGGATGTTCTTTGATAACATCTTCCAGAACATCCCATACAGCAGGCTCCAGCTTCTCAACCATTTTCTTGGCGTTCTTAATATTGTGTGAAGTTCCGTTGGCAACAAGCTCTTTCATAACAAAAGGTTTGAACAGCTCGATGGCCATTTCTTTCGGAAGACCACACTGGTAAATCTTAAGTTCCGGTCCTACAACGATAACGGAACGTCCGGAATAGTCAACTCGTTTACCCAGAAGGTTCTGACGGAAACGTCCGGATTTACCTTTCAGCATATCGGAAAGAGATTTCAGGGCTCTGTTTCCGGGACCTGTTACAGGACGTCCACGACGACCGTTATCGATCAGGGCATCTACTGCTTCCTGAAGCATACGTTTCTCGTTACGAACGATAATATCCGGTGCACCTAATTCCAGAAGTCTCTTCAGACGGTTGTTACGGTTGATGATTCTTCTGTAAAGGTCATTTAAGTCAGATGTAGCGAAACGTCCGCCATCCAGCTGAACCATAGGACGAAGATCCGGCGGGATTACAGGGATAACTGTCATGATCATCCACTCAGGACGGTTTCCTGACTCACGGAAGGATTCTACAACTTCCAGACGTTTGATGATTCTGGCACGTTTCTGGCCTGTAGCATCTTTTAATTCTTTCTTCAGTTCTGCAGAATCTTTCTCAAGGTCAATTGCCTCAAGAAGCTCTTTGATAGATTCTGCACCCATACCTACACGGAAATCATATCCATAAGCCTCACGTGCATCCTGATATTCTCTCTCTGTAAGTACCTGTTTGTACTGGAGTCCGGAATTAGCCGGATCCAGTACGATATAGTTAGCAAAGTAAAGGACTTTCTCCAGAGTTCTCGGAGAAATGTCAAGGATCAGTCCCATACGGGACGGAATTCCTTTAAAATACCAGATGTGGGATACCGGAGCAGCCAGCTCGATATGTCCCATACGCTCTCTACGTACAGAGGATTTGGTAACTTCTACACCACATCTGTCGCAGACAACGCCTTTATAGCGAATCTTTTTGTACTTTCCACAGTGGCACTCCCAGTCCTTGCTCGGTCCAAAGATTCTTTCACAGAAAAGTCCGTCTTTCTCCGGCTTTAAGGTACGGTAGTTGATGGTCTCAGGTTTTAAAACCTCGCCTCTTGACCACTCTCTGATTTTCTCAGGGGACGCCAGTCCGATTTTGATGGCATCGAAAGTCATTGGCTGATATGTTTCATTGGCGTTAGTTGTTTCTGCCATGTATTCTTTCCCCTTTCTTACTCTTCGTCATCGTCTTCAAGAGCCTCATCCAGCTCAATGAAGTCCTCATCCTCATCTTCGTCCTCGTCAATATCAACGAGTTCTTCTCCGTCAAACTCCTGCTTTGTATAGCCGTGTTTGCCGTAGTCTTCTTCTCTGTCGTGATGTCTTCTGGAATCTCCCTCGATAACAGAACGAAGGTCTGTATCACCATAATCCACAGATTCAAGAAGATGTACTTCTGTATTGTCATCCTTGAGTACCTTCACATCCAGACCAAGAGACTGGAGCTCTTTTAAGAGAACCTTGAAGGATTCCGGAATACCCGGCTCAGGAATATTATCACCTTTGATGATTGCTTCGTATGTCTTCACACGACCGACAACATCATCAGATTTCACTGTCAGGATTTCCTGCAGTGTGTAGGATGCACCGTAAGCTTCCAGTGCCCAAACCTCCATCTCACCGAAACGCTGTCCACCGAACTGAGCTTTACCACCCAGAGGCTGCTGTGTTACCAGAGAGTAAGGACCTGTAGAACGTGCATGGATCTTATCATCAACCAGATGATGCAGTTTCAGATAGTGCATGTGACCAATTGTTACAGGACTGTCGAAATACTCACCTGTACGTCCGTCACGGAGACGCACTTTACCGTCTCTGGAGATTGGAACACCCTTCCACAGTGATCTGTGAGCTTTATTCTCATCCAGATACTGCATTACATCCGGAGCTAAAATATCTTTATATTTCTCACGGAACTCTTCAAAGTCTTCTGTGTTTACATAGTCGTTTGCAAGTTCCAGTGTATCCTGGATATCATGCTCGTTTGCACCCTGGAAAATAGGAGTTGCAACATTAAATCCAAGTGCTTTCGCAGCAAGGCTTAAGTGAATTTCCAGCACCTGTCCGATATTCATTCGGGAAGGCACACCCAGAGGATTCAGCACGATATCAAGAGGACGTCCGTTCGGAAGGAATGGCATATCTTCAACAGGGAGTACACGGGAAACAACACCCTTGTTACCGTGACGTCCGGCCATCTTATCACCAACGGAAATCTTTCTCTTCTGTGCGATGTAGATACGTACGGACTGGTTTACACCAGGGGACATCTCATCGCCGTTCTCTCTTGTAAATACCTTGGCATCTACGATAATACCGTATTCACCGTGAGGTACTTTCAGAGAAGTATCACGTACTTCACGTGCTTTCTCACCGAAGATCGCACGAAGAAGTCTCTCTTCTGCCGTAAGCTCTGTCTCTCCCTTAGGAGTAACTTTACCAACAAGGATATCGCCGGCACGTACTTCAGCACCGATACGGATAATACCACGCTCATCCAGATCCTTCAGAGCGTCATCACCCACACCAGGAACATCACGTGTGATTTCTTCCGGTCCCAGTTTGGTATCACGAGCTTCACATTCATATTCTTCAATGTGAACAGATGTATAAACATCGTCCATAACAAGTCTTTCACTGAGGAGTACCGCATCCTCATAGTTATAACCTTCCCATGTCATGAATCCGATCAGCGGGTTCTTACCAAGAGCAAGTTCTCCGTTTGCTGTAGAAGGACCATCTGCGATAACCTGTCCTGCCTCTACGTGCTCACCCTGGAATACAATTGGTTTCTGGTTATAACAGTTACTCTGGTTACTTCTCAGATATTTAGTCAGATGGTAATCATCTTTTGTACCATCATCATTCTTAATGCTGATATCTGTAGATGTGGAACGAAGTACAGTACCGGATTTCTTTGCAACTACGCAGACACCGGAGTCAACTGCTGTCTTCACTTCCATACCAGTACCAACTACCGGAGCCTCTGTTGTCAGAAGCGGCACAGCCTGACGCTGCATGTTTGATCCCATCAGCGCACGGTTGGCATCGTCGTTCTGCAGGAACGGGATCAGGGCAGTAGCGACGGAGAATACCATACGAGGAGATACGTCCATGTAATCAAACATATGACGCTCATACTCCTGAGTCTCTTCACGGAAACGACCGGATACATTCTTATGAATGAAATGTCCTTCTTCGTCCAGAGGCTCATTCGCCTGTGCTACATGGTAATTATCCTCTTCATCAGCAGTCATATATACAACCTCATCTGTTACACGAGGATTCTTAGGATCTGCTTTGTCGATCTTGCGGTATGGTGCCTCAATAAATCCGTACTGATTGATTCTTGCATAAGATGCAAGAGAGTTGATCAGACCGATGTTAGGACCTTCAGGTGTCTCAACAGGGCACATTCTTCCGTAATGGGAGTAATGGACATCTCGAACCTCGAATCCGGCTCTGTCTCGTGACAGACCGCCAGGTCCCAGGGCGGAAAGACGTCTCTTGTGTGTCAGCTCACCAAGAGGGTTGTTCTGATCCATAAACTGTGACAGCTGGGAAGAACCGAAGAACTCTTTCACTGCTGCAGTTACAGGTTTAATATTGATCAGGGACTGTGGAGAAATATTCTCTGTATCCTGAGTTGTCATTCTCTCACGAACCACACGTTCCAGTCTGGAAAGACCGATTCTGTACTGGTTCTGAAGCAGCTCACCTACCGCACGTATACGACGATTGCCCAGGTGGTCGATATCATCGGCATTGCCAAGACCATATTCCAGATGCATATTGTAGTTAATAGAAGCAAAGATGTCTTCTTTTGTGATATGCTTCGGAATCAGATCATGGATATCTCTGTGGATTGCTGCAATCCTGTCTTCTAATGTATCATTTTCTTCCAGAATGTTTTCGAGAACAGGGTAGTATACTGCTTCTGTAACACCGATGCTCTTTGGATCTTCGATTTCCGGAAGATAGTGGCGGATATCAACCATTAAGTTAGAAAGAACCTTGATTCTGCGGTCTTCCTCGCCAAGGATCCATACATATGGAACAGCGCTGTTCTGGATGGTATTTGCCATTTCTTTTGTCACAACAGTTCCTTCTTCTGCCAGGATTTCGCCTGTAGAAGCATCAACAACATCCTCAGCCAGTCTGTGACCAACGATTCTTCTGTTGAGGTGGAGCTTCTTGTTAAATTTATAACGTCCAACTTTCGCAAGGTCATATCTTCTCGGATCAAAGAACATTGCATTGATAAGGCTCTCCGCACTCTCAACTGCAAGCGGCTCACCCGGACGGATTTTCTTGTATAATTCAAGAAGACCTTCCTGATAGTTGGTGGATGTATCCTTTGTAAAACTTGCAAGGATCTTTGGCTCTTCACCGAAGAGATCAATGATCTCTGCATTGCTTCCTACACCAAGTGCTCGGATCAGAACAGTGATCGGAACCTTTCTTGTTCTGTCAACACGTACATAGAAAACATCATTAGAGTCTGTCTCATATTCCAGCCATGCACCTCTGTTCGGGATAACAGTACTGGAGAACAGTCTCTTACCAAGTTTATCATGCGCTATTGCGTAATAGATTCCAGGGGAACGTACTAACTGGCTGACAATTACTCGCTCTGCACCATTGATGACAAAGGTACCTGTAACAGTCATGATCGGTAAATCTCCCATGAAAATCTCGTGTTCGTTGATTTCCTCTGTTTCTTTGTTAATCAGTCTCACTCGAACCTTCAAAGGTGCGGCGTAAGTTGCGTCACGTTCTTTACACTGTTCGATAGTATATTTCGCATCCTTCTCGTCAAATGTAAAGTCGATGAATTCCAGGCTGAGCTTTCCGCTGTAGTCCGCGATCGGAGAAATATCATCAAAGACTTCCCTAAGTCCTTCATCAAGAAACCATTTATAAGAATCCCTCTGGACTTCGATCAGGTTTGGCATTTCCAGGACTTCTTCTTGTCTCTGGTAGCTCATACGCATGCTTTTTCCAGTTTTTACAGAACGAATTCTGTTTTTTTCCATTGACGTTTCACCCCTGTTTTTTCTTTAAATTTATTATAACTTGACCCTTTTTGCCAAAAGACATAAAGGCACATCTTGCCATAATATAGCATTCTTCACTATAGCACAGCAAGTTGCGCCTGTCAATCACTTTTTTTGAATTTTTTAATTTTTCTCAAAAAAAGCAGGAACACCATCGGCATTCCCGCTTTCAAATCTTCTATATATAATAGGAAGATAATTATTTAAGGTTAACCTTAGCACCTTCAGCTTCAAGTTTTGTTTTGATATCTTCAGCTTCTGCTTTGGATGCGCCTTCTTTAACAACCTTAGGAGCTCCGTCAACCATTTCTTTAGCTTCTTTAAGACCTAAGCCAGTTACTTCACGAACAACTTTGATAACTTTAACTTTGTTTGGTCCAACTTCTGCAAGTTCTACATCGAACTCATCTTTCTCTTCTGCTGCTTCTGCTGCTCCAGCTGCTGCTACTACAACACCTGCTGCTGCGGATACACCAAATTCTTCTTCACAAGCTTTTACTAAGTCGTTTAATTCTAATACAGATAATTCTTTGATTGCTGCAATAAATTCTTCTGTTGTTAATTTTGCCATTTTAAATTCCCTCCATATAATATTATTTCAATTCGGTAACTCTTCAGCATCCTCGTGGATGGTGATTTTCGAATAGTTACTAGATTCGTTTTATGCCTCTGGCATTAAAAATTATTCAGCTGCTGCTTCAGAGCCGTTTTTCTCAGCGATCTGATTAAGCACACGAGCGAAGTTTGTAATCGGAGACTGGATGCTTCCAAGCAGTTTGCCAAGAAGTTCTTCTCTAGATGGGATTCCAGCCAGTGCCTGAATACCTGCCTGATCGTTGTAGTTTCCTTCAACGATACCTGCAACTAATTCTAAAGCCGGTGCTTTCTTTGCGAATTTATCAAGGATTCTTGCAGGAGCAGTTGCGTCTGTAGCAGAGATTGCTATAGCGTTTGTTCCATGTAAGTGCTGGATAAGTTCTTCGCACTGAGTACCTTCGAATGCACGATGCATCATTGTGTTTTTGTATACTTTGTATACAACACCAGCTTCTCTTAATTCCTTACGTAAAGCAGTATCCTGTTCAACTGTAAGACCGCTGTAGTTAACAAGTACTACAGATTCTGCATCTTTCACGTTGTTGATGATTTCGTCTACGATTGGTTGTTTAAGTTCTACTTTTGCCATGAAATGGTACACCTCCTTATAGATTTTGTATACCGCTGCAAATGAGTAAATAAAAAGCCTTACTGTTTGACAGTAGGGCTTGCGTAATCTTACATAAAAAATATAAAGAATACTTAGTCCTCGGTAGGCGTTTACAACTTATGCCTTGTGGCACCTACTGTCTTCGGCAGCGTTCTGTTATAAGATAGCATATGAGATTTGGGTTGTCAAGAGGTTTTTTCGGTTTTTTGTTGATTTTTTCATTAAGGGACGCGTAAGCGGGATTCTCTTTTGGGGTTCAGTTTCGGGAGCAGGAACTCTAAGGCCTGCTAAATCTGCTAAATGCATGAAAAAAGAAGGCAAAACTCGCCTGCGGCTCAGACAGTTGCCTTCTTTTTTCATAACGCAGATTCCGCAGGCCTAAGAGTTGCTACACTCCCTGCAAGATTCACCCCAAAAGAGAATCCTGCTTACGCTGGTAGTTGGAAAATTATCAGTATATCTAAAACAAATTTCTGCTATATTGATGCAGCGTGAGTTCTTCATATGCGCAGTATAGGTATAAGATGTAACGAATCACGTTGTTCTTACATTGTGCCGAAGATACGGTCTCCGGCATCTCCAAGACCGGGGCAGATGTAGGCATGATCATTTAATTCACGATCAAGATGTCCACAGTAAATCTGAACATCCGGATGTGCTTCGTGGAGACGTTTGAGTCCTTCAGGAGCTGCGATGATGCACATGAATTTAATGTTTTTTCCGCCCTGTTTTTTAACAAAGTCAACGGCTGCTTCTGCGGAGCCACCGGTTGCGAGCATTGAATCTACAATCACTGAAATCCGCTCATCAATTGCTTCCGGGAGTTTGCAGTAGTATTCGTGTGGTTCATGGGTTACAGGATCACGATAGAGTCCTACATGGCCTACTTTTGCAGATGGCACAAGTGTGAGAATACTGTTTACCATCCCCAGACCTGCGCGTAGTACAGGGATAACCGCCAGCTTCTTTCCTGAAATCATTGGTGTCATGCAGGTTTCAATAGGGGTTTCTACTTCTACATTTTCTACGGGAAGATCTCGGAGAGCTTCGTATCCCATGAGGATTCCAATCTCTTCTACTAATTTGCGGAACTCATTTGTTCCTGTGTTTTTGTTTCTCAACATGGATATTTTATGCTGGATCAGCGGATGCTCCATAATATAAACGTTTTCCATTATCTTATTTCCTCTCTTGGTGGTATCTTATTTATTTTCTGTTCTCCTATTATAATGCATAGCATTGTTTTACAAAAGGGGAGAATTTTCATTACTTTACATTTGTTTTCGCACAATCCGATACTCATCACCCATCTTGAAGTATGGACACTGATGAAAATTTCCGGTAATGAATTTCACCATCTCATCCTCGTCCAGATTGACTTCGCAGGTGTAGCATTCATAATCATCGTCATAACTGTAATTTACACAGTATTCGCAGTTTACTGCATTGGACATAGCCAGAATCTCCTTTCCCAAAAGATACTTTTGCAACTTTTGTCATTTCTGATATACTTATAGCAGCAATTCCTATTTAACCAAGTCAGGGAAGTCCCCTGCTTCAATTATAAAAAACAATAAGCAACAAGTGAAGACTTGCTTTTATCTGCTTTACTAAAACGAGGTTACATTTATGACATTATATCATATATCTGCAAAAAAATTAATAAAACGCTGTGCTTTTTCAATGTTCACAGCGTCTCTTATATTATGTTCTGCTGTTTTGTCCGGATGTTCGGCGCAGACAAAAAGCGGGGAAAATACGGCTGCTGATTCCCGAGAACCTATTTCTGCCACTGAGATCAAATTAAATACTGTAGTTACTGTCACCATCTATGATTCACAGGACAGAGACCTGCTCACCAAATGTATGAATCTGTGTGACAAATATGAAAAAGTATTCAGCCGCACTGCTGCTGACAGTGAATTATACAAATTAAATCACCGAAAACTTACACCTGTGGAGAGGACAGAGGATACTTATCAGGTGTCGGATGATCTGGCGGAGCTGATTTCTGAGGGGCTTGATTATTCTGAATTGTCCAAAGGAGCTTTTGATATTGCCATTGAACCGCTGACCTCTCTGTGGGATTTCACTGCCGAAGATTCCCAGGTACCAGAGGACAGTCTGATTCAGGCAGCATTACCTAAATGTGATTATCACAATATTTCTGTTGATAAAGATAAAAATGAGATTACATTAAAAACAGACGATACTGCAATTGAGCTTGGTGCCATTGCCAAAGGTTATATCGCAGACCGTCTGAAGGATTATCTGATTTCTCAGAATGTGAAAAGTGCGATCATCAATCTTGGCGGAAATGTTCTCTGTATCGGCGGAAAGCCGGACACTTCTGCTTTTAAGATTGGGATCCAAAAACCATTTGCAGACCGCAGTGAGACCATTGCTGTTATGGATATCAGAGATAAGTCCGTGGTTTCTTCAGGAATTTATGAGAGATGCTTTGAACAGGATGGTATTTTGTATCATCATCTGCTCAATCCCAAAACCGGCTATCCCTATGACAATGGATTGATCGCAGTTACTATTATTTCTGACAAGTCTGTGGACGGGGATGCACTGAGTACCACCTGCTTTGCCCTTGGTCTGGAGGACGGAATGAAGCTGGCTGAATCTCTGGACGATGTACAGGCATTTTTCGTAACTTCTGATTATGAGATTCACTATACCAAAGACTTCCGAAAAAAAATCAAGGTTTCGGAAACAGAATAGGAAAGCCCCAGAGTTCGCACCTCTGGGGCTTTTTTAACAATATTTCTCAGATTCAGTCAGAAACTCACTCCACATCAAATTTCTCCAGGCTTTCCAGTCTGGTTTTATATTCTGAATCATAAGACTCTGTGAATGAAGCTTCTTTCTTCATTTTTTCCAGAGCTGCTGCTGCCTTTTTCACTGTCTGGATGGTGCCGGCACCCGCTACACAGCCGCCGGGACAAGCCATTCCTTCCAGCAGATATCCGTCATATTTGCCGATCTTGGCCATCTGGAGCATCTTCTTACAATTCTGCAGGCCCTCTGCACTCATTACATTCACTTCACGGTCCGGATCAATACGCTTCACTGCATGTACAACCGCCTCTGCCACGCCTCCGCTGACTGCGAAGCCTCTTCCGTCAGAACTTGCACAGAACAGAGGCTCTCCTTCCGGAATATCTTTCCAGTCTACTCCCTTTGCCTCAAACATACCGGCCACTTCTTCAAATGTCAGCACAAAATCCACATAGCTTCGGATACTCTTACGGCTTGCCTCCAGCTTCTTAGCTGCACAAGGACCTACGAAAACGATCTTGCAGTCAGGTTCCTTCTGCTTGATCAGTCTGGCAGTGAGAACCATAGGTGTCAGTGCCATAGAAATACA
Source organism: Blautia wexlerae (assembly GCF_013300825.1). GTDB lineage: Bacteria > Bacillota > Clostridia > Lachnospirales > Lachnospiraceae > Blautia_A > Blautia_A wexlerae_B. Next base: position 67,359 of record NZ_JAAIMY010000014.1, read on the forward strand.
CTTAGCCTGTTCCGGGAATAATTTCTTGGCCATCATGGACCAGGATGGACAGCAGGAAGTAGCCATGAAGGGAAGTTTCTCAGGAACTTCTTCCAGGAAATCTTTCGCTTCCTCCACTGTACAAAGATCCGCACCGATGGCAACCTCTCTCACATCTGTAAATCCAAGTGCCTGAAAAGCACCTCTGATCTTGGAATTCTCCATACCAGGAAACTGACCTGCAATGGCAGGTGCCAGGATGGCATATACAGGCGTCTCACTTTTCAGTGCCATAATAGTCTGGAATATCTGCCCTTTATCAACAATAGCACTGAACGGACAGCTTACCAGACACTGTCCGCAGGATACACATTTATCCTGGTCAATCTCTGCTCTTCCATATTCATCAGAGCCAATAGCATTCATACCGCATGCCTTTGAACAGGGACGTTCCTGTTTAATGATCGCATTATACGGACAGGCTTCCAGGCACTTTCCGCATTTGATACAGGCATCCTCATCAATGTGGGATCTGCCGCCTTCTATATGTACTGCTTTCTTTGGACAGACTTCCACACAGGGATGCTCCAGACAGCCCTGACAGCCCTCTGTAACCATTACCCTTTTCTCAGGGCAGGAATTGCAGGCAAATTTAATTACATTAATAAGAGGCGGTTCATAATATTTTTCCTCTATGACGCTGGCCTCCACACCTTTGGAAATCGGTGCATGCTCTGTGATCTTTCTCAGTGACATTCCCATTGCCACACGAAGTCTCTCTCCAACTACTGCTCTTTCCAGAAAAATACTGTCACGGTAGGAAGCAATCTCGCCGGGTACGATTTTGTAAGGAAGCTCCTCCAGTGTCTCCGGAGCCTGGCCTTCATATGCCATCCGCGCAATTTCTGTAAAAATTTTGTGTCTGATTTCTGTTTTGGATGAATACAGTCCTCTCATTCTTTCCTCCTTTAGCATTGCTGCAATCAGCCACCCATTCTCCTCCGCTGAAATTCAGTTTTTTCACAGAGAAACGAAAATTCCGCTCTGTTCCGTTTCTTCCTTTGCAATCATATCACTAAAAACGCTTGAGCTCAATACAACACCACTATTTCATAAAATAATACAGTCAAAAAATACTTTTTAACCCCAGATTCCACTCCTCTGTTCTTCCAGATGATCCAGGATATAATTATAAATATCTACAGATACACTGTCCGGATAGTGGGTTCCATCTATAGTGGAAAATCCCTCAGATACCAGATGAGAGTATACATCTATGTAGGTAACTCCGCTCAGATTGGCCTGCATTGCTGCATTAAAACTTTCAATTTCCGCATTGCTGCAATAGGGATCATTCTGTACCGGCCCTACAGATACGAAATAAGTCTGCGCTCCACGATCTCCCCATTCAGCAGCTTTGGCATTAATATAGCTGATGTAGTCATTAACATGATAAAGGTCATTAACCCCCATCAGGATAATAACCGCAGTATTATCTTCGATCTGATCCTCTACCTGCGGCACTCCTGTGGAAACCATCCAGTCATACCCCATGGAAGAAAGGCAGGACCAGACACTGTCGTCATTTACTGCATCCCTCAACCCCTCTGTTCTGGAATCTCCGATAAAGACCAGCTTATCTGCGGAAACAGTATCCGGATGGTCTGGCTTACTTAGGGTTCCCTGATCTGTCGGATTCTGCTTCTCCGTATCAACTGATATTTCCGGTGTTGGAGCAGATGTCGGTGTAGCTGTCAGGTTTTTTGGCGCCGGCGGGCCGGCAACCTCTGCCCCATGAACATTCGAAAACATCCAGACAGTTGCAATACATGTGGCTAATGCAATTTGCCCAGTTCTATATTTTTTCGTAAATACCACTCCCTTCTGTTGTAATACTTACGTTACTTTTCACATTCTCTATTCTGCGACATACATCGCAAAATGAACAGTAACACCCCTACATTCCAGGCAGCATATCCGGCCATGAGAGAATTTCTCTGGAAATGGTCTCTTCGTAATCTCCCTCAATATCCTGGCTTCTGCCTGCTTCAAATACGTTTGTCTCCGCGCCCCAGACGCGGTCTTCATATTCCCATATGTGGAACCTCAGACCTCGAAACATAAAGTCGATACTTCCACATCCGTTTTCCTCTGTATATTCATATTGAATCTTTTTCGTTTTTAACGCTTCCTGCACTTTTTCCAAACGCATAAAATACCTCCTGATTATCTGTACAGTACCTTCTGTAATATAATACAGATAGCTTTCACTGCAAAAAATTATTCTCATGTACACCCCATTACATTATCAGAATCAGAAAACATACATGTCTGCAACTATGATTTCCAAATAAAGGATCCACAAAATATGCTCTTAATCCTGATGCCATTATACAGAATGAATTATATCATACTCTACCGCATCATATGTAATCTGAATGCCACTTCACAATTACCCCTTCTTCACTCTGATTGATGTTCGCTCATCTTCATTTCTGTCTTTTCTTCGTTGGAACTGCCAGAATAATGATCGTAGCAATTACAAACAGAGTTCCTATCAGATCTGGTGTAGTAAAACTGACTTTCATCCAGACTGCAGTTAATACCATGGATGCCACCGGTTCCACGCAGGAAACGAGGCTGGCTTTTACGGAACCTATCATCTTTACTCCCGTCAGATACATCGAAAATCCCGCCATTGTTCCAAAAAGAATAATAAAGGCAACTGCCGCAAATGTTTCTCTGTCAAAAATCACCTGATAATTCCACGGACGAAATACCACCATAAGTACTGCTCCACCGATCAGCATTCTCCATTTATGAAAATTACTGTAAACAACATCACCGACACGCGGCATTTTCATATAACCGAAGTATAATCCGCTGCTGTAACACTTGTCAAGAAAACAAAATGCCACAGAGTTCGTTCTCTGTGGCATTTTATAACATTACTGTAAGTCTTTATCCACTGCTGACTGCTTTTTTGCAGCTTCTGCAGAGAGACTTATTTAACCGAATCAGGCAGCAAAGCGGATGGCGAATATCTGCCTGACTATGTTTAGATATAATTTCCGTCCTGGGCATTCTGTACTGCAAATGCAGATTTTTTCTTCACGAAATCAATGGCATCCTTTACAGTGATTCCATCAATCTGCCAGTTTGCATAGAAACCATCCAGATTCTTTAATGTCTCATCTTTTGCTGTATTTTCATCAAGAACAAGAAGTACGATTAGACCTGCTGCCTTAAGATGGCGGACAGTTTCCGCATAGTTTTCACTTGCTGCCGGATGATACAAATAGGTATGTCTTCCAAGTACAGTCAGTCCTTTTTCTACCTGTTCTGCGAAATCCAGGGTAATTTCCTCCTTACCGATCGGGAATCCCACAACTACCGGTGTCTGACCTTTCAGTCCTGCACGAACCTGCTCGTCTACCTTTCCGATCTGGGATTTATCCTGGGAAACCAGTGTTTTTCTTACAACACCGCAGGCAGAAGTCATATTTGTAACACGATCGATCAGGATCAGCTCGCCCAGAGTTCTGTGTTTGTCAAATTCATCAACTACAATCTTCTCTGAAAATTCCAGAGTACAGGAAGCGATTTCGTTTTTCTTTAAAGTATAGGCGTTTTTCTTTTCGCCTGTATTCACATCTACAGAATAGTTAATCTTTGTAACAAGACCAGGGATCATCTTGGTACCGATTTTTACAAAGAAGTTCTTGCCATCTGTAAGGGCGTTGTCATCCATCCAGAGGATATCTGCTTCCACAGAATCTGTAAGGACTGCACCAGAATCAATGGTAAGCACGCATCCACGGGAAACATCCACCTCTCTGTCAAGCTGAATGGTTACAGGCTGACCCTGCACTGCTTCTTCTGCTTCTTTATCACCGACCAGAATGCTCTTTACATGAGCCTCTTCTTTACTTGGAAGAGTTGTCACAAGATCACCCACCTTGACGGTGCCGTTCTCTATCTGTCCCTGAAATCCACGGAATTCATGGTTCGGTCTGCAGACTCTCTGTACAGGCATATAGAAACCTTTTTCTGTATCTTCTTTGATGTCTACAGTTTCCAGATGTGTAAGGAGTGCTTCGCCTGCATACCATGGCATGTTATCAGATTTTGTTGTAACGTTGTCGCCCTCTGTAGCGGATACCGGAATAATCGTTACATTGGCAAGCTTCAGCTCTTCGACCAGACCTGCGATCTGGTTCTCGATCTGGCGGAAACGTTTTTCATCGTAACCGATCAGGTCCATTTTATTTACTGCAAATACGAAGTAACGGATTCCCATCAGTGCACAGATTCTTGCATGACGTCTTGTCTGTACCAGCACTCCCTGGGATGCATCCACAAGAATAACTGCCAGATCTGCGAAAGATGCACCAACTGCCATGTTTCTGGTGTATTCCTCATGACCTGGGGTGTCAGCTACGATAAAGCTGCGGTTGTCTGTTGTAAAATAGCGGTATGCAACGTCGATGGTAATACCCTGCTCACGTTCTGCCATCAGGCCATCCAGAAGAAGAGAATAGTCAATGGCACCGCCTCTGCTTCCTACTTTGGAATCCAGCTCCAGAGCTTTCTCCTGGTCTGCATAGAGAAGCTTTGCATCATAAAGAATATGTCCGATCAGAGTGGATTTTCCATCATCCACACTTCCGCATGTAATAAATTTTAATAATCCTTTCATCCTAGAAATACCCCTCTCTCTTTCTTCTCTCCATGCTGCCTGCTGCCTCGTGGTCGATCACACGGCTGGTACGTTCAGAGGAAACAGCACTTAATGTCTCATCAATAATCTCGTCCAGTGTATCTGCATCAGATTCGATGCCGCCTGTAAGCGGATAGCATCCAAGGGTACGGAATCTGACTTTTTTATATTCGATTTTTTCATCCGGGCGAAGCTTCAGTCTGTCATCGTCTACCATGATAATATTGCCGTCTCTGTAAATAACCGGTCTTTCCTTTGCAAAGTATAATGGCACGATTTCGATGTTTTCACGCTGAATGTACTGCCAAATATCTTTCTCTGTCCAGTTGGAGATTGGGAAAACCCTCATGCTTTCACCCTTCTGGATCTTTGTGTTGTAAAGCTTCCACATCTCCGGCCTCTGGTTCTTCGGATCCCATGCCTGGGCTGAGTTACGGAAAGAGAAGATTCTTTCTTTTGCTCTGGATTTCTCCTCATCACGACGGCCGCCGCCAAATGCTGCTGTAAATCCATATTTAGTCAGAGCCTGTTTTAAAGCCTGGGTTTTCATAATGTCTGTGTATGCAGAACCATTGTCAAATGGGTTGATCCCTGCCTTTACACCTTCTTCGTTGGTATAAACCAGCATGTCGATTCCATTTTCCTTTGCGATTCTGTCACGGAATTCGATCATCTCACGGAATTTCCATGTGGTATCAATGTGAAGAAATGGGAAAGGTGGTTTCTCCGGGTAAAATGCTTTCAGCGCCAGATGGAGCATAACGGAGCTATCCTTTCCTATAGAATAAAGCATAACCGGCTTTTCACACTCGGCTGCCACTTCCCGCATAATATAAATTGCTTCTGCTTCAAGCTCATCAAGATGAGATAAGTTACTCATTGCATTATCCTCCTCTGTTTGTTTATATCTGACTGTCCGTCTCCTTACTGTCAGCAGTCTAAGGGACAGCTATATTTAAATTTAATATTTATTGGCATCTTTCTTATTAACCTGAATGGTAATCTGGGTGCCATCCGGCTTCTCCACTGTCCAGGTGGAAATGTCAGGTTTCTCTGACACGATCATACTTGCACCTCTGCCTCCCACATCGGCTCCAAGGAAGAAGCGGATAGCGTCACGGCTGCATTCTTTGATACAGGAGGTGCATCCCCAGCAGTCTCTGACCTGGCGGATAAAGGCTTTGCCCTCTTTATCCTTTTTGATCAGGTTTCCGGGACAGGCTTCGATACATCTGCCGCATCCTACACATTTACTTTTCTGAATCCGAATGCTCATCTTTCACCTGCTCCTTTCGCTACTGTATTGGAATCTGCACTTTCTTTTGTAATCAGATCACGGTACAGAATCCTGATCTCCCCGTTTTCCATACGGGAATTTACATATTTCATCCACTCTTCACTCTGCTCAGGGTAATCTGTATTCTCTCCGAAGCTGTGCCATCTGGTTTCTTTTCTGGCTGCCAGATGTGCGATTACAGCCCGGCATACAATCAGCCGTTCACGGAGTTCGTAAATCTGCATCAGTTCGTAAGTATCTGATGCTGCCAGAGTGTCCACTACAGGAAGAAGTGCGGCAATCTTTTCATCTGCTTTTGCAAGACTTGTCTCGCTGTATCTGTAGTCTGTACCGATTCCGCCAGCATACTGATCCATGATCTTCTGCATGGCTTCCTCAAGCTGTTCTGCATTCATCAGGGAACGGGGAGCATTTAAGTGAGCTTCATATTCTGATTTCTTTGCTGCTGCAATTTCAGATAGATTTTGTACTTCGTCATCTTTCCTGTCCAGATATTCCAGGATCGCTTCTGCTGCGATCTCACCCTCTGCCAGTGCGCCGGTTACATATTTCTGCGGGCATCCTCCGGCTACATCCCCGGCTGCATATAAGCCTTCTATAGTGGTCGCTCTGTTATTGTCTACCCAGTAACCGCTGGCTGTATGTCCGCCTACAATGTACGGTTCTGTACCTTCAATTTCTACATTCTCTTCAGATGGTCCTTTGCCTGCTTCCATCCATTTCAAAGTCTGGGACGGTGCCATATTCAGGTAAGCTTTGTAAAGATCCTGTTCCTGTTCTTTGGAAATGCCTTCCGTTCTGAGGTAACACGGACCCTTTCCTTCTCTGTTCTCCATCACTGTACCGTAAACCCTCTGAGAGGTAGTCAGGCCATATTTTGTCTCATAAATATCACCATGTGCATTCACCTGTCTGGCTCCAACACCCTGGGCAATGGTCCCTGTCGGAGCAATGGTGTCCTTACATCTCAGTGCAATGAAACGCATCTCAAAGGTTGTCATCTCTGCACCGGAAAGAAGTCCCATTGCATATCCTGCCCCTGTGTTAAATGGCGGATACCACATTTTATGTCTGGAGAATCCCGGGTTGTTTGGTCTGTAAAGTCCGGCAGCCCCGCCTGTTGCACAAAGAACTGCTTCTGCATCAATATCATAGAAAATATCTTCATTGACACTGAATCCTACAGCTCCGGTGATCTTTCCCTTTTCTGTTTTATAATCTGTGATGTTTACATGGTTCAGAACTGTAACATTCTCCTGTTCGGCTGCTGCCTTTGCAAGGATTGGCTTCATGTTCTCACCGTTGATCTTAATGTTTCGGTTTCCTCTGGCAACGTATTTGCCCTTTTCATCCTTCAGGATAACCAGCCCCAGGTCTTCCATTACCTTTGTCACATGATTTAATCTCTCTGACATGGTGAGAAGAAGATCTTCCCTTACGATTCCGTGGGCATCCTTTTTTGCATAGTCCACATAATCCTGCGGTACTCTGCCCTCTGTAATATATGCGTTTAACGCGTTCACACCTGCTGCCAGGCATCCGCTTCGTTTAATGTTCGCTTTCTCTGCGATCAGAACTTTTTTATTGCTTTTCTGACCGATCACATAGGCTGCAAAACATCCTGCTGTACCGCCGCCGATGATCAGCACATCTGTTTTGATTCTCTCTGTCCTCATACTCATTTACTCTTCTCTCCGGAATTATATAGCTATTTTCATCATATCATCCATTCATTTTATCTGAATGAATACTAAGTAAAATTCAGGTAAAAATCTTAGATATCTGCTTAGATTAGATGATTACGAAGTCATCCCTTACAGCCTCATTCTCGATCAGCTGTACGCTGTCACCTTTCAGTGCAAAAACCCTGTAGAGGAACACATTCACAGTCTCACCTTCCCGGACATCTGCTTTCTCCAGGCTTCTTCTGGCAGTTACCACAGAATTGTTCACTCTCACCTGAAGCTCCAGGTTATCTCCTCTGAAAGAAACCCGTTCCACCACTCCCTGAGATACGGAGGTTCTGAACTTCTCTACCTCATCCAGTTTGGAAACCTTTACAAATTCCGGACGGACAATAATCTTATCTGCCCCTTCTGCCAGACTGAAAGAATGAAAATCATTCACATTCTTCAGTACAGATGGCTGTCCGAAGAAGGTTGCGGTAAATGATGTCTCAGGATTTCTGTAAACCTCCACCGGAGTACCTTTCTGCTCGATCCGTCCTGCATTGGTGATGATAATCTCATCTGCTACCTCAATAGCCTCATCCTGATCATGAGTAACGAAAATACTGGTGATTCCCAGCTTCTCAATCATCTCCTTTAACCAGCTTCGCAGTTCCTGCCGGATTTTTGCATCAATAGCTGCAAAGGGTTCATCCAGAAGCAGTACCTGAGGATTGGGGGCAAGGGCTCTGGCAAACGCAACTCTCTGTCTCTGGCCTCCGGATAACTGGCTTGGATATCTTTTCTCCAGTCCTTCCAGTCCCACCAACCTGATCAGTTCCATGACTCTGGCATGAATTTTCTTTTTGTCCACCTTCTGAACCTTCAGACCGAACGCTACATTGTCATAGACTGTCATGTAACGGAACAATGCATAATTCTGAAATACAAATCCGATTCCGCGCTCACTAGCCGAAACATCATTGACAACTTTTCCGTCAATAATAATCTCTCCGCTGTCCGGTGTTTCCAGACCTGCGATCATTCGAAGAATGGTTGTTTTTCCGCTTCCACTTGGCCCCAGAAGACCAATCAGCTTACCTTTTTCGATTCCGAAATTCACATTTCTTGATGCCTGGTAGGAACCATAGGTCTTGTTTATATTTTTTAACTCTACATACATATCAGGCTTCCTTCTTTCCTTTGTATTCGATCACGCTTCGGATCACCAGAATAATAACTGCCATGATCACCAGCAGTGAAGATACGGCAAATGCCGGAACATACTGAAACTCATTAAATAGAATCTCTACATGAAGAGGAAGTGTGTTGGTTTTTCCCCTCAAATGTCCGGAAAGGACAGACACTGCACCGAACTCTCCCATTGCTCTCGCTGTACAGAGTACGATGCCATAAAGCAATGCCCATTTAATATGAGGAAAGGTAATCTTCCTGAAGATGGTCCATCCGCCGGCTCCCATAAGGGCTGCTGCTTCTTCCTCGTCCGTTCCTTCTGCTTCCAGAACCGGAATCAGCTCTCTGGAAATAAAAGGAAAGGTTACAAATACAGTTGCAATAATGATTCCCGGTACAGAGAATACAACCTTAATTCCGAATTTCAAAAGAAAAAAGTAGACAGGACTCTGTCGTCCGAAAATCAGAAGAAAGATCAGACCTGCAATGACCGGTGAGATGGTAACCGGAAGATCTATCAGAGTTGTCAGCAGTTTTTTGCCCCTGAACTGAAACTTGGTCAGTGCCCAGGCTGCAAAAACACCGAAGATGGTATTAAAGATAACTGCGAAGAGTGTAGCCTTAACAGTAAGGAGAAGTGCTTTGATGGTGTATTCATCTGTCACCGCAGCAGCGTAGACCTTCCATCCGCTTCGAAGCGCTTCTGTGATTACTGTAAGTAACGGAAGGAGGAGCATTACTGCCAGAAACAGAACACTGATCCCGATCAGGAGCCATTTTGTGATTTTCTCTGAAGTGGTTACATTGTTGTCCATCAGGCATTTCCTCCTTTTAAGATTCTCGCGTTTCTCTGCTGGATCATACTGTTGAGAAACAAAATGAAAAATGAAACCGCCAGCATCACAAGTGCTATTGCTGTCGCACTGGAATAATCAAACTCCTGAAGCTCTGACATAATGATCAGCGGTGTGATTTCTGTATAATATGGCTTATTTCCTGCGATAAATACGATGCTTCCATATTCACCCAGGCATCTGCCAAACGCAAGTCCGGTTCCTGCGAAAATTGCAGGCTTCAGTTCCGGGAAAATAACTTTCCGGAAAATGGTGGATTTCTTCGCTCCCAGTACTCCGGCTGCTTCACTGCATGAGTTGTCCATTTTCTCCAGTACCGGCTGTACGCTTCTTACAACGAAAGGAATTCCTACGAAGATCATAGCTACTGTGATTCCGATTCTTGTGTATGCGATTTTGATACCGAATCCGGCAAAAAAGCTGCCCACCAGTCCAGTGTCAGAAGTCAGGGATGTAAGCGCAATACCTGCTACCGCTGTGGGAAGTGCGAATGGAAGCTCAATCATTCCGTCCATAATCCGCTTGCCCGGAAATTCATATTTCACAAGCACCCATGCAAGGATGGTTCCCATGATCCCGTTTATCACTGCTGCTGCGAAAGCAGATATAAAGCTGGTGTAAAAGGATGCCAGTACTCTGGCTCTTGTAATGGTTTCGATGAAATCTTTAAAGCTTAATTTCGCGGTGTAGATCACCAGACTGGCAAGCGGGATCAGAACCACCAGACTTAATATGGAAATGGTAATCCCCATGGAGAGTCCGAATCCTGGAATCACCGGTTTGTTTCTTTTTTTCATAATCAATTACCACCTCTCTCGTCTCGTATGTTCCGGTCCTGTTGTTGTGTCAGTGAGCATTTTCCCTGTCTGCCTCTTTATCTCTCATAGATTTCATCAAAAATTCCGCCATCTGCGAAGTGCTTTTTCTGTACTTCATCCCATCCGCCGTATTCACTGATAGTTACCAGATTTACGCTCAAGTCAAACACATCCCTGTGTTTTTTCAGAATTTTCTCATTGGTTGGACGAAAATAGTTCTCTGCCTCAATTTCCTGTGCTTCGTCGGAATACAGATAGTTTAAGTACTCAGTTGCCACTTCTCTTGTGTCTCTGTAATCTACTACCTCATCCACCACTGCTACAGTGGGCTGTGCCAGAATGCTGACGCTCGGGGTAACGATCTCGTACTCATCCGGGTAATCACGCATAGAAAGATAGGCTTCGTTTTCCCACGCTACCAGCACATCGCCCTGTCCGTTTTCTACGAAAGAAGTGGTTGCACCTCTTGCACCGGAGTCCAGGACTACTACATTCTGGTAGAGCTTCCGGATGAAATCTTTCATCTGTGTCTCGTCTCCGTTGTATTTCTTATCTGCATAAGCCCATGCTGCCATGTAGTTCCATCTGGCACCTCCCGAGGTCTTGGGGTTTGGAGTTACCACTCCTACCCCATCTCTTGTCAGGTCATCCCAGTCCTGGATCTTCTTGGGATTTCCTTTCTTAACCAGAAATACGATAGTGGATGTATAGGGAGAACTGTCATTGTCGAAATTGTCTATCCATCCTGCCTTGATCAACCCTGCATTCTCTATGGATTCAATATCATATTCCAGCGCCAGTGTCACTACATCTGCATCCAGTCCGTTGGCCACCTCCAGTGCCTGCTTCCCGGAACCACCGTGAGACTGTGTGATCTCCACATCTTCTCCGGTTTTCTCTTTCCAGTGTTCTTCGAATATTTTATTATACTGTTCAAACATCTCTCTGGTAGGGTCGTAGGAAACATTGGTAATAGATACTGTTTTTCCAAAAGCCTGTACCGGTGTCAATGCCAGCACAGCCCCCAGACTCAATGCAAATATTTTTCTGATCATGTTTCATCTCCTGAGTATTCCCACGACTTTTTCAGTCTCTTCTTTGGGATTTTACACCAATACAAGTTCTTCCTTCTCAGATTCTGTTCCTTCTATATGGAAGGAATTCAGAACCGGGTTCTCATTGTCCATAAGGGAAAGAATCATGTAGCTTGCTGTGCTGTCGTAAGCCAGTCTCTTGTCTTCCTCTGATGGTCTGGATGGACTTTCCGGATGGGAATGCCAGTTACCGAGAGGTACCAGACCGTTGGCACGCATATCCTTAACTGCTGCCAGCTGCTCTTTTGGATCCAGTGAAAAATGTTCATTGGAATGATCAATATTTGTCAGGCAGTAAACCTTTTCAATAAATTTGTCCTTACCTTCCTTTTTTCCTGCGACCAGTCCGCAGGCTTCTTCCGGAAGATTTTCTCTGGCATGCTTTAAGATTATTTCGTAATCACTTTTTGACATTGTAATCATCATTTACTTACTCCTGCTTCAATTCTTCAGAAAATATGTTACTGTTCACTCCGTTCTATATCCTCTCAGGTCTCACAATCTCCAAACATTCCTTACAGAACTCCGTCACATTCTGCCTGCTCATAATCGATCAGTTCAGTAATTGTAGGATGTTCTCCACATACCGGGCAATTCTTTACGTGCTGCGGAAGTTTGATCTTACGGAATTCCATAGTAAGTGCATCATAGGTAAGAAGGTATCCTGTAAGAAGATCTCCAACTCCAAGAATATACTTAATGGCTTCCATTGCCTGAAGACTTCCGATGACGCCTCCCATTGCTCCGATGACACCAGCCTGCTTACAGGTAGGTACAGCATCCTTTGGCGGCGGATCTTTGAATACACATCTGTAACATGGACCTTCTCCCGGAACATAGGTCATAAGCTGTCCCTGGAAACGAAGGATTCCTGCGTGAGAAAATGGTTTCTTTGCCATAACGCAGGCATCGTTGATCAGAAATTTCGCCGGAAAATTATCGGTTCCGTCAATGATGAAATCATAATCCTTGATCAGATCCATAATCGTTTCAGAATCTACGAAAGTCTGGTAAGTTTTTACTGTCACATCCGGGTTGATGGCTTCCATAGATTCTTTTGCAGAAAGAACCTTTGGTTTTCCCACATCCTTTGTTGCATGGATAATCTGTCTCTGCAGATTGGAAAGATCTACTTCATCTGCGTCTGCAATTCCGATAGTTCCCACACCTGCTGCTGCAAGATAAAGAGCTGCCGGTGAACCCAGTCCACCTGCCCCGATGATCAGGACGCTGGAATTGAGCAGTTTTTTCTGTCCTTTTGCTCCAACCTCTTTCAGAATGATATGTCTGGAATAACGTTCGAGCTGATCATTTGTAAATGCCACTATCTTCCACCTCCCATGAAATACAGGAATTCAACGCTGTCGCCTTCTTTTAATGCGTAGTTTTCGAAATCCTTCTGATCAATAAAATCATCATTTACGGAAACTGTTACATACTGAGGTGTCTCCACATCCTCCTGAGCAATCAGCTCTGTAACTGTAAGTCCGTCTTTTACTTCCTTTTTCTCCCCTGCTACTGTAATAAACATAATTTTATTCTCCATTCTATAAATTCTTGTCAACAATCTCTTCCAGCTCTGCAGCCTTCTTTGCTCCTGTCAGTCGTTCGATCTGTTCTCCGTCTTTCAGGAAAATCAGTGTAGGTGCTGACATAACCTTATATTCCTCTACAAGTTCCTGTTCGTAGGCTACATTTACCTTTCCAACAAAAATCTGATCACCGTATTTCTCTTCCAGCTTTGCAAGCACCGGAACCATTCTCTTACATGGTACACAGCTGTCAGAATAGAAATCGATCAGTGTCAGTTTTCCGGCCTGAAAAGCTTTTTCCTTAAAAGTCTCACCACTTAATCTCTCTGCCATGATCCGCTCCTGTCAGTCTTCAACTTTCTTCACATAAAGTGTGTAAGTTCCGTCTTCGTTATCATCAAGCTTCAGGATCTGATGTCCTTCTTCCTTGATACTTCGGGGTACATTCTGTACCGGTTCCCCGTCATTCATTCGGATGGATAAGATCTGTCCCTCATCCAGTTCTTCCAGCGCTACCTTTGCCTTTACAAAAGTTACCGGACACACAACATCTGTAATATCTACCGTATCATCAATTTTAATTTCACTCATTTTCATATGCCTCCAGGATTTCTTTATTAAATTTGTCCTCACCTACCCGGTCGATGGTAAATTTCAGTCGTTCACCGGCATTTGCATTCTTCTCAAAGAAATTGATGGCTGCATCACAGACTTTCAGGAGTTTTTCATGATCCTCAATAAATGGGATCACTGTCTTTCCTTTATTGATGTGATTTCCGAAAATTCCTCCAAAAGAAACAATATATCCGTGTGTATTGTCATAGGCATCTGTAGGACAGGCTTTGGTGCATCGTCCACAGAAATTACATTTGGAAGAATCAACGGAGATTTTTCCATCTTCTAATGTGATAGCCCCTTCACGGCAGGCTTTTACGCAGACACCACACTGAATACATTTCTCTTCCTGCCATGCTACTTTGATACCGCCCTTGATTCCTACATCGTTCTCCTCTGCTTTTAAGCAGTTATTCTGGCATCCGGTAACACCGAATTTGAATTTATGCGGAAGCTCACGTCCAAAATATCTTTCGTCCAACTCCTCTGCCAATGCGTAGGTATTAATACATCCGCTGGGACAGATGGCCGAGCCCTGACAGGCTGTGATGGTACGAACTCTTGGTCCGCATACACCCGGAACCACATCTCCCTCTGCCAGTGCTGCTTTCACTTCATCAATCTGATCTAACTTGATAAAAGGAATCTCTACACCCTGACGGGAAGTAAGATGTACATAGCCCTCACCGTATTTCTCTGAAACCTCAGCTACCTTTGCAAGCTGTTTTGCATCCAGATGTCCGCCAACTACGCGGATTCTTAATGAAAAATTATTTTTCTGCTTCTGGCGCATGAATCCGCCTTTTTTTAATGCTGCATAATCTGCCATTTCTCTTTCCCTCCTGTCAGAATTTCTCTTGCATTTTCTTTATTTTTGATTTATTATTTACTTTGTTATGTACTTTATCGAATTAACGCAGTATATATTTTCTAGTTTTCATAGTTATTTGATAGGTTTTCTATGATATTACACGAAATGACATTATTTGTCAATAGTGTATTGAAATAAATGCAATATCCAAACGCCTCCTCGCCGCCCCAGTGCAATCCTGCCCGGAGGGCTTTTTTATGTCACAGGAATATTACGAGGTAATTTCCTGTAAAAAATAACATAAAAAACAGGCTGCCGCACTGATTAACCGGTGCGACAGCCTGATAGCGATTCTATAGATTCAAAATCAATATTCTGTTATCTGGCAGAAGCTGCTGCCTTTTCTTTCTCCGGAAAAAGCTTTCCGAAAATAAATCTCACAAATGGTCCGGCATAAAAAATCTGCCAGAAGAATGCCATCGGGAAGTTCATTGCTGTTGTCTGAAGCCATGTGGGAATGATCTGACTTACTGATGCATGTTTGATCAGCACAGTTGCTGCAAAGCTCATGCACGGACACATAAATGCCACAGATACTGCTGAGATTGCAAGTACAAGGTGGAACGGATTATCTCTTCTCATATCCACAATACCAAATGCAATCTTCTTTGCAAGACCACCGATGATAAAGAAATCAAGAATAACTGCAATCGGTCCCATAAATGTCAGTTCATGAAAAGCTAACAGAAATGTCTCATTTGTCATTGTCCCTGTATTCAATACAATGTTGTAGCAGATCATGGCATAAACCATTACAAATACCATGATGATCGTAAAAATTACTTCCTGAAACTTGTTTTTTGGCATAAAAAATCCTCCTTAGATAGTGTGTGAATAACATAAACAGAAATTTGTGTTGTTCATAACCATCCAGGAGGATGTACCGTTTCCAATATAAAACCAAATATCTTTTTTCTTAAATTTACCGTTGATTATTATATGGATTCCGGATACAAAAGTCAAGATTTTTTTATAAATAGGGTGTCCCGGGGATCTCCGGATAGCTGCCCATTGCGATCAGAAGCTCCAGACCAATCTGTCTGGCATTCAGTACTGCTGTTTTTGCAGCGCTGGCATCTCCGGAAACAGCCAGTATCACCTCATTGGAATGACTGGTTCCTCTGTCAGGTGTCATATATCTTGCAATAGAAAGGGACGCCGACTTCATCGCAGTATCTGCCATTACCAGCCCGATTGCAGCCGGAGAACCAGCCATAAAACCAAAGGCTTCTCCCATAGGTACTCCGAAAGCCTTATTCAGAGCCTGTCCTGCACTGGCGGAATAAGCAAACTCCAGATGACCGCTCTCACTGATATAGACCTCTCCTGCATATTTATTAGTAAGCTCCAGCGCCATAGATATAGCATGACGCACATCGGAAACATCAGAACCTCCAAGAACAATATAGTTACCATGGCCGCCCCAGCCCTTTGTATCCCTTGGTAATTCTATGGAAAGAACCTCCGTGTTGGTTGCTTTTACCGCATCATCTATAGCAGTCAGCTGCCCTGCTGCCCCTGTACGGGAACTGAACAATCCCAGGCAATGATACTTCGTTCCTACATTCATCTCTTTAAGCAAAGTATCATCAATTCCGGAGATCACCAGTCCGATGGTATCCAGAACTGCTGTGCCTACAAATTCACTGCGCGTACAATGTGTACTGATCTCATGTACATCTATCATATAAAATTACCTCTCTGACTATCATATTTTCCAGATAATAAAAGCCTTTTTCATTTATATTTAGCTTACCATGTTCACATCTGATGTGCAATGAATTTTCTTAGCAGATTATTTTGCAATATGCACTGCACCAACTGCGCGGATATTCATCGGATATACATTTTCTTTTCCGGCAAATTCAGAAATATAGGAAACATAGTTCTCTGTTTCTTCTTCCGGCACTACGCACATGATAACACCGGCAAATCCGCCTCCATGGATACGGCAGATACCTTTGCCCAGTTTCTCAAGGAAGAGATCTGTAAGAGCAAGCGCAACAGAAATCTTCTGCTCTGTATATGCTTTGATCGGATAGCAGTTCTGAAGTAATTCCCAGGAAGATTTTCCTGATTCACTGAGGAGCTTCAGTACAGTCGCACCATCTTTCTCTTCAACTGCTTTTGCAGCTCTCTCTACACGTTCGTTCTCTTTGAAGAAATGAATCGCTCTTAAGATTGCTCTGTCATTATCGATCTTATCCATGTTTGCAAGCACTTTCTCAAGAGTTGTCTCACAGAGAAGCTCTGCTCCTGCTGCCTTGGCTGCTTCTTTCATTTCCATAGGGATCTCAGAGTATTCTTCACTTAAATCAGCATGACCTTTTCCTGTATTAACGATTACAAGATGATGATCATAATCATGGAAAGAGAAGTTTACTTTCTCATATTTAGGATTCTCTCTGTCTGAGAAGTCCAGAAGGATCGGACCGCCAACTGCACATGCAAGCTGATCCATTAATCCGGAAGCCTTCAGCCAGTAAACATTCTCAGCATACTGTCCTGCTTTTGCATAGTTGATGTATGTCATTGCACCATCATTAAAGAAATAATTGATGATGGAACATACCAGCATTTCGAAAGATGCAGAAGAGCTTACACCTGCTGCGCGGATTACATTTGTGGTCACATACGCATCAAAACCAGCTACTTTAAAACCGAATTTCTGAATAGCTTCCACCATACCTGCTACCAGAGATACAGTTCCCTGAGCCTTCGGTACGCTGGCAAGATCATTGATGTCTACGACAACTTCCTTATCATATCCTTCACTTGTGATACGGATAACACTGCTGTTGTTCGGGTAAGCTGCACCGATGGTATCCATGTCAATACTGCCTGCGATTACGCGACCGCCATTATGATCTGTATGGTTTCCGATGATCTCTGTTCTTCCCGGTGCTGTAAAAAATTCTGCTATATCATGATGGTAAATTTCTGCGAAATGATCAGCTACAGCCTGAAAACGTGCTGCTGATTTCTCTGCTTCGCCGTAAATACGTGTCAATTCATTTTTATTTGGAATATTCATTGTAAAAATCCTCCGTTCATTTTTCCGGTCTGACCGCTGATACATAGTTTTATGAGTACTATGTACTGACAATTTTCACGGTTTACAGTGGCAGTGCAGGTGTGAAAACCAGCGGCAGACGGGAATATGTGTATGAAAGTTTGGGAGCAGCCTTATCAGCTACACTCTTGAATTAAAGTATACCCTGCTGTGTCATAAAATTCCTTGATAATCTAAGGGGAAAATAGTAAAATCTTGCGTTTATATCTATATAAGTGTACAATATATTATATAAGTCATCAACAGCAATTTCGCATAACGGTCTTTCTCTGATGCAGCGGGTTGTCTGCAATATTTTCCGGAATTGCTATAAGATAGGATAATTAAAAATCATCATATATTCTCAATGGAGGACGTATATATAATGGCAGAGATCATAACCGACGGCTCACAGAAAGAACTGAAGAAACATGGCAGTGATGAATTTCCTTTGCTGGTAAGCTACGAGAAACTTTCCGGCTACAAATCCGGCTCCTTTCTCTGGCACTGGCATCCTGAGATAGAAATCACCCTTGTCCTGGATGGACAGATTCTCTATAAAGTAAACCAGTGTACCTACCACATGAAAGCAGGAGATATCCTTCTGGGAAATGCCAATGTACTCCACGCAGGCTTCATGGAAGATATGAAAGACGGCAAATATGTCTCCATCACTTTTCTGCCAAAGATTATCTATGGTTCCTACGGAAGTATCCTGCGCAGGAAATATGTGGAGCCATTTTTACACAATTTCTCCCTTCCTGCAGTCTACATTGACTATTCGCAGCCCTGGCATGAAATTTTTTCCGAATATGTGAGAGAAATCATAACTCTGTATGAAGAGAAAAAGGAATTTTATGAGCTGGATATCACCGGAACTCTGCAAAAGCTGTGGCGCTGTATGCTGCAGAATCTTCCGGAGAACCTCCCCTATACGGAACACAGCAAACTGGAACGCAACCGTATGCGTGAGATCATGGATTATCTGGAACACAATTACATGAATAAAATCCAGATGAAAGATATCGCAGAGGAAATCCACCTCTGCGAGAGCGAATGCAGCCGGTTATTCAAGAGATACATGAACGTATCCCTGTTTACATTTCTGCAGGAATACCGGGTGGAACGGAGCCTTGAATTTCTCCTCAGCTCCGACGACAGCATCATGGAAGTCGCCCAGAAATCCGGCTTCACAGACTCCAACTATTATGCCAAGGTATTCTCCAGAGTGAAGGGCTGCAGCCCGCAGAAATACAGGAAGCAGAATATAAGGAAAGATATGTGAAGCTATACTTTATGCTTCTTCCACGATTTTCAAATTCCATGGCAGAACAGCAATGCTTTCTCCATCCTGCACAGATTCCTCTGAAAACAGTTCTGTTCCGTTTGCACCATGATATACAACATTCTGTTCTTCTGCAGAATAGTTCAGGATATATCTGACACATTTATCCAGATCATTGATTCCTTTTCTTACAATTACCGGCCAGCTGTATTCCGGGATTTCAACTTCTGCGATGTTAAGTGCTTCTGCGAGCACTGCTTTTAAGGTGTTGTCATCTGTCATACATCCAATGTAAATGGCAGTTCCTTTTCCATAATGGTTCTTTGTGATTGCTGCGTATTCCTTCCAATTATAATGGTCATAGAATGCAAGTACTTCTGCTTCCTGAGGCATTAATAACTCCATAAATACTTTGGCTGATGCTACAGATACATCTGCAGTTTCTTTTGTCACATTTTTTCCATCTATCTCAGATATACTGTTTTCTCCAATGATACTTCCAGTCAGTCCAACGTTCTTCGGGAAAGTAAACTGCTGATAGCTGATACCGAAACAGTTACTCAGAATATGGGGCTGCATTTCATGGCTTACTTTAACATTCTCATTCGCAAATGCGGTCTTAAATGTTGCCACCAGTGTACCGCCATTTGCTGTGTACTGTTTCAGTTTTTCCAGCAGTTCATCCGGTGCAGCATAGAGTGCCGGGACAAAGATCGCTTTATACTGATCCAGATTGTCTGATTCCGGCCATACAAAATCACACTCAATATTCATCTTAAACAGCGCATCATAAAGCCAGCGGACAACATCATTATATCCAATACCGTTATCTCCTGCTGCAGTTGCTTCGATTCCAAACCATTTAAGAGCTGTTAATGCTTCATTGCTTACAAGAATGGCAACATCGTTTTTCTTCTTCAGATTTACCAGATGGCTTCCAAGCCTGGAGAATTCGTTTCCGATGATGCAGGCTTCACGATATGGTGCATTCTCCTGCATGTCATGGCTGAGAAGTCCCTTCCAGTACGTCTCAAATGAATTATGGATAGAATGCCAGTGCCAGTACATCACACTGTTTGCACCGCTTGCCAGATGACTGTATGCCTGAAGTCTGAGCTGTCCTTTATAAGGAGTCCATCCCGGATAACCCTGTGCTTCTGTTTCCAGAACAAGGTAGTTATCTCTCTTTAAAGAACGTGTCATATCACCGCCAAATGCAATCTCCGCCCCTGTCAGATCATCCTGTGTTGGATGATAAATATCTGTGCCTGCAATCGTCAGTGCCTTCGCTGCATGATAATGGTTTACATCAGGCTGTACTCCATAGGAATATCCCCGCCATTCAAAGTCAAAATTATGAGTGATAAACTGATCTTCTCTGCGGTATTCATTTACGATATCTGCCTGCCAGCTTAAGAATTCATCTACCAGTGTCCTCTGGAACTTCTCGAACTCTGCACCAAGGCTTCCATTAATAGTTCCTCTTACGTCCGGGAAATCCTCCCATGCATTGATACGGTTGCTCCAGTAATCCAGGCCAAATTCATGATTCATGGCATCCAGATCATTATTGAATTTCTTACGGAGATATTTCACAAATTTCTCCTGAACATTTTTACCTGCTGTTCCGTAATACTTAGTCTCATTATCTACCTGGAAACCAATGACACATTTTCTGTGTGCAGTGCATTCCATTAATTTGCGGATCACACGCTCCGCATAGAAACGATAGACCGGATGAGTGATATCCATGATCTGACGGGCTCCGTAGATTCCTCTGCCCTTTACAGTTTCTGCCATAACATCCGGATGGGATTTCACCATCCATGTCGGGATCGCATACGTAGGAGTTCCGATGATCACATTGATCCCGGCTTCCTCCATTGCGTCCATAACACGTTCCACATGTGAGAAATCAAAAACACCTTCCTGGGGTTCGCAGGTGCTCCATGTGGATTCTGCAATCCTTACTGTATTGATCCCTGCCTTTTTCATCATTGCCACGTCCTGCTGCAGGCGGTCATATGGCATATATTCATCGTAATATGCTGCTCCGTAGAGAAGTTTCTTCATTAATAATATCCTCCTGACTGTAATGTTCCTTTTAATTGTTTTCTTATATTAACTGAAATCTGCAGGATATGATATCACATATCTCGGGTAAATATTATTTCTCTCAGATAAATATTACTTATTTGTTTTACATCCTTTCCACTCATGAATTACTCGGTAACTGAGTTACCAGAGCATCTGAATTAAGGCGGGATACCGCCTTTTTTCAGGGTGCATCCATGGCACCACTACTGTTTGCTCTTTAGAGCTATACAGCTACTTTTATTATTTCCGGTGTTTTCAGTTCGGTTACGGACAGTTCTTTTTTTACTCCTGATACGGAGTGATATTTTCTCAGGATATTATATGCGCCTACCGCATCTGCATTATAGACTCTGTTTCCATCCCTATATGATCCTCTCTCTTTCCGGTTGGACGGTTCCGCATATCTTTTCCCTACTTTCGGTGACAGAGGACTGCACTGGCTAGTATAACTTTCTTCCTGTTTTACAAAACGGATCCCATATCTTTTCAGCTTATATTCCAGCATGATGTAGATCCTGTTATACGGCAGGCTGTGAAGCTTCTGGTTTGTCCTGTGTCCCAGGTCTTTTTCTCTCCGAATGTTCCGGATATCCCCTGTAACGACACAGGTGATCTCCTGTTCCCGGCAGTATTCTGCAAGATATCTTGTGATCTTGTGCAGATAGTCCGTTACTGAGTCTTGTTTTCTCTTATATAACTTCCTGATATGTTTTGATGTGACCGGGTGCTTTACTCCCTTTCCGGACTGCTGTCCATACCAATGGGCCTGCACCCTTGCGATCTCTTTATGGAAATA
>NZ_JAAIMY010000113.1 GCF_013300825.1 Blautia wexlerae
AATATATCGCTTCACTTTATAATTGTGAGATTGAGATTATTGATAATACTGAAAAGTCCGAACAGCAGGAACTTGTTGAAGATCTGGTTCAGATAATCACTGTATTCAGTTGCAAATTACAAGGAAAACGAGCAAACAAAGCTAAGAAACTTATCCGGGAATTGATACAGGAGGAAGCAGATGGTAAAAGCCATAAAAGTAATGTTGATACCAAATAACGTGCAGAAAACCAAGTTGTTTCAGTACGCCGGTGCTTCAAGATTTGCCTATAACTGGGCTTTGGCAAGGGAAATAGAAAACTATGAAAAAGGCGGAAAATTCCTTTCAGATGCAGAACTCA
>NZ_JAAIMY010000114.1 GCF_013300825.1 Blautia wexlerae
TTATCAGAGATGGGATAGGGAGATAAGCAAATGCAGGAGAACATGAAAGAATACCTGACAGAAAAGGAAGCCAGGGAAAAGAGACTGGAAGTATATACAGAGAAGATCCAGGAAAAGGTGTTGAGCAGATCTTCGGAAACAATCCGGCAGTTAGTGGAGGAGAGACACCGCCAGAAAATGACGCAGCAGGAAATAGCGGATATTACAGGGATAAAGCCGTCGAATATGGCCCGGTTCGAGAGCGGAGGCAGGGTACCGACACTGGTTGTATTGGAGAAATATGCGAATGCACTTGGAAAACATATTGAAATAAAAATCTGTGATGACTGACAGATTTTT
>NZ_JAAIMY010000115.1 GCF_013300825.1 Blautia wexlerae
CCGTATCCCGCTCATGCACGATCCCCATCTGCATATAGGTAATGGGGATACTTTCCTGCTTAAACCGCGGCGGTCTGGGAGCCTCGATCCCCCCGGTTCTTTTCAGAGCATAAAAAGACTTCCATGCCTTTTCCAGCAGCCTGCAGACTTCCTGGGCAGTCTGGGATGGGAGCTGTTTATACCACAGATCCTCTTTATGGGCTTTTTTCTGATAGTACCAGTCAGGATACTGCACCATCCCTGTTTCTTTGTAATGCTGACGCTCGTAATTACAGACATTCCAGAGCTTGGATGCTGCATAACACATATGCCCGATGAGGTTCGCATATTCCCGGC
>NZ_JAAIMY010000015.1 GCF_013300825.1 Blautia wexlerae
TTCTACAGGTATAGAATTTACTCTTGCAAGGTAGAATTAAAAAATACATTTAACCCATAACAGTTTTTTTTTGCTAAAGAAACAATCAAAAGAAACAAACGTTCGAAAAACCTCTTCCATTTTTCATAAGTGTGTGGTATTATAAAATACAGAAACGAATGTATGTTCTGAAAATATGTTCGAAAGAAATAGGAGGGATTATTATGGGAAATGCAGCAGGTACCGCACAGAAAATGAGAAGAAGAAAAGAAAATCATAAGTTTTCCAGAATGATGGCAGTTATTCTGGGCCTGATCGTTACTGTTGAGGTGATGATCGCGGGCGGCATGATCTTCAATATTGATTTTCATTCCGCTGATATGGTTGCGGTAATTATGGGATTTATCGTATTATATTTCGGAGTTGTGGCAGTTCTGACAGATAATTAATATTGACGTGTTGCTGAGAAGGGAGAGAACAGTAATACCAGTGCAGAGATATGTAATGGAAACAAAAACAGATATTAGACAAAAACAGCGGCAGATGATATGATTAACAGTAGATAATGAGAGAAAAATAACGGGAGAAAGTGCGAAGAGAACATTATGACTGTAAAATCAAGTCTTTTGGAAATGCTGGAGAAGAATAAAGGAGAAGTGCTTTCCGGTGAGAGTATTGCCGGTGAGCTAGGGTGCACCAGGACAGCAGTGTGGAAGGCGGTAAAGTCGCTCCGGGAAGAAGGGTATCATATAGAAGCAGGACCGAATAAAGGATATATGCTTGCGAAGGATACGAACCGTCTGTCGCAGGAGGGAATTCGCCTGTTTCTGGATGATCCTGCGGTTAAGGTAGATATTTACGATGAACTGGAGTCTACGAACCAGACTGCCAAGAAAGAAGCTATGGTGGGAGAGGCCGGACACGGTGCATTTGTCATTGCCAGAAGTCAGACTGCAGGCAGGGGACGCAGAGGACGGGAATTCTATTCCCCTGCAGATGCAGGTCTTTATATGAGCGTGATCCTGAAGCCGCAGGGAACTATACATGACAGTCTGCTGATCACAACTGCGGCAGCAGTGGCAGTCTACAGAGCAGTTGCCCGGATCTGTGGAATCCAGCTTGATATTAAATGGGTTAATGATCTGTTTTATAAAGGAAAGAAAGTCTGTGGAATACTCACAGAGGCTGTCACAGATTTTGAGAGTGGAAATATTGAGTTTGTGGTAGTTGGCATGGGATTGAACCTTTATCTGGATCAGGAGAATCTGCCTGGGGAATTAAGAAATATAGCGGGAGCTCTTTATGAGACAAAAGAAGATGCAGAACAGACTGACCGTAATAAACTGACTGCAACGATCGTGAACGAGCTGCGAAAAGAAACAGCAGATCTGAAACTATCTCCGGATTATGTGGAACATAACATGATCCCGGGACATCAGATCACAATTATAGACGGAACCTCTTCCAGACAGGCATTTGCATTGGAGATATGCAGGGACGGACGGCTGAAAGTACGGGAAGAGGACGGGCAGGAGACAATATTGTCCTTTGGAGAAGTTTCGGTATCCATGTGAGAATAATAAGAATGGGATTGTTACATGAAGGTAGATTCCTTGATGTGACAATCCCATTTTGAGTCATGATTCAGAATTTGTTGTTTGTGATGAATCATCCTCCTGAGACACCCCGGCAACAGAATCTTTTTTCAGAGATACCGGGCTTCTGTCGTTTGCGGTATTTGAGATATCGATATCTGTACAGCAGTCAGGATTCACTGTGTCTGTGGTATTTTTCACTGCGTCAGTAGACATATCCGAAACATTCTGCTGATACGGACGATAAGGTGTCCAGTAATGTTCCTCCTCAGTGAAGCTGTCAGGCTGTTCTTCATCCAGTGCATCCTTCTTGTGGGTGAGAATATAAATTCCTGCAAAAATGATAGCAGCTGCAATCACAAGCTGTGGCAGATGATATGTGAATCTGCCGATAACATCAGCCAGATATCCGGGTAAGATCATATAGAGGAAATCTACCAGAGTGTTCCACAGAATAGAAGCGCCAAGGAAAACCAGCAGAATCGCAGTTATCTTTCCGTGATGTTTAAGCAGAGAACTGATATCTCCTGCCAGTTCATCCATATGAAGGAGATAGGAATCTTCTATGGAGTAAAATTCTTCCTCGGAAAGAGATTTCAGATTGTGCACATTAAAGAAACTGTAGAACCAGATGATCGGGATCAGGAACACCAGCCAGTCCATTCCGGTACAGGCTCCGATCGCAAAGACACCCCAGAATAAGAACATAATACTGATTCCCTGTTTTTTGAATCCCATGTACATTTCTCCTGCACCTGGAATCAGGGAGAAGATAAAAAGCCAGAATCCACGTTTTTGTTTTTGCATACTTTTATTTGCCTCCATTCATTAATTTGCTGGAAAAATCACTGACATATTTTATAAAAGAACTGGTGCCATCACCAATGTTCTGTCCGAGTTCTCTGGTGAACTGGTAGAGCCTGCCGTTTTCATGTTCGGGCAATATTCTGTCTGTCTGAGAGGAAGTATCCTGATGTAAGGAAGTGAAATCCAGATTTGGGATACTGAATAAAAGCAACAGGGCAACCATTACACCTGCAGCAGTCTGAAGACTGTAATGAAGCAGCTGGATTTTGCGCGATGCTTTATTTGCTGCCCGGGCAAGCTGCACTTCACCGGAGTCTGCTTTGTCCAAAATCTGTTCCATCAGATAGGAGGGAGCAGTATCCGTACTGCTGTCTTCCTGTTCCATCATCTGATCCAGACAGAAATCGCAGTGATCAAGATGTGACAGAAACTCAATGACCTCCTGTGTGTTCATATTTCCGTTGTCAAATTCTATTAAACCCTTCTTATTAATATGCATCTAATCACCCCCTTTCAAGCATTTTTTTCAGCATTGCCCTCGCACGATAGAGCTGTGTCTGAACTGTTTTCGGATTTTTCCCTGTCTGCTGTGCAATCTCAGGTACTGACATTTCCCTGCAGAAATGTGCGTAAGCGACTTCTTTGTAAGGACTTTTCAACTGCATACACAATGCCTCTACGTGAGTATTGGATGCAGTTTTCATATATTCATCTTCGGGAGAGGATTGTCTGTCCGGAATCTGGGAAAAGTAGGTGTCTTCTGTTGGAATACTTCGCCGTCCGGCTGCCTTCAGATAATCCAGACACTTTCGGACAGCGATCTTGCTTAGCCAGGCTTTCTCGTATGTTCCATCGAAACGGGAAAGGTTTTTGTAGGCAGACAGAAATACTTCCTGAGTCAGATCCTCGGCGTCGAATGGATTGCCGACGGATTTCAGGCAGATCGAGTATATTAAGTTCTGGTATTGTTTGATAAGATATTCCAGATATTGCTTTTCTGTGATCATTTCTGTCTCCTTTTCCCTGTTCAATTAATTATAACGCGGGAGAGGGGGGAATGGATTCAGATATTGAGGAATATAAAAAATCTTTTGATAAGGGACGCGCAGAAAAATAGTTTGTTTTGGGTGCGGTTTCGGACACTAAGATATTCTAAGCTGTCAGAAATCTGCTAAAAGCATGAGGAAAATGCCACAAACTCGCCGCGCTGCGGCTCAGACAGTGTGTCATTTCTGCGCTGGGTACTGGCTATAACAGTTTGGATGTTTCTATTTTGCGAGGAGGTGAGGGGGGAATATGAGATGTGAATATGGTGTAGAGGGTGGACGTGGACTTGATAAGGATGGTTTTTTGTTTTATACTTGAGGGCAGTGAAATATAGATGATGAAATGTAAGTATGGGAGTTTGTGAGTATTTGTGGGTATGATGATTGGCAAAGGAGAGACATAAGATATGACAGAGACAAGACGTTTATATTATGAGGATGTGTATAAAAAGGAATTTACAGCGACCGTTCTGGAGTGTAGGGAGCGTAAGAATGGGTTTGCTGTGATTCTGGATGAGAGTGCTTTTTATCCGGAGGGTGGCGGCCAGCCGAGTGATGTGGGAACTCTGGGGGATGTGAAGGTGACGGAGGTTCATGAGAAGGATGGCGAGCTGCTTCATTATACGGAGCAGGCGTTGGAAGTGGGCGCGAAGGTTGAGGGTAAGATTGACTGGGCGCGTCGTTTTGACCTGATGCAGCAGCATTCCGGAGAGCATATGGTGAGTGGTGTTATCCATGCGAAGTATGGTTATGATAATGTGGGATTTCATATGGGTAGTGATGTAATCACAGTGGATCTGAATGGGATGCTGGATGAAGCGCAGCTTGCGGAGATTGAGAGAGAAGTGAATGAGAAAGTGTGGGAGGATAAGGAAGTTGTGATTACTTATCCGACTGAGGAGGAGTTGAAGACTCTGGATTACAGAAGCAAGAAGGAGCTGACAGGTAAGGTTCGTATTGTAGATTTTCCGGGAGCGGATGTCTGTGCGTGCTGTGGAACTCATGTGACTCATACAGGTGAGATCGGGATGGTGAAGCTTCTGTCTGTGGTGAAATTTCGTGATGGTATCCGCATGGAGATGATTTGTGGTAAACGTGTTCTGAATTATCTGAATATGGTGAATGAGCAGAATCATCAGATTTCCATGAAGCTTTCTGCGAAGATGGACAGAACAGCAGATGCGGTACAGCGTCTGCAGGATGAGAACTTCCGCCTGAAGGGACAGGTTGCCCGTATGGAGGAGGATATGTTCCAGGCAGAGGCGAAGAAGTGGGAAGGCGCAGGAAGTGTCCTGATTTTTAAAGAAGGGTTGGAGGCAGATTCTGTTCGTAAGCTTGCAGATGCGGTGATGAATACCTGTCAGGGATGCTGTGCGGTATTTTCCAGAAATGAGGATGGAAGCTACAAGTATGCTATG
This sequence comes from Blautia wexlerae, assembly GCF_013300825.1. GTDB lineage: Bacteria > Bacillota > Clostridia > Lachnospirales > Lachnospiraceae > Blautia_A > Blautia_A wexlerae_B. Next base: position 4,846 of record NZ_JAAIMY010000015.1, read on the forward strand.
GGTGAGATTGATGGAGATTTGCGCCAGTATACAAAGGAGCTGAATGCTGCATTGAATGGAAGAGGTGGCGGTAAGCCATTCTTTGTGCAGGGATCTGTGCAGGCAACAGAGAAGGAAATTCGTGGCTTTTTTGAGAAATAAACAAGTCATAGAAAATATCTGCTTATTTAATATGTTGTAAAACTTCTTGTTTTAACTATTGGGAGCATTAACGATAGAGTTATATTGAGTGAAGGTTAATTTTGATGACAAATGAATCTGGCTATTAAAAAGAAAAATGGATGGAAGTAGCGAAACAAATGAAAGCAGAGGAACGAGAAAAATGTTTGGAGAATGTCATGCGCATATAATCATGGACGGTGTGAATTACCGCCATGCGATTGATCTGCATAGGAATGGACCGGATGACAATGTGATAAGGGAACATTTGAAAATATATCAGGACAGAGGAATTACCTTTGTGCGTGATGGTGGAGATGCCCTTGGAGTTTCGGCGCGGGCGAAGGAACTTGCACCGGAGTATGGCATTGATTATCGGACGCCTGTGTTTGCTATTCATAAAGAGGGTCATTATGGTTCAATTGTCGGGAAAAGCTTTTCTACGATGCCGGAATTTCATAAACGTGTGCTGGAAGCGAAAGAGCAGGGTGCGGATTTTATTAAAATTATGACGACAGGGTTGCTGGATTTTAACGCGCATGGAGCGATTACCGGAACACCGTTGGATGCGGCGGAAGTAAAGGAAATGGTACATATTGCGCATGAGGAAGGTATGGCTGTGATGTCTCACACCAATGGAACTTACGGTGTGCAGGCAGCGGTGGAGGCTGGCGTGGACAGTCTGGAGCATGGGAATTATATGAATGAAGAAAGTCTTACCATGTTATCTGAGAGCCATACTGTGTGGGTGCCTACTCTGGTTACTGTGCGAAATCTTCTGGGTGACGGGCGGTATGCGGATGAGACTTTAAAACCAATTATTGAGACAGCAGAGGAAAATGTGCGAAAGGCATTTAGGCTTGGCGTGAAGGTGGCGCCGGGAAGTGATGCAGGAGCTTACCGGGTTCTTCATGGACAGGGGATTCAGGATGAAATGCAGGCATTTGTGCAGATTCTGGGAAATGAAGAAAAGGCTTATCAATGGCTGATGGAAGGCGAAATGGAAATCCGAAAGAAATTTTGCAGATAGAATAAAATAGACCGTAGCAAGTATTTTCAGAATTTAACCGAATCAAGTAAGTCCCCTGCTTCAATTGCGAGGAGCAATAAGCAGTGGGTGGGACTTGCTTGTATCAGGAGGGGTACAAGCCCCTCCTGATAAACTGCGGAGCAGTTATTCGGTTATGAGCAAGTAGCGAAAGCGGATTGCGAATATCCGATTGACCTGAGAGTATTTGCTACGGTTTTATTTTTTACGAATCCTGTACTTTGACAGCAGTATAAATATTGGAAGATTTTGACCTGGAAGGATGGAAAGTAATGCGGACATAATCTCCGTATTCCATGCCTCCCTCGGTAAGGTTTTCAGCATTTTCGATGCGGAAGGTATCTACAGCTCCATCGTCCGTCTGTAAAGTGATTGTATTGGCGGTGCTGCCAATGATCGTACCGGATGCGGTAAAGGAAATATGTTTATTGTCAATGGTATCAGGATCCTCACCGGTTACGGCAATGATACGGACTGCTTCAAAAGGATTGGTCTGCAAGTCCCCGATATAGGTAACATTGACGTGAGAGCCAGGTGCAATCCCGCCTTTGAAGTAAGCTGGTATTGCGGACATATCAAGATTGAAGGTAGTATCACTTCCGGCTGGAAGAATCTGGAGGATGTTTGCATTTACTCCCTGTATAGTTGCCAGAAATTGTTTTTCGGTATTGGCAATCTGTTCAGGAGTTAATGTGACATTTGGAGCCGGAGTTGGTGTTGGATCAGGAATCTGCAAGTTTTCCAGATCGGAGATACTGAGTACTTTCAGATGACTTGCATTCAGGGACGCGGAAGCGTCATCGGAAGTGTCTGGAAATTTACCTTTGAATGTCAGGTAAACCCAGTTTCCGACCTTGATTCCGTTTTGATAATATTGCTCAGTTCCGGTAATCGGGTAGGTAGCAGTTTTACCCTTTTTTGATTTTATGGTAATTGTATTGGAGGTCAGGGAGATAACCTGTCCATGAGCAGTTCTTTTCTTTAGTTTATTTTTTTTGTGATATTCATCTACGACTTTGAGAACATGCACGCTGCTGGTATCTGTACCGGAGAGCTGCCCCTCATAAATAATACTGATCTCGTCACCGGTGATCATTCCGCCCTTACATTCCAATGTGGCATTAGAAACATTAAATACATAAGAGGCACTGTCTGTATTCAGGATGAGCTGACTTCCGGAAAAATCCTGTAAGGTGCCGGAGAGCTCATCCATATAAACGCGGTCTTTGGCTTCGGTTGTAGTTGTGGTATCAGATGAAGAAGTGAGTTCCCGGACGGATGTATCTCCGGTAGATGTAAATTGTTCCAGTACAGTTCCAGGGCTGCATCCGGCAATAGAGAAGCTAAGACCGGCACAGACACATGCAGCAAGCAGTTTTTTCATAATATAGACAGGACCTCCGATAAATCATTCGTTTGAACATGATTCCTGCCGTATGCAATAATTATTTACAGAGAGGGATACCGTCTTCTGGTGGTTCAGGGATAAAATCAAAAATTTTCCGGTAGCTTTCCCATTCGTCATTGTCTTTGACAGGAGTGCATATCAGGCCGGTACATTCCGTACAGGCGTTGGTATTCAGGTAATTATCATAACATATATTATAAGGATTTTGGCAGTTATTTTTGCATATTTCTGACATTTTTTTACCTCCATGATTATAGCAGACCGGGACGAAATATCTGTATTCATGTAATTTCTCATTGCTGAAGATGCCGGACTGCTGCATAATGTTATAGTATTAGTATATGCGGCTGTTTTATTCATAGACTTATGAGTGTTTGCAGCAATACTCTCAAGTAAAAAAGCAGATTATTCGTATAGAATGAACAAAAAGCAGTATTCAAATTTGTGAAAATAATAACGGAAAATATATTGTAATTTTTATGAATTGTGTTATAATTTCGATAAATAAATAATAGCGAAGTAGGATTTTATGCGTCAAGTGTTCACAGGCTGGGGAGTCGCCGTGAAACGAAAAGCAGAAAAGCGAGCTGCTTACGATATAATTTCCGCACCCGTTGCTACATGTGAGGACATCTCATAATGTGGAGGGATTATTATTTATGTAACTACTCTATTTTTTTAAGCACATTATGGAGGTGTTTTTATTATGCAGAAAAAACAATATTGGAACGTAAAAACATTGGTGTTCATGGCTCTTCTGATCGCCATGCATCTGGTACTCACACGAGTTCTGGTCATTGATCTTGGTGCGTACCGTATTTCTGTGGGAAGTGTATGCACAATCCTTGCTGGTCTGTGGCTGGGCCCGGTAGCAGGTGGTGTCTGTGGATTATGTGCAGATATTATCGGATGCTTCATGAAAGGTTATGCGGTAAACCCGTTTATTACAGTTGCGGCAATCCTCTGGGGTGTTCTTCCTGCTCTTGCGAAACCATTGTTTGCAAACAGAAAGAAAACCGGAAAAACAGTTGGTATCTGTGTATCTATCGTGGTGACTGCAATTCTCAGTTCTCTGGTATTTACAACAGCTGGTCTTGTAATCATGCTTGGTTACAACTTCTATGCGATCATGCCGGGAAGACTGGTACAGTTTGCAATTATGATTCCGATCTACTGTGTACTGACCTGCCTGCTGTACTTCAGCCCGCTGACAGCAATGGTTGTTGGTAATGTGGCACCGGCAGTATTAAAGAAGAAAACCGTATAAATAAGGATTCAGAATAAAAAATGATGGCTTTGCTGAAATCAGAAAAAATGGTAATAGTATAAGACTTGAATGATGGACTGATAAGATAACATAGCATGCGCGAACTATGTTAATTACATATCAATCGATTCCCCGAAAAAGAAAAAAGTGAAGGTAAAGAAGCCCGCTGTGGAGCAGATAAATGAAACTGCTTTATAGTGGGCTTCTTTGATTTGAGAATATCATCGGATTTATTTTGTACTTTCATTTATTTCTCAGGTGGGAAATTCCCATTTTCATCCGGCTGCACGCGGAACCAGTAGGTATAAAGCTGGTGAAATCCGAGTGATTTATAAAGTGCCCGGGCAGTATCATTTCCTTCAACGACCTGAAGGTAAGCATTCTGCGCACCTTTTTTCATCCCCTCTTTCAGAAGTCCGGTGCAGATCTGGCGTGCATAGCCATGCTTGCGATATTCTTCTTTGACGTGGATAGCGTAGATACCTATATAATCACGATCCAGAATTCCAAGTCCGGTTGCAATAATCTGTCCGTCTATACGGATGGAAGCGCAGATCGTTTCTTTCAGGATGGCCTGATACATGGATGGAACGACCTTTCGATGAATCGGATTTGTGGTGTTCTTTAAACGGAACAGACTTTCAATCCATTCGGAAGGAATGTTATCGCAGAAAGTCACGTCAGGATATGGTGCCTCCAGATGTGCTGTTTTCAAACTCATTGCCATGACGTTTGTTGTATGTTGGATTGCATATCCGCGGTTCTCCAGGACATAATCAAAGTCCGGGGAAACAAGGGGGCTGATTTTAAAAACAGCAGGAGTTCCCAGGCGTTTGTAGACGCTTTCGCAGTAAGGGATTTTTTCTCTCCATGTGAGAGTGGAATTTCCAAACTGCTCTACGCTGTTGGTTCTGTGTGTATAAAAATAGGAAAATCTCAGAATCCAGCCATCATACAGTTCCATCTTGTGAGAAGGCCAGGCATTCAGGGACATATCTTCGATTTGCTTAATTGTAGTTTCCATATAATAAGGAAGACTCCTTTCGATAAGATACTTATATACTGAAGTGTCTTTTTTGAATTATACAGAGTTTGAAAAAAATGTGCAAGGTTGTTTGGCATGAAGATCTATGATTTCAAAAGGATTAAAGGTAGATGAAAAAAACAGTTTTGAAATTGTTATGAATAGAAGAGAGTGTCATATGATCATCGAAAGTCAATCGGATATTCGCAATCCGCTTTCGCTACTTGCTCATAACCAAATAACTGCTTCGCAGTTTATCAGAAGGGGCTTGTACCCCTTCTGATACAAGCAAGTCCCCACCCACTGCTTATTGCTCTTCGCAATTGAAGCAGGGGACTTACTTGATTTGGTTAAATGGTCAGTGGAACTCTTTTATTATTACTTCATACAACAGAGTAGCAAGTAATTCGTGTCCATATTGAGTAAGGTGAATGCCATCAGTAGTAATCTGGTCAAATCCCTTTTGAATTGCTTCATTATTAAAGTAATCATGTAATGGCAGAAAAGGCAGATTGAACTTTTCGGAGAGCTGTCGGATATGAGTGGACATGGTTCGGACGTAAGGAATCCATGTCTGATATTCTTCGGGGTGAGGAAAGATAAATGGTTCCATGAGAATCACCTGTCTGGCATCTCTGGTAAGCAGTTTTAGTAATTCTTTATAATGTGCAACAAAGTCCTGCATCATTTGCTTTTTCTGGAACTCGGTGCGGTCAGTGTTCATCATCAGACCGATATCATTGACAGCAATCAAAAGTGTGATAATTGGAGAGCGATGCAGGGGAATTCTTTGCAGTCTGATATTTTCCAGAACTCTTGCTACAGTGAATCCATCAATGCCGTAATTTTTGAATTGCATTGTATCAGATATATTTATAGTATGTTTCTGAAACATTTCAGAAAGCATCTGTACATATCCGTTTCCTAGAGGGAAATCTTCGAATAAATGATTACAGTCCGTGATGCTGTCTCCGAGGCAAATGATCTGCATAAAAATTTTCTCCTGTATAGTACATCTTGAAATGGTATTACCAATATATAGATTGGTAAGTTTGGGAATATAAAATTTATATAAAAACTATATAAAATAATATCATCAGCTTACAGTTCGGTCAATGAAAAATGCCGTTTTTTCGTGAAAATGCCTTGGGAAAACTGTGAAAATAGATTTTTAATCAAAAATAACTGGATAGAATGTACAAAAAACAGAACTATTTTTGTCGGAAATGGTCAAAATGATTGTTGACTTTTTAATAGATTCGAATATAATAAACTCAAAATCTTGAATCTCTTAAAGAATTTATAAACAAATTATAAATTTTAAATATGATTATCCGGATGAATCCCAATCCTTAGCGGATGTGGATTAAATAAAATTTCTACCGGATAAAAAGATACTTTTCAGGCTTTCCGATAAGAACAGAAACAACAAAGACGGACCTCAAAATGGAAGAAGTGAAAAGGAATCAGAGGGATTCGAAATAGAAAAGGAGGGAAAAGAAACGGGTAATTTAGCAGACACGTTAATGGAAGAACTTCAATGTAAGACAGTTTTTACCATACCGGTGTTTGGAGGAATACCAGTTGCAGAGTCAGTAGCAGTGACATGGGTGATCATGGCAGTGCTTTTAATTTTGTCATTGGTGCTCGTAAGAAACCTGAGTGTGGAAAACCCCGGCAAGAAACAGATTTTGCTGGAAACAGGTGTCAGTTTTCTTCATGATTTCTTTAAGGATATCCTTGGAGAAGAGGGAAAAATGTATATTCCCTATCTGATGACAGTTGTCATTTACATTGGAATTGCAAACATTTTCGGTGTGTTTGGATTTGTACCGCCTACAAAGGATTTGAACTGTACGATCGGTCTTGCACTCACAAGTATTTTTCTGATCGAGTATGCAGGATTCCATAAGAAAGGTCTGAAGGGCTTTCTTAAAAGTTTCGCAGAGCCGGCACCGATTATGCTGCCGATCAATATTCTGGAGGTCGCCATTCGACCCACATCACTTTGTATGCGACTTTTTGGTAATGTGTTAGGAAGCTATGTGGTTATGAAACTTCTTGAGTTTATATGCCCGGCAATTCTTCCTATCCCATTCAGCCTGTATTTTGATTTCTTTGACGGATTCATTCAGGCTTATGTATTTGTATTCTTAACTTCTTTATTTATCAAAGAAGCTATTGAATAAAAAAGACTACTGTTCATACAGGAATATGACACCTATATAAGACCTGAGACGCGGGACATAAGGGATAAGACAGCAGTTATGAACAGCACTTAAATGCTGTCCGGATATCCGGTGGGTCATAACGGTTATAAACAACCGTTGGTACAGACATCTGTTGCACAGGCATCAAATGATCTCATCGGAATATCGACAGGATAGCATATTGTGAAGAAAAATTTGTAATATTTAGTTTATTTCAGTTAAACAACAGGAGGAAAAAGTTATGTTAGTAGCTATTGGAGCAGGAATCGCAGTTTTAACAGGTATTGGCGCTGGTATCGGTATTGGTATGGCAACATCCAAAGCAGTAGAAGCAATTGCAAGACAGCCGGAAGCAGAAAGCAAGATCAGTAAATCCCTTCTTTTAGGATGTGCCCTTGCCGAGGCAACAGCTATTTACGGTTTCGTTATCGGTCTTCTGATCGTTATCATGCTTGGCTAATTGACAGATAAAGAATAACTAAGAAAGGCAGGTGGGACAGGTGATCGAGATTAACATCAACCTGGTCTTTACAATTATTAACCTGATTGTTCTTTATCTTTTAATGAAGAAGTTTTTATTTGGTCCGATTCTCAATGTGATGGAGCAGAGAAAAAACATGATCGACCAGCAGTTCGCAAGTGCCAAGGATACAGAAGAACAGGCATATGAACTGAAAGGCAAATATGAAGATGCACTGAAATCTGCGAAAGACGAATCCATGCGTATTGTAAACCAGGCAAAGGATGAGGCAAAAGTACAGGCTGAGCGTATTGTAAAAGATGCAAATACACAGGCTGGTGCAATGCTTGACAAAGCAAAGGCAGATATCAAGACAGAGCAGGAAAATGCTATGAAAGCTATGGAAAGCAGAGTGGCAGAGATTGCGCTGGATGCAGCCTCAAAGATCATGGGAGAGAAAAACAGCAGTCAGCAGGATTTGTCCCTTTATGACCAGTTTATAAAAGAGGCAGGTGATTCCAATGACGGAAACAAGCATTAATTATGCAAGAGCATTATATGAGCTTTCTGTCCCGGAAGAAGCTGTTTTGGAGACAGAAAAGATTTTCAGGAGTACCCCGCAGTTAAAGGGGGCTCTTGAGAATCCGCTGGTTTCTTTAAAAGAAAAAGAACATGTAATTGACAGGGTTTTCCCACAGGAGATGAAAAATTTCCTGAAGGTGACCTGTAAATATCAGAAAATCAGCAGCATTTATGATATCCTGAAAGCATACGGTGATTATAGCCGCAAGCAGAAAGGTATCCTGAAAGCTGTTCTCACATATGTAACAAAACCGGAAGAAGCCCAGAAAGAGAAGATGGAAGATTTCCTTCGCAGGGAATTTGGAGCAAAGGAAGTAATCCTTACTCTCAGAGAAGACAAATCTTTGATCGGAGGCTTCATTCTTTCTGCCGGAGACAAAGAGTTCGACTGGAGTCTCCGCGGACGTTATAACAATTTAAGACAGAAATTGACACGGAGGTGAATAAAAGTTGGCTGCAATGAATCCAGATGAAATCATTTCGATTCTGAAAGAAGAAATTAAGAATTATGACGAAATCAGCAAGGACCAGGAAGTAGGAACAGTCATCTCCGTCGGAGATGGTATCGCCACGGTACATGGTATCGATCATGCTATGTATGGCGAGGTTGTAACCTTTGAGAATGGTCTGAAAGGTATGGTTCAGGATATCCGTGCAAACAGCATCGGATGTATCCTGTTCGGTAAAGATACAGGAATCAAAGAAGGAACAAAGGTGGCAAGAACCCAGAAACAGGCAGGTGTGCCTGTAGGTGACGCTTTTATCGGAAGGATTGTAAATGCTCTGGGAGCACCGATCGATGGTAAAGGCGAGATCAAGGAAGACGGGTATCGTCCGGTAGAGAATCCGGCACCTGGGATCATTGAGAGAAAATCTGTAACAGTTCCGCTGGAAACAGGTATTCTTTCCATTGACTCCATGTTCCCAATCGGCCGTGGCCAGCGTGAGCTGATCATCGGTGACAGACAGACAGGTAAGACTTCCGTTGCACTGGATACCATTCTTAACCAGAAAGGCAAAGATGTAATCTGTATCTATGTTGCGATCGGACAGAAAGCTTCTACAGTAGCTAAGATCGTATCTACTCTGGAGAAACATGGTGCTATGGACTATACAACAGTATTCTCCTCTACAGCCAGTGACTGTGCACCACTTCAGTACATTGTTCCTTATGCAGGTACTGCACTTGCTGAGTACTTTATGCATAAAGGAAAAGATGTATTAATGGTTTATGATGATTTATCCAAGCATGCAGTTGCATATCGTGCACTGTCATTGCTTCTGGAACGTTCACCGGGACGTGAGGCTTATCCTGGAGATGTATTCTATCTCCATTCCAGATTACTGGAGCGTTCCAGCCGTCTGAATGAAAAGGCCGGCGGTGGTTCTATCACTGCACTTCCTATCATTGAGACACAGGCAGGTGACCTTTCCGCATATATTCCTACAAACGTTATTTCCATCACAGATGGTCAGATCTTCTTGGAGAGTGACCTGTTTAACTCCGGTATGCGTCCGGCGGTTAACGTAGGTCTTTCCGTATCCCGAGTTGGTGGTGCTGCACAGGCAAAAGCCATGAAGAAAGCAGCAGGAAGTGTCCGTATCGATCTGGCTCAGTATCGTGAGATGGAAATCTTTACACAGTTCAGTTCTGATCTGGACGAGGCTACAACTCAGCAGCTGAAATACGGAAGCGGACTTATGGAACTTCTGAAACAGCCGCTTTCAAGCCCGTTAAGTCTTCATGAACAGGTCATCACTCTTTGTGCGGCAACACACAAGGCAATGATGCACGTGGAAACTAAGAAGATGAAGAAGTATCAGAGAGACATGCTGGACTACTTTGACAGTGCTTATCCGGAAATCGGAAGAGAGATCGAGGAGAAGAGACAGCTTCCGGATGAACTGGCAGAAAAGATCGTGAAAGTGGCAGAAGAATTTGCAGATAAGAGCAGGTAGGTGTTGATATGGGCAGTACGAAAGAGATTCAGACTCGAATGAAAAGCATTCAGGACACCATGAAGATCACCAATGCCATGTATATGATCTCTTCATCCAAGATGCAGAAGGCCAAAAGAATCCTGTCCGATACAGAGCCGTATTACTATAATATGCAGGCAGCAATTTCCCGAATCCTGCGTCATATGCCGGATACAGAGCATCCTTTTTTCAGTATCCGTCATAAGATCGCAGAGGAAGACCGTAAGATCGGCTGTATCGTAGTTACCGGTGATAAAGGTATGGCAGGTGCCTATAACCATAATATCCAGAAAATGACAGAACAGTTTATGGCAGAGCATGAGCACTGCAAGCTTTATGTGCTGGGTATGGTAGGCCGTCAGTATTTCACGAAGAAACATATGGATATCGCAGAGAACTTTCCATATACAGTACAGAAACCGACCATGCACAGAGCGCGTCTGATCTCAGAGGAGATTGTCAGAGCGTTCCTGGACAGAGAACTGGACGAAGTCCGTATTTTCTATACGGAGATGCAGAGTGCAGTTGCCATGGAGCCGGTGAATATGCAGCTTCTTCCATTGAAGAAAGCAGAGTTCCTGCCAAATCAGGCAATGCTTGCGGATATGCCACAGGAGGAAATCGTGCTGTCACCATCAGCCGATGTACTTCTGAATACCATGATCCCAAATTACCTGACCGGTCTGATCTATGGATGTCTTGTAGAAGCGTATGCCAGTGAAAATAATGCCAGAATGATGGCAATGCAGTCCTCTACGGACAGTGCAAAGAAGATGCTCAGGGAGTTATCCATTGAGTATAACCGTGCGCGTCAGGCTGCCATCACACAGGAAATCACTGAGATTGTCAGCGGTGCAAAAGCACAAAAAAGGAAGTGACGACGATGAACAAAGGTAAAATTGTACAGGTTATGGGACCTGTTGTAGACGTTGTTTTTGAAGATGGAAATCTTCCTGAGATCAAGGATGCCCTTGAGGTAGAGAACAACGGTAAAAGATGTGTAATGGAAGTTTCCCATCATCTGGGAAACAATATGGTACGCTGCATTATGCTGAGCGCAAGCGAAGGCTTACAGCGTGACAGAGAAGTCATCGCCACAGGAAGCGGCATTAAGGTTCCTGTAGGTGATAAGACACTGGGACGTTTATTTAACGTACTTGGTGATACAGTAGATGACGGTCCTTCCCTTGAGGGAGAACAGAAATGGGTCATCCACAGAGATCCGCCGGATTTCGAACATCAGAAACCGGCTGTAGAAATCCTGGAAACAGGTATTAAGGTTATCGACCTTCTTGCACCATATGCCAAAGGTGGTAAGATCGGTCTGTTCGGTGGTGCCGGTGTTGGTAAGACAGTCCTGATTCAGGAGCTGATCCAGAACATTGCTACAGAGCATGGCGGATATTCCATTTTCACAGGTGTTGGAGAGCGTTCCCGTGAAGGTAACGATTTATGGTCAGAAATGAAAGAGTCCGGCGTTCTTGAAAAAACAGCCTTAGTGTTCGGACAGATGAACGAGCCACCGGGATCCCGTATGCGTGTTGCTGAAACCGGACTGACAATGGCTGAGTACTTCAGAGATGAGGAACACAGAGATGTGCTTCTTTTCATTGATAATATTTTCCGTTTTGTACAGGCTGGTTCCGAGGTTTCCGCCCTTCTTGGACGTATGCCTTCAGCCGTAGGTTATCAGCCAACACTGGCTACTGAGATGGGTGAACTTCAGGAACGTATCGCTTCTACTAAGGATGGTTCTGTAACATCTGTACAGGCTGTCTATGTACCTGCCGATGACCTGACTGACCCGGCTCCTGCAACTACATTTGCTCATCTGGATGCAACAACCGTTCTTTCCAGAAAGATCGTAGAGCAGGGTATTTATCCGGCCGTTGACCCGTTGGAATCTACTTCCCGTATCCTGGAGCCGGATGTTGTAGGTGAAGAACATTATGAAGTAGCACGTAAAGTACAGGAAATCCTTCAGAAATATAAAGAACTTCAGGACATCATTGCTATTCTTGGTATGGAAGAGCTTTCTGAAGAGGATAAGAGCACTGTATTCCGTGCAAGAAAGATCCAGAAGTTCCTTTCTCAGCCGTTCCATGTAGCTGAGAACTTCACAGGTATCAAGGGTAAATATGTTCCTCTGAAAGAAACCATCCGTGGATTCAAGGCAATCGTTGATGGTGAGATGGATCAGTATCCGGAAAATGCTTTCTTCAATGTTGGTACAATTGAGGATGTCATCGAGAAAGCAAAGACTGAGATGGGTCAGGAATAAGGAGCGGATTTTATGGCAGATACATTTGGTCTTGAGATTTATGCCAGTAATAAGCTGGCGTTTGCAGGACGTGCCAAAACCCTGACAATCCCGGCTGTTGACGGTGAGCAGGCTTTTCTGGCACAGCATGAGAATATTGTTGCTGCTATCATTCCTGGTGAAATGCGTTTCGAGGAAGCTGATGGCACAAAGCATATTCTGGCTGTGAGCAGTGGGTTTGTGGAGATGATCAATAACCGTGTGAAGCTGTTCTGCCTGACAGCAGAGAGTCCTGAGGAGATCGATATCCGCAGAGCACAGGAAGCAAAGGAGAGAGCAGAAGAGCAGATGAGACAGAAGCAGAGTATTCAGGAATATCATATGAATCAGTTGGCTCTGTCCAGAGCTATGGCACGACTTAGGGTTACGAGTCATAAAGAAATTTAAAGAAACAAAATATATCAATAAAAAGCATCTTTGGATGGTCTGATGAAGGCTTTCCGTAGATGCTTTTATTGCTTTGTACCATGTTCTGACTTGTTTCTTAGCTGGTGAAAATTATTTTTGCAGAGTCCATTTTCTGTTTGAATTATTTCCAATTGGAGATACATCAGGTATTTCTTTTAAAATAGCCCGGGTTCGCGGAAGACTTAATCCAATATATTCAGCAATATCACTGGTTTTTGAGATATTGTTTTTAGATAAATACTCTCTGATTTTTTCTATATTTTCCAAAGTTTTTTGGTTTTGTTTTTTATGACAGGATTTATTCGCTTGTTTTTTATCGCTTGTTTTTATCGCTTGTTTTTTATCGCTTGTTTTTATCGCTTGTTTTTTATCGAAGCTAAGAATCAGAAGAGTTCTGTCTGGATCAAATTGTTCTTCTATAACTGGTTCAACCCAGCCTTGATTCTCCCATGTGTTAAAAATGTTGGGTACTCCGCTGCCGGCACGCTCGCCGATATTGATCAGATTAAACATTTTCATGAGTACTTTGTTGCGAGGATCAGAAATTCCCCCTTTTTTCATTTGTTGTTTTCCTGTTCTGGAATATCCTGGATTTTCAAATACTATTCTGTCAGCTTCTTTTCGGACTACAATGCCTCGAACACCATAAAAGTCTGCATTTATCAAACAGTTTGCGAGGGCTTCCCTCAATGCTTCATGTACGGGAGTATCATCAATACGGTTTCCATCGATTGTTTTAAAAGGTACCTTGATATCTTTAACAAGTTTATTATATACTCGGAAGTAAAAATCACATATATTACCGGACCATTCACCGGAACTTGACTGTAAGCGATCGGTCCAGCGTATAGTTGGATCCAGAATTTCACGATAATCTAAAAAATATTCAGGGAAATGTCGTACAATGTTATATTCATCTCCAAACATTAGCATTCCTGCAGCTGTTGGATGAAGGCATTTATCAATATTGGAAATGGCAGCAGCTCCTATGCTGCGTAAATATTCAGAATCATTTAAACGGCCAAATGGATGTGCAGGTTTAAGGGCTCGATGTCTGTTGCGATATCCCTGAATGGTTTCATAATTTAGGTCGCTTATTGGAACATCATCCAGTACATCCATATCCATAGTGTTGTCTGTCTGGTCGCGGAGCATGGCTTTCACCTGAAGTTTGGTACAATGATAGTCTCCTTCGTGATTTCTTCGAAATGTTCCGCCAAATATATCATCATTAATATACACAGGTTTTTGTTCTCTGTTTGCCATAGGAACATAAATCACGATGATAGTATCTTCATCCTTCTCATATATCTCTACATCCTGATCAGATAGAAGATTTACGTTGACCTTTTTTCGATTATTGATTGTATCCCAGAAATGTTTTAACAGCTTGTCCCTGTCTGTACTTTTTAAACCTGTAGTTCTCCAGGTTCCATCTTTGTTTTCGGCAACTCCCAGAATAATTACGCCGCCATAACAATTTGCAAAAGCAGAGTAAGTCTCCCATAAAGAAGAAGGAAGGCCGCCATTTGCTTTTTTTACTTCGCGCCGGTTATCTTCTTTATATAAGTTGAACTTTGTAATATCAAAAAAATGTACCATTGTTATTACCTCTTTTTGAAACCAATAATTTGTCCTTATTATACCGTACAGAACTGAAAAATGGCAATGGCTATAATTAAAGAGTCTTTGTCGAAATTGCCACAGGTATAGAGTGCTTCACATTAATTCTGGAAACAGATATTCTGTTTTGCGAGTACAGGATATCGGATTAGGACTGTTGTATCCAGATTTTCACGATGCATATCAACAGCATTGATCTGATGATTTTCATAGGTGGTATAATAATAAATTCCCTTTGTTGTGTTGCAGCAGGAAGTGTAGAGAGTGATCTCATATTTGCCTTTTGCTACTTCGCAGCAGCCACGCTGCTGATCTACGGAGCCGAGGATGTGGAAGAACTGGCTGACGCTTTCGAGTTCGGAGTCGCCAGATCTGGAGTTCATTTTTGTGAAGGCAACTTTGGCAAAGCGGGAGGCGGAGGAAAGGTCTCCCGGGAGGCCGAGGGCGCCCATACCGCGGCTGTAGGATTGGAGTTCTAATCCTGGAGCGAAGGTGTTCTCTGGTTGGCGAGGGGAGAGAGACTGGTAGTTGTTAAGCTGGAACATCTGCTGTGGGAAGGGTGGGTTATTGGTTAGTACCCCTACAGGATTTTCGTAGATATGGAGGCCGTCCTGCATGGATTCGATAACGAGGCAGCCGGAAGCATCTGCGAGGATCCAGTGGAGCTGAGCACATGGGAAGTTTTCACTGAACTGTGTGTTGGTGAGATTCATAGTTGAGAGTCTCTGGCGGGCTTCTTTTAAGGTGGCACACTGGCTGAGAATCCATGGGATGAATTCGAACTGGGCTACGTTTTCTTTGTCCGATACTGGTTCTGCATAGACTGCATTTCCTACGAAATTCAGACCTGCCATGCCGAGACCTTTTTCATTAATGGCATCATAGTAGAGTGGATAGTCTCCGGCCACATGAGCCATTCCGATGATGGCATAGTGAGAGTCAGGGGCTTTATCAGAATGACGGAAATGGAATGGGTAGTTTCGTGGTGTGATGGTGATTTCATCACCGTAGGAAAATTCATAATCAAGGGTTCTGCCGAAATAGAAATCTTTTGTTTTATAAGTTGCTGCTGTGCACATATTTTCTTACCTCCTGGTGCCAAAATAGATATACTTGTAGAACGTGTATATTTTGAAGAATATTACCACAATCTTTTGTTTTTATGCAATATACAGATTTTTGTTTTTGCACAGATAAAAATTGGGTTATATTGCTGGTAAGAAAAAGAATCATGATGTATACTGGTATCAGATAATTATTCAGCAGTCCGTTATCCCGCGAGGTACTGAAAGAGTTTCAATTTCGGAAAATAAGCAAATCATAAGATTAAAAGCAAGGAGGATCAGGAATGAAGTTCACAGAAGGTTACTGGGAGAAAAATGAACGCGCAAACGCATCCTATGCGATGCAGGCTTTTACAGCGGAGGCAATTCCGGGAGGAATGAGAATTGTTTCTCCATTCCGCCAGATCATAGACAGAGGCGGTGCTCTGGATGTAGGAACTATCACTACAGAATTTACTTCTGCACGTAAAGATATCATCAGCGTAAGAAGTTATCATTATGAAGGTTATGTAAAAGGTGAGCCAAGATATGAGCTGAATGAGGATCCGCAGGAAACAGAGGTTGAGATTACAGAAGATGAAGCTGTGATGAAAGCCGGAAGAATGACAGTAAGAGTGGACTTGAAAGACTTTAAGATCACATATGAAGCAGATGGAAAAGTTCTCACAAACATCGGATTCCGCAATCTTGGCTATATGCAGTATGACAGAGCTACTCTGACAAAATTCCCGGAACCAAACTATATGGCAGCACAGTATCAGCCATATATGGTGACAGAGCTTTCTCTTGCACCGGGAGAATGTGTATATGGTCTGGGTGAGAGATTTACAGCGTTTGTAAAGAACGGTCAGGTTGTTGATATCTGGAATGAAGATGGCGGTACAGCTTCTCAGATTTCTTATAAAAATATTCCGTTCTATGTAACAAGCAAACATTATGGCGTATTCGTAGACCACAGTGATCATGTTTCCTTCGAAGTTGCAAGTGAAAAGGTTGAGAATGTGGGATTCTCTGTGAAAGGTGAAGAGATCAGATATCATATTATTTACGGAGATGACATTAAGGGTGTGATCGAGAACTACACAGATCTTACAGGAAAACCGGCATTGCCGCCTGCATGGTCCTTTGGATTATGGCTTTCCACATCCTTTACAACAAACTATGATGAAGAGACGACCAATTCCTTTATCCAGGGAATGGCAGACAGAGATATTCCATTGAGTGTATTCCATTTTGACTGTTTCTGGATGAAAGAGTTCCACTGGTGTGATTTTGAATGGGATTCCAGAATCTTCCCGGATGTACCGGGAATGCTGAAACGTTATAAGGATAAAGGACTTAAGATCTGTGTATGGATCAATCCATATATTGCACAGGGAACTAACTTCTTTAAAGAGGGTCTGGAGAACGGATACCTGGTACAGCGTGCAGACGGAAGAGGAATCAAGCAAATCGACAACTGGCAGCCTGGCATGGGCCTGGTTGACTTTACAAATCCGGATGCAGTGAAGTGGTATCAGAATAAGCTGAAAACTTTGCTTGATATGGGTGTTGACTGTTTCAAGACAGACTTTGGCGAGAGAATTCCGGTCGATGTGAAATATTATGACGGTTCAGATCCGGTTTCTATGCATAATTATTATACGTACCTTTACAACAAGGCAGTATTTGATCTGCTGAAGGAAGTAAAGGGTGAAGGTGAAGCAATCCTTTTTGCAAGAAGTGCGACAGCAGGCGGACAGCAGTTCCCGGTTCACTGGGGCGGTGACTGTTCTGCAACCTATGCCTCCATGGCTGAGAGCTTAAGAGGTGGTCTGTCCTTTACTTTATCAGGATTCTCCTTCTGGAGTCATGATATGGGCGGATTTGAAATGACAGCAGCACCGGATGTATACAAACGCTGGCTGCAGTTTGGTCTTCTTTCCACACACAGCCGTCTCCATGGTTCCAAGAGTTATCGTGTACCGTGGCTGTTTGATGAAGAAGCTGTAGATGTATGCCGTAAGTTTACAAAGCTGAAATTAAGATTACTCCCATATCTGTATTCTATGGCTGTAAAATCACACAAGACAGGTATTCCGTCCATGCGTGCAATGATCATGGAATTTAACGATGATCCTGCAACCAAATATCTGGATATGCAGTATATGTTAGGTGACAGTATTCTGGTTGCACCAATCTTCAACAAAGAAGGTCATGCAGAATATTATCTGCCGGCAGGAAAATGGACTCATCTTTTAAGCGGAGAAGTCAAAGAAGGCGGAAGATGGTATGAAGAAGATTATGATTTTTCTTCACTGCCTGTATTTGTAAGAGAGAATACTCTGCTTCCGATTGGTGCTGTAGATACTACCGTTGATTATGAACTGGAGAAAGATGTACAGATTCAGGTTTATGAAGTAAATGAAACTGCATCCTGTGAGGTAGTGACGCGTAAAGGAGAGACAGCTTTTACAGTAAAAGCTGTAAGAGAGGGAAATAAACTCACTCTGGAAGCTTCAGCAGAAAATGGAGGTATGACCTATCTGCTGAGAAATATTCATGAAATAGCTGATGTTACTGGTGGAAGCATAGTGAAAGATACAGAAAATGGTATTATCATTGTACCGGAAGGATGCAGAATGGAAATTGAACTCTAATTGACAGGTAACAAGTTTATAAATATTTTAGAAATTCGACAAAAAATAGGACTGGACAAATCAATTGTCCGGTCCTATAATAATACTCACCAGAGGTCTTCTGGTAGTTCAATCTCGCCGGTTCGGCGGTAAATTCCACTTTTACTTATTATGAAACACGAAAGAATGAAGCATCTGTTTTTTGTTGCTAAATAAAACTGTAGGAAAGGCAGGCGGTGCAGTATGATTTTTTGAAACTTTTTCCTGTAGCAGTTGCCGGAATTTCCGTAATCATGGATATTCGCACTGCAAAGGTTGATAATGGCTGGATTCTGTTTTCTATGTTTATTGGAATGTTTATCCGTGTCTGGCAGAAAGGCATTGCAGGACTCGGTCATTTTGTTATGGGAAGTGTAACACCTTTATTTCTTATTGTTCTGTTTGTCTTCGGAATGATAGGTGCGGGAGATATTAAATTGTTCTGCGTACTTGGAGGCATTCTGGGACCCGGAGCTGTCCTGAAGTGTATTTTCAGTTCTTTTATTGCGGGTACATGTATTGCGGCCGTGCTTCTGATCATCCATCGCAATTTCTGCGAAAGAATCCTTTATTTTATCAGATATGCAGAAACTACGGTCACTACCGGAAAGATTACACCTTACAGAAAGGGAAACATTTCAGCTCCTGAGAATTTTCATTTTACAGTTCCCATTTTGGTAAGCGTGCTGTTATACGCAGGAGGTATCTATTGAAGAAAAATATTTTTGCAGTATGTGATCTGGAAGTGGAATATGCACTGAATTTCATGGATTATCTGAATCAGAAAAAAAATATTCCCTTTGAGATACAGGCATTTACAACTGTAGAGAATCTGATCACTTACGGGAAACACACACATATAGAGTTGCTGTTGATTTCCGGACGTGCCATGTGCAAAGAAATCCGGGAGTTAGATATTGGAAAAGTTATTATTCTTTCAGAAGGAGTACATCCTCCTGAACTTGACCAGTATCCAAGTGTGTATAAATATCAGTCTTCTTCTGATGTGCTCCGTGAAGTAATGGCATGTTATGGTGCTGAAAAAAAGACCATGTCAGATCAGCTTGCGGTATTAAAAAAGACAACAGAGATCCTTGGCGTATTTTCTCCCCTGGGGCGCTGCCTGAAAACTTCCTTTGCACTTACACTCGGACAGATCCTTGCGAAAGACAAAGCAGTTCTGTATCTGAATCTGGAGGAATATTCCGGGTTTGAAGAACTTATGGGAAGAGGCTTTGATCACAATTTAAGTGACCTTCTCTATTATGTGAGGCAGGATAATCAGAATCTTCTTTATAAAATGAACAGTATGATACAGACAGTCAATAATCTGGATTACATTCCGCCTGTGCAGATGCCGGCAGACATTCGCACAACAGCCTGGCAGGACTGGGAACGGCTTTTGCAGATGATTATGCTTGACAGTTCCTATGAGGTGATCGTGCTGGATATCGGATGTGGGATTGATGAGAATTTCCAGCTGCTCGATCTGTGTAAGAAGATTTATATGCCTGTATTGTCTGATGCAGTATCCCAGTGCAAAATTGCTCAGTTTGAGAATCAGGTGAGAATCTGGGATTATCCACAGATACTGGAGAAAATACAGAAGATAAGCCTGCCTTTTCATATGGTGACGGAACCGTCGCCTTCTTATATAGAACAACTGCCCTGGAGTGAACTTGGTGATTATGTGCGGAATCTGCTGAGAAAGGAAAAAGGATGAATAGAGATGTATTTAGAACCTTGCGCCAGATGCTGATGGAACAACTGGATCTGTCCAGAGAATTGTCGGATAAAGAAATCCTTGATGTGATCGATGAGCTGATCCTGAATCAGATAAAAGATGTCCGGCTTGCATTAAAGGATAAGGTGCAGCTTCGTCAGGAACTGTTTTATTCTGTCCGCAAGCTGGATGTGCTTCAGGAACTGGTCGATGATGAAACTGTGACAGAGATTATGGTAAACGGACCGGATACAATTTTCGTAGAACGGGGCGGTAAACTGATCCGATGGCATAAGAGCTTTACATCCGCCGAAAAACTGGAGGATGTGATTCAGCAGATAGTAGGTAAATGTAACCGTGTGATTAATGAATCCATGCCTATCGTGGATGCGAGACTGGAAAATGGATCCAGAGTAAATGCTGTGATCTATCCGGTTGCATTAAATGGGCCAATCCTTACGATACGGCGTTTTCCCGAACACCCCATTACAATGGAGAAGCTGATCGCGCTGGGAAGCATTACACAGGAATGTGCACAGTTTTTACAGAAGCTTGTGAAAGCCAGATATTCCATGATCATAGGAGGAGGAACCGGAAGCGGAAAGACCACATTTCTTGCAGCTATGTCAGAATATATTCCTGCAGATGAAAGGCTGATCACAATAGAAGATAACGCAGAACTGCGCATCAGAGGAATTGATAATCTTGTCCGGCTGGAAGCAAAGATGGCTAATATGGAAGGTGCGGTATCAGTTACGATCAGGGATCTGATTAAATCTGCGTTGCGAATGCGCCCTGACAGGATTATTGTGGGTGAGGTCCGGGGTGGCGAAGCTATGGATATGCTCCAGGCACTTAATACAGGTCATGAGGGGTCCTTATCAACAGCGCATGCAAATTCAGCGAAAGATATGCTGTCCCGCCTGGAAACAATGGTGCTGATGGGGGTTGACCTTCCGTTGGAGGCTATCCGCAGACAGATTGCATCTGGTGTAGATATTCTGATACATCTGGGACGAATGAGAGATAAATCCAGGAAATTACTGGAAGTAACGGAAGTATGTGGCTTTGAGAATGGAGAGATCCAGATCAGGCCGCTGTATCAATGGCAGGAAGGAAAAGGTCTGGTAAAGACTGATTCCCTCCTGCAGGTGGAAAAACTGGAAAGAGCGGGGATTGAATTATGAAAGGGAAAAAGAAAGAACAGTTATATCTGAAACAAGATTATGATGATTATCATTTCTCTCTGAAAGAATTTCTGAAATATCTGGGGCAGGCACTGGCATTGTGTATTATGGCAGACTATCTTTTTTATAAAAATATCTGGGTACTGTTTCTTATGCTTCCTGTTCCTGTATTTTATCTGAAATGGCAGAGGAAACAACTGATCAGGGAGCGCAGAAAGAAATTGAATTATCAGTTTAAAGATGCATTGGTTTCACTAAGCGTTGCAGTTCAGGCGGGATATTCTGTTGAGAGTGCGGTGAAAGCCTGTGTCAGAGATCTGGAACGCTTGTATGGGCGTGGAACAGATGTTGTAGAGGAGTTCCGCTATATTGAGAGCCAGCAGCGTCTCAGTGTGCCGTTGGAGGAGTTGTTTCTGGATTTTGGAGAAAGAAGCCAGATAGAAGATATTGAGAATTTTGCATCTGTTTTTTATACAGCTAAGCGTACAGGCGGTGATATGAACCGTGTGATCCAGAAAGTAACCCGCATGCTTGGCGATAAGATTGATGTGAAACGGGAGATAGAAGCTACTCTGGCAGCTAAAAAGTCAGAACAGATGATCATGAGTCTTATGCCTGTGGGAATTATCTTATATCTTCAGATGACTTCTCCGGGTTTCTTGAATGTTCTTTATGGAAATCCCTTTGGAATTGCAGCAATGAGTATATGTCTTGCGATTTATGCCACAGCATACTGGCTTGGCAGAAAGATTGTAGATATTGAGGTGTGACAGTAAAAATGTGGGTACATATTGTCATTTTTGTTATGATTCTGTGCGTATTGACCGGGTGGAAGAAAGGCTGGATTCCCTCTTCAGGTATTGGAGGCAGAGAAGGAATCAGACTTTTTGCGGCAGTGGCAATATCCGGAAATCTGCTTGGTATGGTTCTTACGGCAGGAAACGGCAGACAGGTGTATCCTCAGGGATATCGTCTGGAAAAGGAGGCGTCAGGATCATATGAGAAAGAATTTATGGTATCCGTGGATGGAGAAGACCAGGGAACCCTGTACATTCAGGTACCGGAAAAAGAACTGGAAGAAGAGGAAGAACCGCAGCAGGACAGGAAACTGACAGGAGAGGAGCAGGCGAAAAAAGATCTGGCAGAAGCGGTAGCCCGTTACAATGAACAGAAAAATGATCCGGATTATTATTATCTTCCAGATAAACTGGACGGGAAAAAAATAAAGTGGGAAATACCTGCAGATACTTCGGGGATGCTGCTGACAGGATTGTTTCTGGCAGCGGCTATGGTAATTCTGGTTATGAAGGGAAGAGAAGAACAGGTTAAGCTTCAGAAGAGATATGAAGAACTTCTCCTGGATTATCCCGGACTGATCATGAAATTCACTTTACTTGTCCAGGCAGGAATGACGGTAAGAAAAGCTTTTCAGAAAATTTCACTGGATTATGGCAGAAAGAAAAAGAAAAAACCAAGATCTGCTTATGATGAAATACAGGTTATATGTTATGAAATGGAAAGCGGAGTTTCTGAGAGTGAAGCATACCGGAGATTTGGAGAAAGATGTGGACAGGTAAAATATAAGACGTTTGCAACCCTTCTGATACAGAATCTTCAGAAAGGCAGCAGACAGATGGCTGATATGCTGGAGAGAGAATCCATGGAAGCGTGGGAAGAACGCAAGAGAAAGGCGAGGGTTCTCGGAGAAGCGGCAGCAACAAAATTACTGCTTCCCATGATGATGATGCTTGTTGTTGTGATGGCAATCGTTATGATTCCTGCGTTTCTGTCCTTTTATGGAGGAACCGGATGAAAGGAATGTTGTTTCTGTAACGGATATGTGAGGCAGGAGAGACTTAGCAGTACTGTGGAGATGGAAATATAGAATGAGATGTGAATGAAACATACGGAGGAAAAAGATGAGACAATTAATACAGAGAACAGTGAAACTGAAAGGGCTGTTGCAAAGATTTGCAGAGGAAGAAGATGCAGTAGGTGTTGTGGAAATCATTTTGATTCTTGTAGTCCTGATCGGACTTGTCATTATTTTCAAAGAGCAGATTACTAATCTGGTACAGAGTATTCTCTCAAAAATTGCCAAACAGAGTAATTCTATTTAACCGGAATATCTGCTTCACTTCTGGATATATCAGAGAAAAAAGGAGGAGGTGTACTTCCTGTATGAAATGTCAAAGAGCGAAAAAAGGAAGCATTACAGTATTTCTGGCACTGATTCTAAGCCTGCTTCTGTCGCTTGTGTGTACCAGCATAGAATCTGTTCGTATGGCATCTGCAAGAACGCAGATTCTGAACGGTATGGATATTGGACTGTATTCAGTATTCGGACAATATGATAAGAAACTTCTTGAAGAATACGATTTGTTTGCACTTGACGGGTCCATGGGAGGAGGACAGATAAAACTTGCAAAGGTATGCGATAATCTGGAATCCTATATGAAACCTGTGCTGAAACAGAACAGTCAGAATCTTAAATTGAAGCAGAGCGGTCTTACCGGATATCGACTTTTCACAGATAATAACGGAGAAGTTTTCTATCAGCAGATTGTTCAGTATATGCAGGAGACTCTTGGCAGTCAGGGAGTACAGATTCTTCTTAACAAAATGTCAGACCGTAAGAGAAAAACAGAAGAGGCAGATTTGAAAGCAAGTCAGGCAGAATCAGGGGGTTCCATAGACCGTTATGATGCAGAAATAGATCAGGCTTCTCAGAAAAGTCAGCAGGCAGCAGAAGAAGCGGAACAGAATCAACAGGAACAGAATCAACAGGAACAGGTAAATAATCCGATCACGGTTATAAAAAGAATTATGAAAATGGGAATCCTGGAACTGGTTTTGCCATCCGGGAGAGGTCTGTCTACCCGCGAAATCGACAGAAGTATGTTAGTCTCCGGGAGAAAACTTCAGCAGGGAATGGCAATGCCTGATGGTGTGACAGAAGAGAACAGTTATACTTCTAATGTTTTATATCAGCAGTATCTTATGAATCATCTGGGAAATTACATCAGTCCGGCAGAAGAAGGACTTGCATATCCGATGGAATATATTTATGCAGGAAAAAGCAGCGATTTTGATAATCTTAAATCTGTGGCATCAAAGCTGCTTTTTATCCGTGAGGGAGTAAATTTTGCCGGTCTTATGGCTGACAATGTGAAAAGATCAGAAGCACAGGCACTGGCAACAGCTATTGCAGCGGGATTTCTCGTTCCGCCTGCGGCTGTGGTGATAGAGACAACATTGCTTTTATGCTGGGCTTTTGCAGAAAGCGTGTTGGATGTGCGGGAGCTTTTGGCAGGTGGCAGGATTCCTCTCGTAAAAACTTCGGCAGACTGGCAGATTTCACTGTCAAATCTTGGAAACCTGATGGAAGGACTGGATTCTATGAGGAGAAATAATGATCATGGAGTGTCTTATGAAGATTATCTTCAGATTCTGCTCTTATCTGTGGCAAAAGAAAAGAAAGTAGTAAGAGGGATGGATATGATTGAAAATACCATAAGAAATAAAGGAAGGGCACATTTTCAGATGGATTCCTGTATTGTGGCACTGGAAGCATTTGCCGATGTAAAAGCAAATAAGAAAAAGGAATTTCATGTGATACGCCAATATTGTTACGAATGAACTATAGCTCAGGAGTGAAAAGAGGTGCAAAAAGATGCTTTTACAGGACAAAAATAAGGGAATTGCAGAAATCAGAAAAAAAGATAGAAAAATCTATGAAAGGGAAAAGTGCTCTCTGAAAAAAATAAAGAAAATATGGAAGATAAATCCTGTAAAAGTGTCTTTTTGCACCTTGTTCAGAAGAAAAGCAGATACATTGAGAAAGGGAAGTCTGGCAGTAGAAACTGTTTTTGTTCTGCCGTTGTTCTTTCTTGGAATGGTGACTTTGATTTCTTTTATGGATATATATAAGCTCCAGACAGAACATCTGACTGCGCTTTGCACCAGAGCGAAGCAGGCGGGAATGTATGCATACATTGCAGGGGAAAGTTCTGTCGGGGATATCACTCTGCCGGATATTTATACATATAAAGCTTTTGGAGGACTGATACCACTTTCGGAGGTTGTAGTTTACAACCATGTAAAGGTTCATGCCTGGACAGGAACAGAATATCAGGACAATGGGGGAGAGCAGGGAGAAACGGAACAGATGGTGTATGTAACAGAATCCGGAAGTGTTTATCACAGAAATCCCGGCTGCAGTTATCTGAACGTTTCGTTAAAGCAGATTCCGGGAAGTGCAGTAAAGTCTGCAGGAAATCAGTACGGGGAACATTATTCAGCGTGCGAAATATGCAGCAGAAACCAGAACCCGGCAGGAGTTGTATATGTGACAGAGAGAGGAAACAGGTATCATAATCTGGAATCCTGCAGTGGGCTGAAACGGACAGTCCGGCTGGTGAAAGCTTCATCTGTTCAGGAAATGGGGGCCTGCAGCAGATGTGGATAAGATAAGTGAAGTGAAGAGGTTTATGTGTCTGGACGAGGCAGAAGGGGATGAGCAGAATGGAGATAAACTCTGTAAAAGATATATGTGTACTGATTTTTCTGGGGATAAACTCATGGACAGATATCAGGAAAAGACAGGTATCTTTACTGAGTATTGTAATATTTGCGATATGTGGGACTGCATGGAGTATCAGCAGTAAAGTGAAGGTACTGGATTTTTTTCTGTGTGCAGGAATCGGTCTGGTATTTGTCGGGATCAGCATTTTTACAGAGGATGCAGTGGGTATGGGGGATGGATGGCTGATTATGGCTCTGGGAACAGTCATGCAGCCTGTGGAACTTTTTTCCATTATTTTTATTGCGGTTATGTGCAGTGCAGTATGGGCCGGAATTACACTGGCAATATTTCACAGAAAGGGATGCACGGAAATTCCGTTTGTTCCTTTTTTGCTGATTGGTTATCTGGGAGGAATGATTTTATGAAAGAAAAAATCAGAAAAGGAAGTCTGACTGTTGAGTCTGCCTGTGTTATGTCTTTGATTTTGCTTGTGATCATGGGGCTTATTTATCTGAGCTTTTTTGTGCATAACAGAGCATGGCTGACAGCGGCAGCCTATGAATCGGCAGTGAGTGGAAGTATGGAAGGGATTAAGAGGACCGGTCAGGTATATGATACAGCCAGGATGCGGAGCGAAGAACTGGGAAGTGCGGGATTTTTCGGAGCAGAGAATCTGAGTACACAGACCAATGTGGGAAAAGAAGTACAGGTGACATATGATCTGGATACGATTTCTTCATACGGAAATTTTAACTGGCATTTACGGACAGAAGGAACATCGGCTATTATAGATCCTGTAAAGCATATCCGTAAGATGAGAGCCGCTGCGGCAGTTCTGAAAGAAATGGGGGATCAGAAGTGAGGGCAGAATATAAAAGAGATATGAATCACAATTATCTGATCCTTTACGGAGAAGATGAGATAAATACAGATGCTTATCAGGTGCGGATGCTGGTGGGGAATGTGATTCCTTCTGTTCTTAAATGCAGGATACAGGGAATGGATGGAAGGTTTCTGATTTATTTTGATATTACCTCAAAACAGGCTTTGAATATTTTGTATGAAGAACGGAAGATGAAAATTGAGGATTTGAATCTGATTTTTGGAGGGTTTGTGCAGGTTATGGAGGATGCTGCAGAGTATCTGATAAATCCGGGGCAGTTTCTCTTGTCTCCTGAATATATGTATGCTGATGTTGAAAAAAAGAAGATATATTTCTGCATGATGCCAGGGTATGAAAAAGACATAAAGAACCAGTTTCAGCTTCTGGCAGAATATATCCTTCCGAAGATTGACCATGAGGACAGCCAGGCTGTACTCCTTGGGTATGGTGTATATAAGCGGACCATGGAGGATTGTTTTCATCTGGAACATATTAAAGAAGAACTGTACAAAGTCCAGGGACAGAAGGACAGGGAGAAGGAAGCGGAAAAAGATATATGGAAATCCGGTGAGGAGAATCAGGATGTTTTGAATATTCATATACAGGAGGATTATCTGGAAGATGATGAACCGGGAATGGAATTTGTAAGAGAGGGCGAAGCACCGAAAAAAAGGGGGCTGCTGTATAAAGCAGGCATGATTGGAGTTGCAGCAGTTTTACTGTGTCTGATAACTGTGGCTGTATTATTCGGATATCTGCCATATATGGAAACCGGAACTGTACTTGGGATCATAATTGTTCTGGCTGCGGGAGTTATGCTTGTGACATATATTATAAAAAAGAAAAAAAATCCCGGCATTTATCCGCGAAAAAATATAAGGGAAAGAGAGAATGAAACATTACGGAAAAAAACAAAAACAAATACGGCAGATTATGATAAAAGCGGATCAGATGCAGAATGGTTTGGCAGAGACAGTCTGGAGATGTCTGAAATAAATAAAGTAAAACAGCAGATTCCAACGGAGGAAAAAAGGGAAAAACGGCTATATGAACAGTCACATCCGGATTATGGAGAAACTGTTGTACTGTCTGCCGGTGCAGTGTCCGGTCCTGCCAGTCTGGTGAGCAAAGAACCGGGAGAACTGGCAACTATTTATTTAAATGAGGATCTTACAGTAATCGGTAAACTGGAGAATGCCTGTGATGCAGTAATCGATTTGCCTACAGTAAGTCGTATTCATGCGAAAATCAGAAAGAGAGAGGAGGCTTATTATCTGACAGATATGAATTCCAGAAATGGCACATCTGTAAATGGGCGTTTGCTCAGACCGGAGGAGGAATATCAGCTTGAGCCGGAAGATGAAATAGATTTTGCCCAGGCGAGATACATATTTTTGTCATAAATGTTTTGAAAAAATACAGGATGTCTGCTACAATTGACAGTAGCGGCCCGGATGAGCTGCTGTTGATGTAATGATATGAAGAATGTTAATGTTCGCTCCATTTACAGCAACGTGTTTCGCGATGCATGGGACATATGCTGAGTGTGTGGACAGTAACTGGAAACGGCAAAACAGAAAAGAGGCAGATATTGGAAGAATTAAAGAAAGAGCCGGTTACAGTATTTCTTATATTAATCAATATGCTTGTATTTGTGATAACAGAGCTGACGGGCGGAACTGAAGATACTATGCATATGCTTCGGTGTGGAGCTGCTTATACACCGGCTATTATCCAGGGAGAGTATTACAGGATTTTTACAAGTATGTTCCTGCATTTTGGAATGCAGCATCTTGCGAATAATATGCTGGTGCTTTTTGTGCTTGGAGGAAGACTGGAACGTACAACAGGGAAGCTGAAATATCTGCTGATCTATCTTCTGGGAGGAGCAGGAGGAAACCTGCTATGCGTATTTCTGGAATTAAACCACGGAGATTTTGCAGTGTCAGCGGGTGCATCCGGTGCAGTGTTTGCAGTAATGGGTGCCATGATCTATGCTGTGATCAGAGGAAAAGGACATATTGAAGATCTTTCGGCCAGACAGGTAGTGATCATGGCTGCGTTTTCACTCTATTTCGGATTTACCAGTGAAGGAGTAGACAATGCAGCGCATGTAGGCGGTCTGCTCTGTGGCTTTATACTGGCAGTATTGCTTTATCATCCTTCACGGAAATATTCCGGTCATATCTCAGAAAGACAGGGAAGATAGAGAGAAAAAGTAGTTCCCTGCTTCGGCGTACTGGTTACTTTGATCTGACCATGATGGGCAGCCATGATTTCTGATGTTACCGCCAGGCCAAGACCGGTTCCCTCTGATTTATAGGTAACAAAGGGCTGAAAGATGTTGGCTGTCTGAGTTTCGGTCATTCCACATCCATTGTCTTTTATTGAGATACAGATGCGGTCATTGATTTTTCGAAGACCAACAGTGATTTTCCCTCCGGGATAGCTGATCGCCTCGCAGGAATTTCTGATCAGATTAAAAATAGCCTGACGCATTTTTATGCGGTCCAGAAGAATCTGTGGGGAAACATCTTCTATATGTATTTCCAAAGTGATTCCCAGATAATCCAACATTGTTTTTTCGCAGGATAAAATAGTGGTCAGAAATTCTTTCGGGTCTGTAGGGACAAGATTGACAGTTTGGGAATGACTGAAATCAGAAAGTTCATTCAATAATTCCTTTACGTAATCAAGATTATCCATCAGACTGTCCCATTGTCTGCAACTGCATAATTCGGGATGGGAATCAGCCATTAACTGAAGTTCGCTGCTTATAAGCGCTATGGGGTTGCGGATTTCATGTGACAGTCTGGACAGAATAAAGCTAAAATCTTTTTTCAATTGTTTTGTTGTTTCCATTGTATATCATCACCTCAGGAAAAGTGTACCATTGCAAAATTTCTGCTGCAACTGATTTCATCGTGGAAATTTCGCACTTAATCGACATTGGTGTAATTTAAGAAAGAAGGACTTAAAATGGATAACTGTATTTTTTGTAAAATAGCTAATGGGGAAATTCCTGCGGCAACACTTTATGAGGATGAGGATTTTCGTGTAATTCTTGACCTTGGTCCTGCAAGTAAAGGTCATGCGTTAATCCTTCCTAAAGCTCATGCTGCCAATATTTATGAATTATCAGATGAAATGGCTGCAAAGGCTATGATTCTTGCAAAGAAAATGGCAACAGCAATGACAGAAGCGCTTAAATGTGATGGATTTAATATTGTGCAGAATAATGGAGAGTGTGCAGGACAGACTGTATTTCATTTCCATATGCATCTGATTCCAAGATATCAGGGTGATACTGTTGGAATTACCTGGACTCCGGGTGAACTGAGTGATCAGGACAAAGAGGAGATTCTGTCAAAAGTCAGAGCGCAATTGTCTTAATGCTCTGATCTTACATAAGATAAAATGGAGAATATAGATTTTGTAAACATTTACAGGGAATACCGTACCAAGGTAATTGATATTGCGGAAACGGTTCTGCATGACAGAAATGAGGCAGAGGATGTCTGTCAGGACGTATTTGAAATTCTGTATAACATGGGTGAAACGGCAGATTTTTCTGACGACGTGAAACTGAATAAGCTGATCACCCGTATGAGTTTCAACAAAGCTCTGGACTATTATAAAAGGGCTTTCAGAAAATATGAATATGTTGATTCCGATGAACTGATGGCAGTTGCTGAATTGAAGGTACAAAGTGGTGGAAATGTAGATGAGATTATTCTTGCTCTGGAAACGGAGGGATATCTGAAGACAATCTTTCACAGGTTGCGTGAGAAGAAAAGGATTGATTATGAAATCTATGTCAGTGTAACGTTATATGACATACCATCGCGTCTCGTTGCCGAACATTATCATATCACAGAGAATAATGTGAATAATAAAGTAATGAGAACGAGACGCTGGCTTGCCAGAGAATATAAAAAGATATTCGGATAATTATTGCCTGTTTGCACAGTCCTCGATCAGGCCGGTGATTTTTTCGATAGAGTTCATATGACTGCTCTCTGACATGGCATCGATATAGGACTGTCTGTTCTGATACAGTTCGCGGATTGAATTGAGGAGAGTACTTTCGGTAATCTCTTCTTCTTCCAGAACCATGCTGTATCCCTGACGTTCAAAGGAACGTGCATTGAGAATCTGGTCACCACGGCTGGCATTTGCGGAAAGAGGGATCAGAAGATTTGGTTTTTTGAGAGCATTCAGTTCGCAGATCGCATTGGCACCTGCACGGGAGATAACAATATCAGCCAGGGCAAAGAGATCTGCCAGTTCCTGTTTGATATATTCGTATTGTACATAACCTTTGGTATCTTTGAGACTCTCGTCCATTTTTCCCTTACCGCACAGATGAATGACCTGAAATTCCTTCAGAAGTTCAGGAAGGATTTTGCGGATGTTCTCGTTGACAGATGCAGCACCAAGGCTGCCGCCGATAACCATGAGTACAGGTTTTTCGTCTGTGAAACCACAGAATCTGCGGGCAGCTTCCTTGTCTCCGCTTAATAACTCCTGACGGATGGGAGTTCCTGTGAGAACAGCCTTGTCAGCAGGAAGATTTTTCACTGTTTCCGGGAAGTTACAGCATACTTTTGAAGCGGATGGGATGCAGAGCTTGTTGGCAAGACCCGGAGTCATGTCTGATTCATGGATAATGGCAGGGATTTTAAGTTTGCCGGCTGCGATAACGACAGGTACGGTTACGAATCCGCCTTTGGAAAAGACAACATCAGGTTTCAATTGCTTTAATAATTTTTTTGCTTCGCTGAAGCCTTTTAATACACGGAATGGGTCAGTGAAGTTTTTGAGATCAAAATAACGTCTCAGTTTGCCGGAAGAGATTCCATAATAAGGAATATTCATTTCTTCAATAAGCTTTTTTTCGATTCCATCGTAGGAACCGATGTAGGAAATGTCGTATCCAAGTTCTTTTAAACGTGGGATTAAAGCGATATTAGGTGTAACATGTCCGGCCGTACCGCCGCCGGTGAGAACAATATGTTTCATAGAGATTCCTCCTGTTTCCTTCTGTTACAGTTCATAAAATAATGCATTCGATCCGGTGTTACTGTGGAGGCTTTCGATTGCATTATTTTCGGAATTGTTATAAAAATATAGTATATTAGCAAATAGCTACGTATAGTCACTATTTACTATGAACCAGCAAGGGAGAATTGTCAAGGAAAGTTGTGGATTATGGAGAATAAAATAAACGAAAAGATAAAAGATAATCATAGTACCGGAAGAGGTCAGGATGTGGAAAACCGGCATGAAGAACAGACAGACCGCAGGCTCAGGGAACTGTATGATGCAGAAACCGGGATTCTTGAGGCTGCATTGCTGAAAGCAGCAGGCAAGAGTTCCTGGGAGGAATTCCCGCGGGAATCAGAAGCAAAGATACAGGAGGGGTATGACAGATTAGTAGCCCGGCTCAGAGAAAAGGGAGAATACAGAGAAACGTTGCCCGAAAACCGAAATACGGAAAAGTTGAAACAAATACAGGAAGTAAAAGAAAATTTTGACGGATGTCAAAATGAGTGGAACAGAACTCACAGATTTCTGAAACCGGCAGCAGCCGTAGCAGCCGCTGCCATGTTTACTGCACTGGTGGGAATGACCATAATTGCAGATTCTGAATCCTGGTATACGCCCGTAAATTCTGAGGAAACATCTTTCCCGGAAAAAAAATAAAAAAATTTTCATTTTTTTGTGATATTTATCATTTTGATTCGTATTATTTATGTAGTGGGAGTTTACAGAAGCATCAGAAACGGAAGTAAACGTGTTTGCGGTAACTGACAGGAATCTGATAAAAATACCAGCAATATTTTTAAATTTCCGGTGGCAAACGCACTGAAAGGCGAAAGCGGTCAAAAAAAGATTTGCTTTCGCCTTTTGTTTTCAGAAAAGATGCTGTTAATATCTTTTATTGTATTGTATAATAAATGCAGTAATAAAAAAAGTCTGGAAGGAGGTTTTCTTATGAAGATTACTTTTATAGGAGCAACTCATGAGGTTACGGGATCCTGTTACTATCTGGAAGCAGCAGGACATAAATTTCTTGTAGACTGTGGTATGGAACAAGGTCCGGACTACTATGAAAATACGGAAATACCGGTGGCTCTGGGGGAAATTGAGTTTGTTCTTCTTACCCATGCGCATATAGATCATTCAGGTAATCTTCCTGCTATTTACGCAAAAGGGTTTAAAGGACCTGTATATGCCACAGAGGCAACCAGCCATCTGTGTGATATCATGTTAAGAGACAGTGCACATATTCAGATGTTTGAAGCAGAATGGCGAAACCGTAAGGGAAGACGTGAGGGCAAACCTGAATTTGTACCGGCATATACAATGGAAGATGCAATGGGTGTGATCAGAAATTTTGTGGGATGTCCGTATAATAAAGTGATCACTCCGGCTGATGGAATTTCCGTACGTTTTATTGATGCCGGACATCTTCTTGGCTCGGCGAGTATAGAACTGACACTCCGGGAAAATGGGATTGAAAAAACCATTGTATTTTCGGGCGATATTGGAAATACCGGTCAGCCTCTGATCAAGGATCCGGAATATCTGCATCATGCAGATTATGTAGTTATGGAATCAACCTACGGTGACCGCAGCCATGGGGAAAAACCTGACTATGTACAGCTCCTTGCAAAAATTATCCAGGAAACCTTTGACAGAGGAGGAAATCTGGTAATGCCGTCTTTTGCAGTAGGCCGTACACAGGAAATGCTGTATTTTATCAGACAGATCAAGGCAGATAATCTGATACACGGACATGACGATTTCAAGGTATATGTAGACAGTCCTCTGGCAAATGAGGCGACTACTATTTTCTCCGAGCATCAGTATGACTGCTTTGATGAAGAAGCAATGGAACTGATTAGAAAGGGAATTAATCCGATCAGTTTTCCGGGTCTGAAGATTTCTGTTACAAGTGATGATTCCAAAGCGATTAATTTTGATGCGGAGCCAAAGGTGATCATTTCAGCAAGTGGTATGTGTGATGCGGGACGTATCAAACATCATCTGAAGCATAATCTGTGGGAATCCAGAAATACAATTTTGTTTGTAGGCTATCAGGCAGTGGGAACTCTTGGAAGGGCATTGCTTGAAGGTGCATCAGATGTAAAGCTTTTCGGAGAACCGATCCATGTGGCGGCACATATCTGCCAGATGCCGGGAATCAGCGGTCATGCAGATGTCAATGGTTTGCTGGACTGGGCGAAAGCTTATGAAGAGAAACCGCAGAAAGTTTTTGTTACTCATGGAGAGGACACGGTTACTGAAATTTTTGCCAAGAGACTGAAGGATGATCTGGGTTATGATACCATGGCACCTTTCAGCGGTACGGTTTATGATCTGGCAGATAATGTATGTATTTATGAGGCAAAGGGTGTAAAGATACAGAAAGCATCTGTATCGCCAAAGACTGCGAGAGCTGCAAGGGCATTTGAAAAGCTTCTGGCACTTGGCTACAGACTGTTGTCAGTGATCAAGAAGAATGAAGGAACTCCTAATAAAGATCTGGAACGTTTTTCAAGAGAAGTCCAGTCTTTATGTGATAAATGGGACAGAACAGATATCTGACACATAAAATAATAATATCCCGCGAAAACTATATTCCAGACAGCTTTCGCGGGATAAAATTTTATTTATTCAGCACTTGCTCCAATGCAATGGAGAGCTGATCCGGACATGAAGTGTTTTTGAAACCACATTTGATTCCTTTCAGTCTGCTAATCACTTCATCAGCATCCATTCCCTCTACAAGACTTGCAACTCCCTGGGTATTTCCGCTGCATCCGCCGATAAAACGTACATTATGGACCTTATGGGCATCATCTACTTCAAATTCGATATGGCTTGCACATACGCCCTTTGTTTTGTATGTCATGGTATGATTCCTCCTGTGTTAAGATTGCTTATATGAGACAGCTCATTCACCTGCCTGATGAAAACTGCCGGTTGATCTGTCGCTGTCCATAATATTATAGCAGAACTTAAAAAAAGTTTCCATATAAATTAAAGATTTGCTATAATAGAAAAGCATGTAAGTGTTACAGCTTATATATTACTGTTATAAATGATCTGATATTCATGGATTGCTCGCTGACAAGCAGCCTGGGCAATTCTGATATCACAAAAATTACAATTATAAAGAAGAGGTATTTTAATATGAAATGTATCGGAATTATCGGAGCAATGGAACAGGAAGTTGCCAGAATTAAAGAAAAAATGCAGGATGTAAAGATTACATCCAGAGCATCCATGGACTTTTACGAAGGAACTCTGGAAGGTAAGAAAGTAGTTGTGGTACGTTCCGGGATCGGTAAGGTAAATGCAGGTATGTGTACACAGATCCTTGCAGACGTTTTTGGTGTAGAAGCAGTGATCAATACAGGAATCGCCGGAAGCCTGAACAATGATGTAAATATCGGAGATATTGTTCTGTCCACAGATGTTCTGCATCATGATATGGATGCAACAGGATTCGGCTATAAAAAGGGTCAGATTCCACAGATGGAGGAGTTTTCCTTCCCGGCTGATGAGAAGCTTCGCAAAATGGCTGCAAAAGTATGCAAAGAAGTGAATCCGGAAATCAGCGTATTTGAAGGCCGGATCTGTTCTGGAGATCAGTTTATCTCAGATAAAGGTGTCAAAGATGCAATTATCTCGGAGTTTGGCGGATTTGCAGTAGAAATGGAAGGAGCTGCCATAGGACAGGCTGCTTATCTTAACCATATTCCGTTCCTTGTAGTAAGAGCAATTTCTGATAAAGCAGACGGAAGCGCCAATATGGATTATGCAGAATTTGAAATGGCGGCAATTGAACACAGTGTGAAATTAACAGTAAAAATGATTGAGGAACTGTAATTTACAGGATCAATGAAACAAGGTGGTATGCAGATAGATCCCGGCACAGTATGCAGTACTTTGCATATACTGAAATAGATAATTGAAAAGAATGCAGGGTCATACTATGTATTTGCAAGAATATTTTCCATTTTATACCACATATTCCAATCCTTTTTTGTATGAGGGCGAACGGCTGCAGGAGAGAGAATTTAACCTGATGAAATCCTATTATCCCAGGACTGTACAGCGTATTCAGGAGAAAATAGAAGAAGAATGTGATCTTCTGGACTATGAGGGAAGCCGTCTTTATGATGAATATCCGGATAAATATATGCTTTATCATCTTGGCAGCAGGATCAGAGAAAGTATGGAGCCGGAAATAAGCACTCAGGCGATCAGGGAGGATTTTCTGGACGAACTGATACAGGTAATGCTCTGTCAGGAGGTATCCAGAAGGAGATGCCGCAGACACCGCTGCAGGAGATATTTTTAAAGCAAACCATAATTGTTTCAGTGTTAAAAAGGCAGGATGTTGAACAGTTACAGTAAGTTATATATTAATTGATAATGATATCGACAGACAGAAAGAATAATGAAAAATTTAAGAGAATATTTAGAAGAACAGATAAATGAAAATCTGATACAGGCTGTTCTGAGTGCCGGAAGAAATAAAAACGGCATATCAAAAGTAAAGATACGTCCGATCCGGCTGAAAGGACAGATCTGTTATCAGGCATCTGCTACACAGGGACAGAAAATTCTGCACAGGAACTATGGACGTATGGAACTGATCGAATATCTGGAAGCTGAACTCGCAGAGAATTTCAGACAGTTTCAGGCACAGGGGGCAGAGACTGACGGAGTAGTCCTTGTAAGTAAAAAAGGTAAAATGACCATTAAGCAGAAGCATCATGAACAGAAAGAAAAGGTTCAGATTCAGGCACATAACCGGGTAAAACAGTACATTCTTAAAGAAGGAGTACCGGTTCCGTTTCTGATCGATCTGGGAGTTATGAACGCTCAGGGAAAAATCGTTCATGCCAGATATGACAAATTCAGGCAGATCAATCGCTTTCTTGAATTTATTGAGGATGTGCTTCCAAGACTTTCAAGAGAACGGGAAGTGACAATTCTGGATTTTGGGTGTGGAAAGAGTTATCTTACTTTTGCCATGTATTATTATTTAAGAGAATTAAAGGGATATGATGTCAATATTATTGGCCTTGATCTGAAAATGGATGTTATAGAGAAATGCAATTCTCTGGCACTCAGATATGGTTATGAGAAGCTGCATTTTTATCATGGTGATATTGCCGATTATGAGGGAGTATCCTCTGTGGATATGGTAGTGACACTTCACGCCTGTGATACAGCCACAGACTATGCACTTGCCAAAGCCGTGGAATGGGGTGCTGAGGTGATCCTTTCCGTACCCTGCTGTCAGCATGAGGTTAATAAACAGATTAAGAATGAAATGCTGGAGCCGGTTCTGCGATATGGAATCCTGAAGGAGAGAATGTCTGCACTGATCACAGATGCAGTGCGTGCCAATCTTCTGGAGAATAAAGGCTATGATACACAGATCCTGGAATTTATCGATATGGAGCATACGCCTAAGAATCTCCTGATCAGAGCTGTGAAAACAGGAAAAAAACAGGATGAACGTAAGATGCAGGAAATGCTTACAGCCTTAAATATCCATCCCACACTGGACAGACTTCTGAATGAAAAAGAGCAGGAAGGGAGTGTGTAATGAAAAGGATACTGAAAAAAGCAGGTATTCTTCTGCTGGTATTCCTGCTTGGAACAGTGGGTACTGCACTGCTTCTTAACAGTGAGTTTACAGATAACCGTTCTGATTTCAATGATGCGGTGTTTCCGGAAGTCATGATAGATATGAACGGTACACTGATAAACCGGATGTATGGATATGCGCAGCCTATGCAGACTGATTTTACCAGAGACAGTGTGACACCTCTGGATACTTCAAAGAAGCTGACATTTAAGGTTAATCCGTATGATTCGGAGGTGCAAAGTTTTTCTTATGAAATCCGTACATCTGATGGAAGTAAGGTTCTCGAAAATAAGAAAATAAAAAATCTGTCAAAAGAGGACGGCTATCTGTCTGTTGATGTGGAAATAGGCAGTGATCTGCGCATGAATCAGGAATATTCCATGCAGATTGCACTGGAAATGAAGGAAAGTACTGCATATTATTACACGAGAGTTGTTTCCAGATCTCAGGTGCATGCGTCGGATTATGCAGCTTTTGTAAAATATTTTTGTGAAGCGTGTCTGGATAAAAATTCTGCAGATGCACTGGGCAGTTATCTGGAGCCAAAAACAACAGGAGCGTCAACGAATTATTCGGGAATCAATATTAATTCGTCTCTGAGTGAGGTCAGTTGGGGAACTCTGGCACCACAACTGCGCCAGGAGGGGATTCCTGTCATTAAAGAAATCAATGAAACAACTGCCAGTGTTACGTTGGAATATCAGATCACATCTCAGAATGAGAATGAGGAGACAGAAATATATGATGTAAAAGAATTCTACAGAATGAAATATCAGGACACCAGAATTTATCTGCTGGATTTCCGGCGCTCTGCAAATCAGGTATTTGACGGTACACTTCCTGTCTGCTCTGATGACGGAATTATCCTTGGTGTGCGGGATAAAAATGTAGAATATATGATGAATGATGCTGCTACTGTGATAGCTTTTGTTCAGGAGGGGGACTTGTGGTCCTATTCACCGGGTAATGAAAAGATAAATCAGATTTTCAGTTTCAGAAAAGCAGAAGATGGGGATTTCCGCGACTCCAGAACTCAGCATGATATCAAGATCGTCAGAGTAACTGATGAGGGGGATATTGATTTCGTACTTTATGGATATATGAACAGAGGAAGCCATGAAGGATACGAAGGTATTGGGGTTTATCATTACAATCATGATAAAAATGTGGCAGAAGAAAGAGCATTTATCCCTGTATCAGAGTCATTTGAATTTCTGAAGAAAGATCTTGAAAAATTATCTTATGTCAATGAAAAAAATGAGTTGTTTCTCATTCTGGCGAAGAATCTTTACAAAATCAATATTGAAGATAATTCCAGTGAGATTCTTGAAAAAGGAATAAAAAATGCGAATTTTGTATCATCTGACAACAATGATCATGCAGCCTGGCTGGTTTCAGAGGGTGATGAAAAAGGAAACATCAAAGAAATTGATTTTGATACCTGTAAGACACGGCTGATCGCACCGCAAAAAGAGCAGAAGCTCCGCACTGTCGGATTTATGAATGAAGATCTGATTTATGGAATTCTGGATAAATCAGATATTCTTAAAGATGAAGAAGGACATAAATCTGTGGGAATCCGTACTTTGCGTATTGAAGATTTTGATGGAAATGTAAAAAAAGAATATAAGAAAGACGGACTTTATATCACGGATATTTCTGTTGGAGATACTTTGATCGAGTTTGAACTTTCCGCGAAATCAGGAGATACTTCCTATGTTGCCCAGAAGAAAGACACGATCATGAATAATAAAAAGGCAGCGGCAAATACGGTCAGAACGGAACTTGTTTCCGCATCCAGGACAGGTGTTCGTGTAAAACTGGTATTTAATATGACGAAACAGACAGATTCACCGCTGACTATGTATGCGAAGGTAAGCAGTACGGATAAAAAAGATATTGTGCTCGATACACAGATTCCACAGGAAACCGCATATTATGTCTATGGTCAGGGTGAACTGGACAGTATTTATACAGATCCGGCAAAAGCTGTACAGCGTGCTGATACACTGGGAGGTGTAGTGCTGAACCGTGCACAGCAGTATGTATGGGAACGTGGCAATAAAAAAACGAAAATACAGATAGGTACAGAAGAACTTCCTGACATACTCCTTCAGGGAACTTATGACATCAAAACCCTGAAAAAGAGTCTTAAGAAAACAGGTACAGTGATCGATCTTTCAGGATGCAGTCTGGACAATGTATTGTATGAAGTAAGCGCACAGCGTCCTGTGATTGCCAAAACCGGAACCAATACAAGTGTGCTGATCGTAGGATATGATGAATATAATACGTATTTGTACGATCCGGTTAAGAAAGAGACATATCCATATGGACTGAATGACAGTACAGATCTGTTCCAGAAGGCCGGAAATGTATTTATCACCTATATAGAAAAGGTAAATTACTGATAATAAATCATAACTGGCAGGCAGCTGATCACGGTGTGACAGTAACCTGCCAGTTATTAATTGAAAAAATTGTAAAAATCCTTCTTTACATTTCTGTGATATTTGAGTATTCTAAAAAGGACAAACAGTGGCAGAGAAATTTATTGTTTAAATTAAGTTACTGCAGAAATGAAACAGTAACAGCGAAACGGAGGAACGTACAAATGTTATATGAGAACATTAAGAAATTAGTACAGTACGGAGTAGAAACAGGACTTACACCGGCCTGCGAGAAGAATTATACAATAAATCTTCTTCTGGATGTCTTTAAAGAAGACGAATATGTGGAACCTGAGGAGGAGTATACAGATATTGAGCTGGAAGAGGTATTAAATGCACTTCTGGATGAAGCTGTAAAGAGAAACCTTATAGAAGACAGTGTTGTGTACAGAGATCTTTTTGATACCAGACTTATGAACTGTCTGATGCCGCGTCCGGCGCAGGTACAGAAAGAGTTCTGGAGCAGATATGAGAAAGATCCACAGGAAGCAACCGATTACTTCTATAAACTCAGTCAGGACAGCGATTATATTCGTCGTTATCGTGTAAAGAAAGATCAGAAATGGACAGTAGACAGTGAATATGGTAAAATTGATATCACCATCAATCTTTCCAAACCGGAAAAAGATCCAAAGGCAATCGCAGCAGCCAAACTTGCAAAGTCCAGCAGCTATCCGAAATGTCTTCTTTGTCCGGAGAACGAAGGATATGCAGGAAGAGTCAATCATCCTGCCAGAGAGAATCACAGAATCATTCCTATCACTGTAAATGACAGTCCCTGGGGATTCCAGTATTCTCCATATGTGTATTACAATGAACATTGCATCGTCTTTAACAGTCAGCATGTTCCGATGAAGATCGAGAAGAATACATTTATCAAGCTTTTTGATTTTGTAAAAATTTTCCCACATTACTTCCTGGGATCTAATGCAGACCTGCCGATCGTAGGCGGTTCTATTCTGAGCCACGATCATTTCCAGGGCGGACATTATACTTTCGCAATGGCAAAGGCACCCATCGAAAAGCATGTGACAATTCCGGGATATGAGGATGTAGAAGCTGGCATTGTAAAATGGCCTCTTTCAGTTTTGAGGATTCGTCATAAAGATGAAAAGAAACTGACAGAACTTGCAACACATGTTCTGGAAGTGTGGAGAGGTTATACAGACGAGGATGCATTTATCTTTGCTGAAACGGATGGAGAACCGCATAATACGATCACACCGATCGCCCGCAGATCCGGAGATGTATTTGAACTGGATCTTACACTGAGAAATAACATTACTACAGATGAACATCCTCTTGGCGTATATCATCCGCATGCAGAGTATCATCATATTAAGAAAGAGAATATTGGCCTGATCGAAGTAATGGGACTTGCCGTACTTCCGGCAAGATTAAAAGAAGAACTGGAACTTCTGGCAGAATATATTCTGGAAGGCAAAGACATTTCTTCAAATGAGAAGATTGAGAAACATGCAGCATGGGTTGCAGAATTCCTTCCGAAATATGACAAACTTGATAAAAACAACATTCAGGATGTTCTCAGAAAAGAAGTCGGCAATGTATTTGTCCATGTACTGGAGGATGCCGGCGTATATAAATGCACTGTAGAAGGCAGAGAGGCGTTTATGAGATTTATCAATAAATTATAAGGAATATTTTCAACCATAAGAAAACAGTGTTTACATAGCAGGATGACAAATCTGGTATTATTTACATATAAGCAGGCTGTAAAGGTCTGGTAATGTTTTTGAGTGATTGGGAATGCATAGAGAACGTCCCGCATATTGTATGTCGGGACGTTTTGCAAAATGGAGGTAAATATGTACAGAAAAAGACACAAAAGAGGAAAACGTCTGGCAAGTGTGTTTCTGACTGTGGCGATGATTACTGCCGCAGTTCCGGCACAGGCAGCAGAATTCAGCACTCCGGACAGTTTTGAACAGATTTTCAGTTCCGGTGAGGAAAATTCATACATTGCTGATAATGGGGATATTTTGTCGGCAGGTTCTGATCCGGAAGAAACGCCCGCACCAACAGTGACTCCTGTACCAGATGGCACACCAACACCATCTCCGGTGCCTACAGAGACTCCGACGCCATCAGTCACACCAGAACCATCAGTCATACCGACTCCGTCAGTTACACCGGGACCATCTTCGACACCGACCCCGTCGATTACGCCAACACCGACAATTAATCCGGAAAAAGAAATCATGCTCCGGTTTATAGATGGAGAGGGTAAGGAATGTGAACATCTGAGGACGGTAATGACATGGGGAGAATCCCTGATCCTGCCGAATGTACCGGATGAAAGTGCTCCGAATATGTGGAAACTGGAGAAAGATGAGAAGCTGGGAGATGCGATCAGTCTGAAGGGGGGAGATATCCTTACACTGAAGAAAAGTGAAAGCTGGAATATATTTCTCAAAGAAGGCGTATTAAATTTCTATATGCCAAAGAAATGTACAGTTTCTCTTTATAATAACTCAGGAACCGGTATATTTTCCAATGGTACTTTGAAAGTGTATGAGACAAAGAAGGTCATACTTCCGGATATGCCATCTTCCAAATATATTAATTATGGATGGACAGATATAAAGAAAGGTTCTGATGCAAAGTATGCACTGAATTCAGAATTTACAGTGACTGACGACACAGATTTCTATATTGTACGCCGTACGGTGCTTCAGGTGAAGTTTATGAACAATACCGGAGCAAGCAACAGTACTTTTGCCGGTCTTAATCAGAAAATCGGAAAAGGGCTTACGATCACAATGCCGTCGGTACCTACCAAAGCAGGCTATCAGTCTCTGGGATGGTCAAAAAGCAAAAAAGCTTCCAAAGCTGATTATCAGGTGAATCAGAAGATAACAGTATCAAAATCATTAAATCTCTACGCAGTATATAAGAAATTGCCCTATAAGGTTGCTTTCAATAATAACAGTGGAACAAGTACCAGCAAAGTCTATACTTCTCTTACTATGTATGCAGGAAAAAATCAGAAGGTAACACTCCCCCAGGTTCCGAAAGCAAAAGGTTATGTAAATCTGGGCTGGACGACTGTAAAGGGAGAGACAGAACCGGAATATTCAGCAGGTGAGACAGTAAAGATAAAAAAATCAACTCAGTTTTTTGCAGTGCGCAGAAAGAGTAATTATTATACGATCAGCTATTATCTGGGAAATGGAAAGACAAACTCAGCTTACAAAAAACTTACACAGACAGTAGAAGAGGGAACATTGGTTACTTTTGCCAAAGTACCGGCAAGAACTGGCTATGTTAACCTGGGATGGTCTACTAAGAAGAATTCCGAGAAGGTAAATGTGAAGACAACATATACGGTAAAAAAGAATATTACACTGTATGCTGTACAGAAGAAGGCGGTATTGC
Organism: Blautia wexlerae; assembly: GCF_013300825.1. Classification (GTDB taxonomy): domain Bacteria; phylum Bacillota; class Clostridia; order Lachnospirales; family Lachnospiraceae; genus Blautia_A; species Blautia_A wexlerae_B. Next base: position 47,898 of record NZ_JAAIMY010000015.1, read on the forward strand.
TGACATTACACAGGTATGACGGCAGTACATGGCAGAAAACAACACTGGCGAAGGGAACCTCCTATTCTCTTCCGGGGGTAAGAGATGCAGAAGGCTATACTTTTATGGGATGGTCCACAAAATCCATGCAGAGTACCTCTCCGGAATATGAAGCAGAGGAGAAAATCACAGTAGATAAAAATATGGATCTCTATGCAGTGGTATTTAACAGGGCAACGGAAACGGATCTGACAGAGGATCAGCTTCCGCAGGTAGATATCTATAAATATAAACAGGTGATTTTTGTAGGTGATTCCCGTACGGAATATATGTCAAATGTCCTGAAAGGAATGGGAGAATCCGCAATTAAAAACGTGAAGTTTGTCTGCTCTGCCGGAAAGGGACTGGATTGGTTTACCACTACAGGCTGGGCACAGCTTTATTCTATGGTACAACATGATACCAACAGTATTCTTTCAAGAAAAACAGCAGTGATCTTTAACTTTGGTGTAAATGATCTGGCAAAATATGCAGGTTATGTGGAATATTATAACTGGATTGCACCACAGCTTAAAAGCAAAGGATGTGAGCTGTATTTTATGTCTGTAAATCCGGTGAACCGTCTGATGCTTTCCAATACGGGGAGAGGGGACAGAAGTGAGGCGGCAGTCAGATCTTTCAATGAGTATATGAAGTCAAATTTGTCTTCTGATTACACTTATATTGACATGTATTCTTATCTGAAATCAACAGGATACAGCTTTGCAAGTGATAAGTACGGAAGCGGTACTATAGATGACGGACTGCACTATACTGTAAAGACATATAAGCGTATTTATGCAAAATGTATGGATTCGTTGAGAGTGCCGGCTTAAGAAAGAAAAAACACGGTTAAATACCAGATTACTCCTTGCGTGAAAACAGGGAATAGTCTATACTAAAAGACGAGATGGCTGTTATCAGAAACAGCGTTTCGTCTTTTTGTGTAAGACCAGAACGATGAGGAGAAAGAGGAAACATAGATATGAAGTTAACAACAGTAAAAGAGATTTACAAAGAGAGAGAAAAATACCTGGATAAAGAGGTTACAGTAGGCGGATGGGTACGAAGCGTACGTGACTCCAAGACATTTGGATTTATCGTGCTTCACGACGGAAGCTTTTTTGAGACTCTTCAGGTAGTTTATCACGATACAATGGAGAACTTTGCTGAGATCAGCAAATTAAACGTAGGTGCAGCGATTATTGTCAAAGGTACACTGGTAGCAACTCCACAGGCAAAACAGCCATTTGAGATCCAGGCAGCAGAAGTTACAGTAGAGGGTAATTCTGCACCAGACTATCCACTTCAGAAGAAACGCCACAGTCTTGAATACTTAAGAACCATCACACATCTCCGCCCGAGAACAAATACATTCCAGGCAGTATTTCGTGTACGTTCTCTGTGTGCCTATGCAATCCATCGTTTCTTTCAGGAACAGGGATTTGTTTATGTGCATACTCCACTGATCACAGGAAGCGACTGTGAAGGTGCAGGTGAGATGTTCCAGGTAACTACTCTGGATATGAATAATGTTCCGACTGATGACAAGGGTGCTGTAGATTACTCTCAGGATTTCTTTGGAAAAGAAACCAATCTGACAGTAAGCGGACAGTTAAACTGTGAGACTTTTGCACAGGCATTCCGTAATGTTTATACTTTCGGCCCAACTTTCCGTGCTGAGAATTCCAACACAACCCGCCATGCAGCAGAGTTCTGGATGATCGAGCCGGAATGCGCATTTGCAGATCTGAACGATAACATGGATCTTGCAGAGGCAATGCTGAAATATGTGATCCGTTATGTACTGGAGAATGCACCGGAAGAGATGAATTTCTTCAATTCTTTCGTTGATAAGGGACTTCTGGACAGATTGAACCATGTGATCAATTCTGAGTTTGGACATGTTACTTACACAGAAGCAGTGGAGCTCCTGGAGAAGAACAACGATAAATTTGACTACAAAGTATTCTGGGGATGCGATCTGCAGACAGAGCATGAGCGCTATCTTACAGAGGAGATCTTTAAGAAACCTGTATTTGTAACAGATTATCCGAAGGAAATCAAAGCATTCTACATGAAGATGAATGAGGATAACAAGACTGTTGCAGCTATGGACTGTCTGGTGCCTGGAATCGGTGAGATCATCGGTGGAAGCCAGAGAGAGGATGATATTGAAAAACTTGAGAAACGTATGGACGAGCTGGGACTGAAGAAAGAGGATTATGACTTCTATCTTGATCTTCGTAAATATGGTTCCACACGCCATTCAGGATTTGGTCTTGGATTTGAACGTTGCGTAATGTACCTTACCGGCATGGGCAATATCCGCGACGTAATCCCATTCCCAAGAACTGTTAAGAACTGTGATTTATAATTTGACTGATATCAGTATTGTGGGAGCATTGAAGCTGTAGAACAATCCGCAGATATCAAAAATATTATAGAAAGAGAGATTGGCATGAGATTTATTCATCTTGCAGATGTAAACCTTGGAGCGGTCCCGGACAGGGGCTGTCCATGGAGCAGCAGGCGGGAGGAAGAAATCTGGGAAACTTTCCGCCGGGTTATTGCGGGTATCCGCGAAAATCCGGTGGATTTGTTGTTTATAACAGGAGATTTGTTCCACCGTCAGCCTCTTCTACGGGAACTGAAAGAAGTAAATGACCTGTTTTCCACTATTTTGGATACCCGGATTTATCTGATGGCAGGAGACCATGACTATATCAGGGTGGATTCTTTTTACCGGGATTTTCAGTGGGAAAAGAACGTGACATTTTTTAAGAATGAACAGATTACCTGCGTGAAAGATGAGAAACTGGATGTTTATGTATATGGACTGAGCTATGAACATCAGGAAATAGAGGATCCTCTTTATGATTCTGTACACCCTGCAGAGGGAGAGGGACTTCATATTTTGCTGGCTCATGGAGGAGACGAAAGACACATCCCCATGAACATCCGATCGATTGCTGCATCAGGATTTGACTATGTTGCTCTGGGACATATTCATAAACCCCAGATACTGATCCGGGATAATGCAGCCTACGCAGGTGCACTGGAGCCTGTTGACAGAAATGATCTGGGTGATCACGGATACATAGAAGGCCATCTGGAAAAAGGAAGACTGAGGATAAATTTTGTTCCTTTTGCCTGCCGTTCTTATGAACAGATTCTTCTGATGCTGCGTGAGGACTCCACTCAGGCATCGCTGGAAGAGATGCTGAAGGCAGATCTGGCAAATAAAGGACGCATGAATATCTACAGGATTGTGATCCGGGGAACCAGGGCACCGGAACTTCTGTTGCTTCCTGAGAGACTGAAGTCTTTTGGCTATGTGACAGAGATTCTGGATGAATCAAAGCCTGCCTATGATCTGGAAGCACTTCAGAAAAAATACAGTGGAACACTGATCGGTGACTATATCAGCTATTTTTCTGAAAAAGACAGAAATGCGGTGGAGGAAAAGGCATTATATTATGGCCTTCAGGCTCTACTGGAGACAAGCAGGTGACAGGTAGAATATGATTATCAGACATTTAAATATCAAAAATTTTGGAACGATCAATGACAGAACCCTGGAGTTTTCTCCGGGAATTAACGTTCTGTATGGGGAGAATGAAAACGAAAGAACAACAATCCATACGTATATTAAAAGTATGTTTTTTAAAGATATCAGTGAAGCAATCAGTGATAATGCAGTTTTTGTTGGGCCGTTAAAGAGTGCGACAGAGCAGGATCTGATCAGGGAACTGCAAAAATTTATGGCTGGCTGTCAGGGAACCGGAGACGGTGCCATGGATCTGGGGCGTGCCATGCAGATGCTTAAAATGTCCAGAAAGGGTTATCAGGTTCAGGCAGAAAGAAAACAGAAAGAGACAGAACAGGAACGTCAGAAACTTCTCACAAAGATGGATGATATCAGAAACGAACTGAACGAGATTCAGAAAGAGCTGGTTCAGATTGATGAGAAAGAAGGCTCATTAAGGATGCGTCCCGGAGATGAAAGTGGAGAAATTATTCTGGATGAGAGAATGGCAGAAGCGAAGGCCAGAAGAAACGGATTTGCGGTGGGAATGCTGATATCAGCTTTTGCCGGCATTCTCGGACTGATTTTGTCTGCGATCATAGCAGACAGTATTGCGGTAAGCCTGACTGTGGCTGTAGCTGCTGCCGGACTGGTGGGACTTTGTGGAAAACAGCAGATGAAGTATGCAAGGGAATTTCAGAAGAGAATTCGGATGAAGAAACGCTGGATCTCCAGACAGGAGAAACTTAAGTGCAGTAAAGAAAGCCTCAGACAGGATTGTGATGAGAAAGAAACAGAACTTCGTAATATTCAGGAAGAATACAGGGAATATGAGGAAAATTCCTGTCTGCCTACATCTGAGGAGAGGGAGCTGCAGGCTTTAAATATGGCTATGGAAACCATAGAGAGATTGTCAGGAAATATTCATCTTCAGTTTGGACGAAGGCTTCAGACGCGTACTTCGCAGATTCTGAGGGAGGTTACGGGCGGCAAGTATCAGGATGTACTGATGGATGCAGCGTGCCATATGACTGTAACTGCCGGGGATGGAACAGTTGCGTTGGAGCATCTGAGCCGTGGTACCCTGGAATTGATTTATTTTGCCATGCGCATGGCGGCAGGTGAGCTTTTATGTCAGGAAGAAAGCCTGCCGATGATACTGGATAACATCTTTGGGATGTATGAGGAAGAAGATCTTGCGGCAGTTCTCAGATGGATGTATAAGGAGAAAAGGCAGATAATCATCAGTACATGCAGCAAACGTGAGATGGAACTTCTGGACAGGGAAGAAATCCCCTGTCAGAAACTGATTCTTTCCTGAACTTTCAGGCATTCAGAAACTATAGTAGGGCAGAGCAGATTGTGAATGTCTGTCTGACATCTGTCATTATAATATAACAAAAAGAGAGATTTCATGCACTGCAGGAATTCCGGATAAAATAATCGGAGCAGGACATGAAATCTCTTTTTAATGTTACAGAGCTTGTTTATTTCTCATCATACTGAGCCATGTAATTGCTTACGCAGCGGTTGATCCTGTCAACCGGGTTGAGCAGATAGCTTACGGACTGATCATGATTAAGAGTATCAATGATCAGGGCGATATATTTACTCATATCACAGGAGATGTAGTAATCTTTTGCAAGAAGCTCAGGAGACTGATAGATCAGGTTTGTAGTGAGCAGTTTGTCAAACACTCCTGCCTTATGAGCCTCATCAAATTTCTCGAGTCCGTTTGTAAACAGTCCGAAAGTAGAGCAGATATAAATTCTGCCTGCTCCTCTTTCCTTGAGGAGAGAAGAAATCTTAAGAACTGTATCACCGGAAGAAATCATATCATCGATCAGGATCATATCTTTGCCCTTAAGGTTTGGACCGAGGAATTCGTAAGCTGCGATCGGGTGACGTCCGTTAATCCGTTTGGAGTAATCCAGACGTTTGTAATACATACCCATATCAACACCGAGGATATTGGCAAGATAGATCGCACGGTTCATGCTTCCCTCATCAGGGCTGATGATCATGAAGTGATCATTATCAATGTGAAGTCCCTTCTCATGATTGAGAAGCGCCTTGATAAACTGATAGGATGGCTGTACGGTTTCAAATCCGTGCAGTGGAGTGGCGTTCTGTACACGTGCATCATGTGCGTCAAAAGTGATGATATTCTCCACACCCATACTTACAAGTTCCTGAAGTGCTGTTGCACAGTCCAGGGATTCTCTGCCGCTGCGGATATTCTGGCGGCTTTCGTACAGATAAGGCATGATCACGTTTACTCTTCGGGCTTTACCGCCAATCGCGCCGATTACACGCTTCAGATCCTGGAAATGGTCATCAGGGGACATAAGATTCTCGTATGGTCCGATGCTGTAGGTAAGACTGTAGTTACATACATCAACCATCAGATAGATATCGTCACCACGTACAGATTCCATGATCGTACATTTCGCCTCGCCGGAACCGAAACGTGCTGTCTGGACCGGGATCAGATAGGAATCTCTCTGATAACCCTCAAATGCAAAAGAATCAAGCTCCTCGTGGCTGCGCTCTTTACGCCACTGTATCAGCCATTCATTTACCTTCTCACCCAGATCCTTACAGCTGATCAGAGGGATCAGACCAAGTCTGCCCACCGGAAGTGTAGTTAAATCTTTAGTTGTTGCCTGTGCCATATTTTATTTTCCTCCTAAAAAAATTTTCTGTATACGGATATCCTTTCCTTCCAGCTTCACCATACGGTAGTTGCTGGCGATTCTCGAAAAGGTTCGTTCGGAATAAGTATCCGAGAAATTTTCCAGTTTCAGATTTGTTGATATGATCGTAGACTTCCTGCGCATGATACGTTCATTTATGCACAAAAACAACTGGGAAGAGACAAAGCTGTTTGTAAGTTCAGTTCCCAGGTCGTCGATGATCAGCAGATCGCTGTCAAATACAAATTCCGATCCTTCTGTTTTATCTCTGGAGAATTTGGAGTCTGCCAGCAGTTCAAACAGATCAAATGCGGAAAAGTACATAACGCAATGTGCTGATTCCAGAAGATCATGAGCAATACAGTGAGAAAGAAAAGTCTTACCCACGCCGGTATCACCGTAAAGAAACAGATTCTCAAAGGAACCGTCAAAATTTTTCACGAAACCTCTGGCAATATCATAAGCTCTCCGGGCCGTTTCTCTTTCTGTCAGTCCGGTAGCTTCGTTCTTCATTGTATCAGAATAATAATCAAAAGAAAAGTGGTCAAAGTTTTCTTTTTTGAGAATTTCTTTTAAATTGGACTGCGTATAGAGCAGTTCTATCTCTGCTTTTTTAAAACAGGTACATTTTTGGCTTCCGACGTAACCGGTATCCTGACAGACCGGACACTTATATGGAAGTTCCAGATAATTCTCCGGATACGAATTACATACCAGCAGGGCATTGCGCTCCTGAGACAAAAGAGAAATTGCAGCTTTAAGGTCCTCAAGACCTGATGATTCTCCGCTTAAGAGTGCTCTTGCTTTTTTTGCGCTCAGAGTGGCAACCTCTTCATCTATTTCGCGGATGCGTGGGATTTTTTTATAAATCTCCTGAGTACGCTCCTCCAGAATACGTCTGTTCTGAGACTGGGTCTTGCTGTATTCCCGCATGATCGTATCATACTGATAATTCTGTAAAGGCATAACCTCACACCCTTTCGTTTGTTTTTTGTAGCTGTTCAGTGGTTTTCAGACTGCTATATCACTGCTGTTACTGATTCAGTAATTTCTTCTCATATTCATTAAAGTCGTACTGTCTCTGATGAAAATTGTTAAACCTGTTTGAAGCAGTTGGTTTTTGGGCTGTTTTTCGCTGGGTATTCTTTTCCAGCTTCTGGCGCTGATGTTGGGCATCGAGAAGCCGGACATCTGCAAGTGTGCGGACATTTTTATCTTTCCATCCGGAGAGAATCTTATCCGCATACTGGAAACTGGGCTGTCCTGTGGAGAGAACTGTGCGGCTGCAGGCTTCCTGGATAATATCCATGGTAAAGCCATAGTCATTCAGCCAGGTGTTCATAAGAGAAACTTCTGTATCTACAGGATTTCGTCCGCTGATCCCCATTGACCTGAAAATGGTAAAATATTCCTTTGCATAACGGGAATTTGCTTCTTTTGCCATAGTGACAGTGGTGATTCCCTCATCTGCCCAAGCAAGAGCGACGGTTTCTATGTAACGCATACTCTTATGTCCGCGGCTGACGCTGTATTCGATCAGATATTCGATCAGATCAGGTGAGAATTTCAGCTCATCATAGAAAAACAGAATCTTTTTCATTTCAGTAGGGGTAAGGGTTTTGCCGAGATACTGTTCTGCAATATAAAGGAGCTGTACGATCTCATCATTTTGCTTTAATTCTTTTACACGGTCAGGAGAGAGCGAAGAGGTTGTCCTGGCAGTCTGTTTCACGGGCTGTGCCGGCGCAGACGAAGCCTGTGCCTCTGTTTGGGCAACAGGTACTGCCTGAACAGGTGCGCCGGGAGATTCTGCTTTTATGGGTGGTACATTAAGTGTAATATCTGCAAGATCTTCATTACTTCTGTAGGTTAAAGTAAGGAGTTTCTCCTTCTCCCAGTATTTTAGAGCGCGGATGATGTCACGTTCCGTACAGAAGAAATGATCTGCCATCTGCTCCAGACTGAAAGGTACAGAAGCGTCAGAAAGAAGCCTCAGAAGATAGATATAGACTTTTACAAATTCTCCGTTGGCTTCGGGCATATAGTTGTCTATGAAATTGTTGGTTAATACAGTGACCTCCGCATTGCGGGAATTCTGTAAAGTGATCATAGCCATGAATCTCCACTCTCTTTCATAATAAGATGTCAGGAATAAAAGGAAGTTAGTCCCTGACTTGATATCTATGAATTATAGCACAACATTTTTTAAAAGAGAATAGGGGATTTTTGTCGAAGATTTCATCCACATTTGAATGTGGATAATGTGGATAATGTGGAAAGATAAAATTCAGTATATATTATTGGAAACCTGAAAAATGTTGAATTTCAGGGAAAAACAGAGTATTACAGGGGACGAATAATGTCGAATTATGTTAAGTGATTTATGCACATATACATCCACACAGGCAGACAGATGAAAATGTGTATAACAATGTGGAAAATGTGGATAAGTACTCTGGACTACTTTAAATAAAGGAAGAACTGAGGGGGATAAAATGTTTATAACTTTTTGGAGAAAATTGTCGACAGAGACACAAGGGTTCAGTGTCTTCTATTGCTATAAGTTGGGCGGTTGTAAAAAACAAGACAATCCAGAAAAAATATTTTCCGAATTGTCCTGTGTAAATTGTTGATATCTATGTCAGGCAGCGGATTGCAAATAACTGTCTGACAACTGCCTATTATAATAGGAGGTTATCCGTCAGAAACATTATTTACCCAGCAGATGTTCTCCGATATTAACAACATCGCCGGCTCCCATGGTGATGAGCAGATCTCCCTCCTGACAGTTTGCGAGAAGATAATTCTCAATCTCATCAAAGGTCGGGAAATATTCGCAGGGTGTTCCAAGTTCCTGGATACGCTTCTGCAGATCCTCTGAAGAAATTCCCAGAGTATCGGTTTCTCTTGCAGCATAAATATCTGCAACTACCACATGATCTGCCAGGCTGAGTGCTTTGGCAAATTCCGGAAGCAGAGCTTTGGTACGGGTATATGTATGTGGCTGGAATACACACCATAATTTTTTATGTGGATAATTGTGTGCGGCATGAAGAGTTGCTTCAATCTCTGTAGGATGATGTGCATAATCGTCTACAATCGTAACCCCTGCAACTTCTCCTTTATACTGGAAACGGCGGTCTGTACCTGTGAAGCTTCCAAGTCCCTTGATGATTACGTTTTCGGAAAGACCAAGAAGATGGCCAAGGGCAATTGCTGCCAGTGCATTGGAAACATTGTGGATGCCCGGCACTTTCAGATAATAGCTGCCAACCTTAACGCCGTTGCGCAGAACAGTGAAGGAAGCATGTCCATATTTGTCGTAAGTGATATCTGCTGCCTGATAATCTGCATCATGTTCCAGACCATAAGTAATCACATTACATGGAAGATCCCGGATGATATCTTCATATTTCGGAGTATCTGCATTAATGATCAGTGTACCGTCAGCAGGAAGAAGCTCTGCAAAGCGGCGGAAGGAATGACGGATATCGTCAATATCCTTAAAGAAATCCAGATGGTCTGCATCCATATTCAGGATAATACTGATCTTCGGGAAAAAGCTCAGAAAGCTGTTGGTGTATTCACAGGCTTCTGTGACAAAAGTCTCAGAATTGCCCACACGGATGTTTCCGCCGATAGCAGGAAGAATACCTCCCACACTGATGGTCGGGTCACAGTCTCCTGCAAGAAGAATGTGAGATACCATAGATGTTGTGGTTGTTTTTCCATGAGTTCCGGAAATGGCAACAGGAGTATCATAATTCCTCATGATCTGTCCGAGAAGTTCTGCACGTGTGAGCATTGGAAGGCCTTTTTCCTTTGCGCAGGCAAATTCCGGGTTGTCGGGATGGATAGCTGCGGTATATACCACAACATCTACGTCATCGGTAATGTTTGTGGCACGCTGTCCGTAATAGATGGTGGCTCCCTTTTTCTCCAGTGCCTGAGTAAGAGGACTGGATTTGGAATCGGAACCGGAAATGACAAAATCCTCGCCGAGAAGAATCTCGGCCAGTCCGCTCATGCTGATGCCGCCGATACCGATAAAATGTATATGAAGTGGTTTGTGAAAATCTATCTGATACATAGTATGTTCTCCTTGATCAATTATTTACAAATCTTTATAAATCCGATAACTGTGAAATATTAGCACAGTTACTGGAACTGTTTTGTCTGTTTGTTTATTATACTCCCTGTACCTTAAAATGAAAAGGACTTCTTTTTGTTGATAAAAAATCACAAAAAACGACATTGGATATATAAAAAATGCCTAATAATATATCGGCAGAAATACAGGCTGAATAAAAAACGTGTGCAAAAATCATAAAAAAACAAAAAATGAAAAACAAAAATTGTAAATAATGTTCACTAACAGATGAAAGTGTGTTATAATCAAATAATCATAACCTGTAACTGTTCAGTGCCTCGCGAAACAGCAGACTGACGAATAGTTACCATAACTACAACAAGAGGTGATTGCATGATTAAGAAAGAAATGATAGCTATGCTTCTGGCCGGCGGTCAGGGCAGCAGACTGGGTGTACTGACAGAAAAAGTAGCGAAACCTGCAGTTGCTTTTGGCGGGAAATATCGTATCATAGATTTTCCCTTAAGTAACTGTATTAATTCAGGCATCGATACAGTGGGTGTATTGACACAGTATCAGCCATTGCGACTTAATACACATATCGGAATTGGTATTCCATGGGATCTTGACAGAAACGAAGGTGGTGTAACAGTACTTCCGCCTTACGAGAAGAGCACCAGCAGTGAGTGGTACACAGGAACAGCCAATGCAATCTTCCAGAATATGGATTACATGGAACAGTATAATCCGGATTATGTCCTGATCTTATCCGGTGACCATATCTATAAGATGGATTATGAAGTAATGCTTGATTTCCATAAAGCGAATAAAGCGGATGTGACGATTGCCTGTATGCCGGTACCTATTGAGGAAGCAAGCCGTTTTGGTATCATGGTAACAGATGACATAGGACGCATTACGGAGTTTGAGGAGAAACCGGAGCATCCAAGCAGCAATCTGGCGTCCATGGGAATTTATATTTTCAGCTGGCCTGCTTTAAAGGAAGCATTGATGTCTCTGAAGGATCAGAACAGCTGTGATTTTGGCAAACATGTTCTTCCATACTGCAAGGAGAAAGGTGAGAGACTTTTCGCCTACGAATACAATGGATACTGGAAGGATGTAGGAACACTGGGTTCTTATTGGGAAGCCAATATGGAACTGATCGATATTATTCCGGAATTTAATCTCTATGAAGAATTCTGGAAGATTTACACAAAGGGAGATATTATCCCGCCTCAGTATATTTCGGCAGATGCGGTTACAGACAGATGTCTGATCGGTGAGGGTGCAGAAATTTATGGGGAAATACATAATTCTGTGATCGGACCAAATGTTGTGATCGGAAAAGGCAGCGTGATCCGTGATTCCATTATCATGCGCAATTCTACCATTGGTGAGGGCGTACAGATGGATAAGGCTATTATTGCCGAGGATGTTACTATTGGAAACAATGTTGTACTGGGATGTGGTGAGGAAGCACCGAATGTGCTGAAACCTGCAGTTTATGCATTTGGAATTGCTACGGTTGGTGAACGAAGCGTGATCCCGGATAATGTAAGGGTTGGAAAGAATACAGCAATCTCAGGCATAACTGTTCCTGAGGATTATCCTGATGGTGAGCTGGCTGGCGGACAGGTGATTACAGCAAAGGACGGTGACGAATAATGAGAGCGATAGGTATTATTTTGGCTGGCGGTAATAATAACCGCATGAGAGAATTATCAAATAAGAGGGCAATCGCAGCAATGCCGATCGCCGGAAGCTACAGAAGTATCGACTTCGCACTGAGCAACATGGCAAGCTCCCATATTCAGAGAGTTGCTGTTCTGACACAGTACAATGCCCGTTCTCTGAATGAACATTTAAGCTCTTCCAAATGGTGGGATTTCGGAAGAAAACAGGGTGGTCTCTTTGTATTTACACCTACGATTACAAAAGAGAACAGTCTGTGGTATCAGGGAACAGCAGATGCTATTTATCAGAATCTGGAATTCCTTAAAAGCAGTCATGAACCATATGTAGTGATCGCATCCGGCGACTGTGTTTATAAGATGGATTACAACAAGGTTCTTGAATATCATATTGCGAAACGTGCAGATGTTACGGTAGTATGCACTACCTGCGATGATCCCAATGAGATTGAGAGATTTGGTGTTCTCCGTATGAATGAGGACTGCAGGATTGAGGAATTTGAAGAGAAGCCAATGGTTTCTTCTTATAATACAATTTCAACAGGTATCTATGTTATCCGAAGAAGACAGTTGATCGAACTGATCGAGAGAGCTGCACTGGAAGGCAGACATGATTTTGTAAAGGATATTCTGATCCGCTACAAGAATCTTAAGAGAATCTATGGATATAAGATTGACACATACTGGAGCAATATTTCTACAGCGGAAGCATATTATAAGACAAATATGGATTTCCTGAAACCGGAGATCAGAAACTATTTCTTCAAACAGGAACCGACAATTAAGACAAAGATTGATGATCTGCCTCCTGCAAAATACAATCCGGGAGCACAGGTGAAGAACAGCCTGGTTGCCAGCGGATGTATTATTAATGGTACGGTGGAGAATTCCGTCCTTTTTAAAGACGTATTTGTAGGAAATAACTGTGTGATCAAGAACTCTGTGATTTTGAACAATGTATATCTGGGAGATAATACTCATATTGAGAACTGCATTGTTGAAAGCCGGGATACTATTCGTGCAAATTCGTATTACTGCGGCGACGGTGAAGTGAAGATCGTCGTAGAGAAAAATGACAGATATATACTGTAAATAAAACAGCCGGATAGATTCGGTAAATCGAAAGGAGTAAATTTGTATCATGAATATTACTGACGTGCGTGTGAGGAAGGTAGCAAAAGAAGGAAAGATGAAGGCGGTTGTTTCCATAACGATCGATGATGAATTTGTAGTACATGATATTAAGGTGATTGAAGGAGAAAAAGGGTTATTTATTGCTATGCCAAGCCGTAAGGCAACAGACGGAGAATATCGTGATATTGCACATCCGATCAATTCTGCAACACGTGACAGGATCCAGACAATTATTCTGGACAAGTTCCAGGAAGTTATGGATGCGGAATCGGAAGAAGCTGCAGAAGCGGAATAACCGGTGAATAAAGAACTGTAAACAAATAAGAAGAAGCACAGGCACTGTCTCTGAAAAAGGGCAGTGCCTGTTTTTTGTTAGCATTGGTGAAAACGCAAAATGTTACATAATTATTACATAAGTTAATAAAAAGTGTTGATTTTTTTACGAAATATGATATACTGGGTTTCAGATTAACGAGAAAGGTGATTGATTTATGAAGAAAAAAGTTTTTTCATTACTGCTGGCCGGAATGCTTACTTTTTCTATGGGAACAACTGCATATGCAACAGAAGATGCGATTGCTGATATGCAGGCTCAGAAACAGCAGGCAGAAGCCGGACTTGCCCAGACACAGGCGAATATTGATAGCCTTCAGAGCAAGAAGCAGGAGCTGGAGAACTATCTGTCTGATTTGAATACACAGTATGAAGACCTGACTAATGCAATTTCTGAACTCAGCATACAGGCCGGAGAGAAAGAGAATGAGCTGAAACAGCTTCACACAGAATTAAAGAAAGCCAAGAAGGCATTAAATAAACAATATGATGATATGAAGCTCCGCATCCAGTATATGTATGAGAATGGCGGTACATCTGCATTAGAGACTTTGCTGTCATCTAAGGATCTTTCTGAGTTCCTCAACAATGCAGAGAGTGTTGCGAAGATTTCCCAGTATGACAGGACTATGCTGGAGAAATGCGAGAACCTTCAGAACACTATCAAAGATCAGGAAACAACTGCTGAGGAAGAGAAGGCTGCTATTGATCAGCTTCTTGAAGAGAGAGCGGCCAAACAGCAGGAGGTTCAGAATCTTGCAGCAAGCACAAGTGATAACATCTCTTCCTATGTAAGCCAGATTAGCGCAAGCCAGGAAGAAGCAGCAGCACTGACTGCAGAAATCAACAATGCAGATAACAGCATTGCTCAGCTTGTGCAGCAGGCAGAAGAGGAAAAAGCAGCCAGAGAGGCAGCGCAGGCACAGGCCGAAGCAGAGGCGGCAGCGGCACAGGAACAGGATGCAGAAGAGAGTTCTGATGATTATGAAGAAGATACAGATTCCTATGAGGAAGACTCTTCGGACAGTCAGGATTCTTCGGAGACTGAAGGATCTGATGATAATTCTGAAGATTCCTATTCTGAAGATTCAGGGGATTCTGCTGATGAAGATATATACGAAGAGAACGATGCAGATTCCTATGAGGGAGACTCTGACGGTAGCGAATCAGAAGATACATCTGACAGCCAGGCATCCTCAGACAGTTCTTCCGGTCAGGGAAAATACCTTGGCAACTTTACATTGACTGCATATTGCAACTGCGCACAGTGCTGCGGTACAGCAGGTAACCTGACAGCCAGCGGAACAGTTCCGACAGCAGGACGTACTGTGGCTATGGCGGGAGTACCCTTTGGAACACAGCTTCTGATCAACGGAAATGTATACACAGTAGAGGATCTGGGAACACCTTATGGACATGTTGATATTTATTGTGACAGCCATTCAGAAGCATTAAGCTTCGGACTTCAGTCTGCTGAGGTTTATCAGTTGAACTGATAACAAAACAATAATGTGATTAAGAACTCTGGTAAAACAGGGTTCTTTTTTTCGAATTTTTGTCCGGATTGCTATAACATAGGTGGTTTAACTTGAGGATTCAGATGCCTGATGATAAAATGATATATCAGATTTATATACGGTAAAATATAATTGGAATGGAGATAAACAATGAGAATCTGTGGCTTTAATAAAACGACATTGCTGGACTATCCGGGAAAGGTAGCCAGTACTATATTTCTGGGTGGATGCAATTTCCGCTGTCCGTTCTGTCAGAATGGTATATTGGTTGTGGCTCCCGGAGAACAGCCGGATTACAGTCAGGAGGAACTTTTGACTTTTTTGAAAAAAAGAAAGGGGATTCTGGACGGGGTCTGCATTTCAGGAGGGGAACCTACACTGTCAGATGGTCTGGAGGAATTTCTGGGAAAAATCAAAGAGCTGGGCTATGCTGTTAAACTGGACACCAATGGCTCACGTCCGAAGATTGTAAAACATCTGGCAGAAGCCGGACTGATCGATAAAGTAGCTATGGATATCAAAGCCTGTCCGGATAACTATGGAAATCTGACCGGAATAGAAAAGCCTGATATGGACAGTATTTTTGAGACAGCAGATTTTCTGCTGCATGGGAATCTGGACTATGAATTCAGAACAACAGTAGTACGGGAACTGCATACGCAGAAGGATTTTGAAGAAATCGCCGGGTGGCTGGCAGGAGCGAAAGAATATTATCTGCAGGCTTATAAGGACTCAGATGGAGTCCTCAGGCCTGGATATGGAAGCTATACTTTTGAAGAACTTCAGAATTTTCAGAAGATTCTTCAAAAGACGATTTTATCTGTGGGAATCCGGGGCATCGATTAAACGATACCAGTAACCGCCGCGCATTTTTGGAATCTCTATATAGCTGCTTTCTTTGAAGTAAGGAAAGCCAAACATATTTGCCATAAAGCGTTCCTGCTGATTATAAACGCCGGGAACGCCGAGGATATACTGTCCGTTATTTCTTTGTCCTAAAAGCAAATATCCGAAATTATAATGCCCGTACTGGAGAAATCGGTTATTGCGCAGTGCACAGTAATGCCGCGGAAAACGCTTCAGATCATCAAGGTGTATCTTCCATGCAGCGATCAGTTCGCCATCGGAGAAGGGGGAAAATTCGGCAGAGGTTTTTCTGTTTTCTATATTTCTTTCCGGGACAGGAGTGCCGGCATTTTCAGAACTATTGGTATCTTCAACAGTATTATCTGAGATATCGGATGATTCTGTTTCTGGATTGTTATCAGATGTTCTCTGAGCTGGAATGTTGGCAGACGGTTCAACTGATAAAGCATCGTCAGGAACTTTTGTAAGTGAGATGTCTTCAGGTTTTTCTGAAATATCTTTTGGTTCTTCGGGCGCCCCCTGAGAGGGCAGAATTTCCTGCAATACTATACCTGCCGGAACTTTGGGTTTCTGTGAAGTGATTTTCGCAGAGTCAGGAATATCTGCGGCAGGCATAGCTTTTATTTCATGGAAATTCTCCGGACGTATAGGCTGATCGTCCCATTCAGTACCAAAGAATCCGCCGGTATCTGAAGTAATGATCATTCCACCCATCTTACCAATTGCAATGCCGGAGTCATTCATATCTGTTGCATCTGTTATGATCAGGCATTCTACAGTTTCTTTCTCTGTCTCGCAGGTATCCAGAAGAATTCCGTTGATCAGGCCATCCTTTCGTGTAAATCCATAAATATTGCATTTTACATTTTCAGGCAGCTCCGGACAATGCAGATGAATCTCAACAGAACATTGCTGATCTTTTACTTCAACTTTAATAAATCCGCAGTTGCTGCCTTTCTTTCCGTTTTCATAGTCATATACATATGCGATAAAACGCCGATATCCAGACAAAATCCTTCCTCCGTAAAACCAGATTCAATAATGTATATGACCGTTAAAAAAAAATATGCCACTGTTCATTCCGCTCTCAATAACAAAAATATTCAAAAAAATTAAAAAATTTGAAAAAATCTATTGACAAACTGCAATTTTATTAATATAATAGCACTTGCATTGACGAAGCGTGGCTCAGTTTGGTAGAGCGCTGCGTTCGGGACGCAGAGGTCGTGGGTTCGAATCCCGTCGCTTCGACTACGCATAGGAAGTCTGAAACCAATTGGTTTTCAGGCTTTCTTTTTGCTATTCTGGTAGTGATGCAACAGCAGAAAGGAAAAGAAAAGTTGACAGATCAGGAACGTTTTATGAAAGAAGCTATCCGTCAGGCGAAGAAGGCAGAAGCTCTGGAAGAAGTGCCAATCGGCTGTGTGATCGTGCATGAGGGTAAGATCATCGCACGTGGATATAACAGAAGAAACACAGATAAAAACACACTTTCCCATGCAGAACTGAATGCAATCCGCAAAGCCAGTAAAAAACTTGGAGACTGGCGGCTGGAGGGATGCACTATGTATGTGACGCTGGAACCATGTCAGATGTGCTCCGGGGCACTTGTCCAGTCCAGAATAGATGAAGTAGTGATCGGCTGTATGAATGCCAAAGCGGGTTGCGCGGGTTCTGTGATGAATCTTTTGCAGGTGGATGGATTTAATCATCAGGTAAAGATTATACAGGGAGTTCTGGAAGAGGAATGTTCTTCTATGTTGTCTGAGTTTTTCAGAAAGCTTCGTGAAAAAAAGAAGCAGGAAAAGGCAGCCCTTAAAGCTGCACAGGAGAATTTCAAGAGAGAACCGGAACAATAAAAGTAAAAAACGGAAAAACAAAAACAGGAAAAATCTTAAAGGCAATAAGAGTAATAAAAGTAATAGAAGTAACAGGATTAATGTTACAGGCAGAAATAAAAAGAGGCGAATAAAAAAATGAAAAAAGATACAACAAACGACATGACCGTCGGCAGTCCGGTGAGTCTGATAATAAAATTTATGATCCCAATGTGCCTGGGAAATCTTTTTCAGCAGTTTTATAATATTGCAGATTCCATTGTTGCCGGAAAATTTATCGGAGTAAATGCTCTTGCAGCTATCGGAAGCACCGGTTCACTGATGTTTTTTGTGACTGGCTGGCTGAATGGACTCAGCAGCGGATTTGCGATTATCGTAGCCCAGATGTTCGGAGCGAAAAAGTTTGACAGGATGCGCCATTATGTTGCCATGTCCATTTACCTTATGGCTGCATTTTCCATTGTCATGACAATAGGATTCAGTCTTGCGAACAAACCAATTCTGCATCTGATGAATTCGCCGGAAGAGGTATTTGGTGATGTAACTGCATATATGGGAATTATTTATGCAGGTCTTATTATCACAGGTACATACAATGCACTTGCGGCTTTCCTGCGTGCGTTGGGTGACTCCAAGTCTCCACTGTATTTCCTGATCATTTCGGCTGTGATCAATGTTATTCTGGATGTAGTTTTTATTGTAGTCTTTGGAATGGGCGTAGAAGGATGCGGATATGCCACAGTGATCGCACAGGGAATTTCGGCAGTGTGCTGCCTGATTTATATTGTAAAAAGATTTCCAATTCTTCATTTGAAGCGGAAGGATTTTGAGATATGCTGGGACAGCTTTGGCAGACTTCTGAAGCTTGGAATTCCTATGGGACTGCAGTTTTCGATTACAGCAATCGGAACCATTATTGTACAGAGCGCGGTCAATATTTACGGACCTGTACATATGGCCGGATTCTCTGCTGCCGGTAAGATCCAGAATATTTTTGCCACAGTATTTACAGCCTTCGGTGCAACCATTGCAACCTATGTAGGTCAGAACAGGGGCGCAGGAAAAATGGATCGTGTGAAACAGGGAGTCCGTTACACGCAGATGATGGTCCTGGGATGGAGCGTTTTTGTTATGTTCCTGATGTTTTTCTTCGGAAAATATCTGACATATCTTTTCGTAGATCCATCGGAACAGGACGTAGTAAATGTGTCTGTTACTTATTTCCGGACAGTATTCTGGGCATATCCGTTTCTCGGAAGTATTTTCCTCTATCGAAATACTCTGCAGGGAATGGGATATGGACTTGTGCCAATGCTTGGCGGGGTATTTGAACTGGTGGCGAGAACCGGAATTGTCGTATTGATTGCGGGACATACTTCCTTTGCCGGTGTCTGTATGGCTGACCCGACCGCATGGATCGCCGCACTGATCCCACTGATTCCTTATTATTTTCATGTGATGAAGAAATATAAGAACAAAAGTCAGGTACAGGTAGTAGAGGATTAATTATTCTTTATCTGATGGAAATTGTATAAGGCTCTTTCCCGCTTCTGTTAATATATGGACTTTTGTAAACCACAAAAATAAGAAAAGCATTCAGAAAATTATCAACAGATAAAATTCTGAATGCTTTTTTATATGATGAGCTGCATCATGAATATTCTTTTTTGCGCGCCGCACTTCGGAATGGTCCCACAGACGTTACCTCTACAGTTAACTCAGCCCAGGCACCCTTACGGCACACAAGAGCTTCTGCTTAGTGCTGCTACATTCCTGTCCTGACACGGTTCACAGATTCCTGTTGCGTAAGACCCAAACGTCAACGCCACTTATAGAGGGCAGCTCCACAGGATACAAGCCTCGGATTGGCATCACCCCTGCTGTAGCGGATTGCAGGTACAGGGCACCGCTATCTCCCCGGCTGCGCATTTCTGATTATATAGGCAGGAGGCTGTTTTGTCAATAGTGAATCATTATAGTAAAACTTATTACTGGGAACGGAGTGAACAGTAACGAACGGAGTGAACAGTAACGAACGTAGTGCGTGAATAGTAACTAAAACTTTTCTAACACTATTGTATGAAAACGATAAATATTATATAATAAACAGAAATAAACTATCTTTATTCTGGAAATGGATATGCCAGAGTACACAACATGTCTTGTATGTATGGATATGGATAATTCTTAAAACACAGAAATGGAGGATACTATCATGATTAAAAGAATAGGTATGCTTACCAGTGGCGGTGACTGTCAGGCTCTTAACGCTACCATGCGAGGAGTAGTAAAGGGACTGAGTAACAATTTGGATGAACTGGAAGTTTATGGATTTGATGATGGATATAAAGGACTGATCTATGGTAAATACCGTATGCTCACATCCAAAGATTTTTCCGGAATCCTTACACAGGGCGGCACAATCCTCGGAACATCCAGACAGCCATTCAAACTGATGCGTGTCCCGGATGAGAATGGCCTGGACAAGGTTGAAGCAATGAAGCAGACTTATTATAAACTCTGCCTGGACTGCCTTGTGATCCTTGGCGGAAATGGTACACAGAAGACAGCAAACCTTCTGAGAGAAGAAGGACTGAACATTATCCATCTTCCAAAGACTATTGATAATGACATCTATGGCACAGACATGACTTTTGGTTTCCAGAGTGCGGTAAACATTGCCACAAATGCCATTGACTGTATCCATACGACAGCATCCTCACATGGACGTGTATTTATCGTAGAGATCATGGGACACAAGGTAGGAAGTCTGACACTTCATGCAGGTGTTGCAGGCGGTGCGGACATCATCCTGATTCCTGAGATTCCATATGATATCAAAAAAGTTACAGCAGCAATCCAGAAGCGTGCAAAAGCAGGTAAACGTTTCACGATCCTTGCTGTTGCTGAGGGTGCGATTTCCAAAGAAGACGCAGAACTTCCTAAAAAGAAATACAAAGAGAAACTGGAAGCCCGAGCAAAGAAATATCCGTCCGTTTCCTATGAGATTGCTGATCAGATCTACAAAGAGATCGGAAGCGAAGTCCGCGTTACAGTTCCGGGACATACACAGAGAGGCGGAGAACCATGTCCGTATGACCGCGTTCTTTCCACAAGAATCGGTGCAGGTGCAGCGCAGGCGATCATGGATGGTGAATATGGCATCATGATCGGCGTGGTAAACGGCAAAATTAAACGTGTACCTCTTGAAGAGTGTGCAGGTAAGCTTAAGATGGTATCACCGAAAGATCAGCTTGTAGTTGCTGCCAAACAGATTGGTATCAGCTTTGGTGACTGATTAAGTGAAACAGTACTTGACTGACAGATACCTTTTCATATAAGATATGGATGTAAAAAAGACCGCCGCGGGAATTTTTTCCGCGGCGGCTGTGATAATAAGATAGAGATAACTATTTGGCGCGCTGCTGACAGTGGGGGTGCTGAATAGTTACGATAGGAGTTTACTCATGAGTTACACTGCTCTTTACAGAAAGTTCAGACCGGATAATTTCGCGGATGTCAAAGGTCAGGATCACATAGTGACTACTCTGACAAATCAGATTAAGCATAACCGTATCGGCCATGCGTATCTGTTCTGCGGCACCAGAGGAACCGGTAAAACAACAGTAGCCAAAATTCTGGCGAAGGCAGTCAACTGTGAGCATCCCGTAAATGGCAGCCCCTGTAATGAATGTGCCATGTGCAAGGCAATCCAGGCAGGAACTGCAATGAATGTGATCGAGATCGATGCTGCATCCAACAATGGTGTGGATAATATACGTGAGATCAGAGAAGAGGTTTCTTACCGCCCTACAGAAGGTAAATATAAAGTATATATTATTGATGAGGTTCATATGCTTTCCACAGGTGCCTTTAATGCCCTGCTGAAAACACTGGAGGAACCACCGTCTTATGTTATGTTTATCCTGGCAACTACAGAGGCGCACAAGATTCCGATTACGATTTTATCCAGATGCCAGAGATATGATTTCCACAGGATCACCATAGACACTATCGCGGCCAGACTGGATGAACTGCTCAAAGTTGAAGGTGTAGAAGCTGAGGAAAAAGCAGTCCGATATGTAGCGAAAGCGGGAGATGGTTCCATGCGAGATGCGCTCAGCCTTCTCGACCAGTGTATTGCTTTTTATCTTGGACAGGAACTTACCTATGATAAAGTTCTGGAGGTTCTGGGAGCCGTTGACACCGAAGTGTTTAGCAAGCTTTTGCGAAAAGTAATCCGGGGAGATGTGACAGGTTCCATTCATATCCTGGAGGAACTGATCGTAGGAGGCAGGGAACTGAGCCAGTTTGTGGGAGATTTTACCTGGTATATGAGAAATCTTCTTCTCGTTAAGACTTCTGAGAATCCGGAGGAAGCGATCGATGTCTCATCCGACAACATGAAGCTTCTGAAAGAAGAGAGCACCATGCTGGATGTGGAGACGCTGATGCGGTATATCCGTATTTTTTCGGATTTGTCCAATCAAATCCGATATGCAACCCAGAAAAGGGTCCTTGTGGAGATTGCACTGATCAAGCTGTGCCGTCCTGCAATGGAGACTAATCTGGATTCTGTTCTGGACAGACTGCGTGTGCTGGAACAGCGGATGGATGAACGTCCGGTACAGCAGGTGATCGTGCAGCAGGGTTCAGGGAAAATGCCGGCAGAAACCGGAGCAGTTCAGGAACCGGCGGGAAACAAAGCACCGGCGAAAGCTGCACCGGAAGATTTGCAGAAGATCGTGGCAGGCTGGAGAGTGATCACAGGACAGACGACAGGGATGTTCAAGCAGATGCTTCAGAAATCTGTTCCGAAGTATAACAGTGAGACAGGAGAACCTGTCCTTTATGTGGAATTTCAGGATTTCCTTGGGCAGTCCTATGTGGACAATTCGGAAGCGAAGAAAGAGCTTCAGGATATCATCACTGCCCAGACAGGAAAAACAGTAGAGATCCAGATGCTGGTGGTAGATAAGCATCAGCATACAAATCTGGCAAATATCACAGTGGACCAGGCGATAAAGAATAATATCCACATGGATGTTGTGATAGAGGAGGATCCTGATGAGGAAAAAGGAGAATAAATATTCTCCGGATAGGAAAAGGCAGTAAACAATAAGGCAATAAATAGCAAGGAGGATACCACAAATGGCAAAACGTGGAGGATTCCCGGGAATGGGTATGCCGGGAAATATGAATAATCTTATGAAACAGGCGCAGAAAATGCAGCGTCAGATGGAAGAGAATCAGAAAGCTCTGGAAGAGAAAGAATTTACGGCTACTGCAGGAGGCGGAGCTGTAGAGGTAACTATCTCAGGTAAGAGAGAGGTGACAAAAGTAAAGCTTCAGGAGGAAGTTGTAGATCCAGATGACATCGAAATGCTGGAAGATCTCATCGTTGCAGCTACAAACGAAGCACTTCGCAAAGTGGAAGAAGAATCTACGGCTGTTATGTCTAAACTGACAGGTGGCCTGGGCGGACTTGGCGGAGGTCTTCCATTCTGATGGAATACTACAGCAGTCATATCAATAAGCTGATCGAGCAGCTTTCCCATCTTCCGGGAATCGGTGCGAAATCAGCACAGAGACTGGCATTTCACATCATGAATATGCCAAAGGATCAGGTAGAGCAGCTTACCTCTTCCATTACCGGTGCCAGAGAGAATGTACAGTATTGCAAGTGCTGCTGTACTCTGACAGACAGAGAGATCTGTCCCATCTGCAGCAATGATAAGCGTGATCATTCAGTGATCATGGTGGTAGAGAATACAAGAGATCTTGCAGCTTATGAAAAAACAGGCAAGTTTGATGGCGTTTATCATGTTCTTCATGGTGCAATCTCTCCAATGCTTGGAATCGGGCCGGATGATATCAAACTGAAAGAACTCATGCAGCGTCTGGCAAAGGATGAGGTAAAGGAAGTGATTATTGCTACCAATTCCAGTCTGGAGGGGGAAACAACGGCAATGTATATCAGTAAGCTGATCAAACCTACCGGGATCAAAGTCAGCAGGATCGCAAGCGGAGTTCCGGTAGGAGGAGATCTGGAATATATTGACGAAGTGACTCTTTTACGTGCTCTTGAGGGGCGTGTGGAGCTTTAAGGTTACTGTTCTGACAAAAGATCATCGGAAAAGGAGGCATCACTTTGTCTAAAAAGAAAGCAACTTCTTCTGACGTGGCAAAGAGGGCAGGAGTCTCCCAGGCAACTGTTTCCATGGTCCTGAATAAGAAATATAATGTTTCTTTTTCCAGAGAAACAGTAGAGAAGGTAGAGCAGGCAGCCAGAGAATTAGGCTATCGTCTTCCCGGACGAAAGAACAGAAAAGAAAGCCGGAAAGAGAAGCTGATCGTTGTTTTTTGCCCTACGCTTACAAGCCCGTATTATGTATTGCTTCTGCAGGGAATTGAGGCAGTGGCGAACAAACAGGGATATGGTGTCTTTATCTGTAATACACAGAGAGATCCCCGTCTGGAGGAGAAGTATCTGCGCATGATGGGTACAATAGAGCCGCTTGGCATTATCTACTGCTGTAATCCAAATCCGGATTTTCAGCAGCAGGTAGAGGAACTGGCGCAGACAATCCCACTGGTTATCATCAGTAATAAAGAGAAAACTACAACTATAGATGCCATTAATCAGGATAATACAGTTGTGGGAAGGATGATGGCAAGACATCTGCTTGATCTGGGGCACAGAGATGTAGCGTTTATCACTCCGCCCCTGACAAGGAGACAATGGCAGAGAACAAAACGTGTAAATGGTTTTGTGAAAGAGTTTGAGAAAGAAGGTCTGAAGGATCATGTGATCATTAAGGCTGCGGATGAAGCTATCGATATGCAGATCCCGCGGATGGATTCGGAATATTCCATGGGTTATAAGCTTACTATGGAACTTCTGGATGAAGGCAGGGAATTTACAGCCATTGCAGGCCAGAATGATATGATGGCTATTGGTGCGCTGGATGCTCTCCATGAAGCAAGGATTCATGTACCCAAGGATGTATCGGTGATCGGGTGCGATAATATCTTTTATTCGGGAATACGGAAGATCTCTCTTACTACGATCGATCATTTCGTAGCCCTTAAAGGCAGAGATGCCTGTGATATTATACTGCGCAAAATCGATGAGCAGTACCGTTTTCTTACAGATTCTGCTCCTGTCAGTCTCTATAATATTGAATATACCCCCAAGCTGATAGCGAGACGCACTACGGGGTATGTCAGAACCAAAAAAAATAATTAAATACGTCGAATGAAAATTATTAATAATAATTTTGAAGGCATCCTCTGGAATTGCTGTAAATCCCGGGATGTGCAGGCTGAAATCCGGTATCAGAGACGGTTTGTAAAGGATTTTTACCTGTAACTGCAAAAGTACTGAACAGTTACGAAAAAGGAAAAGAAATCAGTTGCGGAATGTATGTTGTGACAGAAAAATAAAGAATTAATAAAACACATGATTATTAATAAGAAAATTATTAATAATATTTTGCGGCGCTTGACCTGAATATAAAGTCTGTTATAATGAAACCATCAGATCAATGAACGATTATGACAAGCAAAAATCAGGAGGGTTAAGAACATGAAATTTTTTATTGACACAGCAAAAGTAGAGGATATTAAGGCAGCTAATGATATGGGTGTAATCTGTGGTGTTACTACAAATCCGTCTCTTATCGCAAAAGAAGGAAGAGATTTCAAGGAAGTAATCAAAGAGATCACATCTATCGTAGACGGACCAATCAGCGGTGAAGTAAAAGCTACTACAACAGATGCAGAAGGAATGATTAAAGAGGGACGTGAGATTGCAGCCATCCATCCGAACATGGTTGTTAAGATTCCTATGACAGTAGAAGGTCTGAAAGCAGTTAAGGTTCTTCATGCAGAAGGAATCAAGACAAACGTTACTCTGATTTTCACTGCTAACCAGGCACTTCTGGCTGCAAGAGCAGGTGCTACTTATGTATCTCCGTTCCTTGGAAGACTGGATGACATTTCTACAAGAGGTGTTGATCTGATCCGCGAGATTGCTGAGATTTTTGAAGTGGCAGGAATCGAGACAGAAATCATCGCAGCAAGCGTAAGAAATCCGATCCATGTAACAGACTGTGCACTTGCAGGTGCTGACATTGCAACTGTTCCGTACAATGTAATCGTACAGATGACAAAACATCCTCTGACAGATGCAGGTATTGAGAAATTCCAGAAAGATTATAAAGCAGTATTCGGCGAATAAGGAGAATTTACCACAATGGAAAAATTAGAACTTCAGAAAATTGCAAACGAAGTCCGTAAAGACATCGTTACTGCATTACATTCTGCAAAAGCAGGACATCCGGGCGGATCTCTGTCTGCAGCAGATGTATTCACTTATTTATATTTTGAAGAAATGAATATTGATCCAAAGGATCCTAAGAAGGCTGATCGTGACCGTTTCGTACTTTCCAAAGGCCACACAGCACCGGGATACTACTCTGCACTTGCAGAAAGAGGCTTTTTCCCAAAAGAAGATCTGAAGACTCTTCGCCATCTGGGTTCCTATTTACAGGGACATCCGGATATGAAACATATCCCGGGTGTTGATATGTCCAGCGGTTCTCTGGGACAGGGAATCTCTGCAGCAGTTGGTATGGCACTTTCTGCCAAATTAAGCAATGAAAGCTATCGTGTATATACCTTATTAGGCGACGGTGAAATTCAGGAAGGCCAGGTTTGGGAAGCTGCTATGTTTGCAGGCTTCAGAAAACTGGACAATCTTGTAGTGATCGTGGATAATAATGGACTTCAGATCGACGGTAAGGTTGACGAAGTATGTTCTCCATACCCGATTGATAAGAAATTTGAGGCATTTAACTTCCATGTAATTAACGTTGCAGACGGAAATGATATGGATCAGTTAAGAGCTGCTTTTGATGAAGCAAAAGCTACTAAGGGAATGCCTACAGCTATCATTATGAAAACTGTAAAAGGAAAAGGTGTTTCCTTTATGGAAAATCAGGTTGGATGGCATGGAAAAGCTCCGAATGACGAGCAGTACGCACAGGCAATGGAAGAGTTAGAAAAGGCAGGTGAAGCATTATGTCAGAAGTAAAGAAGATCGCAACAAGAGCAAGCTACGGTGCTGCACTGGTTGAATTAGGTAAGAAACATGAGAACCTGGTCGTTCTGGACGCTGACCTTGCTGCAGCTACTCAGACTGGCGTATTCAAAAAAGAATTTCCGGAGCGTCATATTGACTGCGGTATTGCTGAGTGTAATATGATGGGTATTGCCGCAGGTCTGGCTACTACAGGAAAAGTTCCATTTGCCAGCACATTTGCAATGTTTGCAGCAGGACGTGCTTTTGAGCAGGTTCGTAACTCTATTGCATATCCGAAGATCAATGTAAAAATTGGCGCTACTCATGGCGGAATTTCTGTAGGTGAAGATGGTGCTACCCATCAGTGCTGTGAGGATTTCGCTCTTATGAGAGTGATTCCGGGAATGGTTGTTGCCTGCCCTTCTGATGATATTGAAGCAAAAGCTATGGTAGAAGCAGCTTATGAGCATGTTGGTCCTGTATATATGAGATTTGGACGTCTGGCAGTTCCGGTTATCAATGACAGACCGGACTATAAATTTGAATTAGGCAAAGGTATTGTCCTTCGTGAAGGAAAAGACCTTACCATCATTGCAAACGGTCTCTGTGTAGCTCCTGCTCTTGAAGCTGCAGAGAAGCTTGCGGCAGACGGCGTAGATGCAAAAGTAATCAATATCCATACGATTAAACCTCTGGATGAAGAACTTGTAGTTGCAGCAGCCAAAGAAACAGGCAAGGTTGTAACTGTAGAAGAGCATTCAGTAATCGGTGGACTTGGCGGAGCAGTATGCGAATGCCTGTCTGAGAAAGCACCTGTACCTGTAAAACGTATCGGTGTAAATGATGTATTCGGAGAATCCGGTCCTGCCACAGCTCTTCTTGAGAAATATGGTCTTGATGCAGAAGGCATCTACAAACAGATCAAAGAATTTGTATAATTTACGATTCCCTGTGTGATGGTATCTGCCAGAGAGATTACCGTAGACAGGCGGGTAGTCTGAAGGGTTAGCTGTTCCAGTACACCTGCGATGTTTACAATCCCTGTGATATGGATATCACCAACAGGAGGAAGTTCTTTCTGAACTGCAGCACCTGGGTAAAGTGCACCATCTGCGATGGTCACATACCCCAGGTGCTTTTTTTGTCCAAGAGAGGCATCCACTGCAATAACCAGACCTTCGGGATGCAGAATTTTGATCTGGCGGGAAATTCTGGAAAGATTTAAAGCATGTACGGGGCTTTTCAGGGTACCGTAAACATAAACGCCATGAGTGTCCGTATTCAGATGTTCAAGTAACTGGTGTCCGATATAGGGACCGAGACAGTCTCCTGTCACGCGGTCGCTTCCGATACACAGAAAAACCAGTTCCGACCATCTGCCGGGATATTGAAGAATACATTTATTTAAAAGAAAAGCGATTTCTTCAGCAGAACTGCTTTTCTGTGAGTCCACATAAAATACCATAAAACCTCCCTGATCGTATTATGTACTCGTAGAGTCTCTGTTGTACCTGCACAAAAAGATTTCGAGAGCACATTATTGATTATATCTTTTAATTGCTATAGTCCCTTTGCTTCATAACAACAAGCTGCGAAGAGGCTTCTGATAACATCATATCCTTACCGGGATAAAAATATGCACTGTGCAAAATCTGTCGCCAAATTATGGTAAATTCCTCTTACAATGTGATAAAATCTGCAATTTATCTGTGTTATCCTGATACCCGAAGGGGTGATGAGAGATGATAGAAGTAATCTATAAGGACGAATCTCAGGAAGGACAAAATGGTGAGGAACCGTTTGGATTACCCAGAAATATACGCCAGATCGGCCTGGCAGCCGAAGATTACAGGATTTATATGGAGGACTATGTGTACACATTTCTGGTAAGACTTGCCAGAACAGAGGACTCTTTGGGAGAAGCAAAAACCAGAGTGGCAGTTCTTACAGGAAATCTTAAATGGCGTTCTCAGATAGCTTATCTGTTTATCAAAGGTGCTATTATGGCGGAGGGGATGGAGGCAGCACCTGATCATATCGATTTTTCGGAAAATCAATGGAAGCAGATACAGGAAGCCCAGAAGGAGTACTTTGAAGATCAGGAGATTGTGGGATGGTTCTTTTCGCAGCCTCAGCTTCTACTGAAAGTATCGGAAGTGATGTCCAAAGTACACATGAAACATTTTGGAGGAGAAAAAGTTCTGATGCTTATGGAACCTCAGGAAAGGGAAGATGCTTTCTTCCGTTATGAAAACAATGAAATGGTGCGTCTGGGAGGGTATTATCTTTATTATGAAAAAAATCCCGGTATGCAGGCGTATATGATTGACAAAAACGAAGAACTTCAGCCGGAACCTCAGGAAAAATATGAAGATCAGGCTGTGAAGGATTTTCGCAAAATAATTGCAGATAAAAAGGAAACCAGGAAGGAGCCGGCAGCTCCTTCTGTTTTTTCATATGGATTAACTGCATGTCTGGCAATTGCAGTACTGACAGTGGGTGTTAATTTTTACAGAAGTTACCAGAATGTAAAACAGAACGAAAAGGAGAGCGCGACGGTTTCTTCAGTGATCGTTGAGGAGATAACGCCGTCTCCTGTTGTCGGGACTTCGAACAATGAAGCTGTCAGGCAGTATAAACAATACCGGACAGATACTATACAAAATGATGCAGGGAAGAATAAAAAGAATAATGAAGAGAATGATGAAGAGAATAATCAAAGCACCAGTGAAAAAGAAAATTCTGAAAAGAAAAACAATACTTCAGAGAAAAAAATATCAGCAGAGCAGACAGATACAGAACAAAAATCGGACAAAACAGAACAGCTTCCGGATGTAAAGACAGAAAAAGCAGATAAAACCGAACAGATCTACCAGCAGGAAGCAGATGAACGTAAAGCACAGAAACGTGTCAGGGAAGCTGTGCAGAAGGAAAACAGCGAAGCAGCGGGAAAAGCCCATGAGTCATATGTGATTCAGCCCGGCGATACTCTTTTTCAGATAAGTATGGACAGATACGGAAGTATCGAAGCCATAAGTCAGATCTGCAAATTGAATGGGATGTCAGCGGACGAAATCATTTATCCGGGACAAGTAATTGTATTACCTTAGAAAACTGTGCTATAATAAATGGCAAAAACTGAAACCTGATAATCAACAAAATGAAAGTGAGAAATAAGGTAAAGGCTAAAATGGCAAATACATTTAAGAAAATAATAAAAAAACATAAAAAGAAAAAGCTTCAGGCAGAGAGAAACAGAAAAGCGAAAGTCCGGGAGAGAGCTGAAGAGGAATATGCAGATGATTATGAGCGCAGATTGTCCCGCCACAAAAGAAGTGTAGCGAAAAAGACAGTTATTACAGTGGTGGCGATAGCTGCTGCTGTAACGGCTGTGGGATTTTACATAGAGAAGAGAAGCTATCATACTTATAAAGTAATCCAGACAAGTGAGCAGGAGGATATTGTTTCTACAAATTATGTTGAAATGGATGGAAATATTCTTCGATACAGTCCGGACGGGGTTTCCCTTGTTTCTGATAAGATGAGTACACTCTGGAGCGAAACCTATCAGATGCAGAATCCTGTGGCAGATGTTAACGGAACTCATGCGGTGATTGCGGATAAAGATGGAACAACTTTGGAGATTTATGATAAATCCGGAAAAACAGGCAGTGTAACTACTTCCTACAGTATTGTCAAAGCAAAAGTATCCAAAAGCGGTCTTGTTGCGGCAATCCTGGATGGTGGAGATGATACATGGATTGATTTTTATGGTACGGATGGAAGCCTGATCGCTGAAAATCAGACGAAGATAGATGATCCGGGATATCCCCTTGATATTGCCATATCTGAAGACGGAGTAATCATGATGGTAACTTATCAGTTCGTAGATGGAAGTGATACGACCAGTTATGTGGCGTTTTACAATTTCGGAGATGTAGGACAGAATGAGGATGACAGAATTGTCAGTGGATATAAATATGAAAGCGTGGTAGTTCCGCAGATCCAGTATCTTGATAATAACCGGTCTGTAGCACTTAAAGATAATGGATTTACAATTTATCAGGGAAGCCAGATTCCGAAGGAAGTAAAAACAGTAAAAGTAGATAAAGAAATCGTCAGTACTTTTTATGATAATGATATGATCGGCCTTGTGTTTAAGAATGACAGTAAAGACAAACAGTATACAATGGAAGTTTATACTACAGATGGCAAATTGAAATTCAAAGAAAACTTCAATATTCCATATACGACGATTAAGTTAAGCGGTGGAAATATTCTGATGTACAACAGCTCCCAGATGTGTGTAATGAACAGCAGGGGAGTACAGAAATATCTTGGCAGTGTGGATGGAACAATTAAAGATTTCTTCAAAATCGGAATGAACAGATACCTTCTGGTATTGGACAGCGGTGTAGAGGTAATAAAACTTAGTTAGGAGGATGAAAATGGCTTTAACATGGGCCGGAGTCATTACGATACTTTTTCTGGCAGCTGCATGTGTCAGAGGTTATAGGCGGGGATTGATAAAAGAACTGGTTTCGCTTGTATGCGTTTTTCTGTCGATGGCGATCGTGTGGTTTATAAATCCTTATGTAAATGAGTTTATTCGGGAAAATACATCAATTTATGAAAAAGTACAGGAAAGCTGCCGGGAGTTTGTAGGAGAGGAATACAGCACATGGACAGACAGTGGAGAAAGCCAAGCTGAATTTATAAATGAAATGAATCTCCCGGAGCTGCTGAGGAATGGACTGGTTCAGAATAATAATTCTGACAGTTACCAGTATCTGGCTGTAACTACATTTTCGGATTATATTGCCCAATATCTGGCGAGAATGGCAGTGAACGGAATTTCTTTCCTGATTTCTCTGCTGATGTCGACGATTATGGTGAGGAGTATCACATGGATGCTGAATCTTGCAGCGAGATTACCTGTGCTTCATGGTATGAACAAGGTGGCAGGAGCGTTGCTGGGGGCAGTTAAATTTCTTATAGTAATATGGATTATCCTTCTGGTTCTCACCATTGTGTGCAATACAAAGGCTGGTGAGGCGGCCCTTCAGATCATTAAGAAAGATTGCATCCTGAGTTTCATATATGACAGAGATATCCTGATCAGGATATTTATGAGTATCTTCTATTAGAAAGGTTTGGTATCTGTGGACCGTAGGTATCAGATCCAAATGTCTTCCTGCGCAAATGCGAACGATTTCTGAATCTTTACTTTGATATTGGGGCGTTAAAAATGAGGATATTATAGCGATATCGGAGATGGTGTAAAAAATATGTAAAAAAATGTAAAATAATACTTGACGTAAAAAGAAAATAATGATATGATAAATCCGCTTCTGAGTGAGGCGGATTTTTTTTGACAGACAACAGAGATTTGGTTGAACAAAGTTGAAAAAAATATAAAAAAAGTGTTGACAGGAAACTGAAGACATGATATTATATCAGAGTTGCTGATGCAGATGAAAAAAGAACTTAAAAAATAAAATAAAAAAGTTCTTGACAAAGCAAAAAGCAAGTGATATAATGAATGAGCTGTCAACCGAGAGGCGAAGACAGACAACCTTGATAACTAAACAGTGAAACACATACGATTCTCGAAAATTCT
>NZ_JAAIMY010000116.1 GCF_013300825.1 Blautia wexlerae
CGATTGAGATTTCACCTGTTTTAAGAGATTTAATAACTGTTATATTTTGTTATTAAATTCTCCGCAAACCCTTGAAAACACTGGATTTGTCGCAGGTGAGCTTTCCCTTATTTTTTCCCTTGTGTTATATCGTCCCATCAGTGTTTATGAACTCTGATAAGGGCAAATACAAGGGCAAAAAAATTATATAAAACAGTATAACATAAAATAAAAGTGACATGATGAACTGATTGAAATGCTTCTTAATTTTTGCTACTAATGATTGATTAAATGATAAGGAGATGGGATACGATGAGAACAATATTTGCAGAATACAATCCACAACGAAACA
>NZ_JAAIMY010000117.1 GCF_013300825.1 Blautia wexlerae
CACCTGAAGTGCTTAACCTTGCCAGTAAGCGTAACTCGCCGGACCGTTCTACAAAAAGTACGCGGTCGCACATATAAAGTGCTTCCACAGCTTGTAGACACAGGGTTTCAGGTTCTCTTTCACTCCCCTCCCGGGGTCCTTTTCACCTTTCCTTCACAGTACTATGCGCTATCGGTCACTAAGTAGTATTTAGCCTTAGGGGGTGGTCCCCCTGATTTCCCACAAGGTTCCACGTGTCTCGTGGTACTCTGGATCCTGCTCAGTCAGCTCTGCTTTCACGTACGGGGCTTTCACCCTCTGTGGCCGGCTTTCCCAAAACCGTTCTGTTA
>NZ_JAAIMY010000118.1 GCF_013300825.1 Blautia wexlerae
AAAACAATGAGAATCAAACGACCGCATCACCTACGCTAGGGTGATGAAGCGAAAGGTCAAGCAATAAGGGCACAGGGCGGATGCCTTGGCACTAAGAGCCGATGAAAGACGTGATAAGCTGCGATAAGCTTCGGGGAGGAGCAAATATCCCGTGATCCGGAGATGTCTGAATGGGGAAACCCACATGAGCAAACCTCATGTATCCTACAGCCAATACATAACTGTAGGAAGGGAACCCGGGGAACTGAAACATCTAAGTACCCGGAGGAAAAGAAAGAAAACTCGATTCCGTAAGTAGCGGCGAGCGAACGCGGAGGAGCCTAAACC
>NZ_JAAIMY010000119.1 GCF_013300825.1 Blautia wexlerae
GGAGAACTGGCGAACTGACACCGAAATGATACCGAAACACGACAATCTGATAGGGAGATAGTCTACCCTATCGCTGATACTTCGGGAGATTTTAGGCGGCTCTATGGCTGTAATTTTGCCGAAAATCGCCCCGAAACCATACACTAAAACGGGAGGAAACACAATATGCCGAGAATGAGTAAAAAGAGGAAATATGAGCTTTCCTTTTACCTCAATGACCGGGGGCGTGTCACTTACAACGAATTATGCCGGAAATGCCAGCATGGGTGCAGGCAGAGCTTCCGGGCGGTTGTGATTGACTGCCCCCGTTATTTATCCAAACGAGCA